>CAZCOG010000026.1:0-81566 GCA_964500445.1 uncultured Persicitalea sp. | reverse complement strand
CATGATCGGCCTGTGGATGAACGACGAACTGACGTTTGACCATTACCACAAAAACCACGACCGCATCGCGCAGGTGTACCAAAGCCAGACCTTCAACGGGAAAATCGGCACCGGGCCCGCCATTCCCCGGCCGCTGGAAATGGCCCTTCGGGACGGTTACGGCGATAATTTCAAGCACCTGGTGATGAGTAGCTGGCGGGTCCGCAACATTCTGGCGCATGGAGAAAAGAAAATGGCAAAAGAAGGCAATTTCATGCAGCCGGGTGCACCCGAAATGCTGGGGCTGGAAATGCTGGAGGGCCAGAAAGAAGGCCTGAAAGAAACCAACTCCATTCTGCTGGCGGAAAGTACGGCAAAAGCACTTTTTGGCAATGAAGAAGCGTTGGGCAAAATTGTAAAACTCAACAACGAGCACAACCTGAAAGTAACGGGCGTGTACGCCGATATTCCTGCCAACAACGATTTCAGCAAAACGACCTACATCATACCCTGGGATCAACTTGTGACCAGCACGGAATGGATAAAGCGCGCGGCAGACCAATGGGGTAATAATTCTTTTCAGCTATACGCCCAAATCGCCGACAACACCACGATGGAGCAAGTGTCGGACAAAATCAGGGATGTCAAGATGAAGGCAGCCGACGAGGACGTCACGCAGCATAAGCCGGAGATATTTCTGTTACCCATGAACGACTGGCACCTGAAAGCCAGTTTTGAAAATGGCGTGCAGACGGGCGGACGCATCGAAAACGTGTGGCTGTTCGGGATTATCGGCACATTTGTGCTGCTGCTGGCGTGCATCAATTTTATGAATCTGAGCACGGCCCGTTCCGAGAAACGCGCTAAGGAAGTCGGGATCAGAAAATCGGTAGGTTCGATCAGAGCTCAACTCATTACCCAGTTTCTGAGCGAGTCGTTCCTGGTAGTTGGGATGGCCTTTGTCGTGGCCATGATTCTGGTATTGATTGCGCTGCCGTCTTTCAACACATTAGCCGACAAAAAAATAGAATTCCCCTGGACCAACGGCTATTTCTGGGCAGCATCTTTGTTGTTCATCCTTTTTACCGCCTTGCTTTCCGGCAGCTATCCCGCCCTTTACCTTTCTTCGTTTCAACCGGTAAAAGTACTGAAAGGTACCTTCCGGGTGGGGCGTTACGCCGCGCTACCCCGCAAAGTGCTGGTGGTGATGCAATTCACCGTTTCGGTGGCTTTGATTATTGGTACCATTATCGTGTTCCGACAAATCCAGTATTCCAAGAACCGCCCTATCGGTTATGATCGCGAAGGATTGGTCCAAATTCCTCTGAGTCGGGGTAGTTTCGACGGAAAATTCGACTTTCTCCGCCAGGAATTTATCAACTCGGGGGCAGTCGTTGAGATGTCCTCGGCCAGTAGTCCGACAACTGCCGTATACTCCAACCGTTCCGGGTTCCTTTGGGAAGGCAAGCCCGAAGGATTTCAGGAAGATTTGGCCTGGACGGAAGTTTCGCCGGAATATGTCAAGTCATTGGGCCTGAAAATCATCGCCGGGCGCGATTTCTCGCGGGAGATTGCTTCCGATTCTAATGCCGTGATTCTGAACAAAAGTGCCGTGAAGTACATGGGGCTGAAAGATCCCATTGGTAAGATTATCCGCGACGACGACGAGGAAGATCCCAATCCGCCGCTGACCGTCATTGGCGTCATCGACGATATGATCATGCAGTCGCCCTACGAACCCGTGAAGCAGTCGATGTACGTGTTTGACAAGTACAATAATGCCAGCTACTACAATCTGAGGCTGAATCCCACCCAGAGCGCCAGCCAATCCATCGCCACCGTCGAAAGTATCTATAAGAAAAACTTCCCCGACCTGCCATTTGAGTACCAGTTTGTGGATGAGCAATACGCCGCCAAGTTTGCTTCAGAGGAGCGTGTGGGCAAGCTGGCGGGTGTTTTCACCGGGCTGGCGATATTGATCAGCTGCCTGGGATTGTTCGGCCTGGCGTCCTACGTCGCCGAGCAGCGCACCAAGGAAATCGGCGTGCGCAAGGTACTTGGTGCCAGTGTGATCAGTCTGTGGCGGCTGCTTTCCAAGGATTTTGTTTTTCTGGTGCTCATTGCCCTGTTGATTGCCGCGCCGCTGGCCTGGTACTTTATGGATGGCTGGCTGCAGAAATACAACTACCGCACCGATTTATCATGGTGGGTCTTCGCCGCAGCCGGTACGGGAGCATTGGTCATCACGCTTTTGACGGTGAGTTTCCAGGCAATTAAAGCCGCGCTGATGAACCCAGTGAAGAGTCTGAGGAGTGAATAATTCAGATCAGGGTGGCAAAGTCGATATCGAGAATGGAAGAATAAGAATTGTCTTCGAAAACCTGACCGACACCCTTTTGGTACTTGGCCCAAATGCCCCGGACGTAATCGTAGATGAAGCCTTCCTCGATGCCATAATCATTTTCCTCGATCAGGCGGGTGATTTTCCGAAGGTCATTTTTGAAGCCGTCAGGGTGACAGATATCGATGATGATGGGTGTGCGGTAAGATTCATTGTCGTACAGCAGAATATCCGGCACCGGGCTGGTCTGCCCCCAGTCTATCTGGGTTTCGGGCAAGGGTTCGAGCGCGATTTCGTGCTGGTGATAGAATACGTGGCCTAAGCTAGCGGTCAGCTTGCTGATAATCCGCTGGTGAGCCTTGGGCGCATTGATTCCCGTTTCGAGATTTGATTCGGGGTAATACATATCGATTTCTTTTTTTCAAAAAAAAACAGCCATGCTTCGTAACTACCTCAAAATTGCTTGGCGGAAAATCACCCGCAACAAGATTTTTTCCCTGATCAACGTCGCCGGACTCAGTATTGGCGTGGCGGCCTGCCTGCTGATCACCCTTTATCTTTTCCACGAAACCAGCTACGACAGGCAGGTACCTGACGGGGAAAACATCTATCGTATTTACCTGTCCTTTCCGATAGACGGAGTGGAAAAAAAGGGCGCTTTTACCTCGGCCAACATGGCCGCCACGGTGGCAAAGGATTTCGGTGAGGTAGAAAGAACGGGACGAATCCTGGACAATCCGCTGTTTTATGGCGCAGGTACCAACGAGATTCGCCTGGAAGGCGAATCCATGCAGCACCATGAAGAAGGATTTGCCTACGCCGATCAGTCGATTCTGGACATGTACCAGTTTCCCACAATAGAAGGTGATGTCAAAACCGCTCTCAAGGAACCCAATACCGTGGTGATTACTGAAAGAAAGGCAAAAAAGTACTTCAAGAATCAGAATGCGGTTGGAAAATACATCTACCTGAACGGCGATGAAAAAAATCCGTATCGTATCAGCGGGGTACTTAAGGATTTGCCCGACAACTCCCATCTGGACTACGATTTCTTTCTTACCCTGGCAGGAAAAGAATTCGGTGAGGGAGAGCAAACCCGCTGGATTCAGACCAATTATTTCACCTATATTCAGCTAAAACCTGATGTAGACGCGGCCGCCACGGAAAAGAAAATTGCGCGCACGATCCTGTCCAAATACCTGGTTCCTGCCTTCAGGGATTTCGATCCTACACTGGCCAAAGCAGTAGAAAAAGATGCGAATTTGCACCTGCAGCCACTCTCACAGATTCACTTACATTCCAGCGATATAGACGATTACCACAGGCGGGGAGATATCCGGTTTGTATGGTTGTTTGGCGCGGTAGCCCTTTTTATTCTTGTGATTGCCTGCATCAACTTCATTAATCTTTCTACGGCCCAGTCTGCCAACCGCGCGCTGGAAGTAGGTCTGCGCAAGGTAGTTGGTTCCGAGCGCGGTGCGCTTATTGGGCAGTTCCTGACCGAATCCATCCTTATCACCGCAATCGCGTTTATTCTCGGTATCGCGCTGGCTGCATTGCTACTGCCGTACTTTAATAGCCTGGCAGGAAAAGAACTTACCTTCCCCTGGCAGATGGTATGGTTTGTTCCGGTCCTATTGGGTGCTGCGCTCCTGATCGGATTGGTGGCAGGTACCTATCCGGCTTTTTACCTTTCGGGTTTCAACCCTATACAAGTGCTAAAAGGAAAAATCAGCAAGGGAACCCGCTCATCGGGGCTGCGTGGTAGTTTAGTGGTATTTCAATTCACCGTATCGATCATTCTGATCGTGGGTACTCTCATCATCAATCAACAGATGGACTACATCCTTACCCAGAAGGTAGGGTACGACCGTAGCCAGGTGATCGAGATATTTGGTACTAACATGCTGGGCGAAAAATTGGAAACATTCAAAGCGGAACTCAAAAGCATCACGGGCGTAGAGAACGCCAGCGTCAGTGATTTTCTGCCCATTGAAGGTACCAAACGCAATGGCAATACTTTCTATGGGGAAGATAAGGGGAAGGACGATCGGGGGATTCCGGGACAGGCCTGGGATGTGGACGAAGACTATCTGTCAACTCTGGGGATGAAACTGGTCCAGGGCCGGAATTTCTCAAAAGACCGCCCGACCGACCGACAGACTACGATCATTAACCAGACGATGGCGGAAAAATTAAATATGGACAATCCGGTGGGTAAGAATCTGTTGCGCTTCGGCGATAAGTACGAAATTATCGGCGTGGTCGAGGATTTTAACTTCCGTACCATGCAGGAAAAAATTGAACCGCTGGCCCTGTTTTACTATACCAGCCCCAGCATCACGACGGTCAAAGCCAATACCGGAGACATGCCGCAGCTACTGGCTGCGCTGGAGGTCAAGTGGAAGGAATTTGCGCCCAGCCTGGCGTTCCGGTATGCCTTCATGGATCAGTCGTATGCCAGCATGTACGAAAACGTGCAGCGGGTGAAGCGCATCTTCACCAGTTTTGCCATCCTGGCCATTTTGGTGGCCTGTCTGGGTCTGTATGCGCTTTCTGCCTTTATGGTGGAGCAGCGCAGCAAGGAAATGAGCATCCGGAAGGTACTCGGTGCTTCGATGCAGAATATATTCCAGTTGCTTACCCGTCATTTTCTGGGCCTGATTGCGATTTCGCTGATTTTGGCTATTCCGATTGCCTACTACCTGATGCAGAAGTGGCTTGAAGATTACGTATACCGAACCGAAATCAGCTGGTGGATTTTTGCAGTGGCCGGGCTAATGGCTATTTCTATTACGATTCTGACAATCAGTTACCACGCGGTAAAATCGGCCCTGATGGACCCGGTGCAGTCGCTGCGGAATGAGTGATTGTTCCTGCGGTTGAAAGTTTAGAGTTTAAAGTCTGACTTGTGCTGTTATACCTGACAATTGCGCCTTCAGTCTTTCACTCATCAATGTTCAATTCTTCTACTAATTAACCTTTGATCTATAAAAGAAACAGCCATGATTAAAAACTATCTGAAACTGGCTTTCCGCAACTTGGCCCGCAACAAGGTCTTTTCCTTTATCAACATTGCCGGACTTTCCCTGGGACTGACCTGCTGCATGCTGATTGTGCTGTATACTAAAGACGAAGTGAGCTTTGATCGTTTTCAGGAAAATAAAGACGAACTCTACCGCGTAAAGGTGACCCTATCGGACGAACTCGATTCCCGGACCATCGGAAGTACTAACGCCATTCACGGTCCGACGTTCAGGGAAGAAATACCGGAGATAAAAGAGATAGTACGTGCCCAGAGCAGCAATTTTGTCATCAGGAAAGAGAACGAACTGCTCAACCAGCCGGTGGTTTTTGTGGATACCAATTTTTTCAATGTGTTTACGATGCCGCTGCTTTCCGGCAATCCCAAAACGGCTTTGGCAGACATCCACTCCATTGTACTGACCGAGCAACTGGCCCAAAAATACTTCAACACTTCTGAGGCCGTCGGCAAAACCCTGGACTTAAAAATCCGCGATGAGTTCCAGTCGTTCACGGTATCGGCCGTAGCCCGAAACTGCCCCGAAAACTCATCGGTACAGTTTGAAGCCCTGCTTCCTTTTTCGTTTCAGGAAGCCATGGGCTGGACCGATACCGAGTGGCTGGGTTTCTATATGAATACGTTTGTGTTGTTGAATAAAGGCATTAATTATCAGAAAGTAGTGCCTAAAATGAACCGTGTTTTTGCGAGCAAGTCTGCCGACGAAATCAGCAAAATAAAGGACTTCCGGCAAAAGATCTATTTCGATCTTCAGCCTTTTCTGCAGATACACCTCAACAGCGAACTCGGCGATTTGCGCAATGGCCTGGATCACGGCAGCAGCCCCATTTATTCCTACATCCTGACCGGCATCGCGCTCTTTATCCTGCTGATTGCCTGTATCAATTTTGTCAATCTGACGGTAGCCCGCTCCCTGAACCGTGCTCGTGAAATAGGCATCCGGAAAGTGATCGGAAGCCAGCGCCGGCAACTGGTGGTGCAATTTCTGGGCGAGTCGTTTCTGTTTTCTGTAATCGCCTTTCTGCTGGCGCTGGTACTGGCGCAGCTGGTGTTACCTACTTTCAATGATCTGTCCAACAAACAGTTGTCGCTCTCATACCTGCTGGATGCCAGACTGGTAGCTGCCTACGTGGGCCTGTTTGTTTTTACGGGGCTGATTGCCGGTTTTTATCCGGCGCTGGTGCTATCGGGCTTCAATCCCGTTGAAACGCTCTATAACCGTACCCGGCTCACCCGCCGCAACTACCTGACCAGGGCCCTGGTGGTGTTTCAGTTCGCGCTGTCGGTATGCCTCGTGATCGGTACGCTGGTTATTTATTCACAGTTTGACTATCTGACCAGCAAAGACGTGGGCTATAACGACGAAAACCTGCTGAGTTTTAGCCTCGGACACGGCAAAAACAACCGACAAGCCCTTGATCTGATCAGGCAGGAGCTCCAAAACACGACGGGAGTCCGGGAGGTAGCGGCATTCAATGGCAATTATAACGGCACGGTGGGTACCCTTGACGGAGGCCGTACCATGGAGTTTGGCTACATTGGAGTAGACGATAAGTTCCTGTCCGTGCTGCAGATCCCAGTTGTAGAAGGTCGCAATTTTTCCAGTAAGTACCCTTCGGACCCTACGCAGTCGATCGTGGTCAACGAAGCGTTTGTCAAGGAAGCGGGATGGAAAGACCCTATCGGGAAAGAAGTGAATTTTGAATGGAAAAATCAGAAGCTGCGGGTCATTGGCGTCGTGCGTGATTACCATTATGCTTCTTTAAAAGAAAAAATAAAACCCCTGCTGCTGACCCAGGACCCCAACTACGGCCTGGGGCGGCTTTTTGTAAAAGTGAACCCCGGCGATGTGCCCTCGACCCTGCGAAAAATAGAAGCGATTTTCCGAAAACACGTACCGCTCATGCCCTTTGAGTACACGTTTGAGGATGCGACCAACCATACACGCTACGAGAAAGAGGAAAAATGGAAGCAGGTGATTACCCTGTCGGCGCTGTTTTCCATTTTTGTTTCCTGCATCGGACTTTTTGGACTAGCTACCTTCAATGCCGAAAGCCGCGTCAAAGAGGTGGGTATCCGCAAAGTACTGGGGGCGTCGGTATACCGGATTGTTTCGCTGCTTGCCACTGATTTTATCAAGCTGGTACTGCTCGCCATTGTACTGGCATTGCCCGTTTCCTACTATGCGGCTGGGCTGTGGCTGGAAGATTTTCCCTACCGCATCGAGATTTCCGGCTGGTATTTTCTCATAGCGGCACTTTTGGCGGTATCGGTGGCTTTTCTGACAGTAGGTTTTCAGGCGGTGAAATCGGCGCTGACAAATCCGGTGCATAGCCTGCGGAGCGAGTAATCAAAAATAAAAGAGAGGACAGTGTATTCCGTTGCCTTGTTTCTGAATTCCCGACAAACCCATAGACCCCTATAGCCATGTTGACGAACTACGTAAAAATTGCCCTCCGAATCTTCAAAAAAGACAAAACCTTCACGGCCATCAATCTGGTTGGTCTGGCGACGGGCCTGGCCGTGGCGCTGTTGATTATCCAGTATGTGCGTTTTGAGCTGAGCTACGAGAACACGCATCAGCTGGCCGACCGCATTGTGCGGCTCACGATGGATTACATGAACGGCGGAACGGTGAATGCGCAGGACACCGAAACCAATCCGCCTGTAGGGCCCAAGGCTATGCGTGAGATGCCCGAGGTGGTCAACTACACCCGCGCCTACCCCTTCGGCGAGCCCAATGTGACGGTACAAATCGGCGAAAACTACTACCTGGTCGAAAAGGTGCTGGCGGTGGATTCTTCGTTCTTTTCCATGTTCAACTACCCTTTAATTCGAGGTACCAAAAAAGGAATAATGACCAAAACCCGGCAAGTCGTGCTGACGGAAACGATGGCTACAAAGTACTTCAACACGCTGGACGTGCTGGGTAAAACCATAAAAATACCTAAGCCACAAGGAGGTGCTCTGGTGCTGGAAATCGTGGGAGTGGTACCAGACAGCCCGGCCAACACCCACCTGAAATTCGATATGCTGTTCTCCTACCCGACCATGCTCTCGGATATGGGTGAAACGGAGGACAACTGGAACGGCAACAATACGCTCACCTACCTGCAACTGGCCGAGAATGCCGATTACGACGCTTTCACGAAATCACTGGTGGCCTTCAATGAGCGCATGATTAAGGATAAGATCATAAAAGACAGACGGGTGATTGGCCAAAAGATCGGCGATATTCACCTCTATTCCCACAAAACCTTCGAGACCGAACCCAATGGCGACGCGAAATCGGTGTTTTTTCTGTTGGGCGTGGCCTTTCTGGTATTGATCAGCGCCTTTGTCAACTACGTCAATCTGACCACCTCCAAAGCGCTCGACCGGGCCCGCGAGATCGGGATGCGCAAGGTAGTTGGCTCGACCCAAACCCAGATTCGTACACAAATTTTTACCGAAACGGTACTTATCAATATCGCGGCGGGGCTTTTTGCCGTGGCCATCATTGGTATAGCCCTTCCTATGTTCATCGAGGTAGCCGGACTGCCCGCTGGCTTTCCGGTCTTCAGCGATCTGTTTTTCTGGCAAAGTCTGGGAGCGTTTCTGTTGCTGAGCATCGTGATTTCCGGCTTGTATCCGGCCTTCGTCTTGTCTTCTTTTGAGCCGGTCAAAGTACTTAAAGGTAATTTTTCGCGGTCGAATCAGGGCGTGGTACTTCGGAAAGCCCTGGTGGTTTTTCAGTTTACTATCACCATTATTTTGCTGGTACAAACCTTCACCGTTTATCGGCAGGTCCATTTTCTGCGGGACCAAAACCTGGGCGTGAATGTAGACCGTACCCTTGTAGTGAAAGCACCCATAGGTACCAGTGAGCAGGAATACGGCGCTTTCCGGCAGGCACTGCTGGCGCAGTCGCAGGTAGAGGCGGTGTCGCTTTCGGGCACCGTGCCGGGCATGGGAATCACCCAGTTGAGTACTACGACGAGCATCAACTTATCCGATGCCGCTGAGAAAAACTCTTACAATTTTTACCTGACCAATATCGACAGTTCATTTGTTGATCTGATGGGCATCAAACTACTGGCCGGGCGTAACTACGATGCCACTTCCCGGCCCGTTTTCACGGACACTACCCGGCGGGACGAAGTACTGGTCAATGAAGAAGCCCTTCGGCTGTGGGGCATCCCGACGCCGCAGGAAGCGGTGGGCCGTGAACTAAGTTTCTGGGGAAGGCAGTGGATCATCCGGGGGGTACTTCAAAACTACCATTACGAGTCGCCCAAGGCGGCCTATATTCCCATGCTTCATTTCTATTCACCCAATTTCGATGCTTTTGCCAGCGTCAAGTTCACTGGCGGCAATGCTAGCGAGCAACTCGCTACACTGAAAAAAGTGTACAAAGCCAATTTCCCGTATTCGCCGTTCAGCTACTTCTTTCTGGATAGCGAGTATGACAAGCAGTATAAGGCCGACGACCGCTTTCAGCAGGTTTTCAGCGCCATGACGGGCTTCGCCATCCTGATTTCCTGCCTGGGGCTGTTTGGCCTGGCGACCTTTACCGTCTCGAAACGCACCAAGGAAATCGGTATCCGCAAAGTCATCGGTGCGAGTACTACCAACCTTATGCTATTGCTTTCGAAGGATTTCATGAAGACGGTGCTGATGGCCGTGGTGATTGGCATTCCGATTACTTATTATCTGGTGCAGAACTGGCTGGACAACTACGCCTCCCGTATTGCGCTAAGCTGGTGGCTTTTTGCCGCGCCCGCCGCGCTGGTGTTTGTGCTGGTGATCGTTTCGATCGGTGGGAAAACGATTGCCACCGCTTTGGCCAATCCGGTGGATGCTTTGCGGTCGGAGTAGGGTAGGCGTTGCGTACAAAGACGGGTAGTAAACCGTACTTTTTGCCTTAACTTTCCTGACCCATCACTACGTCAAGAAAGTTATGCAAACTATCGTCTTTTCCCAATCATCGCGCTTTGCCCGGCGGCTGATTCTGCCGGGGCTGTTGGTACTTCTGTTCACTGGTTCGCTTTGCGCTCAGGTTTCCGAAACTACCGTCTCGCTCTTCGATGGCCAAACCCTCAATGGCTGGAAAACGGCCAATCCTGACTACTTGGCCTGGTGGTCGGTAGCCGACAGCACCATCCGCAGCGGCGACGGGATTAAGAAAATTCCGGCCAACACATACCTGCATACGATTAAGGAATACGGCGATTTCGAGTTTCGCTGTCTCTTCCGCCTCACGGGCGACCCGGCGACGGGGATGATCAACAGCGGTATTCAGTACCGCTCTTTCGTGGAAAACGGCAAAATGATCGGCTACCAGGCCGACATCGGCGACGGTTACTGGGGCGACCTCTACGACGAACACCGCCGGGCCAAACTCGTCGGCGGCGATCTCAGTACTTTGCGGCACGTGTTGCGCCCGAACGACTGGAACAGCTATATCATCCGCTGCCGGGGCAATCACCACGAACTCTACATCAATGGTGTGAAGACGGTCGATTACGTAGAAAAGGACGAAACCATCCCCGCCAAGGGTGTCATCGCCGTGCAAATTCACAGCGGCGGCGCGGCCCAGGTCGAGTTCCGGGATTTGACAATCACAGAGTTGCGTTGAGGAATATTTGAAAAATGGACCTGGTACTTTTCGGAATTCTAGCTATACGTGTCAGGCAACAGAACCTTATCCCGATTGCAGTGGAACAGGTTTAATGGAAAAAGGAGTTGATGGGGAAGCAAGAGAAGACAGCAGTTTCCCGAAAGTACTAATCATCCAACCACAACCAGCATGGCACGTATATTCATCACCGGATCGGCGGACGGTCTGGGCCAATTAGCGGCTCAGCAATTAGTAAGTGAAGGACATCAGGTAGTGTTGCACGCCCGCAACAAGACAAGAGGGCAGGAGGCACTGGCCCAGGTACCCGGTGCGGAGACCGTTTTGACGGCTGATTTATCCAGTATAGAACAAACGAAGCAACTGGCGGCTGATGCTAATGCCTTGGGAAAGTTCGACGCCGTCATCCATAATGCGGGCGTGTATCGGACGTCCGGGGACGTAATTGCCACGGTCAATACGCTGGCGCCCTACATCCTGACCAGCCTGATGCATCCGCCCAAACGGTTGATCTATCTGACTTCCGGAATGCACACGGGCGGACAGGCCAGGTTAAAGCAGCTAAGTACTGATTTGAACGGGATCAGCTATTCCGACTCCAAGCTACAGGTAGTTCTGCTGAGCCAGGCCGTGGCCCGTTTATGGCCCAACGTGTACGCCAATGCCGTCAATCCGGGTTGGGTACCCACCAAAATGGGCGGTAAAGGTGCGCCTGATGATCTGGAAAAAGGCTACACCACCCAAACATGGCTGGCAACCAGCAATGAGGACGGAGCGCTGGTGAGTGGCCGGTATTTTTTCCACAAACAGCAAAAAGCTTTTGCGCCAGCGGCGAGTGATGTCAGTTTGCAGGATGAGTTTCTTGCGGTTTGTGAAGAGGTGACGGGTGTTCGCTTTCCGGCTCAGTTGTGAGAATAGGGTACAGCAAGGGCAGGCATCAGCGTATCATACGGGCTAACAATCAAGCCCCTACTGTGCCCGTTTGAACTTCACCGGCTCGTTTGTAATGGGCCATAAGTACGCCGGTTGAGGTAGCCACACTCTCCGTTAAGGCAAAGGCGGCCGGAATAGCACCATTGTCAAATAACTTTTTCCCTTCACCAAGCGTCAATGGGTGAATCATGAGCCAAAGCTCGTCGACCAGATCATGCTTCAAAAGTGATTGAATAAGTTCACCGCTACCCCATACCTGAATGTCTGAGCCATCCGAAGACTTTAACTTTTCGATATCGGACAGGTCATTGAAGAAAACGCAGGCGTTCCAATCTGACTTTTGTACCGTCGTGGACATGACGTATTTGGTGACCTCGTTGATGCCTGGCCAAAAGTCGGCATGCTTGGGCCAGTAGTTTTCCCAAATCTGAAACGTCTTTCGGCCTAAAAGAAGATCGGCCGGTTTCAGAAGTCTCTCCATGACCTTGTCCCCGACCTCGTCACTATAAGGGGCCACCCAGCCGCCATACTTGAAACCGCCCGAGGTATCTTCCTCCGGTCCACCGGGCCCTTGCAGTACCCCATCCAGGGTGATCATCGACAAAACAATTATTTTTCTCATCCTATTGCTGTTTTAGTACGATACAAATCTCCTTAACAAATAGGAATTCAATACAGTGTGAAGGCGACAATGGTAGTGGCTAAATGCGACAGGTAATACAGTATATAGATAGGCAAGGTTATATTGCTTATCATGACTTGAAACGTGGATACCATTGTGCGTAGATCGCGTTGAAAACGCGAAGTGGATGAAACACCGATTGCAAATCAGTGTTAATAGGGGAAATAAATATGTCCTCCCGCTATATTGTCAATACGATGTTAGCTGTTATTTTATAACGTCATCTAGGAAATCTAATTCTTTGGGATATTTATTGAAAGATTTGACCTTTTCTTTTCCTTTTATGAAAAATCTATTAGTTACGTTAATAGCATCAAGACTATCCCATTCTTTTTTTATTTCATTTAGCTCTTTGTTGACTTCATCGTCTCCCAATTGTGATGTAAAAAGTAGTTCTATTCTATGTCTTAGCTTTTCATAGTTGCTTCCTGTTTTCTTATGGGTCTCTGACCTTTCATTAGGCCTCAAGAATGTGATGAGGCCCGTAAGGACAGCCGCTAGAAATGAAGCAAATGGAATAAAAAAATCCTGCTTAAAAAGAAAGAATAGATTTTTAAGAGTTTCGGCTTCCACTTTTGGAAATCGATAAGAAAAAGCAACAAATGTAGTAATTACAAATGCGGAAATTCCTAGCCATCGTTCAACCTTTACATAATTAATTGACTGATAGCGATGGGCATACTCCATTTGGTGAACCTTTCTCATCCAATCAAGAATCAATTTTCTTCTTTCCTCAGTCATTTATTCACTATTTTATCAATTTTAATAAGCAATTCTTTTGAATCAATTGTGTCTTTTCTATTTATTTCAGAAGCTTGGATTTTACTTGGTCCTATAACACACGAAGGTCCTTTGAAATTTTTGTCAGAAGTAAACGAGAATAAAGTTGCAGAAATCCCGGTTTTATCGTTTGAACCTGATCTATGGAATTCTCCTGCTTTAATGCTATAATTACCCTCTTGCATATAAATTTCATGACTTATTTGTTTTACTCTTGCAAAAGTATTTGTTCTTTTTGCAGTTGACGTGTGCTGATTTATTTCATTAAGTGTACCATTATACTTTATTTCAAAAAAAGAATTAACCTCATTTTTCTCTGATGCTTCGACAATAAATCTGTCGTTTATAATTTGTCCACACAAAACCCAACTGTCTGCATGAAAAAGATGGCTATGAACCGAAAAACTATCTCTCGTTGTCATGTTTACATACTTATCTAAAGAAGAGTCCCAGATATGAAGTCTGACAAATTCAAAAAAATCCATGTTTATATCGTACTTAAATAATGGAATTGACAAAAATCCTTGTGACCCAATTGAGGATATTGTCGCTTCAATAGGAAGAATCTTAATTGACTCAGAGATTTTATTCCAAGTGTCTTTCAAATTTATTCTAGTTTTCAAATCTCTTGCTTTTCTTAGTTCTGTCACTGCTGCAATTCTTAAAGCGACAGATTTATGAAGATTATCCGCAGGATTAACCAACTCACCGTTAACAAAGTCTTTCAAAGTAGGAAGCCTATTTGACACAGGCTTTGAGTAACATCGATTGATGGAGTTAAGGAGCGTTTCAAAGTCATGTGTCTTCATTCTCTAAATTATAGGATGAGGTCTTTAAAAATTCCAGTTAACTCTTAAATATAATAACCTCATGTATTTTTGGCTTTCTTAAAACTTTATTAACAAAATTGAATGATATTAAGAATCCCCCACAGTCGCTCGGATATTTCCGAGTGGCGATCCACTCGGTGATGATTATCCATAAGCCATTCGGGCGGCGCGACGAAGGTTATAAACTTACCACAAATACTTTAATACTCAATACAGAAGTAGCTTTGAGAGCACTAAAATGTCTCTCAGCACTGCCCCCTTTTTCAAGCAGCTCCATTGATAATGGTCAGGTAATAATTTATACAATGCAGAATAGTCAACAGCATGAGATCCTTATTTTTCATACTGTCAAATTCTGTGGTAGTTTCAATCGTGTAGTCGAAGTTCAACTTACCCCATTTGAAAGTTGTTTCAGCGGCTAAAATCTCATTTTCTTCTGAGTCAATCAATATGAATTTACTGCTCAGTAGTCCTTTCAATTTTAATAGATAGCTTTTCTCGCTACCATTAAAGTTGGTCTTGATAAGAATCCCTTTCCAACCCATGTTGAACTCTAACAGGGTTTCGTACTCTCTTTTTAATTCGATTTTTTGATCCCAAAATCCTTTGGGTTCCAGCTGATAAGTCGAATAATCGGCCAACTGTATTTCAGCCTTAAACGAATACCAAGATTTATACTTCAATTCTCCGATTTTAGCGCTTTCAGTGGTTAAAATGAAATTTCGGGAGTTCGTGGAGTTTGTCTTATAGTGTCCCATTTCCTTAGAATTTTGCGTAAATACGTTGATTAATAAAGCTTTATCGCCGGGCCGCTAACCGTCGATTCTCCTCCTACTTCACCCACTCATTTTTCTTCATCCACGTAAACAACGGCACCATCCATTCCTCGGTGGGTAGTTTCAAAACAAAGCCGTGGTTGCCGTTGGGATAAAGGTGCATCTCGGCGGGTACTTTGTGATGCCGGAGGGCTTCGTAGAAAGCGATGCTATTGTCCACATCCACCACGTTATCGTCGCCCGCGTGCGTCAGGTAGGTCGGTGGGGTTTGGGTAGTTATGTGCAGTTCGTTAGAAAATCGCACGATTTGTTCGGGCTTAGGATGCTCGCCCAGCAAATTCGTTCGCGACCCTTTATGGGAAAGGGTTTCGTTCATCGAAATGACCGGATAAATCAGGATCATGAAATCGGGTCTCAGGCGGGTACTTCGGGGATTTTCGATCAGCGCCTCATCGAAATGGGTACCTGCGGTGGAGGCCAGATGCCCGCCTGCCGAAAAGCCCATGATCCCGATCTTGTCCGGCTGGAGGTTCCACTCGGCAGCTCGCTCCCGGACAAGCAGGATTGCCCGCTGCGCATCCTGCAGGGGACCAATACTTTTGTCCACCATAATCGAGTCGCTGGGCAGTCGGTACTTGACCACGAAAGCCGCAACTCCGTGATTGATAAACGTTTCGGCAATGCGAATGCCCTCTGCCTCATAACTTTCCCCGGAATAGCCACCGCCCGGAAAAATGATCACCCCGGTACCCGAGGCTTTTTCCCGGGCGGGCAGAAAAATCGTGAGGGTGGGTTTCGACACCTTCCGATACCAAACTACCTTACCGTCTTTTTCGGTGGCGATTTCCTGCATCGTGTAGGAAGTCGCGTTGGGAATGGTACCTGCGTACAGCGGGATAACCTGCTGCGCTTTAACGCTGCCCGCCAGCAACAGAAGAACGAGGGGAAGATTGAGTTTTATCATACGTAAAGAAAGCAGAGAGCTTTTTTGGTATACTCACCAGCTCAACCTGCTCTTCTTTACGTATGACTAATCTCCTGTAAACTACCTGCGCGGGGCATTGGCGTTAGTACTTGAGCGCTTTAAGTTTTTCGATCACCCGGTTAGCGACAATCTGATAGCCCTTGTCGTTCAAGTGGATGTCGTCGGAGGTGACATCCGCCCGCATGCCTCGCGGAAAATTGAGATTCTCCAGATCGGTCAGGTCTTCGGGTGTCGGCTTGTAGCTGATGGCCGCCATTTCGGCGTCGGTCGGTGGGGTCATTTTCACGTATTTGTCGCCGTATTTGGACGCCAGCTTTTCGTTGATCGCGATGACCTGGTTGTAGTTTTCCGAGCCTTTATTCTCGTCCGCTTCGGTAAGTACCCCCAGCACGACGAATCGGGCGGGCGCTTCGATGTAGGCGATCGAGCTTTCCAGCGACGACAGGATTTCTTCCTCGGCACCGGGCTTTCCGATGTTGTTGCGGCCGTACCACAAGATCTGCGTGGCGGTTTTGAGCTTGGCGGCATCTTCCAGCACAAACTCCGAATCGGCCGGAATATCGATCGTGCTCACCGTATCCGGTGTGATCGTGTACGTTTCTCCGTCGGCCCCACTGGGCATCCGCCGGATGGTACAACGCACCCCGAGAATGGTACCCTTGCGGCTGTATTCCTCATTGCGGGAAGGAGTAGACAAAAACTGATTGCTCAGTTTGGTAATCTTGATCGGCTTAATGCTATCCAGTTTGTTGCCCTCGACCGATATTTTCAGGGGTACTCCTCCTTGTCGGACGGCGATTCTTGAAGCAACCTGGCCCACAATTCCGTCACTCACCACGGGTCGGTTGGCCAGAGCTGCCCCGACCATGTTTCCATAAGGCGCAGTACCTCCGGCGCCGATCGTCAGGCTATCTCCGAAAAAGGCCAGGGTTTTGTCCCGGTCAGGCATTACTTCTTTGTCTGGCTCGGGCGTCTCGGTTTCGGGAAGTACATCGTCTGTTGCCTCACTACAGGCGGATAGAAGGGTAGTGGTGAAAAGGGCCGCTCCGGTCTGGAGGAAAAAACGGCGGCGGGTTACTGTCTGCTCTGAGGATTTCTTGTGCGAGTTTTGTGTGCGATTTCTGGTCATTTTGCCTGGGGGATTTTTGTACCCGGCCTGCCCACAAAAAAATCATTCCACTCAAACGAACTCTGCGTTCAGAAAATCGCATCCTGGGCAATCTATCTCCTTTTTCCTGCGCGCAACTCCGAGCAATCCATAAGTGGAGGGCGATCCCAATCTGGCGGCACAGGAAAAACAAAAAAGCTACCCGCCACCCCAAGCAATATGTCGATGGATAAAGCTAAATCACTTTTGACTACACCAAAAGTCGTTTTGATTAAATCCGTTGTGTGACTTCGCTGCAATTTTGTATCAACCAAAAAAGATATACAATGCAAAACGAAAGTGAAATGTGGACAACATCAAATATCCCCCCAAATAGCGGAGATTTGGCAGTAATAACTGGCAGTACGGAAGGCATCGGCTTCGAAGACGCACTAGCATTGTCTTCCGCAGGGTGGAATGTGATCATGATGGGGCGTGATGCCCAGAAAGGCGCTACCGCACTTGCTAAAATAAAGCAAGCGAATCCGAAGGCGAAAGTAAGGTTTGAAACAATAGACCTTGCCAATTTATCCTCTATCAAAGACTTCTCTTCCAGGATGCTTGCAAAAGAGCAGGCTATTCATTTACTGATTAACAACGCTGGTGTTATGGCACCACCAAAACGGCTTGAAACTGCTGATGGCTTTGAATTACAGTTCGGTACAAATCACATTGGACATTTCGCGTTGACCGCCCACCTACTTCCGTTGTTACGCAACGCAGCAAATGCCCGTGTCGTAACGGTTTCAAGCGTAGCGAATCGTCAAGGCGAAATCAATTTCGAAGACCTTCAGTCCTCATCGTCCTACAATCCAATGAAAGCTTACGGGCAGGCAAAATTGGCTAATTTGATGTTTGCTTTAGAGCTTCAAAGACAAAGCGATAAGCACGGCTGGGGCATTATGAGTTTGGCTTCCCATCCAGGTGTCTCCCGAACAAATTTATTGATTACGGGTACAGGCAAATGGAGCGCTACAGGAATGATGAGAACATTTTTTCCATTTTTATTCCAGCCATCTTCACAGGGAGCATTGCCCACATTATATGCAGCTACTTCTCCTGAGGCCGAAGGAGGGGTGTATTATGGCCCCAACAAATTGGGTGAGACTCGCGGATTTCCTTCCATCGCAAAAATACCCGCACAAGCAGCAGATGCAAATGTAGCGGTAAAATTATGGCAGGTATCCAAAGAGCTGGCAAAAGTTGAATTTCGGTGAACCCGATTGATTGACCATTACTTATTACAAAAATATACTATCCAATAGCATGATAAAGAATGTAATTTCACTAGTACTTCTGACAGCATCGGTTTTGCTAAGTTTTTACCATGGCTGGGGTTCTTTTAATTATAAGAAAAATCCAGAATCCTTAAAAATGATGATGGAGTTGGACTTTGCCGAATGGGCAATACCCATATTGGGTGTATTGGCCCTATTGGTTGGTGTTCTGCTGCTTTTTCCCAAGACGTACTTCTTAGGCAATTTGCTAAACGCAATGTCCATCGTACTGATTATGGCATTCGCATTGAGAGCCGGAAACTATAAATTAGCCTTGATGGAAATTCCGTTTTTTCTTCTTCCATTACTCATGATTTGGTTAAAGTACCCCTTTAGAAATTAAATAAATTTTGGCCAGTGAAAAATTCAAAACCATATAGAATAAAATCTATCAAAGACCTGCACCGAATAGGAGGATATGACAAGCCGCAGCATCCGCTCATAAGCTTGATAAACCTGAAAGGTCTTGCGAATAATGCAGAAGTTAGTTCGGTCACATTTGATTTCTATGTAGTATCACTGAAAAGAGGTTGTGACAAACTATTTTACGGGCAACAGAAATACGACTTTGACGAGGGCGTAATGGCTTTTTTATCACCAGGGCAGATTTTGCGTGGCGAAGAAAGTGGCGTTCCTACACAGCTTGAAGGTTGGATGCTGTTCATACATCCCGATTTTTTATGGGGCACCTCGTTAGCTACTAAAATAAAGAAGTACGAGTACTTTGACTATGCGATTAGTGAAGCCCTGTTTCTATCTGATAAAGAAGAAACACTTATCAACGGAATTGTAGAGAACATTGAAAATGAGTATCAGGCAAACATCGATAAGTTTAGTCAAGATATTATTATTTCGCATTTGGAAACCCTGCTGAATTACGCAGAACGATTTTACCAGCGTCAATTCATCACCCGAAAAGTCACCAATCACCAGATTCTTGACCGATTGGAAAAATTACTATCGGATTATTTCAACAGCGATGATTTACTTACTAAAGGCTTGCCAACAGTTCAATATATTTCAAACTATCTGAATGTATCGCAAAGCTATTTGCGTAATTTACTGAAAACACTCACCGGACAAAGCACCCAACAACATATACACGACAAGCTAATTGAAAAAGCAAAGGAAAAACTATCCACAACAGACTTATCGGTAAGCGAAATTGCGTATGACCTGGGATTTGAGCACTTACAATCTTTTAGCAAATTATTTAAAACAAAAACCAAGCAAACGCCTTTGCAGTTTAGGCAATCATTTAATTAAAAATTCTCTTAGTCTTCTTTTCTATTTCCTTCGGCTGACTCACTACCAGACACGGCTGATAATACGAAAAAACAAAAAATCTGCTGAATAACAGCGATTTGGCGCAATGTGGCGAATATTCTTCGGATGAACATTCGTAATGGATGTGAATGGTGTGTTTCGTCTCCATTACTGCGCTCAAAAGTCCCCACCACGCCAAGTCGCAAACTATCAATCAGGTGAACAGCGTCTTTATCACGGAACATTCATCCCATTGCTTTTGAGTACCTTATCAAAAAATAACAGTTGATAAGGCAGTGCATTTTCCCAGTATCCCCAACTGTGCCCGCCGGGACGCTCGGTGTAGTCGTGGGGCGTCTGGTTTGCCAGCAGCTGCTGGTGCAAATCCCGGTTGGTATCAATCAGGAAATCATCCACCCCAATATCGAAGATGAGCGCCAGTCCGTTGGCTTTGAGCTTATCGGCAAGTGTCACCATCGTATAGCCTGGATAGGGGGCAGTGCCGTCCTGAGCCGGGCCCAGTAGTTTGGCAAAATTTTCGGCCCGCGATTTGGCAAAGTCGGTGGGTACTTTCCAGGTAGCGGTATTGATGTTCATCACGCCACTCATGCTTCCGGCCGCCGTGTACAGTTCAGGATGGCGGCTTGATAGGTACATTGCCCCGTGCCCACCCATGGATAAGCCCGCAATCATCCTGCCTTTTTTGTCTTGTATGGTCCGGTAGGTACGGTCTATTTTATCTACCAATTCTTTGGTGATGAAGGTCTCGAACTGGCTGGTCTCGATCAGCGGGCTATCGAAATAATAGCTGGTAGGGTCACCATCGGGCGTTACGATAATCAGGTTGTACTGATCGGCCAGGCGGTGCAGCAGGGTCTTGTCGGGTACTTTGGTGAGCCAGTCCCGAAAACTTCCCGAGCCCCCGTGCAGCAGATACAGCACCGGAAAAGGCACGTTGCTTTTTTGGTAGCTTTCGGGCATGACTACTGCCGCTTTCAGCGTACGATTCATGCTCGGACTCTGGATGTCAAGGGTATCTACCGTAGCTGCCTGGACATGTAAGTACGCAAGGCTCAGGATAGAGAGAAATAGTGCTTTTTTCATTTTGAGGTTTTGTTTTTGGTTTAAAAAGAGAGTTTCTTGTCAGGAGTCGATCTCCATTTGTAACAGCGCATAGCTGAGGCTCTTGCCGTGGGTATCCATCGCCAGTGAGGTGGTCACACCGCCCAGCAAGGCATCGCGGCACACAAAGTGCAACGCGGGCAGGTTGGGAAGCTCGTAACGCTCGACTTCCCCCGCAACGATATTTTTCAGATACTCCTTTACCAGCGGGGCGGTTACCTTTTCCCTGAGCAAAGGATAGTCTTTGTCCTCATAGGGAATCAGTGACAATACGAGGGTATTGCCCTTGTCACCGGCCCGGCTGTGGGCGATGTCGTAGAGTTTTGTTTTCATGATTTTTTGAGGATTACGATAGGTTTCACTTTCTCTCGCGGGAGCAGGGTAGATACGATCCCAACTACTTCATGGATATATTTACGAGCCCCACCCCCGCCGGCGGGGCCATTGGTATACAGGGCTTCCACTTCTTCGCCTACCAGAGCGGCCTCTGGTGCCGTAGCGGCCTTACCCGCTACGCGCAGCCGTATCTCGTAGGGTTCGGGCCAGTCTTCGGGCGAATGGCGGTGTAGCGACGTACTGCCGATGTAATCCACGCGCAAGTCGGCAAACCGGTGGCGCAGCCGCTCTCCGACAACCGCGCCAGCCAGTTGCGCGCGCCCTAATGCGTTGGTTCCGGCGTAGGAAATTTCGCCTTCGCCGATGAATCCGGCCAGGTAGCCTACGCTTACCTTCAGCTGATCCGGTCGGTCGTGCCCCCGTCCGCCCGTTGCTTCAATCTGGTCCAAGCCGATCTGCCGAAGTTTTACGTGGGTAAAATCAGCGATAACATCCGGCGTAAAGTACTGCCCGGGGTCCATCACCTCGTACAGGAGCTGCTCCTTGGCCGTAGCCAGCCGGAGTGCCCCGCCCGTACCGGCCACTTTGCCAAATACCGCCTTACCGTCCGGTGTCACATCCACGAAAGGATGGCCCAGATGGGCAAGGTCCGGGATGTCTTTTTTTCCGGGATCGGCAAAGTACCCTCCCGTCAGTTGGCCGGCGCATTCCATCAGGTGCCCAATGACCGTCGCCTGGCCCATCTGGTTATAGTCGGTCAGCGACCAGCCAAACTCATGTACCAAAGGGGCTACAAAAAGGGAAGGATCGGCCACTCGTCCGGTAATGATTACTTCCGCGCCTGATTGCAGGGCGGGCAGGATGGCCTCCGCGCCCATGTAGGCGTTCGCCGAAATCAGCGGGCCGGAAGTAGATAAAGGCTTTCTCGTCTCCAGCGCGGTTTCTTCTCCGTTAAGCAGCCCAAATACATCATCGCCGATTACAGCGGCCACGGTGATGGACAGGTGCAGGCGCTTGGCAATCGCACAGATTCTCTCCGCGGCGGCTACGGGGTTGGCGGCGCCCATGTTGGTGATGAGCCGGATGTTTTTCTTTTTGATCAAGGGCAACAGGCCTTCCATGCGACGCTCCAGCAGCGGATCGTAGCCATGCGCCGGGTCCTGCTGTTTGCGCTTCTGGGCCAGCGCGATGGTACGTTCCGCCAGGCATTCCAGCACCAGATAGTCCAGTTCGCCCTTCTCGGCCAGGATCAAAGCCGGTTCTAACCGATCGCCCGAAAAGCCCGCGCCGCAGCCGATTCTGATTTTATTTTTCATTTTTTCAAAAATTTATGGCACCCACGACTACGGAAACAAAAAGCATCACCAGCGTGACCAGGAAGGCGAGCGGAATCGTCTTGCGTTGATGATCTCCAAGATCTACGCCGGTCAGCCCGATGAGCAGAAACGTAGCGCCCGTAAGGGGGCTAACCGGAAAGCCGGTGGTCATTTGCCCCAGGATGGCGGCCCGTCCCACCTCCAGAGCATCGCCCTGGAAGTGGGCGGCGGTGGTACCCAAAAGCGGCAGGATACCAAAATAGAACGAGTCGGGATCAAAAAGCAGACTGGCCGGCATGGCTACGACACCGGTGATCACGGCCAGATGATTGCCTACGGTGGCGGGGATGTAAGCAACGGCCGCCTCCGCCATCGCGCCGATCATCCCCGAGCCTTTGAGGATACCCGTGAAGCAACCTGCCGCAAAGAGGATGCTGGCCATCAGCAGGGCTGCTTTGGCGTGCGCGTCAATACGCTCTCTTTGTAGGGACAGTTTAGGGTAGTTGACGGTGATGGCCACGGCAAAGGCGATCATGAAAATAACGTGGGGAGGGGCAAGGGCGGAAATCAATGTGGTGATGGAAGCAATTACCAGCAGCAGGTTGAACCAGAGAAGTCGGGGCCGTTCGAGTGTCGAGGCGGGCGATTCTGAGTACGGGCCGGTTTTCGGATGGAGTGGTTCGGGTACTTTTACAAACGATCGCTCTTTCACTCCGGCTAAGTACGAAATGACCAATACCGTCACCAAGCCACACAATACGGGTATCAGCAAAGGATTAAAAAGTGCTGTGACCGGTACTTCCAGAGCCGTAGCCGCCCGGATCGTGGGCCCGCCCCAGGGGAGAATGTTCATTGTACCTGCGGCCAGGGCTACGGTGGTCGCCAGCGTGGTGCGTCGCATACCCAAGGTATCGTACAGGGGCAGCATGGCCGGAATAGTTACCAGAAAAGTAACGGCTCCCGATCCATCCAGATGGACGATCATGGCCAGCAGGGCCGTAGCTACCGTGATCCGGGCGGGATCGTGCCCGGCTATTTTCAATAATTTTGAGATAATAGGTTTGAAAGTACCGGCATCCATCAGAATACCAAAGAAGAGGATGGCAAAAACGAACATCACCGCCGTGGTGGCAATGGATTGCAGACCATCGGTAATGAATTTGGGTAGTTCGGACGTGAATCCGCCCAAAACCGCCGTCAGGATCGGAACACCAATGAGCGCCACCACCGGCGAAACGATTTTGGTCATGACCAAGACAAGTAGTAGTACGATGGTCAGCAGACCCAGAAATGCTAGCATAGAACGGGATTATTTGGTGGCCGAAATTTTTGAAATCAGGAGATTCAGCGCGGCTTCATTCAAAACTATACAGAAAAGGAGCCTTGTTAGCCGCGCCGGAGAACTGCTTTTCATGGCGTTTCAGCACCCCTGATCCCAGCATTTTTCGCTGGAAAGTACCCCGGTGCAGCTTTTCACCCAAAATGGCTTCGTATACGTGTTGCAGTTCTTTCATCGTAAACCGGGCCGGGAGCAGATTGCCGCCCACCAGCTTGCGGCTGATGTTGTCGCGCAGGGTTTCCAACGCTTTCTGTACGATCTGCGCGTGGTCAAGCATCAGGGGCGGAAGCTGGTCCACTTCATACCAGGTACAGGAATCCGACAAGGCATCGGGCACAGGCACAACCTCATCAAAATTGATCAATGCGTAGTACGCCACCGAAACAAAGCGCTTCAGTAGCCACGACAGGTCTTGGTCGGGGATTTCATTGGCCCGGATGATTCGCTCCATTACCTCGGGCTTGTAGCGCGCCACATCGCCGAAGGTATAGAATTGTTCGAGATAAATATTATCCAGGCCCGTCCGCTCCTTTAAGCCCCGGCGCACGGCATCGTTCAGGTTTTCGTCCTGCCGGACAAAGCCACCGGGTAGCGCAAACAGATTGGTATTGTGATATTCCAAAACCAGGATTTTCAGCTTCTCGCCCGAAAAGCCAAAAATGACGGAGTCGAAGGCCAAGTGGTATAGGTAGTCGTCTTCCTGCATGGGGTTCGTCGCGCTCCTGTTGATAATTTTTCAAAAATAAGTAGGATTATTTTAAAGTACCAGGTATTATTGTCGCAAAGTGAGACAATAACTAAAAACTTTTTTACCTATGAAAAAAATTATCTTCTCCATGACGCTGGCAATCAGCAGTATGCTGGGTAGTTACGCTCAGAATACCAATGCCTTTGCCGTGCAGACCAAAATTGAACATGGAGTCATTGAAGGCAACTACGATACCAAGACGGGTATTCAGACCTATTTTGGCGTACCATTTGCCAAACCACCCGTCGGTAACCTCCGTTGGAAAGCGCCACAACCCCTGGATAAATGGACGGGGGTCAAAGAAACCAAGGTTTTTGGTCCGCGCCCCATGCAGAAGCTCGTCTTTGGGGATATGAATTCCCGCTCCAACGGCGTGAGCGAAGACTGCCTGTACCTGAACGTATGGACCCCGGCCAGGCGTAATACCAAAGGCCTGCCGGTGCTGGTGTACTTCTACGGGGGCGGCAACGTGGCGGGCGATGGCTCGGAACCCCGCTACGACGGCGAAGCGATGGCCAAAAAAGGAATCGTGGTCGTAACCTGCAACTATCGGCTGAACATTTTCGGCAACTTTGCCCATCCCGAATTATCGGCCGAAGCGCCCTACAAAGCCTCGGGCAACTACGGCTATTTCGACCAGCTGGCGGCCTTAAAATGGGTCCAGAAAAACATTGAGCAGTTTGGTGGTGATCCTAAAAAAGTGACCATCGCGGGTGAATCAGCGGGCTCCGTTGCCGTGAGCTACCAGATGGCGTCACCCCTCTCGAAAGGACTCATTGCCGGAGCGATCGGTGAAAGCGGGGCGGGAATCAACCCCACGATGGCACCGGTGACCCTGGCCGAGGCCGAAAAGCAAGGTGCCGAGTTTGCTAAAAATGCGGGAGTAGGTACTTTAAAGGAGCTGCGGGCCCTTTCGACGCGGGATTTGTATGAAATGTACGATGAGTCGAAGCGCTTCGGCTTTCCGGTGGTAATGGATGGCTATTTCCTGCCCAAGTACCTGCCTCAAATTTTTGCCGCCCGTGAGCAGGCACAAGTACCTTTGCTGGTAGGCTGGAACTCCGCTGAGATTCCTGCCGGGGCTTTTATGTACGGCCAACCCAATACGCCCGCCAACTTTATGGCCCGCGTCAAAGCGGAATACCCCGATAACTACGAAGAAGTACTCAAACTATACCCCCACGCCAATGAAAAAGAGGTAGAGCTATCAGCG
Organism: uncultured Persicitalea sp.; assembly: GCA_964500445.1. GTDB lineage: Bacteria > Bacteroidota > Bacteroidia > Cytophagales > Spirosomataceae > Persicitalea. The sequence goes on along the minus strand of CAZCOG010000026.1, from coordinate 55,836 downwards.
ACGGCCCTGGCCTCTGACCGCTTCATTGCCTACGCTACCTGGAAGTGGTCTGATCTGCACCGCGCCAATTCCTCGCAACCCGTATACCGCTATCTGTATAGCAAGCTACGGCCGCCGTTGGTGGACAATACTCTGGCTTCTGGCCTGGCGGGCGGTACTCTGAAAAAAACGACTGCCACGCCCGAGCCTCCCAAAGCGGTGGGCGCGCCGCACGCCTGCGAAATTGAGTACTGCATGGGTAACCTACATATGGTCAAGGAGTACGCCTGGACTGCTGACGACTATAAGGTATCCGAAACGATGTCGGAATATTTCGCCAACTTCATCAAAACGGGTAATCCGAACGGAGGTACTTTGCCCCGGTGGGAAACCGTTGAAGCCAGTGATGCCGCCCCGACCGTGATGATCATCGACACGGAGTCGCGCACCGAAAAAGCGAAGAACGACGCCCGCTACGAATTTCTGGATAAAGCTTACAAGAATAAGTAACAGGCTGATTCAAGAAAGTACCAAATCCTTGACCCCTTTTTCCGTAAAATTGCAAAAAACACCGATCCTCGTGCTGAGTCTGCTCCTGGCGGCAAATCAGATCCAGGACCTGAAACCATTCAGCACAAGCGTCGGTGTTCTTTGCCGCAGTAGGTGCCTTCCCGAAATTCAGTTGAGCAGGCTGTCCAAAAAGCCCTTGCGGGTACCGCTGCCGAAGTTGGCCATCAGCACGAACGTGGCCTTTTTTTGAGGAAAATAAAAGACGTTGGCTTCGGTACCCGCGAGGGTACCGTTGTTTCCGTAGCCTGTTCCCAGTACCTCCGACTCCCATTGATCTACGCCCAGACCGTAAGTGGTAGTACCCTGACGGACGGGGTAGGGGGTCAGCATTTCCTGTAACGCAGCGGGGCCGACGAGTTTTTGGCCAAAAAGCGCCTCGCTGAAGCGGAACAGATCCGCTGCCGTCGAGATAAGCCCACCGTATGCTCCACCGTCGGCCTCGGCGCGGTCGAGTGCCGTAACGTCCATTAACTTATCGTTGGCATAAAAATCGGCGTAGCCCCGGGCCACGTTACGATCGTCACGCTTTTCAAGGTAGGTGGCCGTCAGCCCAAGGGGCCGAATGATTAGTTCGTTCAGAACCGTTTGTAGCGATTTTCCCGTCTGCTGTTCAATTATTTTTCCAATAAGTAGATAGTTGGAGTTGGAATAACTGAATCGCTCACCCGGCTCGAAGAGTAACGAACGACCGTATACGTACCTGCTTAGTACTTCGTCAGGCGTCATGGCACCACGCCGGGCGGGATTATTCACGAGGTCAAGCTGGTACTGCGTGTCGTCGTTGGTCGGATCGAAGATTCCGCTGGTGTGGGCCAGAAGCTGGCGCAGGGTTATTTGATCGGCCTGAGGAATCTGTCCTTTGCTGGCGGGTAGCAGGTCGGCGAGCTTGTCATCGAGTCCGAACTTGCCTTCTTCTTTTAGCAGCATTACGGCAGTCGCCACAAACGTTTTGGCGATGCTTCCCGCCCTGAATGGCGTGTTGACTTGCATGGCGGTACGGTGTTCCAGGTTGGAGTACCCCGTGGCACCGATCCAGAGCGGTGCATTATCTTTTTCAATCGCTAGCACGGCTCCCGGAATACGGTTCGTGCCGGCGTAATCTTCCACGGCTTTCTGATACGTGGCTTGCTGCGCGTGTTCCGAAAAGTCAGGAGCGCTGTCGAGGGTGGGCTGGGGAATGTCGATGGATTCACAGGCAGTCAGCGCAAAGCACAAAGTGGCCAGCGCGAGCCGGAAATAAGTTGTTTTCATGGCTATAAATAGATACTGGATCAATTAATTGAGAAAGGGTACCCTGGCCCCTACATGCAGTGCCTGGTGGGGTAGGAGAATTTGACTGAACGGCATTTCACCAAACAGCTCGTAGCGGGTAAATACCGAAGTACGATTCCGGAACTGGTACCCGGCTCCCAGTCCGGCGGAAGGCATCAGCTTGAACTGGTAGGCCGCGGCCTTCGGAAAATCCGGGCTCGACCGCTCGTAAGAAGGCGCTTCCGGGCGCAGTAGCAGGGTACCTGCACCCAGGCTGGCTTCGGTGTACACCGCACCAAAGTACTTGCGGTAGCCTACTTCGGTGCTAGCAAAGAGTCCGCTCTGAACGCCGGGATGATGATAGTACCCGAGATTGATGCTCTGAAACGTCTGCGAGCCGGGTCGGTTGCGATAGTACAGCTCGGTGCCTACCTTGATCCCGATTCCGCCTTTTTGCAGGTGAGCCAAAGTAGGCAGACTGATGGATTCTGAGAAAACAGAAATGGTCAGCGGAGGACCCGAAGGCGCTCGGTCGGGGCGGGGAACCTGAGCCAGCGAAAGCTGGGCACTCAGACTGCCGGCCAGGAAGAGAAGTGGAATTGATTTTTTCATAAGCACTTGTTTTTGAGTTTACTAATTGGGTGCAAAAGTAAAGTCAGCCACAAGGTGCTTAAAATCGGGGACGGCTCAGCGGCCTGCAAAAAGCGGTGAGTGGTGAGGTAACGACCGTGAATGGTAGCCTAAGGTGCCCTCAGAATTGGCTAAAAAGGATCGGATCGGGTACCTGCGGTCAGGATTCGCTCAGCCATTGGCGGAACTCCGCCACCCGCCGCCGACTCACCGCCACCTCTTCGGTGGGTTTGGGATGCAGGGTCAGTAGCGCCCGGCCCGAGCCGTCGTTCTCCACTTTGCGAATGGCGCTGCGGCTGGCGATGAACTGGCGGCTGATCCGAAAGAAATCAGCGATCGGCAACCGCTCACTAAGCTGCTCAAGGGTAGCATCGATTGTGAACGATTGGTTGTCGTGCGTTTTGACAATGCTGGTTTCATGCGTGACAAAAATATACGCGACCTGCTCGGTCATCAACGGGACATGGCCTTTTCCCTGATTGACCAGTAGGGTCTTGGTCCCCTGCTTTTCGGGTGCCGGTGGCGCACTCTGAAAAGTACCTTCGAGTTCGGCAATCCGTAGCCTGAGCCCGGCTACGGTGGTGCGGTGGTAGTCCAGCAGCCAGTATAGGGTGTAGCCCATGTGCAAAATCAGGATGAACATCAGCCCAATGGGTACATCGTTGGCAATCACAATGCTGAGGGTGATCTGCGCCGAACGGTGCAGTACCAGATCATTATAAATAAAACTGAACAGGGCGATAATCAGGGCGGTGCTGCCAAAGGCAATGCCTGCCTGTACGAAAAGCCGCTGGAATGCCTGAGTAGCCCACGAATACCGGCGATCGAGATAGCGGATGAGGAAGCGGTTGGCCTCCCAAAGCAACGCGGTGACCCCCGTCACCACCAGCACATCCAGATAAAACTGAGGACTACTAAGTAGTTGTCCCAGCGGCGTGATGTCGCCAATGAAACGAAAGAAGAAGGCCCAGATCGGGATGCCTACCAGACGTGGCCAGGTGTCGGGATATTGCATAGAGGGATAAATAGCCAATAAAATTACAAAGCAACTGCATTCTTCAATAAGGAAATCTTTTTGCCTCCGCTAATTTTTAGCTTGTCCGACACCGATCAATAAAGGTCCGATGGCAGAACTGTTAAAAATTTGCCGTCAGACTCTGACTATCAAAAGGTAAAGTTGCTTGGGTAGTTTTTTATCAAAATAATTAATCGCATGAGCCATGTTCCCATGCTCCCCGACGCGATGAAGTTTTTACAATTTTGGCCCACAGAGATAGATTTCCTGGTATCAGTACTTTACCTGTATATACTGATGCCGGGAAATTTTTATGAAAACCATCCTCAATCGCCGCGATGCCCTCAAAACCACCGCCCTGCTGCTGGGCACGGGGCTTACCGGAAACCTTGCCGCCAAAGCCAAACCCCGCTTTCACCTCGGGGCCTGCGACTGGTCCATCGGCCCGAGGTTGAATCCAGGTACTTTCGAAATAGCCAGGAAAATTGGCTTGCAAGGCCTGCAGGTCAGCTACAACACCAGAGAGGATGAGGCGGGGCTATCGGTTTCATCGACGCTACAAGGCATAAAAGACGCCGCTCAGCGTACCGGGATCCGGGTTTCCAGCCTGGCTATCGGCGAGTTGAACCGCACTCCCTACAAATCAGAGCCGCGCACCGAAGAATGGGTATGGAATAGCGTGGATGCAGCCAAAGCGTTGGGCGTGAAGGTGATTCTGCTGGCCTTTTTTAATGACGGCGAATTGCGCGACGATGAGGCTGGCCAGAAAATGGTGATCGAACGGCTCAAAAAAGTGGCTCCCCACGCTGAGAAGCAAGGCATTACGCTAGGCATCGAGTCGTACCTGAGCGCGCGGGAACATCTGAAAATCATCGAGGCCGTGGGTTCCAGTGCCGTCAAGGTATACTACGATTCGCGTAACTCCGCCGACGCGGGCCACGACATCTACGAGGAAATCCCTTTCCTGGGCAAAGACATGATCTGCGAACTGCACATGAAGGAAAACGGCTTCCGCCTCGGCGAGAGTACCATCGACTGGCCCCGCGTGGCTACGTTGCTCAAAAAAATCGACTACCAGGGCTGGATGCAGATCGAAGGGGCCACCCCCAAAGGCGCAGACCCGGTAGAAACCTACCAGCACAATCGTCGTTATCTGGAAGAGTTGTTCAATTTTGCTTGAAAGTCAGCTTGAAATTAAGACAATGCGTTGCAATGAACAGTAAACTATCAAAGCGGCTCGCGGATATTGTGGAAGCACTCCCATTGGAGCAAGGCATACGCGTTTTGGAAATCGGCTGTGGGCCGGGCGCGGCGGCCCGAGAAATCTCAAAAAGAATCGGCAATGGGCATATTCTGGCCATCGACCGTTCTGCCAAAGCCATCCGACAGGCTATGGCGGGTTCCCAAGTAGAAATAGAGGCAGGGAGGCTATCGTTCAGGCAAGTGGCCCTGGAGGAATTTGAACTTGAAGACGATGAACAACCCTTCGACATCGCATTAGCGGTAAGGGTCGGAGCTTTGGACGGGCGGCACCCGGAAATTGAAAAACAAGCTTTGGTCAAACTTGCCCAGGCGCTGACGAAAAAGGGAAAGCTCTTTACCGACGGGGGAAATCCGCTGCAGGAAATAGCTTTGACGAATGTAAAAACTGACGGATGAAACCGTGATATTCCGCTGAACTCGTGGCAACCCTATCCCTAAGATGAAAACTACCCTAACCCGCTCCGCAACGCTCCTGTCTGGTGTTGTACTACTCGCTTCTCTCCCGGCAGTCAATCTGTGGGCACCCGAAGACGATCACAACCGCCTCTACGTCCCCGACGACCTGGAAGCCACGCTCTGGGCTGAGGCCCCGATGTTCTATAACCCCACCAATATGGACATCGACGCACGCGGACGGGTCTGGATTACGGAGGCGGTCAACTACCGCAGCTTCAAGACTGAGCCTGAAAAACGTCTTTCGCACAAAAAGAAAGGGGACCGCGTCATGATTCTGGAAGACCGCGATGGCGACGGCAAGGCCGAAACATCCAAGGTTTATGTGGAGGACACGCTCCTCACCGCTCCGCTGGGCATCGCCGTGATCGACAATAAGGTCATTGTTTCCTGCGCCCCCAACCTGATCATTTATACCGACACCAATGGCGACGATAAGCCCGACGAGCGCGAGGTTTTCCTGACGGGCTTCGGCGGCTTCGATCACGACCATTCGCTGCATTCGCTCGTAACCGGGCCGGATGGCCGCTGGTACTTCAACACCGGTAACGCCGGGCCGCACGTGGTGACTGACAAAAGCGGCTGGACACTCAACAGCGGTACGCTGTACAACGGCGGTACGCCTTATAACAACACCAATACCGGCAACCGCAAGTCGGACGACGGACGCGTGTGGGTCGGTGGCCTGGCGCTGCGCATCAATCCCGACGGCACCGGGCTCAAAGTACTGGGTCATAATTTTAGGAATAGCTACGAGGTCTGCCTCGACAGCTACGGCAACATGTGGCAGAACGACAACGACGACCAGGTGATCACCTGTCGGGTGTCGTTCCTGCCCGAAAACGGTAATGCGGGGTACTTTGCCGCCGATGGTACCCGCTTCTGGCAAGCCGACCGCCGCCCCGGCCAAACCATGTTCGAAGCGCACTGGCATCAGGAAGACCCCGGCGTGATGCCCGCCGGAGATAACAGCGGCGCGGGTTCGCCCACGGGCATCGTATTTTATGAAGGCGACGCAATGGGCGAAAAGTACCGGGGTACATTGCTGAGCTGCGAGGCGGGGCGCAACGTAGTTTTTGCCTACCAACCTGAGCAGACAGGCGCGGGATTTTCATTAAAAAGGAAAGACCTGATTAGTTCCTTCCCCCAGGCTTCCGAGCGCTACGAGTGGTTTGAAACCGACACCGATACCCGTAAGTGGTTCCGCCCTTCGGACATCGCAATCGGTCCCGATGGTGCCTGGTATGTAGCCGACTGGTACGATCCCATCGTGGGCGGCCACGCCATGCAGGACAAAAAAGGCTACGGACGTATCTACCGCATCACGCCCAAGGGCAAGAAAATCACCACGCCCAACCTCGACCTGAGTACTACGGCGGGTATGATCGACGCCCTGAAAAGTCCGGCGGTCAATGTGCGGGCTTTGGGATTCAATGCTTTGCGGAAAAAAGGTGAGGTGGTAGTTGGCGAAGTGCAAAAAATGCTTTCCGCCGAAAATCCTTACCACCGGGCGCGGGCCATTTGGCTCATGGCGCAATTGGGTGAAAAAGGAGAAACCGAAGTAAAGAAACTGCTGGATTCACCGCAAGCCAACGAGCGTTTGGTGGCCTTCCGCGCCTTACGGTCGGTCGGCAAGGCCAATCAAGCTGTTTTAGAAAAGATGGCTAAAGACCCCGATGTTGCCGTGCGGCGGGAAGTGGGAATCGCGCTGCGCGATGTGCCTTTCAGTGAGGCGAAAACATCTCTTGCCCAACTGGTGAAGACCTATGACGGTAAAGATCCGTGGCTGCTGGAAGCCATCGGTACGGCGGCAGATGGTAAGGAAAAGGAGGTATACGACCTGGTAGAAAGTACCTTCAGAGCGGAGCCGGACCAATGGTCGCCGCCACGCGCGTCCTTGACCTGGCGGTTGCACCCCGACCAGGCCGCCGATGACCTGAAAATGCGGGCTGCGTCCAACAAAATTACAGCCGCCGAACGCCGCAAGGCACTGACCGCCCTCGCTTTTATCAACACCAAAAAAGCAGCAGAAAATATGCTGGCCCTTACCAAGTCGCCACTGTCCGACGTATCGTCTACCGCCCGGTATTGGGTTAATTTCCGGCAAACCAACGACTGGGCCGACCTGATGGATTGGAAAACTGCCGCCGCTCAAGCCATGACGCCCGAATACAAACGGATGCTGGAGTTGAAGGAGATAGTTCGGGACAAGTCGGCAACCGAAGCGCAGAAGATCGAAGCCGCCCGCCTCATGGCCGATGACGCCAACGGCGGTAATATGCTCATCGACATGAAGTCGCAGGGTCAACTACCTGGCAAGGTAGCGGAGGCCGTGAGCGAGCAATTGTTCAGGAACCCTGACCAGAATGTGCGCGTACTCGCCAGCCAGTTTTTCCCGCGCGCCGGGAAAGTACTTCGGGTGGATTTTGCGGCCCGCATGAAAGCTGATTCCAAGCACGGGCAACAGGTTTTTACCAACAACTGCGCCTCCTGCCACCGCCACGGCGCAAGCGGCGCGGACATTGGCCCCGATCTGACGATGATTCACCAGAAATTCGACAAAATGACGCTGCTGGACGCGATCATAAATCCCTCGGCCAGCATCGTCTTCGGCTACGAGGCCTACACCATCACAACCAAAGACGGCGAAAGCTACTTCGGATTCCTGCTCAGTGACGGTCCGACGGTCGTACTCAAAGATGCGGCCGGAAAGCAACACGCGATCAAAGCCAACCAGATCAAGAGCCGCGAAAAACTACCCAACTCGCTCATGCCTGATCCCACATCGCTGGGACTGGACGAGCAGGCGCTGGCGGATCTGACGGGGTACTTGCTGAGTTTTTAAAGGGAAGGGAAATCCGGAACGTGATGTCGCCACTCTACCGTTTCACCGCCACGATTACTCCCGTGGCCCAATGTAGTTTAGATACCAGTAAATCGCTTTGCGATTCCAGGTACTTTACAAATTTTGCGGCTTTTTCGGCGTGACCTTCGGGCCAGTTAATTTGCGGCAGCATATCGTCCACAATGTAAAAGCCACCGGGATTCAGCATGGCCAGTACCTCGTCCAGCAAAAGGTACTTGCCGTGCCAGGTATCGGCAAAGATGTAGTCGAACCTCTGTCCGGCGTTGGCTTGCACCCACGCCTCGCCGTCCGCCTCGACCAGACTCAGGCGTTTATCTTCCCCCAGAAATTCTCTGGCAATCGAAAGCAGGGTAGCATCATTGTCGAACGAAACCAAAATAGAACTCCCATCCATACCGTCCAGAATCCAGGCGGTGGCGAGACCCGTTCCCGTGCCCAGTTCCAGAAACTTACCGCCCGGCTTGGCCGCAGCGAGGCTGCGCAACAGCGAACAGGTCAGCGGATCGGAGGGCATGGTGAAGCCGCTGGCCTGGGTAGCAGCGTCGATTTTCAGGTAGGCATGCGGGTAGTTTTGGTTAATCTCTTCAGTCATAATCATATCTTTTCTTTTTCGTGCAAAGTACGCTATTTGAGCCTATTCTTCCTGTTTGACTATCGGGGCAGTGTCTTTTTGGGTAAACATCCCATTTATCGCTGATTCAGATGTGTGTGCTTCAAAAAATCATTGATAGCAATACCGCTTTTGGCCAATTTGTATTGTCAAAGGCAATGATTCCTTCGCTATTGGAGCTTAACGGCAAGACCCGCCCCTTCCGCTCCAAAGGCAGCGAGCTAGCCAGAAGTACATGCTCTTACCCAATGATTGGTGAATAGAATACAGGAATTTTTGTCTTTTTCATTTTGACAGTCACTAATTCACTAGTTTATGAAAAGGCGAGATACCATAAAAGCATTAAGCGGCTCAGCGGGTTTGCTGGGTTTATTCGGTGGAATTTCAACGGCAGAAGCGCGGGAAGCGGCGGGAACGCCTGCCTACGCGACGGCTATGAAGCCCGTCAAAATCACCAAAGTGCGGGCCATTGCCACAGCTCCGCAGGGTTCCAACCTCATCGTAGTTAAGGTCGAGACTTCCGAGCCGGGTTTGTACGGTCTGGGTTGCTCTACCTTCACGCAGCGCGCTGCTGTGGTACTTCCGGCTATCAACACCTACCTTGATGAATTCTGCAATGGGAAAGATGTAGATAATATCGAGGACATCTGGCAGGGAGCCTACGTGAGTTCGTATTGGCGCAACGGCCCCGTACTCAACAACGCCCTCAGCGGGCTGGATCAGGCCCTTTGGGATATCAAAGGCAAACGGGCCGGGATGCCCGTGTATCAATTACTGGGCGGAAAAGTGCGCTTTGCGATTCCCTGCTACACCCACGCTAATGGCAACTCACCCGAAGCGGTGGCCGACGACGTGCAGAAGTTTCAGGCGCAGGGTTTCAAGCACATTCGTATCCAGCAGGGCGGTTATGGCGCGGTGGGAGCCACTGCGCAAGCGCCCGATTACAAGGCGGCAGGCTTCGGTGGGGTGACTGACAACTTTATGAACGAGCAGGCTTATCTGAAATCGGTCCCACTGATGTTCAAGACGGTGCGTGAGCGCGTCGGTGAGGAACTGGAACTGTTGCACGACATTCACGAGCGGGTGCAGCCGATGAATGCCATCAACATGATCAAGAAGCTGGAAGAGTACCGTCCCTTCTTCATCGAGGACCCTTTCTCGCCCGAAAACATGGAGTGGTTCCGGCAGTTGAGGATGTCCACGACGGTACCTATCGCGATGGGAGAGCTATTCAACAACATCAATGAGTTTAAAGAACCGATGGCCAACCGACTGTTCGATTATATTCGCTGCCACGTCTCGCAGATCGGCGGCCTCACACCCGCCATGAAAGTAGCGCGGCTGGGCGAGTGGTTCAACGTCCGCACAGCCTGGCATGGCCCCGGCGATGTGTCGCCCGTGGGTCACGCTGCGCAGGCGCACATGGATTTCGCGCTTTGGAATTTTGGCATCCAGGAAGCGGTGAATTTTTCTGATAAGATGAAGGAGGTTTTCACAGGCTGCCCTACGATGAAAGACGGCTACATGTCAGTTAATGAAGTACCCGGCTTCGGCGTGGACATCAACGAAAAAGAGGCCGCCAAGTACCCTATCGGTACCAAGTCCAACTGGCAGGTGCGTCGGGCCGATGGGACGATTATACGACCCTGATTTCAGTTTTGAGTGATAGGATTATTGAATGAGTAAGTAATGGGTCCAAGATACAGAGAGCAACTTCTAAAATCTCACAAACCACTCTTTTTTGAGGGAGCGCTCCTGCATTTACCATTTGTACACCCATATACGTCGGTATGACCCCGCATTTCACGGGGGCGTTGTCCACGGCCGCGCTGGTGCATGTACTTGGTTCGAGCAGCCCAACGCGCTGCCTGACGGAGTTGTGGGGCGGCCGTTCGCCGCCCTATTTTAACGAGGATCTTATCAATCTCAAAAAGGGTGAACTGTACCCCAGCCATCAATCCGGTCAGGCCTAATCTTTGACCCCAAAAAAGCCACCTTCGTGATGGAAGTGAAAGAGAAAAACAAGTTTCCACACCCGATTTTGAAGGCATTGGATGGGTCGATTCATAACTGGTGATCATGTCGCTTTTTAGAAAAACGTAGATGTAAACTACCCATCAAAATCCGGGAACTACCAACGTCTTGAAGTAGCCTGCCGTTAGGGTGAGAAGTACAGAGTTGCCTTCATCCCCCCATTTATCAAAAATAAAATTCATGAAAAAGCAACTAGCGATTCTCCTCTGTCTGAGCCTAGGTTTCCCGGCTCCCGACTACCCCTCCGCCATCATTTCCAATGGCCTTATCACCGCCAAACTGCACCTGCCCGATGCCGAGAATGGCTACTATCGCGGCACGCGCTTCGACTGGTCGGGCGTGATGCCGGATTTGCAATATAAAGGCCACCGCTACTTCGATGTCTGGAACACGCGACCCTACACGCCTACGCTGCACGATGCCATCACGGGCCCGGTGGAGGAGTTCAACGCCGTGGGCATCAGCGAAGTACCCGTGGGCGGAGAGTTTTTGAAAATAGGCGTGGGCGGATTGGTCAAACCGGACGATGGCGCCTACACTTTTACTAAAAACTACGAGATAAAAAATCCCGGCAAGTGGAAGGTAAAAAAGAAGAAAGATCGGGTGGACTTCACGCATAAAATTTCCGACGTAAATGGCTACGGCTATGAGTACCATAAAATGGTGAAACTGACCAGGGATAAGCCTGAGTTAGTACTCGAGCATAGTTTGAAAAATACCGGCAGCAAGACGATCGAAACCAGTACTTACAATCACAACTTCTTTGTCATCGACGGCGAACCCACCGGGCCCAACATCGAAACGACTTTCCCTTTCGAGACCAGCGCCGAGGGAAAGGGCTTCGGTACGATCGTGGAAGCCAGGGGCAGGCAGGTAGTTTATAATCGGGAACTGGAAGAGAAAGAAAACATTATCACGATGAGTCTGGAAGGCTTCAAAAACACGCCGGACGACTACCGCATCCATATCAAAAACACTAAAACGGGTGCGGGTGTGAAGATCGATGGTGATCATCCTTTGGAAAAGATTGTTTTTTGGGCCTGCCGTACTACTTCCTGCCCCGAACCCTACATAAAACTATCCGTAAAGCCCGGCGAAACCGTCCGTTGGAACATCCGCTATATGTTTGAAGTAGAATAAGGAAAGTAAACTCTTCGTCAAAAGACTCAATTAAAGTTCTCGCAACACATGAAATTCTGGAAGTACTCTGTAGTCGGGTTGCTCCTGCTTTGGCTTTGCGGTGCGGCTTATTTCGCCGGGCGCAGTACCAGCGATTCGCCCAAAAACGTGGACTGGCGCACGTATGGCGGTGATCCGTCGGGTAGCCGCTACTCGGAACTTTCGCAAATCAACCTGCAGAATGTCAGGAATCTGCAACCCGTCTGGACCTTCGATACGGGCGAGAACCGTCCCGAAGACGCCAAGAAGATGAGCATCCAGTGTCAGCCCATTGTCATAGACGGTACTTTGTACGGCGTCACACCTACCCTCAAAGTGTTTGCGGCCAGTGCGGCAACGGGTAAGGAACTCTGGAAATTTGACCCGCAGCCGCTTTCCGGTGACCGACCCATTTTTCATCCGGTGCGCGGCATTGTTTTCTGGGAAAAGGGCCAGGATCAGCGCATCCTGCATTCGGTGGGTCATTGGCTGTACGCCATCGACGCCAGAACGGGGCAACTCATAAGGAGCTTTGGCAACAGTGGCCGGGTGAATTTGCATGAAGGTTTGGGCGATGAGCGAACACTTGGCTACGATGTCAACCAGTACACGATCCGCTCCACTACGCCGGGGGTTATCTACAAAGATCTGATCATCATGGGGTCCTCCACCTCGGAAGGAGGCGACGCGCTGCCGGGCCACATTCGGGCGTTCGACGTTAGAACCGGCCAACTGGCGTGGGTGTTTCGCACCATTCCGCTGCCGGGTGAATACGGTTACGAAACCTGGGAAAAGGATTCGTACAAAAAACTTGGTGGAGCCAATTGCTGGGCGGGCATGGTCGTGGACGAGAAACGCGGGATGGTTTTTATGGGGACGGGTTCGCCATCGGTGGATTTTTATGGTGGCGTGCGCAAGGGCAGCAACCTGTTTGCCAACTGCGTGATTGCCCTCGACGCCAAAACGGGCAAGCGCAAATGGCATTTTCAGACCGTCCATCACGACCTCTGGGATCGCGACATTCCGTGTCCGCCCAACCTGGTTACGGTAAAACACAAAGGAAAAATGGTGGATGCCGTGGCGCAAGCTACCAAGGACGGATTGATTTTCGTCTTCAACCGCGATACGGGCGAGCCGCTTTTTCCGGTGCAGGAAGTACCGGTCCCCGGCGCCCCGGCATTGCCCGGCGAACAGCCCTGGCCCACGCAGCCCGTCCCGACCAAACCCGCACCCTTTGCCCGGCAGGTACTGACCGAGACGGACCTGACTGATCGCACGCCCGAAGCCAAAGCCTTTGTGCTGGATCGTTTTAAGAATAGTCGCAGCGGTCCTAAAAATCTGCCACCCAGCCTGGAAGGTACCCTGATGTACGGGTTGGGCGGTGGTGCAGAATGGGGAGGTGCCGCCGCCGACCCCAACGGAATCATGTACATCAATGGTAATAACATGCTATGGTGGTTAAAGATGCGCGATACCCGCCAGGCCAAAGATGGTACTACGCTCAGCCGGGGTAATGTACTTTTCAATACCAATTGCGCGTCCTGTCACGCCATCGACCCTAGGGCCAGTTCTGCCACCGCCAGCAATCAGACATACCCGAATTTGGGGAACGTAGGCCAGCGGCTCAGCCGGAGCCAAATTAATTCCATTCTGGCCACGGGCCGGGGTCGGATGCCCTCTTTCCAGCATATTTCCAAAGAAGACCGCGCCGCGATTATTGATTTCCTGCTCAAATCCGAAGCTAATCCGGACGATGTGCATAAGTTGGCTGAAACCAAAGCAGAAGCGGGGAAGCTGTTCCCATATAGCCCGCCCTATATCAATAATGGCACGACGCAGTTTCTGACTCCCGATGAATACCCGGCGCTGAAAGCGCCCTGGGGCACACTCAACGCCGTGGACCTGAACACGGGTGAATACCTCTGGCAGGTGACTTTTGGCCAGAATCCTGAACTGGAAAAGAATGGCCTGCCTCAGCTGGGTACCGAAAACCACGGCGGCCCCATTGTCACGGCAGGCGGGCTGCTGTTCATCGCTGCTACAAAAGATGCCAAACTACGGGCTTACAACGCCCAAACGGGCAAGGTAGTTTGGGAATACCAACTACCCACCGGAGCCTTTGCCACGCCGATTACCTACATGGTGAAGGGCAGGCAATATATAGCCATTGCTGTCGGTGGCGGGCGTCAGGGCTTGGCTTTGGGAGGTACTTATATGGCCTTTGCACTGCCATAAAATCTGCTTTCGAACTGATGCCCGAAATAGGTCGCGATCAAATTATTTAGGTAGTTGTGCGTCTTCTTTTGAAAGCCCCAAAGTAGTCGTAGTGGGATCAAAGCGTACTTGTCGCAATCTTTCCCGCACGCCCTCGGGCAGGTAGTTAAAGAATGTTACCCCGGCCGCCCGTTCGATTTCCTCCGGCGTAGTCACGAAACTGCTCCAGCTTCTGTTGTCCACCAGGTCGGCATCATTGGGAAAGTCCACGGCAATAACGGGCGTATTTTCATCAATTTGCTCAACACCACCTGAATTTTCCAGTACCACGATGACTTTATAGTTGCGAGCAGGGACGCTTATTCGGCCTTTGATCGAGGTCGCATATCCCTTACTCCCTTTTCCGCCGATTCCGTAAGTACCCGCCACAATGAATAGCCGATAGCCCTGCGCCGCCAGCGAACGGCAGTAGTCTTCGAGCCGGGCCCACGCTTCCCGATTAAGCTGCGGTGCCTGTGGAATCATGTTGCTCATCACGAAAGTGGAAGAATTGTCTGCTTCCGAAGTAGTACGGGAGGCCGACGGACAGAGGTGACCCCGGTCGAAGCCCGATCCGGTGTAGTCGTCGGGCCGGACTCGATACCAGCTAGCAGGTAGTTCGGGATCGGGGCGGAAGTCGTCGCGGCGGTCGGCGTCGCCAAGCCATTCAGAGTCGAGCTCCCAGCTCACCCAATTGGCGTGACCCAGGCTGCGGTTGTAGCTCAGGGCGTATTGCCTTTTCAGGATAAGATAATTGTCCGCGTTGGCAGTATCCGGGCGGGCCGCCGTAGGATTACCCAAGGTCGTGTGGATACTCTCGGCGGCGGGTGGAACCAGTACTTTCCTCGCACAGCCGGTCAGCAGTAAGGTTACCATCAACAACAGGAAGATGTTTCTATTCATTTTCATGGGCGAATGGTTCTATTTCTGTTTATATTTAATAGACTACGGAATAATTCGATCAAGTACTGCCTTACTTCCACTTCTCCGATTTTGAAGTACTGAAATGTAGGATAACTTTTCCTCTACGATTATCCTTAATTATACAAATCGGGCCAGTTTATTATCTTGCTTATCTCATAGAAATCTAATCGTCGATTTACATGTGCTACCACACTTCTTTGAACGTTAAACAACCCGCCCTGGAAGCCCGCTACGGGGCAAAAGTCGAGGCCGATAAAACCTGGGAACCCGTCATTCACGCCAATGCATATAGCGCACCGGCACTCCCGATCATCAGAGCTCACCAGTCGGAAATTATTACTCCTTCGCAATGGGGGCTGATTCCTCATTGGGTGAAAACCGGAGCAGACGCTAAAAAACTGCGTGCCATGACTATCAACGCCCGCTTTGAAACGGTATTCGAAAAACCCTCTTTTCGGGGGGCCGCACAAGCAGGGAAAAGATGCCTCATCCCCGTAAGTGGTTTTTTTGAGTGGCATACGGAGAAAAAGAAAAAATACCCTTTTTATATTCACCCAACTGAAGCGGAAATTGTCAGCATCGCCGGACTTTGGGACGAGTGGGCTGATCCCGAAACGGGAGAAATTTTATTGACTTACACGATGCTTACGCGTTCTGCGAACGAGCTGATGGCCAAGATTCACAACAGCAAAGAACGGATGCCCTGTCTGCTTACGCGGGAACAGGAATCGGATTATTTGCGGGAATCCCTAAATCAACAGGAAGTGTTGGAGTTGCTGTCATCGGCGTACCCTTCCGAAGGATTAAAGGCCTATTCCATAAGTCGCAGGATAACTTCCCGGAAAGAGCCAACGAATGTGCCGGAAGTATTGCAGCCCTACGTTTATTCGGAATTGGCTGATTTGGAAAACCAATTTGCTGATTTAGGTTTACATTAAGCACGCAAAAGCTACTGAGCAAAAGGGCTTCGCTGGCGGCTTTCATAGCAAGCCAGTGCAGCCCTTTGTCATTGCATTAGACCATTCTTTTATAAACACACAACATGGATTTCAGGCCCGCCCTTACAAGTTATAGGTGAATCTTCCGGCTTGTATGTCAAACAAACATTATTAAGAATTTTTTTTATAAAAAGACTCCCGCGACCTAATGCAATCCTACTATAATATTTTTTTTTACTGATATTATGATATTTAATTCTTATGTGTACATTTGACACATAAGAATTAGAAAAGATTGCAGAGCGTCATGGATAATGTTACCCAAGATCTTGCCTTATGGACCTCATTTCGTGAGGGAGAAAAACAGGCCTTAGGCCAATTGCTCGAACGCTATTATTGCCTTTTGAAGCACTATGGGGCGAAATTCATGGTGGATGAGTCAGTCGTAGAGGACTGTATTCAGGAGCTGTTTTTGCAATTGTACCAAAATCGTAGTCAGATAAATGACACCGGATCTGTAAAGCATTACTTATTGAAATCACTACGGTGTCACATTATTCAGCATCTTAGGTTACAAAAACGCATGACCTATGAGGAACTGGACTGGAATAGCCCAGCCATTGATGAATTGGACTCAGAAACGCTAATGATCCGGCAGGAAACATTGGAGCGGCTAACCAGACAAATGAAAAGCAAACTGGCTGCCTTACCAAATCGGGAGCGGGAAGCTCTTTATTTGCGGTTTTACGAAAATTTGTCAGTATCCCAGATTGCTGAAGTAATGCAAGTCAATCCTCAGTCGGTTTCTAATTTTTTGCAGAAAGCTCTCTCCAAACTCCGCAATCAGTGGACGGTGCCCCTCTTTTTTTCGATTTGTACTTTTTTTTAAAAAAAAATGATTCAGGAAGGGTATAAAAGCGACGAATCTCCATACTAGCTATAAAAATAGCAGAAAAGTACTAATGGACCATTTCCCGCGCAATTTTTTGACTGTAGAAGATTTTCTCGAAAACCGAGATTTCAGGCGTTGGGTACGGGACCGTAAGGCAGAGGATCGGGAGTATTGGCAGGAGTGGCTGGTCCAGAATCCTGAGCATAGGGAGGTTTATGAGCAGGCGGTAGCTCTGTATCTGGTAATTCAAGGCAGTCAGATCAATGTAGCGAACCCGAAAAATAAAAAGGACGTAAGGCAGATACACAACCAGTTAATTAATCCTGATGGAGCACCGACACGGGTACTGAGTTGGCAAAGGGTATCCTGGTTGGTGGCAGCTTCCGTTCTGATAGGCTTAATTGGGTGGCAATTTGGAGCCCCGTTTTTTAAGAGCATTCGGAACATTGAAGGTGTCGAAGCCAATCGTAATCAGACGAATACATGGCAGATCGTAACGAATAATACAGATAAGCCAAAATTGGTGCTTCTGCCGGAAAATTCTTCCATACTACTGTATCCTGACAGCCAAATAAGGTTTCGTAGCGGAGAAAATAATGTACTGCGTGAGGTGTACCTGCTTGGAGAAGGCTTCTTTGAAGTCTCCAAGAATCCAGAAAAACCCTTTATGGTATACGCTACCAATTTTACCGCCAAGGTTTTGGGAACCAGTTTTCAGGTGCGGTCATTCGATGACGAAGCTACTTCCTTTGTAAAGGTTAAAACGGGTACGGTAGCGGTATATTCAAATAAATCTCCGGAAGAGAAATCCCTGCTGAAGGTTAACGAACAGCTGACCCTGAATACTAAAACGGAAAAGATTGAAAAGCAGGAAGGCAGAGTCTTCAATGAAGACTTGGAAGATATAATCTCCAAGCAGTTCAGCTTCGAGTTTAGCCCTATCCCTCTTGTTTTTGAACAGCTGGAATCCAGTTATCATATGCCGATACATTACGATCGCAAATTGCTGCAAAATTGCACATTTACGGGCCAATTGAATGATTCACCTTTCCTTGAAAAAATTCGGCTCATCTGCCTAACCATTGAATCAACCTATGAAATTGTGGATAACCAGATAATCATCCACAGCCGTGGTTGTAGTTAATTAGTCAACCCCAAATCTCTCCTATGTTCATGAAGTAGATTATAGCAATCCAATAGACGAAAAAGCGGTAGTGCTTCCGACACTACCGCTGCAAGATCCCCAGTTTTTGTGCCTCAAGTAACACGTTACCCCTCAATGAGGGGGTCAGGGCCGCTTTATCCATTCTTACTAGAAAAGTAACAACAAACAATACAAACTTATGAATTACATTTCTAATTACCGCGAGGCCTGGATCAGAATGATCAGGGTGTCAGGCTTTCAAATTTTGCTTGCGCTTTCAGTGATTCATATCAGCTTCGCTGTGAACAGCGAGGCGCAGGAGCTTCTTAATCGCCGGTTAAGCTTCCAGATTCAGAACCAGAATGTGGAAACTCTCCTGAAAATAATTGAACAACAGGCACGTGTTCAACTACTATTTAGTCGGGAGATTATCCAGTCAAAACGAAAAATTTCTTATCAGGCTTCCAATGAAAAACTTTCACGGGTTCTTGATCAAGTATTAACGCCCTTGAATCTGGGCTACGAAGTTGTAGGAGAGCAGATTGTAATTAAAAGGAGTGCAGTTCCTCCCACTAGTTCCGGTCAAAGCTCATCGGTTGATGCCAATCTTACAGAAAGTCTGGATGTGGAAATTACGGGACGGGTAGTTGGTGAGGATGGCAACGCCCTTCCCGGCGTCAATATTCAGGTAAAGTCCACCACTCAGGGAACCAGTACGGACGCCGAAGGAAAATACAGACTGGTACTACCCGATAGAGCTAACGCTACCCTGATCTTTTCTTACATCGGATATACTACCCAGGAGATAGAGGTAGGTAACCAGACGACGGTCAATGTTACGATGGCAGTCGATGACAAAACACTTGAAGAAGTCGTAGTAGTAGGATATGGTACACAACGCAAGCGTGACGTTACCGGGTCAGTCGTTTCGGTGAGTGAAGAAACATTGAATGAAGTACCCGCCCCCAACTTGGTCAACCAGCTGAAAGGACGCGCTGCCGGGGTCACCATTGTCAGCAATGGCTCTACACCGGGCTCACAGGGACAAATCAGAATCCGGGGAAACCGGACCTTGACTACCGGTAATGGGGATGGTTTGGATGGGCCTTTGGTCGTGGTAGATGGAATCCCGTTCGGGGGGCTCAATGATATCAACCCGAATGATATCGCCAGCCTTGAAATTTTAAAGGATGCGTCAGCAACGGCCATTTACGGTTCCAGAGGGGCCGGTGGGGTTATTCTAATCACGACAAAGCGTGGGAAAATAGGAAAACCCGTCATCAGTTATGACGGCTATCATGGCGTAACTACCATCATGGGCAAATACAATGTCATGAATGGCCAGGAATATGCCCAGTTCAAAGAAGACGCCGCCACCTACAACCGCACTGCCCCGGGTACCTCGGGCTACCTGCTTACCCCCAAGGAAACGGAAGCTTTGGCGGCAGGCGTTTCAACCGACTGGCAGGATTTGATTTATCAGCCTGGCTTTAACACAAACCATCAGTTGAGTTTGCAGGGAGGAATAGAGAATACCCAATATTCGCTGGGACTTGGGTACTTTAATGAGACGGGCATTATTCCAAGCCAAAATTTTCAACGGTTCAACATCCGGGCTACCATCGACCAGCGAATCGGCAAGCATGTGAAGCTGGGATTGAATACCCTCAACACGGTTACCTATCAAAATACCCCCGGAGGTGGCGGAATACCAGGCGGCTTGGTGCGACTAACCCCGCTGGCATCTCCCTATAATGCGGATGGCAGCGTGAACCAGAATCCGGCTGAAGGCTCAATTGATGCCGCCGGAATAAGTCCGTTAACTATCCTCACGAAAAAAGATTCGTACTTAGGCCGTACCAGATCCTTACGTACCTTCAATAGTTTGTACGCTGAGGTAAACATTGTGGATGGCCTGCGCTATAGATTCAATGCCGGCCTGAACTTTAGCCAGTCAAACTACAATGGCTACGGCGGACCCCTCACGTATTTCAATACGGCCACGGTTCAGTCTTCTTCCAATGCCGAAATTAGCAATACCGAGTACTGGGACGTTAACCTGCAACACCTGCTGTACTACGACAAGGTTTTTGCCGGAAAACATAAGTTAGGGCTTACCGGACTCTATGAGATCACCAAAAACCATTCGCTGGGTAGCCGCTTTACAGTCACCGGGGTGCCGGCAGATTACATCAAGACGTCAAATTTTTCGCTTGCCTCCGGACAGCCGGTCGCAAGTTCTGATTTCGGCAACTCGTTTTCAGAAGTTGGGCTCATCTCCTACATGGGCCGGGTCAACTATAGCTACAACGACCGCTATCTCTTGACCCTTACCCTCCGGCGAGATGGATCTTCAACCTTATCACCCGCCAACAGGTACTTCAACTACCCTGCCATCGGGGCCGGATGGAATATTATCGAGGAAGGTTTCATGAAAAGCGTCCCCGTTATATCGAATTTGAAGCTAAGAGGCGGATGGGGCATATCGGGGAACAGGAACGTGGGAGCATATTCCACGCTGGGTGCTTTATCGGCGGGTTATTATAATTTCGGGCTGGGTACCGCCGGGCAGCAGTTGGCCTATACCGTCACGAGCCTGCCAGCTACCGATCTGGGTTGGCAATCCACTTCCCAGGTTGATATCGGCATTGACTTCGGTTTGTTGAATAACAGAATCACGGGTACAGTGGATTGGTATCATCAGAAAACCAAGGACATTCTTCTGTCGGTGCCACTGCCGCCCAGCAATGGTGCCGGTTCGACCCTGAAAAACCTGGGTAAAACGGAGGGCAAAGGTTTGGAAACGTCGCTGACCATTGAGCTATTCAGAAAGCCTCGAGGGTTTAACTGGAGTGCCGATCTGATTTACTTTTTCAACCGTGAAAAAATCACTCAGCTAACTACCCCCGACGAAAAGGCCAACCTCGGCGCCGGTTGGTTTGTAGGGCAACCGCTCTCGGTTATCTACGACTACCGCAAGCTGGGAATATGGCAAACGGCTGACAAGGAAAACGGAACGTTGGCGCAACAAACCTCACCGGTACAGTTTCCCGGACAAATCAGAGTGGAAGATGTAAATGGTGATAACAAGATTGACGCTTCCGACCGGCAGATACTGGGCAATTTCCAGCCCAAGTGGGAAGGCGGTATCACGAACCGATTTGAATTTAAAAACTTTGATGCGTCCATTGTCACCTACGCCCGGATGGGCATGAAAGTACTGGTTCCCTACCTTACGGGTAATTCCACCGGTTCGGGTGGCTTTGCATTCTTCAACCAAAGCCGGGTCAATCAGGTAAAAGTGGATTACTGGACGGAAAACAACCCGACCAATGCATTCCCCGCTCCCGATGCGGCCAGCGCCGTAGCCTATTTCGGCTCGACGTTAGGGTACTATGATGGCTCGTTCATAAAAATCCGAAGTATCAATCTGGGGTATACGTTCACAAGTACTTTACTCAAAAAAGTGGGTGCCAGTTCGGCCCGGATTTACCTTAATGCCACCAATCCGCTAATCCTTTACTCTCCCCTAGTAAGTCAAAATCTGGCCGTCGATCCGGAGGGAAATAGCTATGCTACGGGTTCGGCAACCTTGAACCCACAAGGAGCCAGCGAACGGGGAGCGCCGGAGCGTCAGATCTCTGTGAACCTGAACAATCCTCCCGTGCGCCAATACACGCTCGGATTAAACCTCAAATTCTAATTCCAGACATCATTATGAAAACGATAAAAATTGGCTTAATCATCGGCCTTACCGCGTTCATGGGCTCAGGCTGTGAAAATATTTTGGAAGAGCAACCCCAATCACAAATTGTCCCTTCCTATTTCAATAGCCCTTCCGGAGTTTTAGGCGGAATTGCCGGGGTTTATAACGACATACGTTCCCAGTGGGGGACCGAAGGTTTTTCGGTAGAAATGCAGGCTGGAACCGACGAGTTTTTGCAGGCTGCCAGTGCGGGCAGTGGTATCGCTTATACCTACAACGGACTCAACGGGAGTAATTTTGGATCGGCCTGGGGCGTGGCTTTTCAGGATATCAATACCCTCAATGGGGTACTTCAGTACGGACAAACCATCGATTTGCCAGAAGCTACCCGTAAACAGTATCTGGCGCAGGCCAAGTTTTTAAGGGGCTTCTGGTACTTTTATCTGGTACAGACCTGGGGGGATGTCCCATTGCACACCGAGTTTATTACGGTACCTTCTCAGGCCGCTTCCCGGCAACCCGCCGCTGAGGTCTATAAACTGATTATTCAGGACTTGACCGAGGCGGCGGCTGATCTACCCGACAAGCCTACCGCCCCTTTCCTGGGCAAGGCAGCTACCAAGCCTGTCGCCCAGTTGCTGTTGGCAAAGGCCTACCTGACCCGGGGCTGGCTCAATAATACAGCCTCTGATTTTGCGCAGGCGGCCAGCATCTGTTCGGAAATCATCGCTAACAAGTCAGCTTCAGGGCTGGATTTGTGGCAGGATTACGGCGATGCCTTTGTACCAGCCAACGATTACGGCAAGGAAACCATGTTTGTCAGCGACCACGTACTCGATCCCAAATATGGGTACTATACGGTTGGGGGAGGCGCCAGCGGCGGAGCAGCGCAAAATTTGACTCCCTGGTTCACCAATTGGAACTACCCTAACAACAGTGGGATCAATTCGTATGTAAATGCGGCTGGAACGCTGGTCAACAGCGGTACATCCGGCATGATCCGGGATTCTCAGTACGGACGTCCCTACGTACGGATGCGTCCCAACTCCTATACCTGGCCTTCGGGTGATAATGCAGGAAAAAACTATTTTCTAGACCAGGCTTTTACCAACCGGAATGTCGATTCGCGCTTTGCCAATTCGTTCTATACGATTTACATCTCCAACACTTCTGTTACCAATACCCCTACGGCTTCTAATAACAAACGGGGAATCGGCTACACTACCGTAGTTGGCGTCGATACGGCCGTCTGGATACCCGATTATGAGGTAGTTGGGGCACCGCAGTTTGTGGGGACCAGACCATTCAAAGGAATTGTGGTACCACCAAGCCTGTGGAACAACGGGATTTTTCCAGCCCTGAAGAAGTTCATGGATACCAGCCGGGGCGCTAACTTCAACGACCCCTCGACCCGCCCCGTCGTGTTGTACCGCTTTTCCGATGTGTACCTGACGGGCGCCGAAGCTTATTTGAAAGCGGGCGATGCTGCGAAAGCAGCCGAAATGCTCAATGTGGTACGGCAACGGGCCGCTTTCCGTAAAACCAATACCGCCGCTCAAAATACGGCGGCGGCGGCAGCTATGACGATTACCGCAGCCGACGTGACCGTGGATTTCATTCTGGATGAGCGCAGCCGTGAGTTTTTCGGCGAATGGCAACGCTGGCATGATCTGGTTCGTACCCGTTCGCTGGTGCGCCGGGTAAAAGCCTGGAATCCGGAAGCCGCGCCCTACATTAAGGATTTTCATATGCTAAGGCCCATTCCTCAATCACAGATAGACCGCGTGGTTGAAGGGCCGACCTTCCCGCAAAATACCGGCTACTAACAGAAATTCAATATAAGAACCCATTTGCTTTACTGGATGCAGGAGAATTGCTTGAAGCGTTCTCTTGCATCTTTTGAGTTTTTTGTCCAATCACAGCGCAACAAGTACCAAGATGGCGCACTAACTGTTCAGGAATTTATCCGATAAAAGTAAGGACCACACAAAGTGGGCTTTCATTAAAGAACACGGTCATATATAAACCCTAATTTTATGTCTATATCACAGACAAGTACGCTGGCCGGCCTGGCCCTGGTGAGTATCGGCCTCAACGTCGGAACCGGCCAGGGTAACAATACACCGGCCAGTCCCAAACCCCTGGTTACCGACCTGTACACGGCCGACCCCTCGGCCCACGTCTTCAACGGCAAGATCTACATCTATCCCTCGCACGACATCGAGGCCAACGTGCCCCAGGACGACGAAGGCGGCCACTTCAATATGCGCGACTACCATGTGTACTCCATGGACAAGATCGGCGGGAAAGTGACTGACCACGGCGTGGCGCTAGACATCAAGGATGTTCCTTGGGCGGGGCGTCAGATGTGGGCCCCCGATGCGGCTTACAAGAACGGCACCTACTACCTTTACTTCCCCGTCAAAGACAAGCAGGACGTGTTCCGCATCGGTGTAGCCACCAGCCCGTCGCCCACGGGACCATTTAAGGCCCAACCTGCCCCTATTCCTGGCAGCTTCAGCATCGATCCGGCCGTGTTTACCGATACTGACGGCACCACATACATGTACTTCGGAGGAATCTGGGGCGGGCAGCTCCAGCGCTGGCATACCGGCCAGTACGACGCCTCGCTGAAGACGGACCTGGGCAAAGACGACGATCCTGCCCTCAGTGCCAAGGTAGTTCGGATGAGCGACGATATGCTCACCTTCGCGGAGCCGGTCAAGGATGTGCAAATACTGGATAAAAACGGCAAGCCGCTGCTGGCGGGCGATCACGACCGGCGCTTCTTCGAGGGAGCCTGGATGCACAAGTACCAGGGCAAGTACTATTTCTCCTATTCCACCGGCGACACCCACTTTCTCGCCTACGCTACCAGCGATTCACCTTATGGTCCCTTCACCTACCAGGGTACCTTCATGGAGCCCGTCACCGGCTGGACTACCCACCATTCCATCGTCGAGTTCAAGGGCAAGTGGTACATTTTCTACCACGACGTGGAGCTGTCGGGCAAGACGCATCTGCGCAACATCAAGGTCCGCGAGCTAAAACGAAAACCCGACGGAAGCCTGGAATTGATCAAACCTTAACTATTTACTTTTCTTTACCGGGATGGAAAACCTTTTTCATCCAAAACTGCTGACAATTACGCTCACTCATGAAAAAACTGTGGTACCTCGTTTTCCTGAACTTATACCATGTCGGCTATTCGCAAACGAGTTCCGGTCTAAAATTGTGGTATGATCAACCCGCCGGAAAAACGTGGGAAAATGCCTTACCCATTGGCAACGGTCGGTTGGGGGCGATGGTGTATGGGAACGTGGAAAATGAAACGATTCAGCTCAATGAGCACACTGTCTGGAGCGGCAGCCCCAACCGGAACGATAACCCGGCGGCGCTGGCTTCGTTGCCCGAAATCCGCCAGCTGATATTCGATGGCAAGCAGAAAGACGCCGAGCAACTAGCCAATAAAACCATCATCACCAAAAAGTCGCACGGTCAAATGTTTCAGCCCGTCGGGAATCTGATGCTTCGGTTTCCGGGACACGAAAACTTTTCGGAGTACTACCGGGATCTGGATTTAGAAAGAGCGATCGCCAAAACGACCTATACCGTAGACGGAGTAAAGTATACACGGGAAATCCTGGCGTCGCTGCCCGACCGCGTTATCGTCATGCAACTGACCGCCAGCAAACCTGGCAGTATTTCTTTTACTGCATCCTATTCCACGCTTCACAAGAAAGCTTCCATTAAAACTACACCGGCCCGCAACCTGACCATCGCCGGTACTACTTCCGACCACGAAGGGGTCGAAGGAAAGGTGAATTTTAAGGGAATTACCCGCATAAAAACCGAAGGAGGTACCCAGGCTTCGACGGATACTTCACTCACCGTGAGCAAGGCGAATAAGGCTACAATCTACATTTCCATTGCCACCAACTTCAACAGCTATAAGGATCTCAGCGGCGACGCCGACGCTCGGGCTGCGTCTTATTTGAATAAAGCCTATCCCAAGTCGTTTGAGTCGATCCAGAAACAGCACCAGCTGGCTTACCAGAAATACTTCAACCGGGTCCAGTTCGACCTGGGTACCACCGAGGCGGCCAATCTACCCACCGACCAGCGGTTGCAAAATTTCCGGAATACCGATGACCCGGCGCTGGTAACTCTATACTACCAGTACGGACGGTACCTGCTGATTTCAGCCTCCCAACCCGGCGGCCAACCTGCTAATCTGCAAGGGATTTGGAACAATAAGATGCGCCCGCCCTGGGACAGCAAGTACACCATCAACATCAACGCCGAGATGAACTACTGGCCAGCCGAACGGACCAACCTGGCCGAGCTGCATGAGCCTTTTTTAACGATGGTCAAAGAACTGTCGGAAGCGGGACAGGAAACGGCCAAAACGATGTACGGAGCGAGAGGCTGGATGGCGCACCACAATACTGATATCTGGCGGGTTACGGGTGCGATCGACGGCGCCTTCTGGGGGATGTGGACGGCGGGTGGCGGCTGGACGGCGCAACATCTGTGGGAGCACTACTTGTATGGCGGCGACAAAAACTACCTAACCTCCATTTATCCGGCGCTGAAAGGAGCCGCCCTATTCTACGTGGATTTTTTGGTAAAGCATCCCAACTACCCTTGGCTGGTCGTGAATCCGGGTAGTTCACCCGAAAATGCCCCGAAAGCCCACGCCGGCTCATCGCTGGATGCGGGTACCACCATGGACAATCAAATCGTGTTCGATGCTTTTAGTACGGTCATTCGCGCGGCTGAATTACTAAAAAAAGACGCCTCTTTTGCGGATACGCTCAGGCAGATGCGCAGCCAATTAGCCCCCATGCACATCGGGCGGCATGGCCAGTTGCAGGAATGGCTCGACGATGTGGACGATCCGGAAGACCATCACCGGCACGTGTCGCATTTGTACGGACTATTCCCCTCTAACCAGATTTCCGCCTACCGTACGCCGAAGCTTTTTAGCGCCGCCCGCACCACGCTGTTGCAGCGCGGCGACGTATCCACAGGGTGGAGCATGGGCTGGAAAGTGAACTGGTGGGCCCGCTTGCAGGACGGCAATCATGCCTATGCCCTGATTCAGCGTCAACTATCCCCGCTGGGGACCAATCCGGGCGGGGGAGGTACTTATAACAACCTGTTTGATGCGCATCCGCCGTTTCAGATCGACGGTAACTTTGGTTGTACTTCCGGCATCACCGAGATGCTCGTGCAAAGTGCCGATGGCGCGGTGCAACTGCTGCCAGCGCTACCCGATGTGTGGCCAGCCGGTAGTATCAGGGGTATACGGGCTCTGGGGGGATTCGAAGTCGAGAGCATGGAATGGAAAGAAGGAAAGCTGACGCAGGTAAAAATTAAATCAACCCTGGGCGGGAACCTGCGTTTGCGGGTACCTAATGCTTTGACGTTAAGGGAAGGTACCCTTAAAGTGGCCGACGGAAACAATCCCAATCCTTTTTATCAGCTGCCTGAAACGCCCGCCCCCATTATAGCTTCCTCGGCTGATTTAGCCGAGCCGAATTTGAAACAAACCTTAGTGTACGATCTGCCCACCCAAGCCGGAAAAGTATACACGCTGGTAGCCCAATAACCCCATTCTTAATTTATCATGAACATGCCCAAAAAAGTACTAATCCTTGCCTTATCAATTCTTTGTTTTGCCAACAGTCCATTGCTTTTGGCACAAACTACCACGCTCGTTAACCCCATCCTGACTGGCTTTTATCCCGATCCCAGCATCGTGCGGGCGGGAGATGACTACTACCTCGTCAACTCCACTTTTTCCTATTTCCCCGGCATTCCGGTTTTTCACAGTAAGGACCTCAAAAATTGGAAGCAGATTGGCAATGTCATCGACCGGCCTGAGCAAATGGACTTTATGGGGGAACGCCTGACGCGTGGGTTGTTTGCACCCGCCATCAGCTACTACAAGGGTACTTTTTACGTTACCTGCACTGATATCGACCACGACGGCAATTTTGTGGCGACGGCCAAGGATCCCGCCGGGCCGTGGAGCAATCCGGTGAAAGTACCTCAGGTGCGGGGCATCGACCCGTCGATCTACTTCGATGAATCCACCGACAAAGCCTACATCCTGTACAACAGCGATGCGCCCGACCGCAAACCGCTGTACTCGGGCCATCGGACCATCCGCATATATGAGTTCGATTATAAGAATTTGAAAGTAGTAGGCGAGGAAAAGCAGCTGGTTAACGGGGGCGTGGACCTCTCGAAAAAACCCGTCTGGATTGAAGCCCCCCACATCATGAAAAGAAATGACTGGTACTACCTCTACGCCGCCGAAGGAGGTACTTCGGTCAATCATTCGGAGGTCGTATTTAGGAGCAAGGATGTGTGGGGGCCTTATGTACCCTACGAGAATAACCCGATCCTGACCCAGAAAGGGCTACCCGAAGACCGGAAAGATCCGGTTACGTCGGCGGGTCACGCGCAGTTTGTGGAAGGTCCGGATGGCAAAACCTACGCGATTTTCCTGGCAGTCCGGCCCTACGAAGGGGATTATTACAACACGGGTCGGGAGACTTTCATCGCGCCCGTGGAATGGAAGGACGGCTGGCCGATTATCAATCCCGATAACAAGGAAGTGAAGTACACGTATACAGCTGATTTCAAGGAAATAAAGCAGAAAGATGCGCTTCCCCAGTCCGGCAATTTTTCTTATACCATTTCTTTCGACAAAGCGCTGGACCCGTCGCTGCTGTTCATGCGGACGCTCGATAAAAGCTGGTATTCGCTTTCCAAAAAGGAGGGCCTTACCTTAAAGCTGAAGCCCGAAACGATTATGGAGATGGGCAATCCGGCGTTCATCGGCAAGCGCCAGCAGCACCTGAATAGTACCGCCGAAACCGAACTGAATTTCACGCCCAACAATCCCAATGAAAAGGCGGGGCTGGTCATTTTGCAGGATGAGGGGCATTTCTATTTTGTTAGCAAAACCCTGGAAGACGGAAAGCCTGTGCTTCAATTGCTTAAAAGTGTTCCGAGAGAAAAACGTATGGAAGTACTGGCTCAGGTACCCCTGACTTCCAATGCGGGAAAGGTAGGTATCCGCATTGCTTCGGCGGGAGATAGCTACCGTTTTTCTTACGCAACGAATGGCAAAGATTGGCAAATACTGAAAGACAACGTGGATGGTAAATTCCTGAGTACCAAAGTAGCTGGTGGCTTTATTGGCTGTCTTTACGGCCTTTACGCTACCTCTTCGGGAGAGGCTTCCGGTACTACGGCCTCGTTCAAGTACCTGAAATACAGCGGGGATGATCCCATGTTCAAATAGGCAATTCGGGTTATGCGCTGACTACCCAACGACTATGAAACGATTCTTTCTATTCCATTTCCTGGCGCTCCTTCTGCTTCAACTTTCCGCTGAAGCGCAGACGGCGCACAACCCCATCATTCACGCCGATGTCCCCGACATGGCGATGATTCGGGTTGGGGATACGTACTATATGAGTAGCACCACCATGCACATGAGTCCGGGGTTACCGATCATGAAATCGAAGGATCTGGTCAACTGGCAGTTAGTGAATTATGCCTGTGATACTCTGGCGAATGTGGACGCCCTGAATCTGACCAACGGGCAGAGCACCTACGGTCGGGGTTCGTGGGCGAGCAGCCTGCGCTTTCATGAGGGTACTTTTTACGTGTCGACCTTTGCCCAAACTACCGGAAAAACGCACGTCTTCACCACCAAAAGTCTGGAAAGAGGTCCCTGGAAAGTGAACACGTTCAGACCTTCCTACCACGACCATACCTTATTTTTTGATGATGATGGCCGCACTTACCTCATTTACGGTGGCGGCAAAATCAAACTGGTGGAGCTAACTGCGGATGCTTCCGGCGTCAAGCCCGGTACCACCGAGCAGGTTATCATCGAAAATGCCAGCACGCCTTCGGGGACGCAGGGCGGACTACCCGCCGAAGGCTCCCAACTGTTCAAGGTCAATGGCAAGTACTACCTGTTCAACATTACCTGGCCACGCGGCGGAATGCGCACGGTGGTCATTCACCGGGCCGACCAAATCACCGGACCGTACGAGGGAAAGGTGGCCTTACAGGATAAGGGCGTAGCGCAGGGCGGGCTGATCGATACGCCCGATGGAAAGTGGTACGCCTACCTTTTTCGTGATTCGGGTGGCGTGGGCCGCATCCCTTATCTGGTTCCGGTTATGTGGGAGGACGGCTGGCCGGTGCTGGGGGATAATGGTAAAGTACCCGAAACGCTCGCTTTGCCTGCCAGTAAAGGGCTGATTCCGGGAATCGTAGCATCGGACGAATTCAACCGGAAAAAAGGAGAACCCGCCCTGCCGCTGGTGTGGCAATGGAACCATAATCCTGACAACGCCCTCTGGTCGGTAACGGAGCGAAAAGGCTTTCTGCGCCTAAAGACCGGTCGGGTCGATACCTCTTTCGTGATGGCCAGAAATACGCTCACGCAACGTACCATCGGGCCGGAATGCACGGGGTTCACTTCGCTGGACGTCTCCAATCTGAAAGAAGGTGATTTTGCGGGATTAGCGCTGTTGCAGAAAAACTACGGTTTGGTCGGGGTGAAGCTACACAACGGTACTAAAACGATTGACATGGTGAGCGCTGCCTCGGGAAAGGCCGAAACCATGCAGCAAGTACCTCTCAGCCAGAATAAAGTCTATTTCAAAGCCCAATGCGATTTCCGGGATCGGAAGGATACTGCTCAGTTTTTTTACAGCCTCGACGGCAAAAGCTGGCAGCCAATCGGCGAACCGATAAAAATGCCCTACACGCTGCCGCATTTTATGGGGTACCGTTTTGGGCTGTTCAATTATGCGACCCAGGAGACGGGCGGATTTGCCGATTTCGACTATTTCAGGATCGAGAATAAGCTGATGTGAAAACAAAGTACCTAACCCTTGATTTTAACCTATGAAAATCTCTACGTTCAACTTGGTTTTAGGCTTGCTTTTGGTAGCTGGCTTTGCCAAAAGTCAACCGCCGCGTGGGCCGTTGGTAATTTCTCCCGAAGTACATGCCGACAAATCCGTTACCTTCCGGTACTTGGCGCCCGCTGCTGAGGTAGTGAAGTTGAGCGGTCAGTTTTTAAAAGCGCCCAGCCCGATGACTAAAGACGCGCAGGGGATCTGGAGCGTGACCGTGGGACCCATTGCTCCCGACATCTACCCGTACAATTTTCAGGTAGACGGTATTTCCGTCATGGACCCGGCCAACGTAGCGTTCTTTCCAAACGAGCGGTTTAAGGCCAGTCTGGTGGATGTTCCCGGCGATACGCCGCTGGTCCACGCCCTGAAAGATGTACCTCATGGCACTGTAAGCTATGAATACTATCCTTCGGCTTCAAATACAACGGGTTCTCTGGTGGTCTATACACCGCCGGGATACGACCAAAATCCGACGAAAAAATATCCGGTTTTTTACCTCATCAGCGGCACCACCGATACCGAAGAAACCTTTTTCAAGGTAGGGAAGGTCAACTTTATCCTGGACAATCTGATTGCGGAGAACAAGGCCAAGCCCATGATTATCGTGATGCCGTACGGCAATGTGTCGGCCAGAATCGCCGAGCAAACGGGTACGGCAAAGCCCGCCGATCCTACCAACCGCGATGGGGCCGATGCCGTGAGTCGCGCCAAGGCGTTTGAAACCGATTTGGTAAAGCAGGTCATTCCCTACGTTGATAAAAACTACCGGACGGTAGCCAATCGTGATAACCGGGCGATTGGTGGATTCTCGCGCGGGGGCGGCCAAACCCTGCGGACCGCTTTTGGAAACATGGACAAATTTGCTTGGGTATGCAGTTACAGCTCTTATCTGTCGCCCACAGAAATGGACACGAGTTTCGGTCACATCGGCAGCCAACCCGACAAGACCAACCAACAGCTGAAACTACTCTGGGTCAGTGTCGGGAAAGATGATTTTCTGTACAACGGCACCACGGAATTTATGGAGTACCTCAAATCCAGGAAAGTGGATTTCAAACCATACATCAGCGAAGGGGGCCATACCTGGATGAATGTTAAGGACTATGTGGCCAAGTCTGCTCCCATGCTTTTTCGATAAATCTAAACCCGATCAGCCCTATGAATCGCTTCCTGTTTCTCCTTCTTGCCCTGCTGATGGCGTTTACCTCCGCCCAAGCGCAAAGGCCGCCCGCGCTCAGCTCGCCCGACGTGCACCCCGACCACAGCATCACCTTTCGGTATTTTTCGAAAAATGCCCAGAACGTAATCCTGAATGGTGAATTTTTGAAAGCTCCGGTGGCGATGACGAAGGATACCGCCGGAATCTGGAGCGTCACGGTACCGCCGGTCAAGCCGGATATTTACCCGTACAGCTTTTCGGTGGATAATGTGCAAATGTCTGATCCCAACAACACCTACATCTTTGCCAATGAACGCTTTAAGCGCAGCATCGTGGACGTTCCCGGCGACCAGCCGCTGGTTCATTCGCTGCAAAATGTGCCGCATGGCAAAGTGAGTTACCGGTACTACAAATCAGGTACTTTGGATACGACCCGGACATTGCTCGTGTACACCCCGCCGAACTTTGACCCCAATGCGAAAACCCAGTACCCGGTTCTGTACCTGATTCACGGCGGGTCCGATACCGAAGAAACCTGGATCAAAGTGGGTCGCGCCAACCTGATTGCTGACAACCTCATTGCGCAGGGGAAAGCCAAACCAATGCTTATCGTGATGCCCTATGGCAATGTGCGGCCCGCGCCCATGGCCGATTTTACCAAAGATGTCGTGAATGATATCATTCCTTTCGTGGAAGCCAACTACCCGATTATCAAAGACAGTAAAGGCCGGGCGGTAGCGGGTTTTTCTGTCGGTGGCGGCCAGACGCTCAATATCGGCCTCACCAATCCCGACAAGTTTGCTTACGTCTGCTCGTACGCCCCCTACACCGCCACCGAGGAGTTCAAGAAGAATTTCACCGACTGGTCGCCGAATGCGGATCAGATGAACAAGCAACTCAAACTTTTCACCGTCAGCGTGGGTACCGAAGATTTCCTCTACGAGTCCGTGAAACAGAATATCGCCATGTTCAATGAGAAGAAAATAAACGTAAAACCGCTCATCGTACCCGGCGGCCATACCTGGATGAACTGCAAGCTGTATCTGGCTGACACCCTGCCGCAGCTTTTTAAGTAAAGCCCTTTCGAGACGGAACTTGATTTATTTGACATTCTTTAAACCTAAAAACAATAACCTTATGACACGGATAACCCTTGCTACTTTCATGGTAGCCATCTTGCTGAGCGGAGCCAGTTTTTCGCAGACAAGCTCAACGGCCATAGCGGAAGATTTTAAACCGTCTTCGCTGAATCAGCCGGGACAGGAGTACCCGCAGGTAAACTCACAGGGCTACGCCCGGTTCCGCATCAACGCCCCCAAAGCGGATAGTGTAAAGGTAAGCCTGGGCCTGGGCGGCCGTGGGGGAACACGCCTCACCAAAGGGGCCGACGGCTTCTGGACCGGTGCCACGGAAGGGCCTATGGACGAGGGTTTTCACTACTACAACGTGACGGTCGATGGTGGAAAATTCAACGACCCCGGCGCCAAAAACTACTACGGCTCGGTACGGTGGGAAAGCGGCATCGAGATACCGGCCCACGATCAGGAATTCTACGCTCTGAAAGACGTTCCGCATGGTCATGTGCAGCAGATTCTGTTTCCTTCCAAAAGTACGGGTACCTCGCGCCGGGCGTTTGTGTACACGCCGCCGGGCTACGAGAAAAACCAGTCGACCAAGTACCCGGTGCTGTACCTGCAACACGGCTGGGGCGAAGACGAAACGGCCTGGAGCAATCAGGGGCACGCCAACCTGATCATGGATAACCTGATTGCGGAGGGCAAAACGAAGCCCTTTATCATCGTGATGACCTACGGCATGACCAACGAAGTGAAATTCGGTAAGATAAGAGAGTTCAGTATCGATCCCTTCCAGACGGTACTGACCGAGGAGTTGATTCCGTATGTGGATGCCAACTTCCGTACTCTGAGCAACCGGGATAACCGGGCGATGGCGGGTCTGTCGATGGGCGGTATGGAAACCAAAATGATTACTCTCAACAAGCCGGAAACATTTGGGTACTACGGCCTGCTCAGCGGTGGTCTCTACAATCCGGACGACCTGAAAGACAAACCAAAACCGAAGCTTGTTTTCATAAGCGCCGGCAGCAAAGAACGGCCCGATGCGGTAAAGAAAGCAGTCGATGACCTGAAAGGCGCAGGGTACAACGCAGTTTCGTACGTATCAGAGGGTACAGGGCACGAATTCCAGACCTGGCGCCGGAGTTTACATGAACTCGCTCCCTTGCTCTTTAAGTAGCAGATGAAACCTTCAGTAATAATGTAACGCAACCAAAATATGGCAACGACGACCAAATGTAAAGGCATTCTAATCGCGCTTTTTCTTCTGCTGACAGGGTCAATGGGCTACGCGCAAAGCATCGAGAAAGAAGCCCCCAAAGGTTTTGATCAGGTGCGTGCGGGCATTGCCAACGGCAAAGTCGACTCCGTCAGTTACCCCTCAAAAACGGTAGGTACTACCCGAAAGGCGCTGATTTATACTCCACCGGGCTATGACAAAAAAACCAAGTACCCGGTGCTGTACCTGTTGCACGGCATTGGGGGCGATGAAAAGGAATGGCTGAAGGGTGGTAGTCCGCAGGTGATTCTGGATAATCTGTACGCCGAGGGGAAGATCAAACCGATGATCGTGGTGATGCCTAACGGACGAGCCATGAAAGACGACCGGGCCGTGGGAAATGTCTTTGACAAAGACAAAGTCGAGGCCTTCGCCACCTTTGAGAAGGACCTGCTGAATGACCTCATTCCCTTTATCGAAAAAAAGTACCCTACGCTCACTGACCAGGAGCATCGCGCGATTGCCGGCCTTTCGATGGGCGGCGGTCAGTCGCTGAATTTCGGGTTGGGTAATCTGGATAAATTTGCCTGGGTCGGTGGTTTTTCGTCGGCGCCGAATACCAAACTACCCCAGGAGCTGGTACCTGATCCCGAAGCAGCCAAGAAGAAACTGAAACTGCTCTGGATTTCCTGCGGAGACAACGACGGCCTAATCACGTTCAGCAAACGCACCCACGACTACCTGTATCAGCATGAGGTACCCCACATTTACTACATCGAGCCCGGCAGACACGACTTCAAAGTGTGGAAGAATGGCCTGTACATGTTCTCCCAATTTCTCTTCAAGCCGATGGATACCGCTTCGTTAACAAAGTATTCCGTATTGGGTACCCCAGCTTCGACCAACGTGCGGAATGCAAAATATCCGCAAATTCTGCCCGATAATCGGGTGGTATTCCGGATAAAAGCCCCCGATGCGAAAAAGGTACAGTTTGATTTGGGTAAAAAGTACGAGGCCGTAAAAGACACGAGCGGATTCTGGACCGTGACGACCGAGCCCATCAGCCGGGGATTCCATTACTATTCCCTGCTCATCGATGGGGTACCTGTCGTAGACCCCGCCAGCGAGACTTTCTACGGCATGGGCCGCATGGCCAGCGGGATCGAAATTCCCTTTCCGGGCAGCGGTTACTACACCATGAAGGACGTACCGCACGGCGATGTCCGGATCAAGCAGTACTACTCGAAAGCCCTGAACTCCTGGCGCGAAATGTACGTGTACACCCCGCCGGGCTACGATCAATCGGACGAAAAGTACCCCGTGCTGTACTTGTTGCACGGCGGCGGGGAAGATCAGCGGGGCTGGGCTACGCAGGGAAAGACAAACGTCATCCTGGATAACCTGATTGCCGAAAGCAAAGCCAAACCCATGATCGTGGCAATGCTGGATGGAAACGTAAGCAGCGGCGGTTTGGCGGGCTTCAACGAAAACTTACTGCGCGCCTTCGAAAACGAATTGAAGAACGCCGCCATTCCTTTCGTGGAAACCAATTTCCGGGTAAAGAGCGATGCCAAAAGTCGCGCCTTGGCGGGCCTATCCATGGGCGGACTCCAAACCTTGTATGCCGGTATTAAGAATACCGATCAATTCGGGTACTTGGGCGTATTCAGCTCGGGTTGGTTTGCCAACAACCCCAAATTGTCGGACCCACAGTACGAGTTTATGAAAAATAATGCGCAGACCATCAACGACAATTTAAAGGAACTATGGATTTCGATGGGCGGTAAGGAAGACATCGCCTACCAGAATTGCCAGGTTATGCTCAAAAAATTCGATGATATGGGAATCAAGTACCAATACAGCGAGTACCCTGGCGGTCATACCTGGCCCGTCTGGCGCCACGACCTGATGGAGTTTTCGCAACTACTCTTCAAGTAGCAGGTACTTTCGTAGTTAAAACCACTCAAAATTTGAATTATGAAAAAGATATTCCTACTGACGCTTTTCGCAGGTACCCTGCTTTTCTCCTGCACGGAGCCCCAGGCGCAACCTACCCTGAAAGCCGCTTACAAAGACTACTTTCCCATAGGTGTCGCCGTTGCTCCGCGCAACCTGACGGGGCCGGAAGCTGATTTGATCGTACAGCAATTCAATAGCATCACGCCCGAAAATGCCATGAAAATGGGACCGATCCACCCGGAAGAAAACCGGTACTTCTGGCAGGATGCCGACGCGATCGTCGATTTTGCCCAAAAGAACGGCCTGAAAGTACGGGGACACACGCTTTGCTGGCACAGCCAGACCCCCCGTTGGTTTTTCACGGATTCTACCGGTACTCAGGTCAGTCGGGAGGTACTTTTAGCCCGATTGAAACAACACATTACAGATGTGATGAGCCGCTATAAGGGCAAAATCTACGCCTGGGACGTGGTGAACGAAGCCGTGCCCGATGGCGGGGAGAGTATCTATCGCCCTTCCAAATTCTACGAGATTATCGGAGAAGACTACATCGAAAAAGCCTTTGAATTCGCTCACGCGGCCGATCCCGACGCCAAGCTATTCTACAATGACTACAACACCGAAAATAAGGTCAAGCGGGATAAGATATTTCAGATCGTGAAGAAACTGAAAGACAAAAATGTCCCCATCCATGGCGTAGGTTTGCAAGGCCACTGGTCTATCTACGAACCTACCGCCCAGGAATTGGAAGAATCCATCAAGCGATTTGCCGATTTGGGGCTTGACGTCCAGGTAACGGAATTAGACCTATCGGTGTACCCCAAGGAGCATGAGCGACGCGAAAAGAAAACAACCGACGAGGGTACTTTGACTGAAGATATGATTCAAAAACAAGCCGCTCAGTACAAGATGCTTTTCGAGACGTTTCGAAAGTTCAAAGGCTCACTGACCGGGGTTACTTTCTGGAATGTGTCGGATAAGTCGAGCTGGCTGGATAATTTCCCCATTCGGGGCAGAAAAGATTATCCGCTCTTGTTTGATCAGAATTATCAGCCCAAAGAAGCGTTCTGGCAGGTGGTGAAGTTCTAATTTTTCTGCGCCAAAAATGTGCATTTACCCTGTTGATGGACAGGTATTGACTTTCATCCAAATGAGAAAGGTTACTCTATTTTTTCTGCTAGGAATACTCAGCCTGACGGCTCAGGCGCAGCTCCGTTTACCCAAACTGATCAGTGACGGCATGGTCCTGCAGCGCGATACCCAACTGAATATCTGGGGATGGGCCAGTCCGGGCGAAAAAATTACGGTGCGTTTTCAAAATAAGCGTTACAAAACGACCACCAATGCTGCGGGAAAATGGGAGGTAGTCTTGCCGCCTTCACCAGCAGGCGGGCCGTATACCATGGAGGTCGAGGGAAAAACCCAGCTGACGGTCAAGGATATTCTGCTGGGCGATGTGTGGTTTTGCAGCGGACAAAGCAACATGGTCCATCAGTTGAACATTCACGATGTGACCTACGCCGAGGAAATTGCGAACGCCAATTCTCCACAAATCCGGCAGTTTCTGGTACCTACCCTGACCAATCTGCAAGGCCCGCAGAAGGATATTTCCCAAGGACAATGGAAAGCCGCTGTGGGCGAGGATGTACGCCCTTTTTCTGCCGTGGCGTACTTCTTTGCCAAGAAAATTCACGAAAAGTATAAGGTACCCGTCGGCATCATCAACGCCAGTGTGGGAGGGACTCCCATCGAAGCATGGACCAGCGAAGAGGGACTGAAAAACTTCCCTGACCTTAGCGCTACCATAGAAAAAAACAAAGACACGACCTATATCAACAGCCTCAACCGGCGTCCCCCATTGACCGCCGCCCGGCCGGCTCCCCCAGTCGATTTGGGAATGGAAAGCACCCCCAAATGGTACGAAACTACCTATTCGCCCAAGGGATGGCGTCCGATCAATATTCCTGGTTTTTGGGAAGATCAGGGAATTAAGGACTTGAACGGGGTAGTGTGGTACCGGCGGGAAATCGACATTCCGGCGGCCATGACGGGTAAGGATGCCAAAGTTTTCCTGGGCCGGATTGTGGATGCCGATGAGTTGTACATCAACGGTCAGTCGGTAGGCAGAACGACCTACCAGTACCCGCAGCGCCGCTATAAAGTACTCTCTGGCGTACTGAAACCCGGCAAGAATACATTTGTGGTGCGGGTGACCAATATGGGAGGAAAAGGCGGCTTCGTGCCCGACAAACCTTACTGCATTTTTGCCGGTGCCGATACGGTGGATCTGAAAGGTACCTGGCAGTACAAAGTGGGAAGCGTGTACCGCCCGATGCGGGGTGGATTTGGCGGTGGCATCAGCGCCCAGAATCAGCCGACGGCTCTGTACAATGCCATGGTAGCGCCGGAAATCAACTACACGATCAAGGGTATTTGCTGGTACCAGGGCGAAAGCAACGCCGGTAAGCCGGAGGAATACGCCGACCTGCAAACTGCGTTGATCAAAGACTGGCGAAGTAAATGGAATCAGGGTGAACTTCCTTTTCTGTTTGTGCAACTACCCGGCTTC
The DNA here is from genome assembly GCA_964500445.1 of uncultured Persicitalea sp. Lineage (GTDB taxonomy): Bacteria > Bacteroidota > Bacteroidia > Cytophagales > Spirosomataceae > Persicitalea. Next base: position 17,208 of record CAZCOG010000026.1, on the reverse strand, counting down.
ATGGACTACAACTACCTACCCTCGGAAAGCAACTGGGCCATGCTTAGGGAATCTCAATTCAAGGCTTTGAAGGTACCCAACACCGCCATGGTAGTAGCCATCGACCTAGGCGAATGGAACGACATCCATCCCGACAATAAAAAAGGCGTGGGCGATCGGCTGGCCCTGGCCGCCATGAAAGTTGCTTACGGCGAAAACCTGGTCTCTTCCGGTCCGTTGTTTCAATCGGCGGCGGTGGAAGGCAATAAAATTGTCATCAGTTTTACCAATACAGGCAGCGGCCTGGTCACCAACGACGGCGAACCTCTGAGCGATTTTGCGATTGCCGGTAGTGACAAGAATTTCGTGTGGGCAAAGGCAAAAATTGAAAACGGCAAAGTGATCGTGCAGAGCGACGAGGTACCTAACCCGCGGTATGTGCGCTACGCCTGGGCCGATAATCCGGTCAATCCGAATCTTTATAACAAAGAGGGATTACCGGCTTCTCCGTTCCGCACCGATCAATAAGTACCCTCCTAAATTTTAGCCAGTAAGCTTATGCAGAAATTCCTGACGCTCGTCCTGTGGGCGGTACTTTCTTTCGGGGCCGTCGCCCAGCAAGTTGCTATCGATAGCAGCAAGTACCCAAAGCTGCACACTTTTACAGCCGTTGAGGATCAGGCCCAGATGATGCAGCAGCTAGGTATCAAAAAACTCCGGCCCGGTCCGAGCGGCAACGAAAGCGCTCCCAACCACGCCAACTACGACGAATCGACGGCCAACCCCTGCCCGCAACTACCCGAGATTCTTACCACCAAAAGCGGAAAAAAAGTGACCACGGCCGAACAATGGTGGCAGCAGCGCCGGCCCGAGATTGTGGAAGATTTCGAACGGGAAATGTACGGCCGTGTGCCTGAGAATACACCAAAAGTTGACTGGAAGATCAAAGTAACGGACAATGAATTTGTGGGCCGCATTCCAGTCATTGCCAAGCAATTGATCGGTCAGGTAGACAATAGTGCATACCCTTTGATCAACGTGAATATCAATATGGTACTGGTACTTCCCCAGAATGTAAAAGGGCCGGTGCCGGTGATGATGATGTTGGGCTTTCCGTCCCTGCCAGCCCCCGCCCAGCCTTCTCTACCGGATCTGGAAAAAATAAATGAGGCGTTCAAGAAAATGATGATCCGACAAGATCCGGAAATGAAGGCCATTTTCGACAAGTACCCAGCCTTCCAACCAATTGCCCGACTGCCTGGCCCTAATTTTTTCGCGCCACCACCTAATGGCGACTCGCCTCCCACCGAACAACTACTGGCCGCAGGTTGGGGTTACTGCACCATCGAACCCAACAGCATTCAGGCGGATAACGGGGCGGGCCTGACCCGCGGAATTATTGGGTTAGTGAATAAAGGGCAACCCCGCAGTCCTGAGGACTGGGGCGCGCTGCGAGCCTGGGCCTGGGGTGCTTCACGGGCGCTGGACTACCTCGAAACCGAACCGCAGGTGAATGCCAAACAGGTAGGCATCGAGGGCGTGTCGCGCTACGGGAAAGCAGCGCTGGTAGCAATGGCCTTCGATCAACGTTTCGCGATGGGATTGATCGGCTCCTCAGGGAAAGGCGGAACTACCCTGCAACGCCGGGTATTTGGCGAGGCGGTCGAAAGTTTGGCGGGCAGTGGAGAGTACCATTGGATGGCAGGCAACTACTTAAAATATGCGGCCGCCGAAGCCAAATCTGGTGAGAAGACGGGCTGCGACCTACCCATCGATTCGCACGAATTGATTGCTTTGGCGGCTCCTCGCCCCACGTTCATCAGCTACGGTATTCCCGAGAAAGGTGATGCCAAATGGCTCGATCAGTTAGGTAGTTACAAAGCCACGGTGGCGGCGGGGGAAGTATTCAAACTACTTGGTGCCAAAGATCTGGGCGTGAGCAACGACTACAACACCGAAAAGATGCCCCCGGTACTTACCGGACTTCTGGATGGCGAACTGGCCTGGCGGCAGCACGACGGCGGACACACCGACGCACCCAATTTTCAGTACTTTATTCCCTGGGCCAGCCGATTACTGAAGTATGAGAAAGCTCCCAAATAAGCGGCCTACACAAACTACCTGACTGCAGCTATAAATCCTGAAAGAATATATTGTCACTTCTATATGAACCTGTCTCTTCGCCCATAGCTGGCAGGGGGCTGATCCAATAGTATAAAAGTAAAGAGGATACAAAAAGCGACCGTTGGATAAATAGTTTGGGGTACCGTTCCCAAACTATTTATTTTTGTACAGTATTCGTTGTCCCTCTGAAAAATCTCTTTCCGGCATGACTAAAAAGCTCCCTCTGCTGATTAGCGCCTTTGTCTTTTTCGCTTTCATTCTGGTTATCTACCAGTATGCCGTCAATATTCCCTCCCGTGATGATTTCGGAACCACGCTGTATTTTATTCAGGCGCATTATTTTGGCAACTTTGATACCGTCGGGAAGGTAACATCTCTGTTCATACCCCATAACGAGCACTACATCCTTTTTTCCCGGCTTTCGACGGCGTTGGCCTACACCCTGGCGGGACACCTTGATTACACAGCGTTGATATGGTACCAGAATATCTTTTTGCTGGGTGGCTATGCTTTGGTACTGAAGATTGTCAAACTGCAAAAGCTTCCGTTAATGGAGTTGCTCGTGCCGATCACTGTTTTTTTCTTCAGTCTTTCGTTCTGGCAGGTGACTTTATATTATTGGGGTGGTATTCAGTACTATACCGTTTTTTTCTTTGCCATTCTGAGCCTTTACTACCTGTATCTATCCTCAGATAACGGCAATGCGTGGTTTGCTGCCGGGATAGTAGCCGCTACTCTGGCGGTACTTTCTTTCGGCAATGGGGTAGTTGTACTGCCTGCCGGCTTTCTGATGCTGTGGGGGCAAAGGCATCGCAAACGCCTCTTTATCTGGGCCGCATTCAGTGCAATCGTCGTACTCCTTTTTCTGCTGAATTTTCAGGGACCCTCCACGGTGCGACCGGCGTTCAATCTGTTATGGATGGGCAGGCTGCTCTTCACTTTCCTGGGTAGTTTTCTGTATGTGAATCCTTCTACCAGATTTTGGTCTTATGCCAATATTCTGCTTTGTTCAGTGGCCGGGTTAGGCGTCTTGTTCATCTGGATCAGATTGTTGGTCAAGGGGTATCTTTATAAAAATCCACTTCTCTACTCTCTGTTGACATTGACCATCCTTACCGCCCTACTGATTGCTTTTGGCCGATTTGAAACCAAAGCTGCCGGAGGAATTGCTCCTCGTTATATGTACTTTTCAACCTGCATCCCCGTCTTTTTATTATTGATCTACGCGGATTTGCAGAAGCAGCGGAGCAAAAAGTTGCCAGTAAAAGTCCTCGCTTCCTCGGCGCTGCTTGTTTGGGCATTAAGCTATGCGAATAATATACAGGCGATAAAGGCTTTCAATCAGGAGAATCTGATTACATTCCATCAATGGGAGCGGGATCATCGCAAACCCCTGGTTCCCCCGCAGCATCATGACCCCAGATATTCGGAAGTACTTCTCTGGGCAATGGAAAACAACATTTATGCCCCGCCTACCCCTCTGCTGGCTACCAGAAGCGAAAATGAAAAATAGAGGCGCTCTTTATTTCGTTTTTGCCTCTCGTTCCGGTACCCTTATCTCGTAGCTGAAATTGGCAGGTACCCGCAGGCGGTAGTCGGTCGTGTTGTTGAACCAGGGATTGAGCCTCCTTAACTCTTTGTAAGTAGTGTTGTTGGCTTTGGCAAAAGCGACGAGATCCGTGTCGCGCTCCACTTTTACCATCTTGAACTGATGGGGGCGGTACTGTTCTTCGGAATTGAGGAAGTAGCCGTACGCCTCCGGGTTTTCCAGAATGACCTTGAAGGAAAGGATGCGGTAGAAATAGCGGGCCGTTTCGCTGTTGAGATAAAGATCCCAGAAATTATCCGTCTGCTGGTACTTCAGCACATTCTGCGTCCCCGTCAGCCCTTTGTTGTACGAAGTTGCTACCAGCGGCCAGCTTTTCAGACGGGCCTGGGCCCATTTGAGGTAGCGGGCGGCGGCTTCGGTGGCCAGTTTGGGGTCGCGGCGCATATCCACGTCGTCGTCGATGTGCAGACCATAGTCGCGGGCCGTGGGGGCCATAAATTGCCACATGCCCACTGCTCCGGCGGGCGACTGCGCCGTGTTTTCAAACTCACTTTCGGCCACGGCCAGATAAATAAAGTCCGTCGGGACGTCATTTTCGCGCAGCGTTTTCTCGATCAAAGGTCGCCAGCGTTCGATGTTTTTCATGATAAAGATGGTGCGCGAATGCCCGAAAGTATTCACAACGAGCTCGCGCTCGAGACCTTCCCGCACATCGTCGCGGTCCAGCGGCACGCGCTCACCCGCGAAAGTGAGCGTGTCGGGCAGGGGAGGCATCGATACGTGCTGCGGCGCGCCATCGACGGGATAAATAGCCGTGCGTTCCGCGAAGGGAAGCCGTTCGCCCTCTGCTGCCGGAGGGGTAGCATCCTGTGAACGGCAACCATAGCAAAACAATAGATTGAAAAATAAGATATATCGGCTCATGTTCATCATAAAATGGCGGTTCCACGCTCGCCGTGTTCGTTTTTCCAGGCCCGGAACATTACGTCACAATTGAAAACCAGTTCTGTGTTCCCCATGCGATCTACCGCGATCAGTCCTCCCTTACCACCCGCCTTCCCTATTTTGTCGTGAACTACGGTGGCGCAGGCCTCCCGCAATGATAGACCTTTGTAATCTATCAAACAATATATATCATAGGCCGCCACGGCCCGCATAAAGTACTCGCCGTCGCCCGTGCAGGACACCGCACAGGCGCGGTCGTTGGCGTAAGTACCACTACCAATAATAGGACTATCGCCCACGCGGCCGTAGTTTTTGTTGGGGAAACCGCCCGTAGAGGTAGCGGCGGCCAGGTGACCCGCCTGGTCAAGGGCTACGGCTCCCACCGTTCCTTTACCAACGTTTCGGGCGGGCATTTGTTCTTTGGCTTTCAGGAGCTCCTGGTAACGGTCATAATTGTAAAAATAAGGATCCTCCTCAAAAATGATTCCCTGTTCGCGGGCGAAAGTCTCTGCGCCTGATCCCGTAAACAGCACATTTTGGGTCTTATCCAGGATAGCCCGGGCTGCCCGAATGGGATTACGGATGTTTCTGACTCCGGCCACGGCGCCCGCTCGCAACGTTTGACCACACATAATGGCGGCGTCCATTTCGTGAAAACCATCGTGGTTGAAGGCTGAACCACGCCCGGCGTTGAAGAGCGGATTGTCTTCCAGTATCGATACCACTTTTTCCACCGCATCCAGCGCACTACCTCCTTTTGACAAAATAGCGTAGCCCATTTCCAGCGCTGCGTTCAAAGCGTTGAAATAGATTTTTTCCTGACCTTGAGTAATTTCCTTTGGATTAATCCAGCAAGAGCCTCCGTGAATGGCTATGGTGAACATAAAGGGTAGTTAAGAAAAGCGGGCCAATCAACTGAATTGTTCTGCTTTTACCAAATCCAGTACTTCGCTCGTCATTTTTCGCACTTCCCGGCAAAGCACCGGGTTGTCGTCCAGCGACTGTCCGTAAGAAGGTATCATTTCCCGCAATTTCTGCTGCCAGGCTTCGGTACGTAATTGCTCGGGAAAGCAGCGTTCCAGCAAACCCAGCATGATAGACACCGCCGTAGAAGCTCCCGGCGAGGCTCCCAGCAGGGCGGCCAGGCTGCCGTCGGCAGAGCTGACCACTTCGGTGCCGAATTCCAGAATACCACCCTCTTCTTCGTCGTGCTTGATGACTTGCACCCGCTGCCCGGCTATTTCGAGCTCCCAGTCTTCGAGGCGAGCTTCGGGGTAGTACTTTTCCAGGGCTTCCAGCCGCTCATTGGGCGACTGCCGTACTTGCTCGATCAGGTACTTAGTCAGAGGAATGTTGTGCAATCCTGCAGCGATCATGGGGCGGATGTTCCTGAGATTGACCGAGAAAGGCAGGTCGAAGAAAGAGCCTTTTTTCAAAAACTTGGTGGAAAAACCGGCGTAAGGGCCGAAGAGTAGTTCCTGCTTTCCTTTGATCATCCGGCTGTCGAGGTGAGGTACCGACATGGGCGGCGAGCCGACTTCGGCCTTCCCATAGACTTTGGCGTGGTGCCGGGCGATGACGTCGGGATTGGTGCAGCGTAGCCATTGCCCGCTTACCGGGAAGCCACCGTAGCCGCGCCCTTCGGGTATGCCGGATTTCAGCAGCAAGGGCAGCGAACCGCCACCCGCGCCGATGAAGACGAACTTGGCGTGGATTTTCCGGCGCTCGTGCGTTTCATGATTCCGGACGCTCACTTTCCAATATTTGTCTTTCTCCCGACGGTTCGCCGCGCGATCTAGATCATGTACTTCCTCGTTGAAATGAAGGGTGACCCCTTCCATTTCTTTCAGGCAATGAAACATGGCGCGGGTCAAGGCGCCAAAATTTACATCGGTACCAAGCGGCATAAATGTCGCGGCAACCTTTTGGGCCGGGTCGCGGCCATCCATAATCAGGGGCATCCAGTCGATGAGTTGTTGGCGATCTTCGGAATACTGCATCTCCCGGAATAGTACGGACTGTTGCATGGCCTCGTAACGCTTTTTCAGGAAATCAACATTGTCCTCGCCCCACACAAAGCTCATGTGAGGAATGGAACGGATAAAAGTATTGGGCAATTCCACGAACTCGTGCTGGGTAAGAAACGCCCAGAACTGCCGCGACTGCTCAAAGGATTCCGCAATCTTGACCGCCTTGGCGATATCAACCGATCCATCGGGCCGTTGTGGAGTGTAGTTCAGTTCGCAGAAGGCCGAGTGACCCGTTCCGGCGTTGTTCCAGGCGTCGGAACTTTCGGCGGCAGCGTGGTCGAGGCGTTCGATGATTTCGATTGTCAGGGAAGGATCCAGTTCTTTCAGCAACATCCCGAGCGTTGCACTCATGATACCTGCACCGATCAGGACGATATCGGGGTTTTCAATAGGTTTAGCCATTTTAAATGATAGTTAACGATTGACAGTTTTTGAGAATCAGAAAGCCCGCAAACGGTTGTTTACGGGCTTTCGTGGGGTGGGATATATGATAAGATCAGGAAGGGTTGGAATTAGAAACGTAGTGGGCTCTTGGGTGCAGGCCCTTACCGATGATTTCCACCAGCTCGGGATTAACGAACTTCTCGTCCACAACCTCCCAGGATTCATTCCGGTACACCATCACAAAAGAGTCTTTTTCTGGAAAAATGACTCGCAATCCCTGTTCGTCGCCGTACATTTCGGGTTCTACGTCCAGTTTCATTTCTTGTCCGTCTTTGGGGTCTTTTATGGTCAATTCCATTAGTTTTGGGTTTAGTTCATAAAAATCGGGTTTCGGCGAAAGACTTTTTACCAATCTTTCTTTGACCTGAGTGTTTAAAAAATCATTCCAATATTAATTTTTGATACTGCAATCGTGAGCCAAACGAAACGGTTCCCTCGAAAAGCGGTAATACTGCCAGCGCTTATGTATAAGACTATCCAGGAAGAAGCCTACGAAGCCAATATGCAGCTTCCCAAGCTTGGTTTGGTACTATTTACTTTTGGCAACGTGAGTGCCGTCGACCGCGATCGGGCGGTATTTGCGATCAAGCCCAGCGGGGTCGCCTACGACGAATTAAAGCCGGAAGATATGGTTATAGTCGATTATGATGCTCAGGTTGTAGCGGGTAAAATGCGCCCCTCCTCCGATACCAAAACCCACGCTTTATTATATAAAACCTGGGACGACATCGGGGGAATCACACACACTCACAGTACTTATGCCGTGGCCTGGGCGCAGGCGGGGCGTGACATTCCCATATTTGGTACCACCCACGCCGACCATACCCACCACGACATACCCTGCGCTCCGGTACTGACCGACGAAATGATTCAGGGCGACTATGAGCATGAAACGGGCCACCAGATACTTAACTGCTTTCGGGAAAAAGGACTTTCGCACCAGGAGGTAGAGATGGTACTTTTACAAAATCATGGTCCCTTTGTCTGGGGGAAAGACGCAGCGAAGTCGGTCTATAACGCCGCTGTGCTGGAAGAAATCGCTCGCATGGCGCACCTTACCTTGCAGATCAACGCCGACGCGGCAGTGTTAAAGGATACGCTGCGCCGCAAGCACTTCGAACGTAAACACGGTGCAAACGCCTACTACGGGCAAGGCTGCTAAGCGGATGGATTTTCTCAAATATCTTAAGTACCTCAAGTACCTTGATTTTCAGAATAGTCGCCGAAAAGCTATTTACCTGGTGTCAGGCTTGGCACTGCTCTTTCTGCTACTGACTGCATTCGTGGCTTTGCTACCTACGACGTTCATTGACCTTGAATTTTCGGAGGAAGTGCAGGAAGATAATTTTCCGCTGCTGGATTCACTAATGAAAGCTGTGAGCTGGTTCGGGACGCGGTGGGTGGCTATCAGCCTTACGCTGGGTACGGCCCTTATATTCCTTTTGTTTCGATTCCGGCGCGAAGCTATTTTCCTGAGTCTGACGTTGCTGGCTTCCGTTGTGAACTTTGGTTTCAAGTTGCTGATTAACCGTCCGAGACCCACAAAAGAGCTGGTGAGAATCGTGACCGAGGCACAACATCAGAGCTTTCCGAGCGGACACACGGTGTATTACGTTACGTTCTTTGGCTTCCTGATTTTTCTGCTGTTTCGGCTTCGTCAGGTACCCGGCGTGATTCGCTGGACAGTAAGTACCATCAGTTTGTCGCTGATTCTAGCGGTTCCCTTTTCCCGGGTATATCTGGGCAACCACTGGTTTACGGACGTCGTCGCGGGTTTTATATTGGGACTTATCTCCTTGATCTTGTTGATTTACGGGTACTTTCGTCCTGAGAGACGGTCTGGTGCCCGACAATAATCTTTTCTATCCGCTTATCTTTTTCAAAGCAGAAGAGTGATGCGGCTCAATGTCCACTAACAAAGAGAGTCTGGAAAAGCTAGTCCAGCAGGATTTGCTTCACCTCCGCCCAGCGACGGCGTGATACGCTCACCTCGCTGCCATCGGTCAGTACGGCTATGTGTTCATCGTCCTTGAGATTTTGTAAAAAATTCCGGTTGATGATGCAGCTTTTGTGAATGCGGAGGAAGGACTCAGGGAAAATAGTTTCGTAGATTCCCAGGCTTCGGGAGGAGAGAAACTGAGTACCGTCCGTGAGTGAGAATACCGTATAATTGCGCTTTCCGTCCAGGCGCAAAACGTCCTGGACGGGAAAGGGCAAGTGGTGCTTGAAGTGGAGATGAGGGAGTGGTAATATGGTATTCATCTCTGAGAGGTGCCAGCGTTCTAAGGCTTGCACACTGCAAAGTAGGGGCCATTTTCACTCTTACCCAATACCTGATTTCCGGTATTTTTGTAGTACGGTCTGGCTGGCGCACCAGCAGCTCACCCGTTTTGCTACAAATCCGCTAAAACCGACTTAACCGCGTCAGCGGACCGCCCCGAATCCCAGCGAAACCGTTCACCGTAGGCATCGGCCAGTCGGCTACATTCCTTTATAAACTCCTCTTTTCCCACAAAATCTACAAATGACAGCGTCCCGCCTGTGTAAGTGGGGAAGCCCCAGGCCAGAATCGAGCCTAGATCGGCATCGAGTTTCGTGCGGATGACGCCTTCCTCAAAGCAGCGCAGCGCCTCCAGTACCTGCCGGTAAAGCAGACGTTTTTTGATTTCTTCTACATCCGGCTGCGCGTCAGCTGGCGGAAAGATGTCCGCCAGACCGGGCCAGGGGTACTTTGTGTCATTTTCGGGATACTCGTAAAATCCGGCTTTGGATTTCTTGCCCATCCTTCCCATTTCGACAAATTTCTTACTCACCTGATAGCTCGTATCATCTTCGGTAGAAGCACCGTCAGCGATTGATTGGGATGCGATTTTATAAACTAAATCGAGGGCTACTTCGTCGGTAACAGCCAGCGGGCCAACGGGCATTCCGGCTTCTTTTGCCGCACGCTCGATCAAGGCAGGGTCGACGCCATCTTTCAGTAGTTCCATTCCCTCGGAAGCATAAGAAATGAAGCAACGGGAAGTATAGAAGCCGCGCGAATCGTTGACGACGATGGGCGTTTTGCGGATTTTGCGCACGTAGTCGATGGCTACTGCCAGCGCGTAGTCGCTCGTTTTTTTACCCACAATCAACTCCACCAACTGCATTTTATCCACCGGAGAAAAGAAATGGATGCCGACGAAGTTTTCGGGTTTCTTTGATAAAGCCGCTAGCCCGGTGATAGGTAGCGTCGAGGTATTTGACCCGAAAACGCCATTAGCGGCTAACATTGGCTCGGCCTCGCCGATGACCTGCGCCTTGACCTCCCGATTCTCGAAAACGGCTTCGATGATCAGGTCGCAGCCCAGCAAATCGGTAGTTTGAGCAGTAGGCTTGATGAAATCCAGAATGGCTGACGCTTTCGCTTCATCCATTTTACCACGACTAATGGCCTTGTCGAGTAGTTTCCTGGAATAAGCCTTGCCCTTTTCGGCGGCCTCCGTGCTTACATCCTTCAAAACTACCTCGATGCCTACCAGTGCCGACACATAGGCAATGCCCGCCCCCATCAGTCCTGCGCCCAGGACACCCAGCTTTTTGACTTCCGTTTTATCGATTCCCGGCGGGCGACTCGCACCTTTGTTGGCTTTGTTCAGGCCAAGAAACATGGTGCGGATCAGATTGCCCGCCACCTTCGACCGGGCCACCTGCACGAAGTACTTCGCCTCGATTTCGATGGCCTGTTCCATATCGACCGCCAGTCCCTCTTCTACGCAGGCTAGAATAGCCAGCGGCGCGGGGTAGTTGCCATGCGTTTTTTCCAGCACTGCCGCCCGGCTGGCCGCTATGGCCTGCGCTCCGGCATCGCTTTGCGGCCCGCCACCGGGTACTTCATAATTATCCTTCGCCATGATACCAACCGTCTTTTCATCGACTTCATCCCAAGGCTTGAGCGGTGCCGGATTAGCCAAAATCCAGCCCTTTGCCGCCTGGATCATTTCTTCATGCGTGCCTGCTACCTCATCCACCATCCCGATTTTCAGCGCTTCGCGGGGCGATACATCGCGGCCTTCCAGCATTAGCGGCAGAGCGGCCTGAATGCCGATCATGCGGGGTAGTCGCTGGGTGCCGCCGCCGCCCGGCAGCAAGCCGAGCTTCACTTCGGGCAAACCGATTTTAGTCTTTGGGTTGTCCAGCGCGATGCGGTGGTGGCAGGCTAGGCATACCTCATACCCGCCTCCCAGCACGGTGCCGTTGATGGCGGCTACGACGGGCTTGCCGTTGGTTTCCATACGGCGGAAAAGCCGGTTCAGCCCCATCGAGACTTCCAGCATTTCTTTCGGGTCTTGGTCTTGGTTGCGCAGGATCATTTTCAGGTCCGCTCCGGCAATAAATTCCGGTTTGGCTGAGGTGACGATAATGCCTTTCACGGCCGGATCACCAAACGCTTTTTCCAGAGCGGCCCCGAACTCCGGGATGGAGGCGTCGTTGAGAACGTTCATCGCGGAAGTGGTCATGTTCCACGAAATGACGGCAATGTTTTGGTCTATTTGATACTCAATTTCCATGGTCTTCAAAGTTATACTTCGTAGTTCAATCCAATCTCTTTGCGCACTTTATCAAGTAAGGTCATTAGGTTCATACTATCCAGGTGAGACCAGTCAGGATTTTCGGTCAGGCCCGCGCTGAGCGCATGGCCAACGGACTCGATTTCGTAGTTGTAGCCGTGGGCTTCACGCTCGAAATCGAAGCGCTTGGGCTCGGCATCGGTCAATTCCAGCGTGAGCGCCTGGCTATTATGCCAGCGGCTGTGAACACGAATACTGCCCAGCTCTCCGTAAACGATGGCTTCGCAGTCGGTGCGGGCCAGCAAAGTACAGTCGAGGAAGGCGAAGGCGTCAGCGTTGTAAGTCAGCACCATACCCGTGGACGCGTCTACGCCCGTATCGCTGAAAAGCGCCGATGCTTTGATTGTATTGGGCATACCCAATATAACATACGACCAAAAAAGCGGATAAATCCCGATATCGAGCAGAGCGCCGCCACCCAATTCTTTATTGAAAAGCCGCTTGCGCGGGTCTTTGACGGCTTTAAATCCGAAGTCGGCCCTTACTCCCAGTACTTTGCCGATTTTTCCTTCTCGAACCAGTTCCATCGTTTTCAGGGTTGTGGGCATAAATCGGCTCCACATGGCTTCCATGAGAAACATTTTTTTACTGCGCGCCGTTGCGATCATTTCTTCGACCTGACCGAGATTCATGCCAAAGGGCTTTTCGCACAGCACGGCCAGACCTGCATTCAGGCAAAGCAGCGTATGGGCGTGGTGGCCTACGTGTGGCGAGGCGACGTACACTACGTCCAGTTCAGGACAATCGGCCAGTTCGGCGTAACTACCGTAGGCGTAGGGCGCGTCGTATTTTTCGGCGAATTCTTTGGCGCGGTCCAGGTCGCGGGAGGCGACAGCCATGAGTTTGGTATTCTCGACGCGGTCGAGGTCCTGAGCGAATTTATGGGCGATGTGGCCCGGAGCGAGAATGCCCCAACGAATCGTTTTCAATTGTGATTGATTGAGTGAATGATCGAATAACTAACTTTTATACTGAACGAAAAAGTGCTACCGGTTCTTCGTCTTCGCAAATTTCCAATAGTTCGCTGTTTGTTTTTTTCAAAACCGGATGCACGAAGTTCGGGGCGATTTCGGTCAGAGGAATCAGGGTAAACCGCCGCTCATGCAGGCGCGGGTGCGGAACGGTGAGTCGGGGCGTATCCATAATTTCTTGTCCAAAATACAAAACATCGACGTCTAGGTGCCGCGCTCCCCAGCGTTCGTAGCGGATGCGGCCCGCTTGGTGTTCCATTTCCAAAATCAGCCGAAGTACCTCTTCCGGGGCCAGAGAAGTTTCTATTTCCAAAACCTGATTCAGAAAAGCGGGCTGCTCGATGCCGCCCCACGGCGCTGTTTCGTAAAGTGCCGAGGCGCTCGTTACTACCCCAACACGCTCGCTGATGCGGGTAACGGCAGTTTGCATGATCGTCGTACGGTCGCCCAGGTTAGAGCCTAAAAGTAGGTATATCGTCGTCAAAACTGAAATTGGTGAATGCTTCCAGACACGGGTAAGCTAAGCAACATTTGCGTATTTTTGGTTTTTCCAGATCAGAAAAATTCAAGATTCACAAATCTTGAGTCTTGGTTGCTTTGTCGCTTAGGAACTTTGGTACTTTGAAAAAAAACATCCTCGCCATTATTCCCGCCCGTGGGGGAAGTAAGGGATTACCTGGTAAAAATATCCTGCCGCTGGCCGGGCATCCGCTCATTGCGTACAGCATCAAAGCCGCGCTGGACGCGCCGGGCATTACGCGCGTCATTGTCTCGACCGACTCGGAAGAAATTGCCGACATCGCCCGTCAGTACGGGGCAGAAGTACCTTTTCTGCGTCCAGCAGCTTATGCTACCGATTCCAGTCTTGATATTGATGTCTTTGAGCACGCTTTGACCTGGCTCCAGGAAAACGACAACTACCTCCCCGACCTGGTAGTGCAGCTGCGGCCCACCTCACCGATCAGATACATGGCCGATATCGAAGCCTGCCTGACCAAACTTGCTGACGACGAAAACGCCGACAGTCTGCGCATCGTGACGCCTGCGCCACTCACGCCTTACAAAATGTGGCGAATCGAATCGGAAGATACGCCTATGCAGCCGTTACTTACTTTGGACGGTGTAGCCGATCCCCACAATCAACCAAGGCAACAACTTCCCACGGTATATTGGCAAATTGGTACGCTCGATGTCATTAGGCCCAGGGTAGTTTTGGAACAGAAAAGCATGTCGGGAAAAAAAGTACTTCCTTATATAGTGAGCCAGGATCAGGCCATCGACATTGACGATATATTCAGCTTTCAGCGGGCCGAGGCCTACATCAATAGCCATGATTGTGTAAAATTCGCATTATGATTGCAACGGACAGCCCAATTTTAGTTTTCGGAGCTGGTTCCATCGGGGAGCGGCATTTGGGTATTTTGCAGAAACTGGGCTACACTAATTTGTGGGTATACCGCCAGCGTAATCTACCACTGCGCACGCTTGACTCTGCTGGTCTTCATATCGTCACTGATTTAGGCGCTCTGCATAAAACTACCTTCAAAGCCGCCATCATCTGCACTCCCACGGCGCAGCATGTGTCCCAAACACTCTGGTGCGTCCGGCGAGGTATTCCGGTTCTGGTGGAAAAGCCACTCTCTCACTCACTGGAAAATTGGCAGGAACTTAAAGATGCGCTGGTCAGGCATCAGACTTATTTGCAGGTGGCCTACATGCTGCGTTATCATCCATTTTTTCAGAAACTCAAAAAATGGATCGAAGGTGATGAGCTGGGTAATCTGCTCAGTATGCAAACTTATTGGGGCGAGTACTTGCCCGACTGGCATCCGTGGGAAGACTACCGCCAGTCCTATTCCGCGCGGCGCGAACTTGGCGGCGGTGTGGCGCTCACGCTCAGCCACGATCTCGATTTGGCCAATTGGCTGGCGGGTAGTACGGTAGTTTCCTGGAATACATTGAAAAACTACCGTTCGGGACTGGAAATCGATGTAGAGTCGGGTGCGGATATTTCTTTAAAGTACCAAAGCGGTGTCACGGCGCACTGCCACCTTAATTTTCACGAACGAGTACCGCGACGCTGGTACCGATTTGTGTTTGAGGAAGCGTCGGTAGAGATCGACTACCTGAAAGCAAGTTGCACGGTACTGCGGCCTGGACAAGAACCGGACGCGCAAGTGTTAGAAAATTTCGACCGGAATCAACTCTTTAAAGACCAGACCCGCGATTTTTTACAAATCGTAAATAAGGGTAGCTTTGGGGATTCGGCATCGCGCACGCTGGCCGAATCGGAGACGATTCTCAGGATTTGCATCTAGCTTTTAAGTACTGAAAATTTTGACACAAACCACTCCCACCATTCATCCATCCCTGTCCGTAGCCGATAAGGTAATCCTGGTTACGGGAGCCTACGGCCTGATCGGCCTGACGCTGGCGCGGGCTTTTCTGCAACAGGGTGCTCTTGTGGTGCTGGCCGACCGCGATGAAAGCAAAGAGGCTAGCATCCGGGCTGAACTGGCGACCTCATACGCTGACGACCACTTTTTACTTCAAAAACTGGATATCACGCAGGAAGAAAGCTGCGAAGAGGCCGTACAAAAAAGTGTTCAAAAATTTGGTCGATTAGATGTACTTGTCAACAGCGCTGCTATCGATGCTAAATTTGACAAAACCCACGCCGCCGACATCAATCCCAGCCGCTTCGAACATTATCCCGCCGGGCTGCTGCGGCAATCGGTGGACGTCAACCTGACGGGTACTGTGCTGATGACCCAGGCGGCCTGTCGCCAAATGCTGACGCAGGGAAGCGGCAACATTATCAACGTCGCTTCTACATACTCGCTGGTCGCACCTAACCAGAGTTTGTACAATTTTGGCGATGGCGTAAAGCAGTTCAAGCCCGTAGACTACATCGCGTCAAAGTCTTTTATTCCTAACTTCACGCGTTACGTTGCCACGTTTCACGCCAGGGACGGTATCCGCTGCAACGCCATCGTGCCGCATGGCGTGCTGAACGACCATGATCCAGCTTTTCTTGAAAATTTTGCAAAATTATCTCCGATGGGGCGCATGTGTGACCGCGAAGAACTCATCGGCCCGTTTACGTTTCTAGCGTCCAACGCCTCGAGCTACATGACGGGCTCAGTACTCACCGTTGACGGAGGATGGACAGCATGGTAAAAATCAAACTTTTTCTGACCGATGTGGACGGTGTTCTGACCGACGGTGGCATGTACTACGCCGAAAGCGGTGACGAGTTGAAGCGTTTCAACACCCGCGACGGCATGGCCTTCGAAATACTACGCAAGGCGGGTATCAAAACGGGCATTATCACCAGCGAAGATACGGCCATCGTGGCCCGCCGCGCCGCTAAAGTTAAGGCCGACTACCTGTATCAGGGACAGCGCGACGGTGGCAAGCTGACCGCTGCCGAGGAAATTTGCGAAAAAGAAGGCATCACGCTCGAGGAAGTGGCTTACATCGGGGACGACTTGAACTGTATCCCACTTCTTGAGAAAGTGGGCCGAGCCGCTTGTCCGATGGATGCCGTGGACGCGGTGAAGGCCGTGCCGGGCATTTCGGTGATGTTCAAGAAGGGGGGAGAAGGGTGTGTGCGGGAGTTTGTGGAGAGGATAGTGAGAGAAAGTGTATGAAGCCAACGACCGATACCGAACATTGGGACCTCGAGATTGAGCCTGCATCGGGATTCTTCGACCTGAACTGGCGCGAAATCTGGCAGTACCGCGATCTGATTGCGCTTTTTGTGCGGCGTGACATTGTAGCTACCTACAAGCAGACCATACTAGGGCCGATCTGGTTTTTTATTCAACCTATCTTGACCACACTGACCTACGTAGTGATTTTCGGCAACGTAGCGGGCATTTCTACTGGCGGCATTCCCAAAATATTGTTTTACTTGGCGGGTATCACCCTATGGAACTACTTCCAAGAGTGCTTGTTGAGAACCTCCGACACTTTCATCCTGAATCAAAACTTGTTTGGGAAGGTGTACTTCCCCCGCCTTGCTGCGCCTATTTCCATAGTCATTTCCAAACTCTTCAAATTCTTCATTCAGCTGAGTCTGTTCCTGTTTGTCTGGGTCTTCTATATCATCACGACTAGCACCGTGCGGCCCAATGCCACATTGCTGCTTTTTCCGCTATATGTCCTTTTGATGTCGGGATTGGGATTCAGTTTTGGGGTACTTATTTCCTCTCTCACCACAAAGTACCGCGACTTGCGGTTTTTAATTCAGTTTGGCGTTCAGTTACTCATGTACGGTACACCCATCGTGTATCCGCTGGCGATCGTGCCGGAAAAGTATAAATTGTTGTTGCTAGCTAATCCGATTACGAGCATCGTGGAGGCTTTCAGGTACTCTTTTCTGGGTGAAGGGTACTTTTCGTGGCTTGGACTCGGGTATAGTTTTGGATTCATGACTATTTGTTTGTTATTGAGTATTTTGGTATTTAATCGGGTGGAAAAGACGTTCATGGACACGGTTTAATCAAATAATAATAGATAATAAACAATTCTTGGTACGCCGGGATATTAGT
>CAZCOG010000025.1:0-86513 GCA_964500445.1 uncultured Persicitalea sp. | reverse complement strand
CCGTAAAGCGGTACTTGTGGCCCTCCGGCCCGGCCCGGCAAACGTAGTCAATCAGAAGAGAGTCTGACCGGAGGTTCATCATGTTGTAGTTGCGGTCGTCACCCGATTTGTTGAGGCGGTCGGTTTCGCCGTAAAGCGCGTAGGTAATCGCTTCCAGAATAGACGACTTGCCGCTACCGACTTTCCCGAAAATACCAAAAATAGCCGTCTCGGTCAGGCGTGAAAAATCGATTTCCTGGGTTTCTTTGTAGGAATATAATCCCTGAATGGTGAGGCTTACGGGTATCAAGGTAGTTGAAAGTTAAAAGTTGACAGTTGACAGTGGTGCCGGCCGTTGGACGTTAGCCGTTGACCCTTTTCCTCTTCACTCCCTACTCTTCCGCCTCATCCAGCGCCCGCACCTCCCGAAATAAGTCCAGCAAAGATTCGCCGGGAACCTGGCCCGCGCCGATTTTACTGTTCTTGAAATAATCGACAAAAAGCTCCTCGATGGAAAGCTTTTCGGGGTCGAGGCGGAGGCGCTCGGCGGCTTCGGCCTTGGCTTCTTTGGTTCTTATTTCGGGGATAATCGCCATCAGGGCCGGGTGGGCATCAAGCAGCCGTTTCTTATCGGCCGATTCGAGGTAGGTTTCGGTCACCATCGTGATTTGTACGAGGTCGTCGCGGTGCTCCTCCAGCCAGGCGAGGGCGTCGTCCACATTCTCGAATTTGCCTCGGTGGAGTTTTTTGCCCTGCTCGAGTTCGATGGGTCGGTAGGTTACGAGTTTTCCGGCTTCGGCTTCCAAAAGTACCACGTACTTGGACTGGTTAGCTTCCGAAAAACTGTACCCAAGCGGACTGCTGGAATATACCACCGGACAGGGTACTTTGTCCACTACCTGATAGCGGTGCAGGTGACCGAGGGCCGTGTAATGTACCTGGGCGGGAATGTTTTCGGAAAAGACCGCCTGCGCCCCGCCAATGTTCAGGATGGGCCGCTCGTCGTCGGGTTCTTCAGGCATTTCACCGCCCTTGCGCATCATGTAAAGATGGGTGACGAGCAGGTTGAAGCCCGCGTCGTCCAGGTACTTGTCGGCGAGTTGCTGCCAGTGGGTTTGGAGATGCAGCCGGAGTGCGGCTTCGGTGTCTTCCAGACCGAGGAAGGTTTTTAGCCGTTGCTCGTTGGCGTAGGGTGTGAGCAATACGCGAAGCGGAAAATCAATTTTGGGTAGTTTTATCTCCACAAAACCCTTATCCACCTTTATTACTTCCACGCCTGCCTGCGTGCGGAACGGCTTGACTTCCGCGTTGGGAAAGCCGACGAAGATAATACCACAGGCCCGCGCCATGGCGTCGGGTACTTCAATGCGCTCAGGCGAATCGTGATTGCCGGCAATAGCGATAATCGCTCGCCGTCCGTTGGCCGACAGGCAGTGCAAAGTACTATACAGCAGTTCGGTGGCTTCGGACGACGGGCTAAAATTATCGAACAGATCACCCGCAATGACTACGCAATCCACTTCTTCGCGATCGGCAATCTGACAGATTTCGTCCAGCACAAGTTTCTGCTCGTCGAGGCGCGGATAATGATCCAGTTTTTTACCAATGTGCCAATCGGCGGTGTGGAGAATTTTCATGGTGGTTTCTGATTTTTGATTCTGGACGTTGGACACTGGACTTTGGATGTAGATCTCGGCGCGTCACAGAATCCAGCGTCCAATATCTAACGTCTAACGTCATTTCTCTACCCACGCCATCCACGTCCCCTGCGTCTTCATCACTTGCTCGATCAGGTCGCGCCCCGCGCCGAAGCCGCCGTTGTAGGGCGAGACGTAATCGGCAATGGCCAGGATTTCGTCTGCGGCATCGGCCGGACAGGCACCCAGTACGGCCGTTCGCTGCATTACTTCAAGATCGGGGATATCGTCGCCCATAAAAACTACCTCTTCTTCGTCCAGATCGTTATCGGCCAGGTACTTTTCATAAATTGCCAGCTTGCCGTCGGGCGATGAGCCAATGAAAATATCTTTGACACCCAGATATTCCAGTCGCTTGCGAACGCCGACCTGGTTTTGGGCGGAAATAATGGCCACGCGATAGCCCATGAGTAAGGCGCGGTTGATACCATAGCCATCACGGACGTGAAACGAGCGCGGCTGCTCACCGCTTTCCAGGGCCAGCACGCGGCCATCGGTAAGCACGCCATCGATGTCGAAAATGAATGATTTTATACGCAGCAGGCGGTCGGTCAGGGGTGGATTCATGGGATGCAAGTTTGGGTTCAGCCCGAAATTAACGCTATTTTTGGTTTTCCCCTACTTTCAAATCCTTTCCCCGGCACCCAGCCTTGTTCGCATGGACATAAAAAAACTAGCCGAGCAATACCGCCACGAACTGACGCAGAACCTCCTGCCCTTTTGGGAAAAGTATGCGTTCGACCCGCAGTATGGCGGAGTTTTTGAAGCTTTGGACGAAAGGGGTGAAATCATATCTACCGATAAGCCCGTGGCTTTGCAAGCGCAGATAGTTTGGGCATTTGCTTTTGCTCAAAATCAGTACGGCCCCCATCCTGAATGGCTGCAACGGGCGCAACAAACCGCCGATTTTTTAATAACCAGGGGCCTCGATAATAAAGACAATTGGTACCAGCAACTCGACCGTCGGGGCACACCGTTAACTAAGGCAACCGACACTTGCCCTGCTTTGTATGCGACGCTCGCCCTGGGACAACTCGCCCAGGCAACGGGAGAAGAAAGCTACGCTGAGACCGCGCAGAAAACGCTCACCAAATTGCTCCGAAAACGGGAATCTGCTCTAAAAAAACAAAAGGAAAATCCTCAGGGTAGGGCATTTAAAGCTTTGAAGGAATATGCCCTCATCGGCCATGTATTACTGGAAGCACAAAACTACGCCGACCCAAAATGGTACAAAAAAACCCTGAATAGCTACGTGGAGGAGCTGATTGCCGATTTCTACGATAAACGCTCCGACATTCTGCTGGAAAACGTTACCCCCGAGGGACATTTCTGGGACTGCCCCGAGGGCAGAGTACTTGTGCCGGGTCGGGTATTGGAAGTAGCCAGTTTTATAATGGACTTAGCGGACCGAACCCGTAATCGTAAGCTGCTCAACCAAATGCTCGACCTGATAGAATTGACTGTGCGGGCGGCCTGGGACGAAACGAACGAAGGATTTTTCTATCAGATGGATATAAAAAGTTTGCCCCCACTTAACGCCCGTTGGGGTCATAAATTAGCCTGGGTACATCTAGAAGCGCTATCCACGTTGCTGAAAGCGCACCTGTTTTCGGCCCGACCCGTTTTTCTGGAGGCTTTCGAGAAAACACATGAGTATGTCTGGAGTCACTTTCCCGATCCTTCGAATGGCGGCTGGTATCAGGAGCTGACTCGTGAAGGTGAACCGTTTGTGCGGCACAAGATTACGCCCGAAATAAATATATACGGTCTGGTGCGAAGTTTCTCCGAGGTAGCCCGTTGGCTGGAAGTACTGCTAGGATCGAGCAAACCGCCCAAAAAAGTACCTGCTATCATGCACACTCAGAAAAAAGGTTGATTTGCCTATATACCAAATCTTTACCTGTATCATTCCTCCCCGAAGTGCCGCTCGCGGATATCTTC
Source organism: uncultured Persicitalea sp. (assembly GCA_964500445.1). GTDB lineage: Bacteria > Bacteroidota > Bacteroidia > Cytophagales > Spirosomataceae > Persicitalea. Next base: position 82,896 of record CAZCOG010000025.1, on the reverse strand, counting down.
CGTCATGAGTCGATAAATTGCCGTCCATTCCGGATTGATTTCCTGCAAATATTCCAGATGCCGGGCCGTCATGGCCCAGTCGGCGCGGCGGGCGGGACCCGTTTGCACCGTGGCGGGATCAGTACTTTGCAGGGCTTTATGGGTAGTTTCCTGAATCAGAGGTTTCAATAAATCAAAAGACAATCGCTCGTGGGCCAGCAAATCGTGGGCAATAGAAAAGAGGTGGTTAGTAAAATTACAGGCAAACACCGCCGCGATGTGCAAATTGCGCCGCTCCTCCGAGTCACCGAGCTGTACACTCTGGCTGATCGTCTGGGCCAGTTTAACCAGTTCCTGTTCTGTTGCTTCATCGGTGGCTTCGATGCAAAAAGGAATCTCGGTATAGTCCAGCCTCACCTCCTTAGTGAAGGTTTGTAGGGGATACAAGACACCGGTCCGTACGGGAACGTCGCTGTGTACTTCGACCAAATGCTGCAAGTCGGCCAGCGAGCGGCTTCCGGATGCATTGGCCAGAATAACACCATCAGGCAATACGACGCGTTCCATAATACTTTCCAATGCGTCGTCGGAAGCGGCAATCAGTATCAGGTCGGCCACGCTTTCCGAAAAATTCAGGTCGGGCTGAATCGCCGTGTCGTACAAGAGAGCTGTTAGCTGCCGGGCGTGCTGCGGATCGCGACTGTACACTTCGCAAATGAGGTGCCCGGCGGCCTCGAAGGCCTGCGACAAGTGCCAGGCCACGTTTCCGGCCCCGATGAAGGATATTTTCATTAAAAATTAATTTTGAATGAGAGAATGAGTGATTGAGTGAATAAATAAGCTCTTTAAATCTCTACTTTTGTACCTGTTCTCAAAGAAAACCTCGTTCCGTTTCTAACTTGACTGATCTTAAGTAACTCACGGCTTTGTCAGGCTGAGCGGAGCCGAAGCCCGAAAGCCTTTGCAAAATATCATAATCGATGTCGTCATTCCCGCTTTTAACGAAGAAAATTCGGTAGGTAACGTCGTGCGTGACCTACCTGATTCCGTGCGGGAAGTAGTGGTAGTCAATAACAACTCGCGTGACGATACGCGACGGAATGCGCGGGAGGCCGGAGCTACTGTGCTGGACGAACCGCGCCAGGGCTATGGTTATGCTTGCTTGAAAGGCATCGAGTACCTTAAAGAAAAAACCAGCCCACCGGAAATTCTGGTTTTTGTAGATGCCGACTACTCGGACTACCCCGAAGAATTGACCAGAATTGTTGATTATTTACTGGAAAATAATCTTGATATGGTCATTGGCTCGCGGGCGCTGGGCGAGCGGGAGCCGGGTTCCATGACGCCGCAGCAGGTATTTGGCAATTGGCTGGCGACAACATTGATCAAGCGCTTTTACGGTGTCACCTACTCCGACCTCGGCCCGTTCCGCGCCATCCGCTTCGATAAGCTTTTAGCCATGAAAATGCAGGACACGACCTACGGCTGGACGGTGGAAATGCAGCTCAAAGCGGCCAAAATGGGCATGGCCGTGGGCGAAGTACCTGTCACCTACCGCAGGCGCATAGGCCATTCCAAGGTGTCAGGCACGGTGAAAGGAACGGTACTGGCGGGATATAAGATTTTGAGTTGGATATTTAAGTATCGGTAGACTTACTGTACAATTTTGCTCCGAAGGACACGGGAATGCTGGTAGTTGAGCAACTGACTCGCGTCTTCGCACGTAGTCTTCAACAAATCATAGTTCGGCAAGTTATTTACGTAATTTTGAAACCGACCTGATCTCCAAAAAATCATTTTTCTTCCTTGACTTTTCTTCAATACCTGGTTCTGATTCCTTTTCTGCTGGCTATCCTGTTCATTTTTGCGTACAGTCTGTCGCAGGTGGGATTGGTTTTTGCTTATTGGAAGGAAGAAGCCAAAGAACCAAAAAGCCACAAAGCGGCAAGCGACTCCATTCAGGTTACTCCCGAATCAAAAGCCTGGCCCGTAGTCACGGTTCAGCTCCCCGTATACAATGAACGGTACGTGATCGAGCGGTTGATAGCGGCGGTGGTGACTTTCGATTATCCCAGGGAGCTGCTGGAAATCCAGCTTTTGGACGATTCAACTGATGATACCGTGGAGATCATCGCGCGTAAAGTAGTGGAGTACGCGGCGCAGGGTTTTGATATAAAACACGTTCGCCGCGCCGACCGAACGGGCTTCAAAGCGGGAGCGCTGGCCCACGGACTCACGCAGGCAAGGGGCGAGTTCATCGCTATTTTCGACGCGGATTTTGTTCCCAAACCTGAATACCTGAAAAAGTCTATTCCTTATTTCTCCGACCCGCGAGTGGGCGTGGTGCAGTCGCGCTGGGGGCATCTCAACGAGGATTATTCCCTCATCACCCGGATGCAAGCCTTCGGCCTAGATGCTCACTTTACCGTCGAACAGGTGGGGCGCAACGCGGGTGGGCATTTCATCAATTTCAACGGCACAGCAGGCATTTGGCGCAAAAGTACCATCATCGACGCAGGCGGCTGGTCGGCGGATACGCTCACCGAAGACCTGGACCTCAGCTACCGGGCGCAGCAGCGCGGCTGGCGATTTGTGTATCTCGAAGGTCTGGTTTCGCCCGCCGAACTACCCGTAACCGTTCCCGCCGTGAAATCGCAGCAGTACCGCTGGACCAAAGGTGCTGCCGAATGCGCCCGCAAGAACCTGGGCAATGTATGGCGCTCACCCGAACTTTCTTTCGCCACCAAATGGTACGCCTCCTTTCACCTGCTCAATAGCTCCATCTTTGTCGCCACGCTGGCCACTGCCCTGCTGAGTGTCCCGATGCTGGGGCTGAAATTAGGCTGGGGCTGGCTGACTTTTTTTCAGTTAAGCCTGATTATCATGGGTGTGTTCTATTGGACGGCCTTCCGGCGGCGCGGCGGTACTTTTTGGGAATTTATCATCACCTTCCCGACTTTCCTGGCTATTATGCTCGGACTATCCCTGCACAACGCCGTGGCAGTACTTGAAGGGTACTTAGGCCGAAAAACACCATTCGTCCGCACCCCCAAGTTCAACGTCAACCAACGTGGCGACCGCTGGCAGTCCAATGCGTATCTAATTCGGAAAATTCCGCCGCTTACCTGGGTGGAGTGGGCACTGGTATTTTATTTTTTGGGAGGAATCGTGCTGGGACTGGTCACGCACAATTATAGTGCGCTGGCTTTTCATACTGTGTTGGTGCTGGGCTTCGGATTCATCGCCTACTGGTCGGTACGGCATTCGATGGCAAAGCCATGAAACGACTATTTTGGGGCGGAGGAATCGTGGCAGCAGCAGCGGGATACTTTTGTTTATTCCAAACTACCCGCACCGACACTTTCACCTTACTGAGCTTATGGGCCGTATTGTTTTTGCTGTACGGAATCGCGATTCGCTTTCAGGCAGATGTACCTTTCAAATGGTTGATCGGCGCAGCGATTGTTTTCCGCCTTTTGGGAATGGTTCACCTGCCCCAACTTTCTGACGACGTCTACCGCTTCATCTGGGACGGGCGTCTACTGGCTCATGGCTATAATCCATTCTTGTATCTGCCCCATGAGATGCTTACTACCCCGACCGCAGATCAGGCAGGGCTGACAGAATCTCTTTTCCAAAAACTCAACTCTCCCGACTACTACACCGTTTATCCGCCAATATTGCAGGCCTGGTTTGCGGTGGCATCCATGCTTGGCAAAACAGAAGCAGCAACAATTTTCTGGCTGCGGCTACCCATTTTTTTGGGTGAAATAGCGACACTTTGGTTGCTCTATCAGCTGCTGAAATTATTGGGAAAAGAACAGACAAAGGCGCAGCGGGGCGTACTGCTTTACGCGCTTAATCCGCTGGCTATCGTGGAATTGGTAGGTAATCTCCACTACGAAGGGCTAACGATATGCTTTTTGCTGGCAGGTTTATTTTTTTATTTAAAACAAAAGCAAACTTCTTCGGCGACTTTCCTGGCCTTGGCGGCGGGCGTAAAGCTGTTGCCGCTCATTTTTATTCCAGCCCTATTGGACAAAAATGACTGGCCGAAAAATCTGAAATACGCGCTGACGGTGGGGGTAGTTTTTCTTTTGCCCTTCCTGTTTTTCTTCAACCTGACGATTATTGAGAATATCTCAACCAGCCTCGACCTATACTTCCGCCGCTTCGAGTTCAACGCCGGTTTGTACTACCTGCTGCGGGGAATCGGCACATTCGTCATGGGCTACAACCCGATTGCCACCATAGGACCATTGCTGGCGTTGCTGTCCGTATCGCTCATTCTATTTTTCTCATGGTCTCGGAAAATAAGACTCACGCTATCCGAGCGCTGGCTTTTTGCCCTTACATCCTACCTGCTTTGCGCCACGACGGTGCACCCGTGGTACATTGTACCGCTCATCGCTTTGAGCGTTTTGTCCCGGTTCCGGTTCCCGATTGTGTGGTCAGCGCTACTGCCATTAACTTACATAGCTTACGGGCAGTCTGATTTTCAGGAGAATTTGTGGATCGTGGCGGTGGAGTACCTGGTAGTTTTGGGATGGTTGGGTTGGGAGCTAGGTCATAATGACTCAGTCAATCAATAGGAAATTTTCTTCCCTTACTCCTCCCAACCAAACGATTTCGTTACTGCCTTCTGCCAACCTTTGTAAAGTTCCGTTCGCTGGGCCTCGTCCATGTTCGGGTTCCATGTTTGCGCAATCGCCCAGTTTTTCCGCAGGTCATCCAGGTCTTTCCAGTAGCCTACGGCCAGCCCCGCCGCGTAGGCAGCACCCAGAGCGGTAGTTTCGGCGACGGCGGGAGCCACCACCTGAGCATTCAGCATATCTGACTGAAACTGCATGAGCATTTGGTTTGCCACCATGCCACCATCCACGCGCAACGATTTCAGCTCGATGCCCGAGTCTTCCTCCATAGCATTCACGACATCTACGGTTTGGTAAGCAGTGGCTTCCAGCACGGCGCGGGCGATGTGACCCTTCGTCACGTAGCGAGTCAGTCCGGCGATGACACCACGGGCATCATTGCGCCAGTGGGGGGCGTAAAGCCCGGAAAACGCCGGGACGAAATAGGCGCCACCATTGTCGGCCACGCTTTGGGCCAGTGCCTCAATGTCGCTGCTCTTTTGGATCAATCCCAGATTATCGCGTACCCACTGCACCAGTGCTCCCGCGATGGCAATACTACCTTCCAGTGCGTACTGCACGGGCTGATCGCCGAATTTGTATGCGATCGTAGTGAGTAAGCCTTTTTCTGAAACCTGCAACTCGTCTCCGGTATTCATCACCAGAAAACAGCCCGTACCGTAGGTATTTTTAGCCATACCCGGCTCAAAACAGGCTTGCCCGACAAGCGCCGCGTGCTGGTCGCCCAGCGCTCCGGCTACCGGAACGCCCGGCAGCGACTCCGAAACTACCTGGCCATAAACCTCACTACTACTTTTGATGGCGGGCAGCATAGCTTCGGGTATATCAAAGGCTTTCAGCATCGACGCGTCCCATTGCAGCGTCCGTAGATTCATGAGTTGCGTGCGGCTGGCGTTAGTCACATCCGTAACGTGAATGCCGCCTTTGGCCCCACCCGTCAGGTGCCAAATCAGGAAAGTGTCCATGTTACCAAAAATCGCGTCTCCTTTTTCGGCATCGGCGCGAAGACCATCGACATTGTCCAGCAACCATTTCAGCTTTAATCCGCTAAAATAGGTCGCCAGCGGCAGGCCCGTAACAGAACGGAAGCGATCAATCCCACCCTCTTTTTCGTATTTCGCCACCAAAGCGCCCGTCCGGGTGTCCTGCCAGACCAGCGCATTGTGGTAAGGTTTGCCCGTACGACGGTTCCAGACTACGGTCGTTTCGCGCTGATTGGTAATCCCAACGGCTGCCACATCGCCGACATCGGCCGATGCCTTGATCCTGGCCAGGGCGATGACTTCCAGCGTATTTTTCCAGATTTCGTCGGGGTTGTGTTCCACCCAGCCGGGCTTGGGATAAATCTGTTCGTGTTCCTTCTGACCCACGGAAACAATATTTCCCTGACGGTCGAAGAGGATGCAACGAGTACTGGTAGTGCCCTGGTCGATGGCGGCGACGTATTTTTTCATAAAAAGTGATGCAGGATGAATGGTTTTGCGGCGTTGTGCACTCTTTTATGAAGAGTTCGACTATCCCTCAATCTACCGAAATACCTACCTGATTTTTCCTGGCTACCCATCAAGCAAAGGGGGTAAAAACCTTTTAATAGGTAGTTGTGACCAACAGCGGCTACCGCGATTCCGATTGCTAGGCCATCATTGTTAGAAGCAGAGAAATATTTCTGCTTTACGCAGCCAAATCGTTAACCGACTTTTCACCCCAAGGTCATATTCCTCCTACCAACTCTTATGAGAAAAAACCTTATTTTTCCAGCCCTGCTGGCCGTTTCCCTGCTTTCGGTTTCCTGCGGCGGCGATGCTGAAGGTACCAGCGCAACTACTACCTCTCTGCTATCCACAGAAGCTGCTACCACCAACGACTCGGGAAAGGGTGACTGCATTCTTTCATACCAACGTAAAATGGATGAACTACTACCATTGGATGTCATCAGGAAGCACTACACCGGCGAAATGCCCGATGCCAAGATGAAGTACGACAAAAGCGCCCCTGAGCGTGACGCTTCCAAAGATAAGTACCTATATTCCTGGAAAAGCGACCGAACTCGAACAATGAAAATAGGCAATTCGACTATGGAGGTTCCTCTCCAAAACGAGATTGGCGTGATGTAGATAGGAAGCGACTTATATATGATTGGCAAAAAAGCCACGCCTCTCGAAAACTTTAAGGCCTATTACCGCAATCCTACGCAGGAGGAGATGGATCGGGCCTTCAAAGCAGCCGAGGAACGAATCAAGAGCGACCCTAATTATTCCAAGGAACAAGCCGAAACGGCGTCAGGCATGGCCAAAGGTATGGCGGCCAAAGACAAGTTTGAGGACGTGCCGGGACTTGGCGATGCTGCCTCGTTCAATAAAGAGGAAAACTACCTGACGGTTTTAGTGGGTGCGACTACTTTCCAAATCATTGCCAACGTGAGTAAGGACAAAGCAGTAAACCTGGACCTGGCGAAAAAGCTTGCAAAAGAAATACTGGACAAGTGTAAGTAACATTTGACAACTACCCTTGTCAGATGTAGTTATTCCACTTCAAGTACCACATCATCGCTCATCGGATGCGCGACACAAGTGAGTATAAAGCCCGCTTCCAATTCACTTTTCGATAGCGCATCTTCCTCGTCCAAATGCACTTTTCCTGATACGCAGCGTCCCATACAGGCGGTACACATACCCGCCTGGCAGGAATAAGGCAGGTCGATGTCCAGATCCAGCGCCGCTTCCAGTACAGTCTGGTGCGGTTCTACCCGAAATTTATACTCACTGCCTTCATAAAGTACCATCACTTCGTGCCCCTTCGGCGAATCGTCATCGACATCCTCAGGCGCTTCGGTCACGTCGCCATGGGCTTTGGCGGTGGTGGCGGTCAGGAAGCTTTCTCTGTGAATGCGCTCGGCCGGAACGGCCAGGATGTCCAGGGCGCGTTTGGCTTCTTCCATCATATCCTCAGGACCACACAGGTAGTAGTCGGTCGAAGCGGGATCGAGCTTAGGCAAGCCTTCCATGATTTTCAGGATTTGGCTTTTGTTGAGCCGTCCTGTTTCGCCAGTCCAGAGAGATGAGGGTTGGCTGAGCGTATAGATCAATCGAAAGCGCTCGCCGTATTTCGCCTGGAGAGCGTCCAGTTGATTTTTGAAAATAATACTTTTCTCATTCCGGTTGCCGTAAAGCAGATAAACGGTACTCTCCTGCTCCACCATCAGCACCGATTTGGCAATGGACATCAGCGGCGTGATGCCGCTGCCCGCTCCTATCAAGACCACATTGCGTTTCTGGTCGGCGTCTAATTTAGGCACGAAATGCCCCATTGGCTCCATTACTTCCAGCACGTCGTCCACCTTTATTTCCTTCGTCAAGTACTCCGAGGCAAAACCACCCGGTAGTCGTTTTACGGTAATAGCCAGCGACACATCAGTGAAAGGAGAACTGGACATTGAGTAGGACCGACGGACTTTACTACCGTTTTGTGGAAGCAACAGCGTCAAAAACTGGCCGGGCTGGTACTTGATCACTTCGCTTAATGGATGCCAGAAGTGCAGCGTGACGGCGTCTGGCGTTTCGTGGGTAATCTCTTTTATTTTCAGAAAATAATATTTGCTCATGGGGTGGTTGTCGGCTTTCAGCTATCGGCCTCTTAACTATTCAGGATTATTCCATTCTTCTCTTCACAAAAGTACTACTTTACCCGTAAAACGCCCCTCCCCTTATTAATACCATTTTATCATTAAATTGGCACTGAAATTGCGCATCAACAGGATGCCAACAGGAACAGACAAGATAATGAAGAAGCGAGCGATAGGTTGGATTTTGTGGGGATGGGCAGCCACGCTAATTGCACTGACCCCTTCGCAGGCCGCACACGTTATTGGTGGTAATATCACAATCTCGCCCAAGAACAACTTAACGGGTGTTTACGACGTGTGTGTGACCCTTTACTACGACGCCAACAGTACCGACCCTAACGCCGAGCAGAATGAGATTACCGTATCATTCTTTCGAAAATTCGATAACGCCCGTCTTATCGATTTACGGCTAAAACAAACCAGCAAGCAGCCACTTCCCTTCACTAATCCGGGCTGCGCCGCGTCGCGGAATCTAAAAATCAACGTTGTTCAATTCTGCGCCGAAACCCGGCTTCCATTGAGTGAATATGCGCATCAGGATGGCTATTACGTGAGTTGGGAACGTTGCTGCCGCTCAGCCGACATCAGCAATATTAAAGGGGTGGGAACCTCGTCACTGGTACTCTACGCCGAGTTTCCTCCCGTTTCGACGGCCAATCGCTCGCCGGTGTTTGGGGCAGCCAACGGCGAAATTCTCTGCCGCAATACGCCCTATACTTTTGAGTCGGGCGCAACCGACCCCGATGGTGATGAACTACGCTACCGCCTCGACACCCCATTCAACAGCACCCGCCAACCCTTCGGCATTGATCCACTGGCTCCTTCCACGGCGGGGCCTTATCCCAAAAACGAATGGGCAAATGGTTACGGTCCGGCCAATCCTGTGCCGAGTCAGCCCGCTTTTTCACTCGATCCCGAAACCGGGACTATTCGCCTTACTCCCACCGAAACGGGACTTTTCGTGTATCGCGTGGTGGTAGAAGAATACCGGGGCGGTCGAAAACTCGGTGAGTCGCATCGTGACTATCAGTTGCTGGTCATCGATTGTAACAATGACAATCCACCGCCAGTAGCTATTGAAGACGCCCTGCTTCCTCCCGGTGCGACTATCGCGGAAGGCGATTCGCTGATTGAGGTAGGTATTTGTCGGGGCGACACCATTCAACTCAAAGCTGAAACCAATCCGCAGTTTGCCTATCAATGGCAACGCAACGGAGTGAACCTCAAAGAGGCCACCGGTCCAGCCATTACCATCACGCAGGAAGGCGTATACAACGTGGTCAAAACTTTTGCCGATCGCTGCGGCAACGCCAGTACGCTGGGCGAGAAGTTTGGTGTAAAGTACCGTTCGCAGGAAAAAGTAAACATTACACCCGGCCCGAAAGCCAGTGTTTGCGAAGGTACTCCCCTGGATTTGACGGTAAACGTGGGCGGTGCGGGCTGGTCGTTTCGCTGGCAAAAAGACGGTGCTACCCTGCCCGGTGCAACGTTCAATACGTTATCAGGCGTTACGGAAGCGGGCGTTTACATAGTGAAGGCCGCCAACGTTGTCACACAATGCGTCAGTTCTGACACAGTGACCGTGCGGCTAAATGCTCGCCCACCTGCGGCCGTAACCGCCCCTTCACGGGTCATTTGTGAGGGTGATTCTGTGCAGCTGCAAGCCAGTACGGGTCCGAATTTCACTTATGTCTGGTACCAGGCAGAAGTACCTCAGACCAATCCCATCGGACCGACCAATCTGATCAAGAAAGCAGGGGTTTATTCCGTAGAAGTCAGCGATACCAGCACAGGTTGCTCGCGTCGCTCCGACACATTACGCATTACGGTCAAGCCCCTTCCCGAGGTACTTTTTGACTCTTTGCCCGCGCTTTGCGGACAGGCCAATGCGACGCTTTCCTTGTCCGCTACGCCAGCCGGGGGTACTTTCTCCGGTAAAGGGGTAGATGGTAGTACATTCGACGCCAATCAGGCCGGATTGGGCAGCCATCCAATACTATACACATACAAAGCTCCGAACGGCTGCGTGGCCATGCAGACACAAATAGCACGCGTGACTTCCGCACCGAGGGCTTTCTTGGGTAATAAAAAAGTGATTGTGCAGGGCGATAGTCTGCAAATCAGGAGCTCGGTAACAGAAGGAGCCACCTATGAATGGTCGCCTCCACTAGGCTTGAATGATCCGAATGTGGCGCAACCCATCGCCTCGCCGCAACAAACAACTACCTACCGCTTGCGCGTTTCGACAGCCAACGGCTGTTTTTCGGAAAGTGAAATCGTAGTGGAAGTACTGCCCCCCGTCAAAATTCCCAACGGTTTCACTCCCAACGGCGACGGTACCAACGACACCTGGGAAATCGAAAACAGCGCGGCTTACACGGATTGCGAAGTGAATATCTTTAACCGCTGGGGCAATCAAGTATTCAGTTCAAAGGGCTATGACAAAAACTGGGGGGGGAAATTCAACAACGAGGACCTCCCAGCCGCCACCTACTACTACGTCATCAAACTTCATCCCGACTTACCTGTAAAAAGCGGAAGCGTAACAATCTTTCGTTAGTTGAAAGTGGATAGTTAAGAGCGCATTATCAACTATCCACTTTCAACTACCTTAAACTCCCTCTGCAACCACCGTTTTTACACCTGGCACCATCCGGGTAAGCAGGTTTTCAATTCCCGCTTTCAGGGTTAAAGTCGAAGACGGGCAGCCACTGCACGAGCCTTGGAGGAGAACCTTCACCGCACCGGAATCTTCATCGAAAGAATGGAAGTTGATGGCTCCGCCGTCGGACTCCACGGCCGGACGCACGTATTGATCGAGAGCAGCTTTGATTTGTTGTACGACCTGGGTGTCGTTTTCTTCCACCACCATCGTATTACTTTCGATGGTTTTGGGCTCAAAAACGGGCTGATTCTCTTCGAAGTAAATTTTAATAAATTGCTTGGTGTCGTACAGTACTTCTTCCCATTGCGTGGTATCGTCCTTGGTAATAGTCACAAAGTTACTGGCGATAAACACCCGCTTTACATGCGGGAACTGGAATAAATCTGCTGCCAATGGTGAAGCTTTTCCCTCTTCCAGAGCAGCCGCATGAGAAGGGTAATCAAACGATAGTCCATCGGGTACCAACTCGAAATTCAAGACAAATTTCATGGAGTTTGGATTAGGACTCAGTTCGGTATAGATATAAACGGGGCGATTCAACATGATTTATAATAGACAGGGAATAATGGACAATGACTGATTTTCGGGTAATCAGTTCGTAGTTCTTTCAAACAATCGTTTTTGATTAAAAATTTCAGAAAGCAAAAGTACCCGCTTCGGGAACGCGGAAAGCCCGATAGAGTAAATCCATCGGGCTTTCCGCTAATTCAATAGCTTTATTTCAAAACGAAGTGAGCTTATGCCTCGGCAGCTACGGGTGCATTTGCCGTGGGTTGCGCTTCGCTGGCTTCGGCAGCAATAGGTTCAATGGAAACCCAGGACTTACCTTTGGCTTTCTTGGTGAACACTACATGACCCTCAACCAACGCAAATAGCGTGTGGTCACGGCCCAGACCGACGTTGCGACCAGGATTGTGCTTTGTACCACGCTGGCGAACGATAATGCTGCCCGCCTTGGCATGCTGCCCACCAAAGAGCTTCACACCCAAATATTTAGGATTCGAATCCCGTCCGTTCTTGGAACTACCTACACCTTTCTTGTGTGCCATCTTTTTTTAATTTTAAATGGGTGAATTATGAATGAGAGAATAAAATATTCTTAACACTAGCCAATTGAGTAAATCAAAATAAATTATTCACTCAATCGCTCATTCACAACTAAATTACTATATCGTCAATACGGATCTTCGTCAAGTACTGGCGGTGACCGTTTTTCTTTTTGTAGCCCTTACGGCGCTTTTTCTTGAACACGATGACTTTCTCGCCTTTCAAGTGTTCGAGAATGGTGGCATTGACCGAAACGCCTTCGATGCCGGGGGCACCGATCTGGATCGTGCCTCCATCGTCAGTGAGGAGGACTTTGTCGAAAACAAGTGCAGCGTCCACATCCCCTTCAAGCCGATTGGTGAAGATGGTGCGGCCCTTTTCAATCTTGAATTGCTGACCTGCGATTTCTACGATTGCGTACATTATTAGACCTGGTTTTTTGAAATGAGGGGCAAAGATAAGGACTTGCTGCTCAATTCACAAAGTGTATCCCCAAATTCTTTTCCCCAAGTTAGCAAGCCGATTTGCAGGTTTCCTTTTCTTACCGGTACGGCTATTCGGCTTTACCGTCTTCAACACACTAATATTATTGGACTACGAAAATTTGGCACTATCCTTGATAGGTGCTTTAATTATATTCACGGCAAACTGATAAATGAGAAGGATGAGGACGAAATACTTGCTGACAATCTGCCTGTTATCTTATATAACAAATGCTTACTCCCAATATGACTTTGCTCCCGACAACAGCGATTTTGTCGCGTTTGCAAACGAAGAAGAGAGAAAAGAAAAATTATTTTCCAATAAACCAAAGGCCCCAAGAGTACTCGAAGTAAAGTGGTCGGCGTTGGAAAAAATCCTGAATTCAAATACCGACACGACCTATGTCGTTAACTTTTGGGCTACCTGGTGTGGCCCCTGCGTAAAAGAACTTCCTTGTTTTGAAGAACTTAACCGCAACTTTGCCAGCCAAAAAGTCAGGATCGTGCTGGTCAGCATGGATTTTGTACAAGATAGAGAAGCGAGGCTCATTCCGATGGTGGAGCGTATGAAACTGAAAAGTACCGTATGGCTTCTCAACGAGCCCGACGCCAACAGCTGGATAGAGAAAGTGGACGCCAAGTGGTCGGGAGCATTGCCCGCTACGCTCATTTTCAATCCAATGCAGGTCAAAAGAACATTCTACGAAAAGTCATTCGACTATGAAACGTTGGCTTACGAGTTAAGTCACTTTATGGATGAATGACCGTAGAGACGTTGAATCGTCAAAACAAAAATTAAATTCCTATGAAATGAAAAGATACCTCAATCGCCTGTATGTCACTTTGCTATTTGGTCTGGTTGCATCCGTCCAACTACCATTTGCCGGCTTTGCCGCCCGGAGTATACATCCCGTAGCGGCTGACTACGGAATTGGTGATATTGTAGCCAATTTTCAGTTGAGAAGTGTGGATGGACGTACTGTCTCACTCAGCGATTTCAACAATCAGAAAGGGGTCATTGTGGTGTTTACCTGCAATCACTGTCCTTTCTCGAAGGCTTACGAAGACCGTGTCGGGGCTTTAAACAGCAAATTTGCCGGCCAGGGTTATCCCGTGGTAGCCATCAACCCAAGCGACCCGAAGTCTTATGAAGACGATAATTTTGATCGGTTACGGGACCACGTCAACGCCAAAGGCCATAATTATCCTTATCTGGTGGATGATTCCCAAACCGTGGCGAGGGCTTTCGGGGCCAACCGCACTCCCCAGGTTTATGTGCTGCAGAATAACGGGGGGAAGTTTACCGTTCGGTACATCGGCACCCTGGACGATAACCCCCAAGATCCGGGAAGCGTCAGGAAGCGCTATGTAGAAGATGCTGTTTCCAACCTTTTGGCTGGAAAACCCGTCACCGTTACTACTACCAGAGCGATCGGCTGCGCTATTAAATGGAAAGACGTATAGCGGCTGGTCGCTTTCGCTTTTTTCTGAAAAATATCAAGATTAGAAAAGCCGGGGCAGAAATGCTTCGGCTTTTTTGCCTTGTCGAAAATAGGCAATAACTTGAAAACGCTTACCTTTCTGGCTCGAAAACCCTTAGGCCTATGAATTTATATAAAACACTACTCTCTTCTTTTATCTGCCTTAGTCCATTCATTCCCGCATGTGCGCAAACGGACCCGCCTCCTGCCACTAAGACCTTTACAGTACCCGAAGAATTCACGAGTAACTGCGAGGGCCCGGCGGTGGATGCCGACGGCAATGTATACGCGGTCAACTTTGCTCAGGATGGTACCATCGCCAAGATCAGCCGACGCGGCAAGACCAGTTTTTTTATCACCTTACCCAAAGGCAGCACGGGCAACGGTATCCGCTTCGGCGACGTCAATACTTTTTACATCGCCGACTTCACGGGACACAATGTTCTGAAGGCCAATTTGCTAACCCGGGAGGTAAGCGTGTATGCCCACGAACCGCGCATGAACCAGCCTAACGACCTAGCTATCACTCGTTCGGGTCACATTTTCTGTTCGGACCCTAATTGGAAGGACGGTACCGGACAGGTGTGGCATGTAGCACCAGATGGTAAAACGCGTTTGGTGGCGGAGAACATGGGTACTACCAATGGGATCGAAGTCAGTCCCGATGAAAAGACTTTGTACGTGAACGAAAGTGTGCAGCGTAACATCTGGGCCTTTGATCTGTCTGCCGATGGGACGCTTTCCAACAAGCGGTTGCTGCATCAATTCGCCGACGGCGGGATGGACGGGATGCGATGTACCACCAACGGTGACCTGTACGTGGCCCGCCACGGCCTGGGGCAGGTAGCCGTGCTTTCGCCCGCCGGGAAAGTCGTTAAGGTTATTCCCACCATCGGCAAGAAAGTGTCCAACATTTGTTTTGGAGGCCGTAAGGGCAAAAACGCCTACATTACCTTACAGGACCGGGGCAACCTGGAAACCTTTAAGGTCAAATCACCAGGCCGCGAGTGGGTGATGATGCAGGAATTTGTCAAGAAGCGATAGCCGCTCCATTATGAAATTTCCCGTCGATCTTCGCAAGGCCTTTCGCAGTTTTCGCTACGCGGGCAAGGGTATCGCCGACCTCTTCATTTTTGAAAATAACGCCCGTATCCACCTGTTCGCGGCGGTGGTCGCTCTGGTAGCGGGAATCTATTTTCAGCTTTCTACCACGGAATGGGCGCTGATCGTAACGCAAATCGCCTTGGTGTGGGCGGCGGAAGCATTCAATACCGCACTTGAAAAACTGGCAGACGCCGTCACCTCCGACTACCATCCCCTCATCAAAGCAGTGAAAGATCTGGCGGCTGGCGGGGTACTTATTGTGGCCATTTCGGCAGCGGTGGTGGGCGGCATTATTTTTTTTCCAAAAATTTTTATGCTTTTCTAATGGCTGAACAGGTAGTTATTCCAAGTACAAATAAGGTACTGCGCATTTCCTTTATCTGCCTTTTGTTGCTAATCAGCCTTTTACAAAATGTAAAAGCGCAAGATGCTGATCGGCGCTCTATTCAGGAGTTGTACGACCGTGAAACGATTTACCTGATCAGCCCGAACCGCTACGTACGCAACAACATTGAGTACACAGGCAACGCGCAGCTACGCCGCGAGTTCATGCTTTCGCCGGGGGGTATGCAATTGTACTCTCGTTCACAGCGTAACCGCAATGTTGCGCTTGTTGTGTCGCTGGTGGGTTCAGCCGGGACTATCTATACACTAGTTTCAGGTAACCGCGACTTTTATCGGCCATTTTTCATTCTCTCCCTGGGCACCGGCCTGGCTTCCGGCCTATTGAACATGCGGGCCAACACCCAGCTCAATCAGGCGGTATGGTTACGGAACCGCGACGCGATGAGTTTGTCGGAAATTAGAAAATAAAAAAGCCCGACCCGGGTGGGTCAGGCTGAAAAAACTTTCATCCCTAAGACTACTTCTGGTACTTAAGGGGTACTTCAAAACCCTGTTTATCCCACTGGAAAACGAGCTTGCTATCGTCCTTGACATCAAACATTAGCTTCTCGGCAGAGGTCTTGTAGTTTTTGGTTGGTACAGTAACCTGGGCTACGTCCTTATCTTTTACTTTATCGTAATTAAAGGCTCCCCATTGCTTCAACTCGGGATTCAAAATCACTGTCCATTCCTTCTCACCAGGAATGGAATAGAGCGAATAAGTACCTGCTTTTACAGGCTTACCGCCAAACATGACATCTTTTTTAAAGGTGATTTCGGTAGCTTCGTTGGCTCCAGTACGCCACACTTTTCCGTATGGTTCCAGACTACCACTACCCTCTTTTCCGAAAATGACACGGTCACGCTTAGATGGCTGACCATACACTACGCTTACATTTTTGCCCTCGGCGGTCATTTTGGGGCTGGGTTTCTGAGCTATCACAGTAGTAAAAGCAAATACTACCAGCGAAAAAATTAACAAAGTCTTTTTCATTTTGATTATTAAATGGATGATCAATCGTTTTTTTGTCAAACGCCTAGTTGGCCCAAAAAGTTGTCAGAAGAGCCGGAAAAGGACAAAAGGCAATGCTGCGCCACTTTTACAAAGCTATTACTTGGCCCGTGCGTACCGATTCGTCGCAGGCGAAGGCGATGCGCAGACTGTTAACGGCATCGGCCATGTGGTCGGTCAGGTCAGTGTTTTCGCGAATAGCTTTCAGGAAGTATAGTTGTTCGCGATCGCAAAGCTCCTGGTGATCGGGTTCGTCAGCAAGGTTGATCCAGGTGTCTTCTTTAGCAAATTTATCGTCGCCATCCAAGGCGGCATGGTGGTAGCGGATAGATTCAGTTTTGGTATGGGCTTCAATGGACGACGATTTGCCCGCGCCGCCTGCGTCTTTGGCCACAATCGACACCGAGCCTTCGGGTCCGATGACATCTTTGACAAAAAAGGCTGTTTCGCTGATCATAGGTCCCCAGCCCGCCTCGTACCAGCCCACCGAGCCGTCTTCAAAGCGAATCTGCAATTGGCCGTAGTTATAGTTGCCCGCCGGTATGTCCTCCGTGAGCCGGGCGCCGATGGCGTTGACCTGCACGGGCCGGGAGCGCGTCATCTGACACATGACATCGATGTAATGCACACCGCAATCCACGATGGGACTCAGACTTTTCATCAGATTGCGATGCAGGGTCCACATGTCGGTCTGGCTTTGCTGATTGAGGTTCATGCGCATCACCAGCGGTTTGCCCAACTCGTGCGAAAGCTCAACAAACTTCTCCCATGACGGGTGATGCCGCAGAATATAGCCCACCACTAGTTTTTTTCCAGCTTTATTGGCCGCTTCTACTACCCGCTCCGCACCTTCCACGGAGTCGGCCACAGGTTTTTCGATGAAAACGTGGCATCCTTTAGCGAAAGATTTTACGGCAAATTCCTCATGCGTGTCGGGATAAGTCGAGATGCAGACTGCATCGGGCTGGGTGGTTTCCAGCGCTTCGTCGAAGTCGCTGTACAGAGCATACTGGCCACCCAGTTTTTCATTTAATCTTTCCTTGCTTTTTCCCGTCGAGACAAGTCCGCAAATTTCGAAACCTTCCAGATTATGGTAGGCAGTAGCATGTGATGCGCCCATATTCCCACAGCCTACTACTAAAATACGTAAAGAATTTTTCTGATTACTCATTATACTGATATTAGGTTTTATACTCATGCCGACGAGCGGCAAAAAATTAAATGGTTACTAAAGTACTAAGCTTAAGCTACTTTTTCCCTCGCCCGATCACTACGTCTTTAATCCCGACGAATATCGTGTGCCAAATAAGGTTAAAAAATGATTCGTCCTCGGCCCGCAGTACTTCCCCTTCGCCAACACGCACGGGACGGCCTTCCCGGGGATTGTTCTCATTCAGGACGATGTTGTTGGCGACCCGAGAGAGAAATCCTCTCTTTTTGAGTTTGCCCGTTTCGTCGTCCACTTTTAATACATTCACTTCCAGATTATCATATTGCAGTTGCAGATTGATCGATGACTGAACGCTGTTTGCATCGATGTTGAAATCCAGCTTAGATACCCGTCCCGACTGCACCGAGGCTCTAGCGAGGGCTTTGGTGACTTCATTGACTTTGGTCATGTCAAAATCGCTCATTTTGCCCCCACAGCTAAAATCTCCCGCTCGCGAGGCCAGGTTAAAGACAAAATAAGCATTTAGTTTGCCCGTCCCCATGAAGCGGGTGTCAACATTAACACGGCACCTTGGGTTTTTCTTCACCCATGCCGAGTCATTGGTCAGATTAGTAATGGTACCATGAGTGCCATCAAAATAGACCGCCCCCCGGCGTTCGGTCTTGGGATTCAGCTCCCCATAACGGACACGGGTACTTTTGAGATAAACCGTCTCGAAACCGACTTTCGTCTTTGCTTTCAAAAGCAATTGGTGTGGATAGAGATAACTTTTCCCGGCAGGATCGATTGGGTAACGTTTGTCTTTGTCCACATCGATGAGTCCGGCGTCAATGTCGAGCCTTTTAGCAAAAAGCTGACGATCCATCAGAAATCTTTTCACATCCACCTGGGTGGCTTTGATATTGTTAAATTCCAAATCAAGGCGGTCGGTCGCATAGCCAGCAGCGCGGCTGAATTCATTTTTAGACAAGAGGGGTTTGTAAAGTACTTTCTTTACCTGTAGGGTACTATCTTTTGAAGAAAACCGTAATTCCGCCATTTTGAACAGATACTGTTTATTGCCTGATGGTAATTCCAGACCTTCGGCCCGCAGGCTGATGTCATCGGAGAAAAACAGACGGCTCGTGTCCTTTTCCGACTCCTCATCCAATACAAATCCCGTCACATCCAGATAAAGCTTTTTTAATTCGCTTTTCTGGGGTTCTTTTGAGGCGTCCTGCCTGTCCTCATAAGTAAAGTCCACGTTGTCGAGACTGATTTTACCGATCCGAATCGAATTCAGTAGTTTACTTATCAGTTCGTAGGGAGATTTTCTGGGCTTATCATCATTGTACTCTTTCGGATCATGGATGATGTTCGCCACGGGACGATTAATGAAAACACCGCCCATATTCAGCGACTTATAAAATAACAACCGCCACAGCGACACCCCTCTCAGCTGCACCCGTGCCGCCTGCAGGTCGAAGCGGTCGTTTGGAGCATTTTTTTCCTGGACCAGGCGTTGGTACACAGTAGAATCGGGGGTAAGCTTCACGCCCCGTACTTCGGCGTTACCCAACGGAATATTAATATTGATATCGTCGTAACTAATCCGGTACAGACTATCGGACGCATTGACGACCGACTCTTTTAAAGCTGTGTCCAGTTTGTCTTTAAAAAGGACAGGTAACCACCACGACAACAGCAACCCCAGCAAAAACAAGCCGCCTCCCAGGCCGAGAATCCAGAAAAGCCATTTTTTATAGCGAGTTTGCATGAAGGTGTTTTTGTTGTTGATTTGTTACTGTGTATGGGCCATAGCCTGCTTTGTATTCCCGAAAAGCAACAAAGCTATCTATTCCTCACGTTATTAAAAAAACTTCTTATTCTATTCCAACCTTTTATCCCTGCACCGACTCTTACCAGAGTTAACGAGCCAATCGAAGCACCCCTTACCTTCGGATGATAGAAAATGAACAGGAACTGGTAAACGGCTGTCGCCAGCATGAGCGGACCGCCCAGAAACGTCTGTACGATGTTTTTGGGGGAAAAATGTTTGCAATATGTCTGCGGTACGTCAAAAACCGAGCCGACGCGGAGGATGTATTGCAGGACGCTTTTATTAAGATATATGAGAACATAGATACTTTCCGGGGTGATTCGCCTCTGCATTACTGGATGAAATCCATCGTCGTCAACACGGCATTAAAGCACATCCGAAAACAGAAATACACGATGGAACTTAACGACATCCATACTTATGACAACCATTTACCCGACGCCGAAGTCACACTATCCGGCTTCCAGATGCAGCAGCTTTTAGGGTTTATTCACGAGCTGCCGCCAGGCTGTCAGACGGTTTTCAACCTGTATGCCATAGAGGGCTACCAACATAACGAAATTGCCGAATTGATGGGCATTTCGGAAGGTACTTCGAAATCACAGTATTCACGGGCCAGGAGCCTGTTACAGAAAAAATTGAACCAAGAACAACGATTCGACAATGAATCAACCAGAAAAACACAAATTTGAGCAGGAGTGGCAGCGGGCCTTCGAGTCCGCTGCCGAAACTCCGCCACCTTCGATCTGGGACGCAATAGAGCAGCGTCTTGACGGAGAGGAAACGGCTATTGTACCGCTAGTATGGTGGAAAAACCCCAAGGTGTGGTATGCCGCTGCCGCCGTAGCGGCTTTGCTGTTGGTAAGTTGGCCCTTGTTGCTAACCAATAATGAAGTTAGTGAGAAAACTACCTCGCAACTTGCCGTAAAAACAGCTCCCCAGGCTAGTCAATCCGGAAAGGAGAGCTCACCGGGCCTGACGGTTCCCAATGTAACGACACCCAACCGCGATTTGTCAAGCGCGGAAAATTTCGTTGCAAAAGACCAGGCAGATGAGCCCGAAGCTAAACGGGAAAGAGAGCTGTTCACTCTACCAGCGCCCGTGATCGAGTCGCCGGAGCGTATTGCCATTGGGGTGACTAGCCAGCCGGAAACAACTTTCTCACAAAATCCCGCTTTAAAACTTGAAAAGTCCGCGCCCTCCTTTACCGATTCCCTTTCGCTGGCGGAAAACTTAAAGGACTCCAGAATTGCAACTGATAAGATACCTGAATCGTACCAAAAGAAATCGATGTTGGACAAAACGTCCACCCTCAATGTACTCGTTCCGCACACGCCTACAGTTATTACTATTACGCAAAGTACCCGCAAAATCCCGGCTGGGTCTGATCCGGCGGGTGATCTGGAACGGGTGATCACGGGTAGTTCTACGGTGCCGCTACGCACCCCGGCACTGACCCAATCAATCGCTGCGGTATCGCCCATGAACGAGTTGGCAAAACTAGATATTCATCTTCGGAATCCCTCCATTCCCGTTCGCAGCGAAATGGATATGGAGGAGATCGCCCGGCCTCATCGTTCACGGGTTCGGGAGTTCTGGGCAGGCCTTGGCCTGATGCCCGCCGCCTTCAACCCTAAAATGAACGTCACTTCGGCACCCGCAGCTTTTGCCAGCGCCAATGCTGGTCGCCAGGCCCTTTCCAATAGTAGCCAAGCGCAACTTTCGTATGCTGTGCAGGCCCAAGCAGGCAAACAGCTCTCGAAGCACTGGTCGGTTGAAACGGGACTGAGTTATTTGCAGGGGAATTCAACTTTCGCCAGCGACGGCTACGTCCTGGACGCCGTAACAAGCCGAAGTTCCAATGTTCTGGAGGATGCCTTGTACTCAAACATTTCACATAGCAGTGACTATTCTGCTGCACCCGGCTTTGGTACATCTTCTGACAAATCCAGTGGATCCTATATCGATTTCGACCAGCGTACCAGTAATGATTACCGCTATGTCCAACTTCCGGTGCAGGCAGGCTACACGCTCAACCCCGATGGCAAGCTAAACTACACAGTACTTGGAGGTGTGGTGGCTAACCTGTTCCTGCAAAATGAAATTAAAACTCAGGCGGGCTATGTGTTCGCGAATACTGCTGACGACGGCCTGTATCGATCACTCAACTGGTCGGCGGCTACGGGTGTTCGGGTCAACTATCGCCTGTCGGATCATTGGAACGCCAGCGTGACGGGTTCGTACCAAAAAGCCATCGCCTCCATTCTCAAAGGCGACGGCGTACTCGACTCCCGCCCGCAGCTTTACGGTATGGCGTGGGGGGTTAGGTATGTTTTTTGAAAAAATTCAGGTATGGTTCCAACCTTTTT
The DNA here is from genome assembly GCA_964500445.1 of uncultured Persicitalea sp. Lineage (GTDB taxonomy): Bacteria > Bacteroidota > Bacteroidia > Cytophagales > Spirosomataceae > Persicitalea. Next base: position 61,109 of record CAZCOG010000025.1, on the reverse strand, counting down.
GTCAATAAGAGTCTCTTAGATATATAGAAAGAACAAGTAAAGGGTTCAGAGACTTTCGGCCAGCAATCCGGAGCTTTTTGAGCCTGTGAAACCGTAAGCTGTTTTCTCTTCAACCATTAGAATAATCTATTAGCCATGAAAAAAATATTTGTTTCCATTACGGCACTACTTTTCAGCGTATTTCTTTGGCAATGCGGCAACGATGGCGTTACGCCCGAGCCGGGGCAGCCTGTACAGGTATCGTCGGACATAGCGGCCCGTACGACTGATTTTGCCTTTGACTTTTTTAAAAAATTCCAGGCTACGCAGCCCGCGAACGAGAATATTTTCGTCTCACCGCTGAGCCTGCACATGGCCCTGGGAATGCTGCTGAATGGTGCCGAAGGTGCAACCGCCCAGCAAATTTCGAAAACCCTGAAAATGGAAGGCGTGTCCCAGGCGGATTTAAATCAAGCCTATCAGGCACTTCTGGAAGGTTTGCCGAAAGCCGATCCAAAGGTGCAACTTGGCCTTGCCAATTCAGTTTGGTACCAAAGTACTTTCAGTGTCGAAGATAATTTCCTGAACGTATTGCGCCAGTCGTTCGATGCCGAGGTAGCCGGACTCAACTTTGATGATCCTAATGCTAAAGATAAAATCAATGCCTGGGCCAACGATAAAACCAATGGTAAAATCAAGAAAGTGATTGACCAAATCAAGCCCAGCGACGTCCTGTTTCTGATGAACGCGCTTTATTTTAAGGGCGATTGGCAAGTCCAGTTCGATCCAGAGAAAACCAACGATACTCCTTTCCTATTAGCTGACGATGGCGAGAAAACAGTGAAAATGATGCGCGTAAAGGAAAAATTTAAAGTTGCGCAACGTAATGGTTTCGCTGCTGTTCAACTGCCTTACGCAAATGGAAATTTCAATCTGACGCTGCTGATTCCTGGCCAGAATTATCAGGTAGATAAAGTCATTGAAGGATTGAGCGCCGATGCCTGGAATGAACTGCAAACCGCAATGCGGGAGCAGCAGGTGACCGTAGGACTACCACGTTTTACGCTCGAGTACGACGCCAAACTCAACGATGTACTGAAGACAATGGGGATGGCCCGCGCTTTCAGCGACCAGGCCGAGCTTGGCAAAGTCAATCCGACTGCCGACCTCTTTGTTAGTCTGGTAAAGCAAAATACCTACCTGGGTATCGATGAGAAAGGAACCGAAGCCGCCGCAGTCACTACGGTGGGTGTGGGTGTGACATCCGTTCCATTAGAGCCATACGTTGCCGACCATCCGTTTATGTTGGTTATCAGTGAGAAAACATCCAACACGATATTATTCATGGGTAAGATTATGAACCCATAAAATCATCAAAGATTAAGCGTCAGCTACCGCTGGCGTTTTCGGGGTGCGTTATCGTCCGAGAGCCCTGCTTTCGGACGATTTTGTTTTTTCGTAGGGGCGAACCTATGTGTTCGCCCGATAGCTGGCGCACGCTAGGCGAACACACAGGTTCGCCCCTACAAATCAACCTATAAACAATTCAACAACATTCATCTAAACCTTTACCAACTATGAAAACAATGTTACGTACCGCTAGCGTCCTGATGCTCGCCCTGAGCGCGTGGTCCTGCAATGACAACTGCACCGAAACCCGCGTGAGACGCCAATTTACTCCAACTACCATTTCGTTGCTTGAGGTTCGCAGAGATTTGAAAACCGAAGCTCCCCGTGCTCTCGAACATCCGGGCAAGATTTACGTGCGGGATAAGTACCTGTTCATCAACGAAGTGGCCGAAGGCCTACATATCATCGACAACAGCGACCCTGCTAATCCGCGCTCAGTGGCTTTTGTAAAGATTCCCGGTAATGGCGATATGGCCGTGCGTGGTAACATTCTGTACGCCGACAGCTACTCGGATCTGGTGGCCCTGGACATTTCCGATCCCAAAAACCCTAAAGAAATAAGCCGCGTGGAAGAAGTATTCCGCAGTGGGCAGTTCGATGGCGGTACCTGGAACTACAACCCGAACATCCGGGCCATCGATGCCCAAAAGGTGACTTTTGTTACCGAGACCATCCAAACTAACTGCGATGATAATCCGACGCCTAACTGGGGCTGGGGCTGGAACACCGTTTTTGCGATGGCCGATGCCTCATTCTTTCGGAGTGTCAACACGAGCTCTGCCGCACCTACCAGCGGCGGGGGCGGAGGCGACGGACAGGGCGGCTCGATGGCTCGCTTTGCTTTATATGACAAGTACCTTTACACCGTCGGCCAGAATGAACTCAACCTTTTCGACGTATCCACACCAACTAAACCTGCATTTTTCTCCACCGTACAGTTAGGCTGGGGAATCGAAACCATTTTCCCCTATCGGGACAAGCTTTTCATCGGTTCTACCACCGGGATGCACATTTACGACAATAGCAACCCGGCCAAACCGCAGCAATTGTCGATCTTCCAGCACGGCCGCGCCTGCGACCCGGTGGTAGTTCACGACGATGTCGCTTACGTGACGATCCGTACCGGAACTTTCTGCGGCGGCACCCAAAACCAGCTCGACCTGGTGGATATCCGCGACCTCAACCGTCCGCAACTCATCAAGAGCTACCAGATGCAAAACCCGCACGGCCTGGGTATCGACTTTCCGACGCTGTACCTCTGCGAGGGTGAGCACGGCCTGAAAGTTTTTGACGCCCGGGACCCGTTCAACGTAGATAGTCACTTGCTGTCGCACTTTCAGAAAATGGATGCCTACGATGTGATTCCGCTCGGTAAAACGCTGATGATGATCGGGAAGGACGGTCTGTATCAGTTCGATGCCAGCGACTCGAAAAACCTGCGGCAATTAAGCAAAATTCCGGTGGGAAGTCCGGCGATTTAGGGGCTTTCAGCTATCGGCTCTCAATACTTGACATTTCATGAAAAAAATATTTGTTCTTCTGATCTTATTTGCCGCTACGCTCCCGGCTTGGGCGCAGGAGATTGCTTTCAAGAAACATTACCTCAACCAAACCGAGGTAGGTATCATGCTGGGGCGAGTCAAAGCCGATCCTTACGCCGGACAGGGCGGTAGCGGGCAGGAAATTGTCCAGAACCGCACCAACCTGACGCTCCAGATGCTCAATGGCATTCAATACTCCCCCCGGCTCGGTGTAGGCATCATCACCGGGATCGACTGGTACAATTCGGCGCTCATCAGTCCCATCGGTGCGGGGCTACGTTACGATTTGGCGGGTAAGAGAACTACCCGGCTCTACGCCAGCGCCGACGCGGGTTACGGTTTTACCTGGTTTCATGAAGATTCCGAAGGATTCGACACAAAAGGCGGTCTGATGCTCAACCCCGGCTTGGGGCTGCGTATCGGCAAGCCCGACAGTGCGGCATTTACGCTGGCATTTTCCTATAAACACCAGGAGGCAACGGTAGACAAGCCCCCCTTATGGGATCAAAACTCACGTACCGAAGATCGGAACTACAATCGCTTTCTGGTAAGATTAGGTGTGGCGTTTTAATTAAGGTACAATTGATAATGAGAGGATTCCCTACAATATTTCTATCTCTTTTGCTCCTGACATCCATTGGCTGCGAGAGAGAATCTTCGATACCTCATCCAGTTGGGTGCGAAGCGAACTCTGCCATCGAAGGTACCTGGCGGCTGGATGCGTACCAGAATCTCGGCGATGGAACGCTGCAACCCGATCCTGACCCAAACGGCCGAGGCGTGGTGCTGAATTTTGCCGAAGATGGTCAATCGGTCAGTTTTAAAGGACATACCGTAGCCAATACGGTCAGTGGTGGATTCCTCAAAGGAATGTCGTGCAGTCTGGAAAACAGCTATTTCGGGGGGACCAAAGTAGGCGAGCCGACGCCGTGGGACTACAAAGTATGGGATGCCATGAACAGTGCCGAGGCTTTCGGCTTTACCAAGAAAAGCCTTTACATTTATTTCAATGGGAAATCAAAAGTGATGATTTTTTCGAAAGTAAAATAGTGGCGGCATCACGTCGTCTTGAAGTCCCCGGAATCTTTTCGGGGACTTTTTTTGTAAATCGAAATGGTTTTCATGCTAAAAACGTTGGAGAATCGAACCAGCCAATTTCCAAGATGCCAAGTACCTACGTAAAATATTTCTTTGTCTTTCTGCTCAGTTTGACATGTTGTACGCTCCGCGCCCAGGCTCCTACCGAATCATCCTTACTTTGGAAAATCGAAGGCGAAAACCTTTCGCAGCCCTCCTACCTCTACGGCACCATTCACCTGATTTGTCCAAGTGACTTTGTCCTCAGCGACACGCTGAAAGGTTGTCTAAAACAAACGGAACAATTGATCCTGGAAATTGATATGGACGATCCAGGCATGATGATGGCCATGATGAAGGGAATGGCCATGCAGGAGGGCAAGCAATTGAAGGATTTGTTGGACACGAAGGACTACGACCGCCTGAATGCCTATTTTAAGGATTCAGTTGGTATGAGTATCGCGCCTTTTGAAAAAGCCAAGCCCTTCATGCTGATGAGCGTCCTGCTCAACCGCGTGCTGACCTGCCAGCCGCAGTCGTACGAGATGTCGCTGATGGGCCTGGCCAAACAGCAGAAAGCAGAGGTAATCGGGCTGGAAACGGTCGAAGAGCAAATGGCCGTGTTCGATTCCATACCTTATGCCGACCAGGCCAAAATGCTGGTCACGCTCATGGACAGTCTGCCACAAGCCCGACAAGAATTTGGCAGAATGGTAGATGTATACAAAAAACAAGATCTTGCCGGGCTATACAACCTGACGCTCGAAAGTACTTTTGAGATGGAGAATCAGCAGGAAATCTTGCTTACCGACCGAAACAGACGCTGGATTCCAACTATAGAAAAACAAGTTGCTGAAAAACCCACTTTTATCGCCGTGGGAGCCGCGCACCTCGGCGGCGAGGATGGTGTCATCGCGCTGCTACGCGAGCAAGGGTACAACGTCAGCGCGGTTATGGGACGTTGACTGAGAGTTTAGCGTTGACAAAACCAAAACTGAGCTTGTTCGGTCGCTACTTCCTTAGCGAAAAAAACTTTGCGGCTTTGCGGCTTTGTCGCTTTGCACCTTTTCTACTTTATTATCTCTTCCCTCGCTTCTTGGGAAATTTCTCAAACTTTCCTACCAACCCTTTCCCGCCTACGGCGTAGCCTGTCGGTCCGGCAAAACTCACCGCATGGAAGGGTTCCTTTGAAAACATCGCCCAGGTTTTGCCAAAATCCCGCGAATAACCACTCCCTGATGCCCCAACCGCCACCAGGCGATAACGATGCTTCGTGGGGCGTTGCCCGCCGGCATAGTCTACAAATTGAGAATGGAACAGACCAACGGCTTCTTTCAAACCGGGCGGGACCATCTTGCCGCTGAGTTGCCAGGCAGTGCCGCCATCACGCGTCAATAATACGGTGGGCGTGTCTTTGGTTACTTCCGCATAGTCGCCGCCTACGGCTATGCCGCGCTTGTTGGACCAGAACTGTAAGCCAAAAATGCCACTGGTCGGTCCGGCAGGTAGTGGCGTTTCCGACGCTTTCCAGCTTCTGCCGTTATCATCCGACCGAAGTACCCGCGCCATTTTCGCCCCACCCGTGCCGATATAAACCTGGTGTTTGCCAACAGTCAGCAAAGAAGAATTACTGGCGGCAAAAGCAGCTTCCTTTTCCAGCGCCACGGGGCGACTGCTGAGCGGAAGCTCCTGCCAGGTACGCCCCCCGTCGTCAGTAGTAAGAATAAAAAAATGCCCATCTATCGGATCGCCGAAACAGATACCTTCTTTTTTATTCCAAAAAGAAATGCCGTCCAGAAACACGCCCGGTTGGGTAGTTTGGTAAACCAACTGCCAGGAATCGCCGCCATCTTCGGTACGATAGATTCGCGCTTTCCCCTGTTCAGCCACTCCCGCGCTCATCGCCAACGCCGTTTCGCGGTCAAAGCCATAGATACCCCGGAAGTCCAGCGAATCGGCATCACGGACTTGCATGATGTCCCAAATTTCGCCGCCGTCGGTTGTGCGTAATACCGTGCCGCCGCTGCCACCAATCCAGCAAACATTCGGCTGCGGCGCGTGTACCGCGCGGAAGTTAGCCTGAGTGTCCAGTTTCAGTACCCGCCATTGTGCAAAGACGGGTGAGCCAGACACCAGCAATAAAAAGAGAATAATTAAAGGTCTGACGTTCATTTTATAGTTTTGGTAGCAACGTTTCAAGCTTCTGGTCGCGGGTTTTAATTATCTAAAAGTCTTCTGTGGTAGTTGATCTGCCCTAAATGATACGCCAGATGGGTAGCGAGGTGAATCAGAAAGTACTCCGTTGACATTTTCTCTTTGAAAACTATTTTCGGGTATTCTCTTTCCAATTCTTCTTGGGTAAGGCCGTCGATCGTTTCCTCGATCATCTCGGCAGTTTTGGTAATTTGTTCCAAAAGTACGTCGCGGGGAACATCTTTTCCCGCAAACTCGTACGCTCTGTCCCTGATATATCCTGTATCACCCAGTTCCGCGCCAATGAAGGCATTCAGGTTACCGATTAAATGCAGACAAAGGTTTCCCGCCGAATTAGCAATATTCCCCTCGATCTGCCAGATTTTCTCTTCCTTTTGATAAAGCTCGATTTCTGATTTCAGTTTGGCAAGGTCCCGACTGAACAGGGATTTTAAAGTATCGGTTAGCATTATTTTTGTAAAGTTTTTGTGAGAACAGGTTAGGCTGTCAGGGCGTACATGATGATGTTGACCCCGAATTTGGTATTATCTTCCGCCAGAAAGCGTTTGTTTCTGAAATCATAATCCCACTCGCAGCCATAGTCTTTATTGCTGTACAAAACGCCGATGCGCCCATTGATAGTCACAGCTTTGAGGTAGTCATGGACGAGGTCGTCGCCCCAACCGTTCAGCTCGAAGGAAGTAGTTGGCGGTCCGTCTTTGAACTGAAAAAAATTGGAGTAAATCGGGTGATCGTTCGGGATTTTCTGCAAAGCTTTTGCCCCAAAAGTACGCTCCATTTCCTGCTCGAACGATTTGGCAAACAGCCCGTCGATATCGTGATTACAGTCGTCCACAAACACGAAGCCGCCATTAGACACATACTGCTTGAACGATGCCCGCTCCGCCGCTGAAAACTCCACAAGTTTGTGACCACTCAAATAGCAAAATGGACTCATAAAAATTTCGGGACTACCCAACTTAACTACCTTCTCTTTCTCCTCCACGGGCAGCGTGGTGTACTCTACCAGCGAATGCAGGATATTGGAGGGCATCCGTTGGTCGGTGTCCCAATCGCCGGAGGTATACTGAAGGCGGGTGAAAGTGAAAGGGGCTATTGGCTTTCGGCTATTGGCCATCGGCTTTTCATTAAGAAAGGCTAACGTTTTTTGGGAATTCAAACAGTCATCATCTTTTGGAGCGCGTCCATGTTTGCTTTTTTGTCAAAGATGGCGCGCACCGGAATCTGAAAGCCCGGCACAGCCTGGGCTGCAAGTTGGTCGTCAGCATCTTCGTATAGCACAGCGGCTTTCGCAAAGGCCATCGTTCCTTCATCCAGCGTGTACTGTTCTACCGCCTTACGAACCGGATCGATAATCCAGTACTCGCGTACGCCATGGGCGGCGTAGTCCTCAAATTTGACACCCCGATCAGGACCCGTGGTACTTTTGGAAAGTACTTCTACGATCAAGTCCGGCGCAGGATGTTCCATTTGGTCATCCTGGAAGTCCGCAGCAATTTGGGCATTCCAGTAGCATATGTCCGGCTCGTAATCGTTGCGCGTCAGACCAACCATTGCCTTTTCATAATCGACGGCCCCCAGGTCGTGTTTGTGAACATACACACGCAGTAGCATCAGAAGATTTTGTGTCGCATCCAGGTGCCGCCGCTTAACGGGCGAGTGCATGACGACTTCTCCATTGATAAACTCGGCCTTCACGTCGTCGGTCAGCCACTCGCGAAACGCCCGGCGCCGATTAGACTCATCGGCCAGGATTGCCTGCGCCCGCTCGATGACGAGCAAGGCGTCAGGTGCTTCCAAAAGGTCATTCACGCGGTTTTCGAACAAAAAAAACGGACGCTGGATATTGGACATGGAACGCTGTTTTAACGCATTTAATCAGTTTGGATTTCAGTTTTCGAACCATTACGCCTAAAACATCAACCCTCACTTTTCTTCAAATATAAAAAAGAATGGTGGCAAGGACAATGTCATCAAAGCTTTGCGGTATTAAGCGGCTCATAAAAAACTATAAAAACGCTTCCTTAGCGCGTTCATAGAACGATTTTTTATCGACGAGGTACCCGGCAAGGTTGGCTATCATAGCGGCTAGTAGCAGATAAAAAATCGCCCCGTGGCGGTCGGTCATTTCCAGCACCAGAATGGCCGAGGTAAATGGTGAGCGCGTGACGCCCGTCAGGAACCCAACCATGCTTACCAGAATCACCAGGTTGTAGTTAGTAGCGGCCAGCCCCAGCAGCGCGGCCAGCCCTGCCCCGAGTGTAGCCCCCGCACTCAACGAGGTGGCAAATATTCCCCCCGCGCCACCGCTGTGGTAGCTCAGGATCGGGCCAAGAAATCGGGTCGGAAAATCATACCATTCGGTACTTTTCTGGTCGGAAAAAAGCAGGTGATTCATCATATCTTTCCCACTACCTCCTGCTTCGGGACCTGCCAGATAAATCATGGTGGCAAATAGCAGTCCGACGCCCGCCACGAACAGAATTTGTTGCCGGCGACTGTGAACAAAACGACTTTTCCAACCTGCGACGGCCAGCAACAGTCGGGTCATCATGGCACCGGCCCAGCCCGCCAATGCTCCCGCCAGTAGTACCACGCCCACAAAAGAAAATCCCACGGGCGTTATCTTTGGGTAACCCAAATAGAGATATGGCCCCAGCAAAGCCTGGGCGGTCATACCAGCAATGATGACCGAAGCAAATACCGCCGTGCGGAAGTACGTGATGTGGGTTTTGGTCAATTCCTCCACCACGAACACGATTCCGCCCAATGGCGTGTTGAAAGCTGCTGCCAACCCGGATGCGCCACCCGTCACGAGCATAATACGCTTGGAAACCTTAGGCCAGTAGTCGGGCAGGAGACGGTTGACGAAGCGGAAAATGGAGGCCGAAATCTGCAGTGTCGGCCCCTCGCGGCCAATGGCGCCCTGGCCCAGCAGTAAACTCAGACTGCTTACAATTTTTACTAGGGCAATGCGAAGGCCCAATATTCTGTCTACCCGTTTGTCTTGCCTTGGATTAGCCAGCTCGATGGACGCCATGAGTTGCGGAATCCCACTGCCCCGTGCTGCTGGCGCGTATCGATCTACCAACCACCACGATAGTAGAAAAAAAGCAGGGGTTATGACAAAAATAGCCCAGGGAGCGTCTTCTACCAGCAGGCGCCCTGCACGCTCGAATGCTGAAAACAGCTTCTCGTACGCTACGGCAACGACACCCGTAAGCAGCGATGCAATCCAGAACGGAACAGCCTGTAAAGTGATCGTGCGAATCTCCTGATTAATGACCTTACGCCGCAGCCAGGCTGCACCATCCACAAGCTTATCGACCGACCACCAAAATCTTTCACGCATGAGATTTCTTTGCCCGACGTGGCGGACGATTTAGTGATTGAGAGTGAGCGGCAGGACAATTTTAGGGAAGATTTTTCGTGGAAAAAAGGAATACCGAATTTCAATTTTTGAAAATTCATCTTATCTTACCTTACTCAAACCAACCACTCTCCACGATATGCCAGCTACCACCAATGCCACCAAAGGCAGTATGTTAGTCGCCGAGCCGTTCTTAGGCGATCCCAATTTCGACCGTAGTGTCGTTTTGTTATGTGACCACAATGCGCACGGTTCCTTCGGCTTCGTTCTTAATCAAACTACCGATGTTATGCTCGGCGACGTGTTGGAAGAGACTATCTACCAGGATGTACCCCTATATCTGGGGGGGCCGGTCGAGAAAAATACATTGCATTTTGTTCACCGTAGGCCCGACCTGATCGAAGGCGGCGGCAAAATAGCGGACGGCGTGTACTGGGGCGGTGACTTCGAAAGTGTCAAAACAATGCTCAACCTAAGCCAGCTGACTAATGAGGATGTGCGCTTTTTTGTGGGCTACTCAGGCTGGGGGGGCGGGCAACTCGAAGACGAATTAGCACAAAAAGCGTGGTACGTCACGCCCGGCAAATCCGAGTTAATATTCTCCACCCCCATCAAGGGATTCTGGCGGGAAGTACTTAAAGACATGGGAGGAAAGTACCGTTCTATTGCTCACTATCCAGTGGACCCGTCATTGAATTAGGGGCAAAGTACCAAAGCACAAAGTGAAACTTGCGCCCGCGAAACGTTTGATAAAAGTCCTGTGCGCTACGGGATGGTTTGCTGCTTTGTGCCTTTGTACCTTCGCCTACTCGAAGTAATTTAATACCCGGTGTCCGCTGCTTTCCAGTAGCTGATCTTTCTTGAAAAGTTCGAGGTCAGCAGCTACCATATCGTTCACCAGTGCTTTAAGATCGTATTTAGGTTTCCAGCCTAGCTTGGTCTTAGATTTGGTTGGGTCACCGATGAGCAATTCTACTTCGGTTGGGCGGAAATAGCGCTCGTCGATGGCTACGACTTCCTTGCCAACAGGTAGTTGGTAGTCGGGGTCGTTGCATTTGACTACAAAACCTTTTTCTTCCACGCCTTCGCCTTTGAATTCCAACTCTACACCTACTTCGGCGAATGACATACGCACGAAGTCACGAATGCGGGTAGTTTCACCCGTCGCGATCACAAAATCTTCCGGTTTTTCCTGTTGCAGGATCAACCACATGGCCTCCACATAATCCTTGGCATGGCCCCAGTCGCGTTGCGCGTCAAGATTTCCCAGATACACCTTATCCTGCAAACCCAGCGCGATGCGGGCGGTAGCACGAGTGATCTTGCGCGTCACGAAGGTTTCGCCCCGAAGGGGCGACTCGTGATTGAACAGGATGCCATTTACAGCAAACATTCCATAAGCTTCCCGATAATTGACAGTAATCCAATAAGCGTACAGCTTAGCTACCGCGTAGGGTGAACGGGGATAGAAGGGGGTAGTTTCGGACTGTGGTACTTCCTGCACCAGGCCATAAAGTTCGGAGGTGGACGCCTGGTAAATCTTCGTTTTTTCGGTCATACCCAGCAACCGCACCGCTTCCAGAATTCGCAAAGTACCAATGCCGTCCACGTTGGCGGTATACTCCGGTTCCTCAAAACTGACCTGAACGTGCGACATAGCCCCGAGGTTATATATTTCGTCGGGCTGCACGTCCTGAATGATGCGAATGATATTTGTCGAATCGCTCAAATCACCGTAGTGAAGATGAAAGCGGACGTTCTTCTCGTGGGGATCTTCGTAAATATGGTCAATCCGTTGCGTGTTGAACAGCGATGTCCGGCGCTTGATGCCGTGGACTTCGTAACCTTTTTCGAGGAGCAGTTCGGCCAGATAGGCGCCATCCTGCCCGGTAACTCCGGTGATAAGTGCTTTTTTCATGAAAGTTCTTTTTTAAAAACTAATATTTGGGGACGTCGTCGGATGCCCTGATTTGCAATCCTTTTTTAATTTCCACCCGATCAGGCAAAACGACTGCTGCCGGGTACTGCTGGCGAATCTGTTCAAGGTAATCGTCGGCATCAGCGCGGTACATAAAGTCTCCGGCCTTCACCCGATAAGTGGGCGACGAATAGCTGACATAAGGATATAGTTCGGGAAAAATCTGATATACGTATGATTTGGCCGCATCGGCTTCCTGGCGGGTATTGCCCACATAAAGCTGCACCCGATAACCGTTGATATAGCGGATGGCGCGATTCTGACGGGCCATAGTATCCAGCACAGCTTCCACGCGCTTCGTGACATAAAGCGGTTCCTCAGTTTTGGTAGGCCGGTACTTAACAGGATCTTTTTTCTTTTCTTTGGGTGGCTCGGCAGCTTCGATCACCGGCTCCACGTAGGTATAGCGGGGCCGAACGCTTTCCAGGTTATCCTCGTAGCGATCTTTTGCCGAAGTACCGACGGCTTTCTTGGCACAACTCGTCGTCCCCCACATTCCGGCGGCTAACAGCAGCAGCAGGATTATCTTTTTGAAAATCATCGATAGATTCATTCAGAAATAACGCACAAACATAAGCAAAAACGAATAAAATTAGCGAGTTCGCGCTCTTGCGCCACTATTATCTACCTTTGTTTTTTGAAGATATCTGCATGGAAATAAAAGAAAACGTATCCCTTCGGCCTTACAACACCTTTGGATTCGAGGCCAAAGCCCGGTATTTCATCGCAATCACCTCAGTCGGACAGCTGCAAAAACTCCTGCTCGACCCACGTTGGGCAACAACGCCCAAATGGATTCTTGGCGGCGGTAGTAATGTGTTGCTGACGCAAGATGTGAACGCACTGGTTATCCGTATGGAAATCAAGGGAATAGAAACAGTTCAAGAAGATGACAATCAGGTAGTTCTGCGTGTAGGCGCGGGTGAAAACTGGCACAGCTTCGTCCAGTACTGTGTGGAGAAAGGCTACGGGGGCGTGGAGAATCTGTCGTTGATTCCTGGTACAGTAGGTGCGGCTCCGATGCAGAACATTGGTGCCTATGGCGTAGAAATCAAAGATATTTTCGAAGAACTAGAAGCCGTCGAAACTACCACCGGGATTTTACGGACATTCGATGCAGCTACTTGTGCCTTTGGCTACCGCGAAAGTGTGTTTAAAACCACTTTGAAAAACCAGTACATTATCGCCTCTGTCAGCTTTCGCTTACAAAAAAAGCCTGTTTATAATGTTTCGTACGGTGATATTCAAAAGACGCTGATCGAAATGGGTATCTCCGAACTCTCCGTGCAAGCCATTAGTGAGGCCGTAATCAAAATCCGCCAAAGCAAACTACCTGACCCCGCCCAAATTGGCAACGCGGGTAGTTTTTTCAAGAACCCGGAAATACCGAAAGCGCATTTTGAAGTACTTAAAACCAGCTTCCCTACCCTGCCGGGCTATCCCATCGGCGATGCAATGGTGAAAGTTCCGGCGGGCTGGCTCATTGAGCAAGCAGGCTGGAAAGGCCACCGCGCCGGCAATGTGGGCGTGCACGACCGTCAGGCGCTGGTGCTGGTACATCATGGGGGAGGCACGGGACAGCAGATTAAAGAACTGGCAGAAGAAGTACAGGCTTCGGTAGCTGATAAATTCGGCATTCGGTTGACGCCGGAGGTGAATTTCGTGTGACAACTATCGGCCTTTGGCTGGTTTTTTCAGGGTTTTCGTTTTTCTCGAGCATGGCAGACTGATTGGACACCTATTCCGATGCCCAACCAAAAGTCACACTACCTGAAAATTTGAAAGGCCGAAAGCTGACAGCCATTGGGTCTACTCAAAACACAACGAAGCGGCTCCGAGCAGCCCAGCGTCGTTGGCCAGCGTAGCCCGCTTCACGCTCAGGTTTTTCAGGTAATGCGGCGTGAGCCAGTACTCTAGCTGCCGATTGACAGCGGGCATTATAAAGTCGAAGGAAGCAGAAATACCTCCGCCGATCAGGATAGTAGTTATGTCCAGGATGCGAATCATCGCTACGAGGCCATCACCAAGCATTGCCCCCATTTCGTCGAAGATGCGCAGAGCCAGCTCGTCACCTTCGGCAGCGGCAGCCACCAGGCCAGTTGTAGATATGGTACCATCGGTAGGCAAATGGGTTTCGCCCTTATAAGCGGCGCGCATTTCAGTAGCCATCAGTAATAATTCCACCTTGCCAATATTACGCTCAAGTACCCGGCCATGGCGCGAAGGAACATGGCCCGGCTCCATGGCATTACCACCTCCGCCTTTAAAAACTTTTTTATCAATAATTGCCGCTCCGCCGATGCCCGTGCCGAGGGTCACGAATATGTAGTCTTCAGGCAATTTTTCCTCCCCGAAATAGTATTCTCCCAAAGCAGCCGCATTGGCGTCGTTTTCGAGAAAAAAAGTGTGGCCCGGAAAACGAGCTTCCAGTTCGGGAATGATGCGAATACCATCTATTTCAGGGATAGCCGTTATTTCGATAAGGGTGGTACGGTCGCGGGTAATGAGGCCTGGCACACCAATACCCGTACGCTTGACGTGCGGCTCTTCCAATAATTGCAGAGCGATGGCATCACCCAGGCGCTCGACAAAGTGGCCCGACTTGCGCCAGCTGGCGGTATCATGGCTGTAAAAATTAGAAATTCTGCCATCCGTTGCATCCACGATGCCCATTTTGACGTTGGTGCCGCCTACGTCTATGCCAAGGTATTGATCCATGAAATTCTTTAAAGTATGAGGTAAAGTATAGGGAGTTTCTGGCGGGAAAGTTAATAATTTATCGGCCAATCCGCCTAATTTTAGCCAATATCGCCCGCCACAGGCCGCATCAGAATTTCCTCGATCACTGCCGCAGGCGACAGAGTATAGGCCGACCAGATGCTCTCGGCTACGTCGTCGGCCTGCATGAAGCGCGATTCCGGCAGCTCGGTGCCTGCCCAACTCGCGGTAAGGGTGGGGCCGGGCAATACCGCCGTGACTTTAATACCGAAAGGCTTTAACTCCTCCCGGAAGCCCTTGGTCATACCGTAGAGCGCGAACTTGGAAATGGCGTAGGAGCCGCCGTTGGGATAGGCCATCAGGCTGGCCGTAGAGCAAATATTAAATATATGACCCCGCTTTTCAGGTATCATTCTCGGCAACAGGCCCCGGGTGATATGATAGGCGCTATAAACGTTGGTTTCGATGGAACGTTCGAGTATGCCCTCGGGTTCTGAATGGAGCTGGCCGGGGATAAATACGCCCGTGTTATTGACCAGCACTGCCACGGGGCGGGCCAGCGAATCGACGTAAGCTAAAAAGTCAGCAGTTTCGTTCCGCAATGAGAGGTCGGCTTGCCTGGTGAACAGCGAAGCATGGGGAAAACGGGTCGTTGCCATTTGGTGAAACGCTTCAAGGTCACTGGTCTGGCGGGCGCAGGTTACTACATCAAAGCCTTCGGCCAGAAAACGTTCGGCGGTAGCGCGGCCTATTCCCTTGGTTCCTCCGGTGATGACGGCTAACGGATTCATTTTTTTGTTTGGGTCTAATTTTTCTAATTTTCCCGAAATTATCGGATAAAGATCACAATACATGGCTATCATCGGCAAATACTTCATTTTTTTGGGTGCACTTTTTACGCGCCGGGAAAAAATGAAGGTCTATTGGCGGCGCTTTATGGAAGAGTGCGTGGGTATCGGGACCAGTTCGGTACTTATTGTAGCCATCGTTTCTACCTTTATTGGCGCGGTATCCTGCATCCAAACAGCCTATAACCTGGTGAGTCCCATTATTCCTACTTCCACGGTCTCCTTAGTCGTGCGCGACATGGTTATTCTGGAATTGGCGCCCACCATTACATGTATTGTGCTGGCCGGGAAAGTTGGCTCTAACATTGCCGGCGAACTGGGTACTATGCGTATCACCGAGCAGGTGGATGCACTGGAAGTGATGGGCATCAACTCGGCATCCTACCTGGTACTTCCCAAGGTACTGGCGGCTATGATTACCTTCCCCATGCTGGTCATCATGGCGGCGTTTCTGGGTATTTTAGGCGGTTATGTGGCGGGCACGCTTACGGATGTTATCTCACCGCGCGATTATGTGTATGGCATCCGGGATGGCTTCGTCCCGTTCAACGTCTTTTTTATGTGTGTAAAACCCGTAGTCTTTGGTTTCCTGATTGCCACTATTTCGGCTTATCAAGGGTACTTTACCAAAGGCGGCGCACTGGAAGTGGGACAGTCTAGTACTCAGGCAGTTACCAGTAGTTGTATCGCGATTCTGGTGGCGGACTATGTACTGGCGCAATTGTTTTTGTAATTTTTTGCTAGATTTTGGACGTTGGACTCATGCTAATGTCCAGCATCCAATCTCCAACGTCCACTTATGATCGAAATAAAAAACATTGCCAAGTCCTTTGGCGACAATGACGTGCTGATGGGAATCAGTTGCAAATTGCGTCAGGGCGAAACCAACCTGATTATCGGCGGCAGTGGCACGGGGAAAAGCGTATTGCTGAAATGTACCATTGGCCTGGTTCGGCCCGACTCAGGCGATATTTTGTACAATGGGCGCAGCTTTTATGGCAGCAATAAGGAAGAGCAGCAGGCACTTCGCCGCGAAATGGGCGTCCTGTTCCAGGGCGGCGCACTGTTCGACTCCCAGACTGTCCACCAGAACGTTCAGTTTCCGCTGGATATGCTCGCTTCGCAATCGGCGGGCGAAAAGCGCGACCGCGTGGAGTTTTGCTTACAGCGCGTGGGACTGGAAGGAACGGGCAAGCTTATGCCTTCCGAAATTAGCGGCGGAATGAAAAAGCGTGTGGCCATCGCCCGCGCTATTGTGATGAACCCGAAGTACTTATTCTGCGACGAACCCAACTCCGGCCTCGACCCGCTCACAGGTGTAAAAATCGACGAACTGATCCGTGAAATCACCGACGAGTACCAGATCACGACGGTCGTCATTACGCACGACATGAACTCTGTCGTAGAAATTGGCGACAACGTAATCTTTCTGCATAAAGGAAAAAAACTATGGGAAGGCGACAAGGATTCTATTCTGCACTCCGACGTAAAAGAGTTGAACGAATTCGTCTTTTCCAATAAGCTGCTACGGGATATGCGGGAGTAGTTCTTGGTTCTTGCGAAGAAAGAAAAGTAAGTCTTTGGTTACTAGCGCTAAAAACACTGCACAAAGTACCCTGAACTAAGAGCGACCGCCCAGGTAGCGCCGAAAGCGTGGGGGAAGCGTGTCGCGTTCAATGAGAAGTACAATAGCGGCGAAAACACCTGACGCTACTACTCCGCCAGCCAACTCGATCCAGAAATCAGCGCGCGGCAGCAGCCCAGCCAAGTACACGATTATTGCCCCAAAAGTTACGTAGCCCAGCGCAGATCCCACTTTGTAGGGAACGGGATAGTACTTTTGCCCAAATAGATAACAGAGTGTCGTCATCACTACCGAAGAGGCGGCGAAGGCTAGGGCGCATCCCAGATAACCCATTCTGGGCACTAGCAGAAAATTGAGCAGGGCCGTGATGGAAGCACCCGCGACGGTCAGGTAAGTACCGTACTGGGTTTTGTCGGTGAGCTTAAACCAAGTCGCCAGATTGTAATAGATCCCCAGAAACAAAAAGCCCAGCAGCAGCCACGGCACGACGGGTAAGCCTTCGTGGTAGATTTTAAGGCGGAGGAAAATATCTGCCAGTACATTCAGATTCAGGCATATACCTACGCCCATTAGCACACACACGATCACGAACCATTTCATGACATCGGCAAATACTTCCGGAGCGTTTTTGTCTTCGGCTTTGGTAAAAAAGAACGGTTCGGCCGCGTACTTGAACGCCTGAATCGCCAGATTCATGAATATGGAGAGCTTCATCGTCTGTCCGTATATACCAATGGCGTCGCGGGTAGTACGTCCGGGATAAAAACCGTTGGGCAACAAGTATTGGAGGAACATGCGGTCAAAAAGCAGGTTGGCGACGCCCGCAATATTCATGACCATGATGGGCAGCGCGTACACCCATACCGGGCGAAAAATTTTCCAGTCCCAGATAAAGCGAAAATCCCGCAACTCCTGCCGCAAGAACCAGAAATAGGTAGCGTTGGCAATAAGGTTAGCCATGACGATGTAGGCCGCCGGAATGTCGGGTATATAAATTTGCGCTACCAAAGGCCGTAGCGCGGGCAGGTAGTTGCCTTCGTAAATATTGCGGCAAAACACCAGGAAGAAAACGTTCAGGCCTATATTGAGCACGATATTGGTGATGCGCACCCTGACAAACTTCTTTGATTTACGTTCGAGGCGCAACCGGGCAAAGGGAATAGCCATGATACCATCGGTGGCCATGATGAGCGCCATCCACCTTACCAAAGTAGCCTCCTCGGGGTACTCGATTAACCGGGCGACAGGTTCGGCAAATACAATGATTAAAGCAGAGAGTAGTACACTGACTACTATTACCGCGCTCAAGATCAAATTATAGTAGGCTGGTTTGTCCTCTTCTTTCCGGGCAAAGCGAAAAAAAGAAGTTTCCATCCCAAAGGTGTAAATAACAAAAAAGAATCCGGCGTAGGTATAAAGCTGCACCTGAACGGCCATCAGCGATGGGTCGAAATCGGAATAGATGAACACCAGCAGGTAGTTCAGCAGCCGCGCCAGCACGTTACTAACTCCGTAAGTGGCAGTGTCGCCCGCTAATTTTTTTAAAATGCTCAATTATATAGAGGGTCGTTGAAAATACTTAATCGTTGAATTGGCAATACCATATAGCATACGGATTGCAAAGGTACGGGGCTGGGGGGGCTTTGCATAAAAAAAGCTCCCTCTCGTTTTTGAGAAAGAGCTTCCTTACGAATAATGCTGGTGCCTATTTTTTGTCCAGTGCTTCGATTATGTCGCCCACCACAGTTTCGAGGCGCTTGAAGCCTTCTTCCGACTGCAGGTCCACGTCCATCATTTTGTCGCGATAGTCCGCTGAAACAGCCACGTGATAGATTCCACCCATTAGCAGGGCTACCAGAGCATTGGTGTCTTTGTAGTTAGGCAGAGCGCCTACCTTTTCAATCATTCGTGCTCCCGTATCATTACGCACATCAGTTAGCACGGCCTTTCCCAGGCCAATTTCCCAGCGGATCAGGTCACGAGTAGCTTTGCGCTCACGCAAATCCTTCATAGCGGTCGTCAGTAAATCGGTCCAAACCTTGGCCCGTTTATCGGGCGCAGGTTTTTCCAGCCCATCAATGAATTCGTGGCTCGACGTGGATGTATATTCACCGGCTTTCACGTACTGCTCCATCAGGCCATCCACGCCACCGAAGTAACGGTATATGAGTACTTTATTTACATCAGCTTCGCGGGCGATCAGATTGACGCCTACTTTTTTGGTACCGTATTTCTCAATCACCTTACCAACGGCTTTCAGGATTCGGCCCTTTGTGCGCTCCCGGTCACGCTTCTTTACTTTTGCTTTTGCTTTGGTTTCGGCGACTTTCGCCTGTTTTTCAGTTGCCATTTTACGAGCGTTTTAGAGTGTATATTAGTATGATATCCTACCGGTTGTAGCCGATTGGGCCAACAAGGTACGGAAAAAGTTTACTTATGCAATTTATTTATTGAAAAGTTACTAGAAACATGTAAAAGCACTTTTGGAAAGAAATAGAATGTAGCGAGTGGAAATAATTTCCCGGTTATTTTATTCATTCATTCAAAAAAAATAGGGAGTAAAAAGAGAAGCCCCGTTCCATAGGTTGGAAACGGGGCTTTCGTATATATTGTTGGCGGGCAAGGATTCGAACCCTGACTAAGAGAACCAAAATCTCCTGTGCTACCTTTACACCACCTGCCAATTCTATATTTGGTGGTGCAAAAGTAAGCGGAATGATTTTATGTGTCAAGTATTAGTTTAAAAAAATTAAATTTCTCCTGCGGATGCGGCACCTACTTCCACCGATGGGGCTATCTTCCTGACCAGCCCCTGCAAAACTTTACCCGGCCCGCATTCTATAAAAGTACCCGCTCCATCGCGTACCATGTTCTCAACCGACTGCGTCCACCGAACAGGAGCGGTGAGCTGAGCGATAAGATTGGCTTTGATGTCTTCTAGATTTTGTGACGGCGCAGCGGTAACGTTCTGATAAATCGGGCAAGGCATAGTGCGGAACGTTGTCTCGGCGATAGCCTGCGCGAGTTCCTCGCGTGCCGGTTCCATGAGTGGCGAATGAAATGCTCCTCCTACCGGAAGGGGCAGAGCGCGCTTGGCCCCGGCCTCTTTCAGTTTCTCGCAGGCAATTCGGATACCCTCCATTGTTCCCGAAATTACGATTTGGCCGGGACAGTTATAGTTTGCCGCCACGACTATCTCTTCGGTAATCGAAGCGCAGATTTCCTCCACAACTCCATCGCTCAGCCCCAGGATAGCAGCCATCGTAGAAGGTTGCAACTCGCAGGCTTTCTGCATGGCATCGGCCCGCTGGGCTACTAACTTCAAACCATCCTCAAACGACAGCCCTCCGGCGGCAACCAGCGCCGAGAACTCGCCTAGTGAGTGCCCAGCCACCATATCGGGCGCAAAATCGTCGGCCACCGCCGCCAGCGCCACTGAGTGAAGAAAAATAGCGGGCTGCGTAACGTTGGTCTGTTTCAATTCCTCGTCCGAACCCTCGAACATGATTTTCTTTAAGCCAAACCCCAGAATATCATCAGCTTGGTCGAATAGTTCTTTGGCTTTGGGAGATTTTTGGTATAGGTCAGCTCCCATGCCTTTAAACTGAGACCCCTGACCAGGAAATACGTATGCCTTCATTCTTTAATGATTGATTATTGATTGAGTGAATTATAAGTAGGTGAATGCTGCGGCAAAGAAAAGGCTTTGGAATTTAAAATCTTACCCCATAGCCGTCTCCACTTCTTCCCGCGACGGAATGGATGCCTGTGCTCCCATGCGTGCCACGGATAGGGCTGCCGCCTGGCAGGCGAAAGCGGCATCATCGGCCAGTGACTTACCTTCGGATAGCGCCACGACCAATGCCCCGCAGAAAACGTCACCCGCCGCCGTGGTATCCACGGCCTCGACAACCGGGGCAAGTACCAGCAAATCAGTGGTGGCATTATAGAGAAAGGCGCCTTTTGACCCCAGCGTGATTACCACATTTTCGACGCCTTTTTTGTGCAGGATACTGGCGGCTTCCCGGACAGTGTTCGTATCCGTAATGGAAATGCTCGTCAGTAGTTCGGTCTCGGTTTCGTTGGGAATAATAAGGTAAATATCTTTCAAAAATTCGTCGTCGAGCGGCTGAGCGGGAGCCGGATTCAGAACCACCTTCAAGCCCTTTCGGGTGCATTCGGCGATGGCGCTTTTTACGGTATCCAGCGGAATTTCCAGTTGCAGCAATACCCATTCCGCATCAGGAATTTTGCCCAGGGCGTCAGAAACTTCCACTGCGCTAAGGTTGGCATTTGCACCGGGTGCCACCATAATGGAATTTTCTCCCTGATCATCCACGCCAATGAGTGCTACACCCGACGGCACATGTTTGTCCTGTAAAGTGAACCGTGTGTCCAGGCCCGCTTTTTCAAAATTTTGCTTTGCTTCCTGTCCAAAAATGTCATTGCCAACTTTTGTAATTAAAACTACTTGATCTTCCCCTTTCTGCAATCGTTGAGCGGCCATGGCCTGATTGGCACCTTTGCCGCCGGGGTTCATCAGGAACGTACCACCGAGGACGGTTTCGCCGGGACCAGGCAGATGGGCAGCCTTCACGACCATGTCGGTATTGGAGCTACCGATGACGGTAATTTGGCCCATTTTTGAGTGAGTGAGTTGATTGCTTGGGATAAAAAGGTACCTGATTTTGGTTTTTTACCCCATTCAGCCGGATTTTGTTAGAATCTCACCGCTTCACGATCCGCTTCCGCCAAACCTGTGAGGCTGACTTTACCTCCACGAAATAAGTACCCGCCGGAAGAGAATTAATGTCCACTTCCTGCTTACTATTAAATAGAAAAGGCCTTTCCAAAACCCGTTTCCCGGTCAGGTCAGTAATGGTTACCATAACGTCTACATTCTGGCGACCGGGATTTTCTATAATGACCAAATCATTGCCGGGATTGGGATAAATGATAAAATCCTCTACACCTGGCGCAATAGCCAGCACGGGCGGAATCTTGACAAAAATGGAGAACTCATCCACCAGGTAGCCCAACGAGTCCCGTACCATAACGACCATGTCGCTCTGCGGCTGCACTGTGATCGTCCGCGTGTTGACCTGTCCGGTGGACCAGCGGTAAGTACCGGGCCAGGAAGCGGTCAATTCCACCGACTGGCCAAGGTCAATGCGCTTTTCACTGCGCTTGCTCACATTCTTGAACATGATGAAGCGGTCACGCACCTGGCCGTCGGCGCAGATCCATTCGCTGTCCAGGCGGTTATCCTGTATCGTAAAAATGCTGGAACCGCCGATTTCAACGTTGGCGTAAACCGCCGCCGGTAGTGTCTCAAAACGTCCATTCCAGTCGAGTCGCCCTGCTGAACCGATAGTCATGTAAACCGTTCCCTGGTCTTTATTAATGATCGGGGCAGAATCTTTGGTGTACAAAGCCTTCGTGTCCTGCACCACATGGCGGTTTTTGTCGAAGGTGAAGGAAAGCCCGGTGTGATCTTTCATCAGGTACGACCGTTCGTAGACATGGCTATGGCCGTTCAGTACCAAATCTACCTTATGCTTGTCGAAAAGCGGGACAAGGGCTTCGCGTATAATCCGCAACTCGGCTTCTCCATCCGAATCGTGGGAACGTTTGGTGTAGGGAGGATGGTGGAAGAACACGATCGTCCAGAGTGAGGTGTTGGCGGCCAAATCTTTATCCAGCCATTTGTACTGCGGACTATTCGGGTCAGAGAAGGGGTACTTTCCTTCGTCATAACCGTAAGAATCCAGGGAAACGAAGTGGACGTTGCCATAATTCACGGCGTAGTACGCTTCCGTTCCCGAAGGCACCCCTCCCGACTCACCCTGGGTAGGTGTGGTCATGATGTCGTAGTAAGGTACGTTGCGGTCCTGGTGGTTGGTGGCGGAGGTCGTGGCGTATTACTCGTGGTTGCCGGGACTGGGCAAAATGGGCATGTTGCCAAAAATGGAACTACCATAAAAATCAAAAACCTGCGTCTGGTACTCTTGATCGGTACCGCAGCAGTAGGCGTTGTCGCCCAGCCACACCCACAGATCGATGGGCCCATTCTTCCTGGCCAAAAACTGATCCCGCACCGCGCGTTGGTTGGTCGCGTACTTTTCCCCCTGATCGCCAAAGTCGCCCATGGCCCAGAAGCGGATCGGGCGTTTAGTATCGGCCGCCGGGGCGGTCGTGAAAAACTGATCGCGACCTTGTTTCAAAATGCGTTGGCTGGTGCCGATTTTATAAAAGTACCTGGTGTCGCGTGGCAGTCCGGTCAGCACGATTTCGTGTTCGGTAGTCAAAGCGTTGTCAACTTTCGTGAGCAACTTCGTAGTATCGCTGGTGATGGCGTAAATGACTCTGCTATCGGTGGGGATATCGGTGCGCCAGCGGAGGGTGATGCCGTCGGCGGTAGGGCGTTGCAGATAGGGTCCTCTCACGACATTCTGAGCGGCAAGGTTGGTGACCGTCAGCAAGAGGACAAGGAAAGCAATTTTGGAAAGTACAGGCATTTTTTACAAGCTAGGATAATTCTCAAAGGTAAGCCAAAGCCCCGTTTCTCTCATTTTGGATTACTGGAATATTCGCCGCAATTTTGGTACTTTCTCAAACCCGCTACCCTGTCTTTAATGAGTAATTCTGCCAAAATCTTCTTCTGGTCCATTTCAGCCGCTCTGGGTGGCTTTCTTTTCGGCTTCGATACGGCCGTGATTTCCGGCGCGGAGCAAACCCTGCAAGTACTCTGGAATTCTACCGCCTTCGAGCACGGCCTGACGGTCTCCATCGCCCTCATCGGTACGGTGATCGGGGCATTGTTTGGGGGAGTACCGGCGGACAAGTACGGGCGCAAGTACAGCCTTCTTTTTGTGGCGGTGCTGTATCTGGTTTCGGCCCTCGGGTCCGGGCTGGCGACGGGCTGGGGAATGTTTTTGATCTTCCGGTTTATCGGTGGCGTGGGTGTAGGAATCTCGTCCGTGGTAGCCCCAATGTATATTTCCGAGATTGCACCACCCTCGCGCCGCGGGCGACTGGTAGCTTTGTTCCAATTCAATATCGTGCTGGGTATCTTGATCTCCTACCTCTCCAACTACGCGCTCGAAGGCATCGGCGAGAATGCCTGGCGCTGGATGCTGGGGGTGGAGGCCATTCCGGCGGTACTTTTTATGGTATCTATCTTCTTCATTCCTGAAAGTCCGCGCTGGTTGATTTTGAAGAAAAATAAAATCCATGAAGCACGCGAAATCCTCAACGTCAGCGACTCCGAAGAAGCAGAACGCGTGGTAGTCGCAGTGCTGAAAAGCAAGCACGAATCGACCGAAGGCAGCTACCGGGATCTGTTCAAGCCGCTTTATAAAACACCCGTCCGACTGGCGGTACTTTTCGCGCTGTTCAACCAGCTATCCGGTATCAACGCTATCATTTATTACGCGCCGCGCGTGTTCGAGATGGCCGGACTGGGTAAAGAATCAGCCCTGCTCTCATCGGCGGGTATTGGATTAATCAACCTGCTGGCAACGTTGCTGGGACTATCGCTGATCGATAAGTTCGGACGTAAGTTCTTGATGTACGTCGGTTCGCTGGGCGTCATTACTGCTCTGGTGTTGGTGGCTAATGCCTTCTTCAGCGAGAATCTGGGCGGGGCTCAAGTACCTATTTATCTGTTTATCTACATTGCATTTTTCGCCCTATCGCAGGGTGCGGTCATCTGGGTATTTATTTCCGAGATATTCCCCAACGATGTCCGCGCCTACGGGCAGTCGCTGGGTAGTTTTACGCACTGGATCGCGGCGGCAATCATTTCTTTCATCTTCCCATACATCGCTCAGACCTTCGGCGGCGGACCGACTTTTTCTTTCTTTGCCGGGATGATGGTGCTGCAACTACTGTTCGTCTGGCGGATGATGCCCGAGACAAAAGGAACCTCGCTGGAAGGGATCGAGGAGGCTGTAGTAGCGTAAATCAAAGCCTTGTGATACTTAGGTAAGCAATCTTAGAAGCAACGGCTGATTTTCTATGTTCTCCCAAAAACTAAAGAAATGCTTTTGGGGTTAAAGTCAGGATATGGCCCGGCCACATTTATCATGGCCTGACACACCTTAACCCAGCGCATGACCACCCAATCCGAAACAATTCCCGCAGAAGAAATAGATTTTGCCGACCTGGACGCCCGCCGCTTTATTCTTATAAAAGGGGCCAAAGTTCACAATCTTAAAAATATCGATGTTGCTATTCCCCGCAATAAGCTGGTAGTAGTCACGGGGCTTTCCGGCTCGGGCAAGTCCTCGCTGGCCTTCGATACCCTCTTTGCCGAAGGACAGCGGATGTACGTCGAGAGCCTGAGCAGCTACGCCCGGCAGTTTCTGGGCCGAATGGAGAAGCCCGAGGTAGAGTACATCCGGGGCGTGTCGCCCGCCATCGCCATCGAGCAGAAGGTCAACACCCGCAACCCGCGCTCGACGGTCGGCACAAGTACCGAAATTTACGATTATTTAAAGTTGCTTTTCGCCCGCATCGGCGTTACCTACTCACCGATTTCGGGCGACGTGGTGCGCAAGGATACCGTCACCGATGTGGTGGATTTTATGCTGGCCCACCCGGAAGGTACCCGCGTGTTGGTGATGGCTCCGTTGCTGGTAAGGCCCGGCCGTACGCTGGCTGAAGAGCTCAATATCCTGCTTTCCAAAGGCTACAACCGCATTGTACGCGCTGGCGAAACGCAGTTTATCGAAGAAGTACTGGAAGGCGAAGAACTAGCGGAAATCTCGGAAGCCGAAGAGCTTTTCATTCTCATCGACCGCGCCGCTGTGCAGCCTGATGACGAAGATACGCAGTACCGCCTGTCGGACTCGGTGCAGACGGCCTTTTTTGAGGGTGAAGGCAGTTGTGTGGTCGAAATTGTGGGACAGGAGCAGCGTACTTTTTCTGATAAATTTGAATTAGACGGTATTCTTTTCGAAGAGCCGAGCGTCAACCTGTTCAGCTTCAACAATCCTTATGGTGCTTGCAAGCGCTGCGAAGGTTTCGGCAAAGTACTTGGCATCGACCCTGATTTAGTTATTCCGGACAAGAGTCTTTCGGTTTTTGAGGGAGCCATTGCGCCCTGGCGGACTGAGAAAATGAGCGAATGGCTGAAACCGTTGCTGCGTAACGGTATCCGTTTTGACTTCCCGATTCATCGACCTTACAAGGATTTGAGTCAAGCCGAAAAGGATTTGCTCTGGACCGGCAATGCTCATTTCAAGGGACTGGACGATTTTTTCAATGAAATAGAAAAACAAACCCACAAAATTCAGTACCGCGTGATGTTATCGCGCTATCGGGGCCGCACCACCTGTCCCGACTGCCGGGGTTCGCGGCTACGGAAGGATGCGGCTTATGTCAAGATTGCGGGCGCGTCCATCACCGATCTGGTACTAAAATCCATTGAAGATGCTTCGGATTTTTTCAAAAACCTCGAACTGGACGAACACAGTCAGCAGATTGGAAAACGCATCCTGACCGAAATAAACAACCGCCTGGAATACATGGTGCGCGTGGGCCTGGGCTATCTGTCGCTCAATCGCCTCACTAACTCCCTGTCGGGTGGCGAGTTTCAGCGTATCAAGCTAGCTACTTCGCTGGGGAGCGCGCTGGTAGGTTCCATGTACATTCTCGACGAACCTAGCATCGGCCTGCACCCACGCGACACGCAGCGGCTGGTGGGCGTGCTGGAATCGCTGCGCGATCTGGGGAATACGGTCATTGTGGTGGAGCACGAGGAGGAAGTCATGCACGCAGCCGACCAGATTATCGACATCGGCCCCGAAGCCGGAACGGGTGGTGGTCACTTAGTTTTTCAGGGGGATTGGGCAGAAGTCAAAGCCTATGGAAATAAGGTAGTAGAAGAAAATGCCAATGGGCATTCTTACACCCTGGATTTCCTATTAGGAAAAGACTCCATTGCCGTGCCTACCTTCCGCCGGAAATTCACTCACTTTCTGGAATTAAAAGGTGCCCGGGAGAATAACCTGAAAGATGTGACTGCGAAATTTCCGCTCAATACGCTTACCGTGGTGACGGGCGTGAGCGGCTCGGGCAAGTCCACGCTGATACGCAAGCTGCTATACCCTGCCCTGATGCGAACCAAGGGCGAATACGGCGAAGATGTTGGCAAGTTTGACGAACTGGCGGGTAGCCTGAACCGGGTGGAGGCCGTAGAAATGGTAGACCAAAATCCCATCGGCAAGTCCTCGCGCTCCAATCCTGTCACCTATATAAAAGCTTACGACTACATGCGCCAGATGATGGCTGACCTGCCGCTGGCTAAGGCGCGCGGTTATAAGCCGTCACACTTTTCGTTCAACGTCGATGGGGGCCGCTGCGAGGTTTGCCAGGGCGAGGGACAGGTCAAAATCGAGATGCAGTTCATGGCCGACATTTATCTCAAATGCGAAGGCTGCGGTGGCAAACGCTTCAAACAGGAAATCCTAGAAGTAAAGTACCACGAAAAAGACGTGGCCGATATTTTGGACATGACCGTTGACGATGCCATCGACTTTTTCCGGGATTCCGAGGAGCGGCTGGTCGAAAAACTTCAACCGCTGCAAGACGTTGGCTTGGGTTACGTCACGCTTGGGCAATCATCCAACACACTATCAGGTGGCGAAGCGCAGCGGGTAAAACTGGCGTCTTTCCTGGGAAAGGGTAATTCCAACAAAGGAAAAACGCTCTTTATTTTCGACGAACCCACTACGGGATTGCATTTTCACGACATCAAAAAACTACTGGCCGCCATCAATGCCCTTGTGGATCAAGGCGACAGCGTTATCGTAATTGAACACAACATGGAGGTCATCAAGTCCGCCGACTGGATCATCGACCTTGGTCCCGAAGGTGGCGAAGGCGGCGGCTACATCACTTATGCCGGTACGCCGGAGGATATGGTTGGGCTGAAAGGAAACTACACGGCGGATTTTTTGCGAGGAAAGCTTTCTTGAAGGATAATGGAGGAAGGATGAAAGGGAACTGACGGTCGGGCGAGCTTATTCTTCTTTAATGCTACCCTCTACTCATAAACCTTCTCCCCCTTGTTCAGCCATACCCCCCAGGCGCGGGAGTAGGCATGTACTTTTTGGGTGGGCTTTCCGTCTGCATCTACAATCGGATAGTCCTGGTTCACCCATTCGAATAGGCTCCCGTAAAGATTTTGTACGTTGGTAAAACCCGCGTCCAGTAGTTTTTTTCCGATTCTTTCGCTCCTGACTCCTACGGAGCAATAGATTACAATTTGCCTGGTTTTGCCAATATCCTTCACTTTGTCCATAGTAAACTCCTCGTAACCCACCCAACGGGCGTCCGGGATATGGCTCACTTTAAACTCTTCGTAGGCTCGGGCATCTAAAAACAGCGCGTCGGGCATCTGACTGGCCTTTTCACAGCTAACCAGCGGTACTTCCTTCTTATAAAGCGTGTTGAGCAGAGCCCGGTAGGTATCGCTCGTGATTTGGGCAAGGGCAGCTGTAAAAGAAATAAGCAAAGCGCAGGGTAATAAAATCAGTGTTTTTTTCACAATATTGCGTTATATTAGTGCGAGTAGGCCTTTATTGGTAAATCCCCCGTCCGTAATAGTTTGGTTTGTATTTTAGTTTTCAACGAGTAGTATGAGTAATTGGTTTGGCCGGATTGAAAGATTGAAGTTTTCCAGAATAGCACTAGGGGTCATAATAGCATTAATAGTAAGTTCCGTTGTAGCATCCGCCTGGAAGTTGACGGATTCAGCTCCGTTCACACTGTTCACATCTGCTCCCGTAGAAACGGCTGCTCCGGTTGCCAAAACGAAAAAAAATCACAAAGCCATCAAAGTACTGCCCGAAAGTACATGGGCAGACAGCGTTTTACAAACGCTCACACTGGACGAGAAAATCGGCCAGTTCTTCATGATCGCCACTTTCTCTAACCGCAACGAAATAGAATACCGCCAGATCGAACGCCTGATTCAGGACTACCACCTGGGCGGCCTCATCTTTTTCCAGGGAGGTCCTTATCGCCAGGCGGTGCTGACCAACCGCTATCAGGCGCAGTCGAAAGTACCTTTGTTTATCGGTATTGATGGCGAGTGGGGCTTGGGTATGCGGCTCGATAGCGCCATGATCTTCCCTAAGCAAATGGTACTTGGTGCGATCCGTGACGATAGTCTCATTTACCGCATGGGCGACCAGATCGGTCAGCATTGTCGCCGTTTGGGGATTCAGATTAATTTTGCCCCAGTTTCTGACATTAATAGCAATCCCGACAACCCCGTAATTGGCTTTCGTTCTTTCGGCGAAGACCGAGAGAATGTGACCCGCAAGTCGGTGGCTTATATGAAGGGACTACAGCGCAACCACGTGATTGCCACAGCCAAGCACTTTCCCGGCCACGGCGACACCGACGCCGACTCGCACTACACGCTGCCCGTCGTGAGTCACTCCTCCGACCAACTGCGTGATATTGATCTCTATCCCTACCGTCGCCTGATTGCCGACAGCCTGATGGGCGTCCTGACGGGACACCTGTACGTGCCAGTACTGGACAACACGCCGCTGCTGGCGACATCGCTTTCTCAGAAAGTAGTCACTGATCTGTTACGCACTGAAATGGGCTTTCGTGGTTTAATCTTCACCGACGCTATGAACATGCGCGGCGTGCTGAAAACGGGTCGTGCTCCCGATGTGAACCTCAAAGCCCTTATGGCCGGCAACGACATTCTGCTCTACCCAGCCAGCGTGGGCGAAACTGTACAGCGCATCAAAGACGCGCTGGCGGATGGTACAATCAGCGAGAAGTTCATCAATGATAAAGTCAAGCGCATCCTGCAAGGCAAGTACTGGGCGGGGCTGGGCAATTATAAGCCTATCGATACCAGAAATTTGTACGAAGATCTGAACAATGAAAAAAGCCAGGAACTCGCCAGCGAACTGAGCGAGGCATCTGTGACGGTGGTAAGCAACGAGAACAATATATTGCCTTTCGGCTCGCTAGAGAGCGCCAAAGTAGCCTCCGTGACGGTAGGCGCGGGTGTAGGCACGGCTTTCCAGAAAATGATGAGCCGCTACGCGCCCGTTAAGCACTTTATCTTTGAAGATAAACCCAACGGCGAAAAGGAAATAGCTGAGATGCTCGACTACCTGCAACCCTACGATGCTGTGGTAGTGGGCGTCCACGAGATCAGCAACTCGCCACGCCGCCACCACAATATCACCAACGGTACCATCAACTTCGTTACGCGACTGCGCGAGGCCAATAAGAAAGTAGTGCTTTGCCTGTTCGGCACACCGTACAGTATCCGCTTTTTTCCGAAAACCGACGCACTGATCTGTGCTAACGAAGACAACGAAACAACCGAACAGGTGACGTCGCAAATCCTGTTCGGAGCTCTGCCCGCTACGGGTCGTCTACCTGTGTCGGTAGCGGGCTATCGGCCTGGTACTTTTGCCGAAACAGCCGTGCTGGATCGCCTAAGCTATGGTACTCCTGAGAGCGTGGGCATGGATGGCAACAAGCTGAAAAAGATTGACGACGTAGTAGCCGACGCCATCGGCCAGAAAGTCTTTCCGGGTTGCCAGTTGGTGGTGGCCCACAAAGGCAGAATCGTTTACTCCAAAGCTTACGGCGGACTCGACTACCGATCCGGCGCACGCGTGACGCCCGAGACGATTTACGACGTGGCTTCCGTCACCAAGGTATCGGCTACGCTGCAATCCATCATGTGGCTTTACGATCAGAAAAAAATTGATCTGGATCAGAAGGCGGCTTTCTATTTGCCCGAATTGAAAGGAACGAACAAGCAGAGTTTCACCATTCGTGACCTGCTGCTGCATCGCTCGGGTCTGGTTTCTTTTTATCCTACTCTTTGGAAAAATACCATGACGGGTGGTGGCGGTCTACTACCTGAATATTACAGCGCCCAGGCCGATACTTCCTTTTATTTGCAGGTAGCACCCAAACTTTTTGCCAAACCCATGCTCCGGGATTCGGTCTGGAAATGGGTTGTACAATCGCCCCTCAACAACCGCCGCGACAAGGCCGGAAGATATGCTTACGTATACAGCGATCTGGGCTTTCTGACCCTGCAAAAGGTAGTTGAGCGACTCACGGGATTACCGCTGGATATTTTCACCTACAAAACTTTTTACGAACCAATGGGTTTGTCGACGCTGGGCTTCAATCCGTTGCGGCGGTTTCCGGCAGAACGCATTGCTCCTACCGAGCAGGACTACCGATTCCGTAGTCAACTGCTGCAAGGCACGGTTCATGACCAGATGGCGGCTATTCAGGGCGGCGTTTCAGGGCATGCCGGCTTGTTCGGTACGGCTACCGATTTGGCCACTCTGATGCAGATGAATCTGTGGAAAGGGAAGTACGGCGGCAGGCAATATTTTCAATCTGGCACGGTTCCTGCTTTTGCTCGTATGGCCGACGAGGGACACCACCGGGGACTGGGCTGGGACAAAGCCCCTTCTTCGGGTAATAGTTCGTACGTATCGGATCAGGCTTCGGCCAATTCATTCGGTCATACGGGATTCACGGGGGCGGTAGTTTGGGTGGACCCGGATGAGGATTTGATATTCGTATTTTTGTCCAATCGCATTCACCCCGACATGGAAAATAAGGGTATCTCGACCCATCGTACGCGACGCAAGATTCATGACATTATCTATGAAGCACTCATTCCTTCCTGAAACTACTGATTCCCGGGAATGCAGTCTTATCGAACGCAGCTCTGGTCAGCCGGGGCTGCGTTCCTGGTTTTTTATTAAAAAATATCCCTAACTTTATCCGCCATTTTTCACCCACACATCATTTAAACTTCTTATAAATAACACGTTATGCAACGAAAAATTTTTACTTACTTGATTTTAGGGGGGCTGATTGGGCTGGGATGGATAAGTAAGTCAACCGCGCAGACGATCTCCACTGGGGCAGTAGCCACTTCCTTTTATTGTGTTCCGGCCACCATTTCGGTCTCCTTTACGCGAACAGGTACTTTTGGGGCCACCAATGTTTTCAGCGTCGAACTGTCGGGGCCGACGGGCAGCTTTTCCAGTCCGCGTACGCTGGCGACTTCCGGGTCGGCGAGCCCATTGATCGCTACCCTACCCGACGACCTACCCAATGGCAGTGGTTATCGGGTACGAGTAGTTTCGAGTGTGCCGCAGGTCATCGGCACCACAGGAGCCACAGTTCTCACTATTGGCAAGAAACCCACCCCACCTACGGTGACTATTACTTCTTATAACTATTGCGTGGGAGAAACCGCCATGCAATTGACGGCCACGGCTTCCGGCGGAAATACGCTGCAATGGTACAATAGCGTAGGTTCTGAGCTCACATCTGCCCCCACCCCTTCTACCGCCTCAACAAGTACGCAGACCTACAGCGTAGCCCAAGTATCGGCGGCAGGCTGCGTGAGTGAAAAGGTCAGTATTTCCGTTCAGGTGTCGGGATCACCCGGAGTACCCGCCGGGGCTAGTTCTGTCGAAATTTGTGAAGGCAGCCCAGCTTCCCCGCTAACAGCCACAGGTAATAATCTGAAATGGTACGATGTATCTGATAACCCGCTGCCGGGCGCACCTACGCCGAGCAATACAGCCTCGTCCGTGTATAAAGTGTCCCAGACAGTAAACGGCTGCGAAGGGCCTAAAAAAACAATTGATGTTACTGTCAATACCAGGCCCACCCCCCCGGCCGTAACGTCCAGCTACACATACTGTTTTGGGCAAACCATTCCAGTCCTGACCGCCACGGGAACGGCCTTGAAATGGTACACAGCCAACGATGTACCTTTGGCAAGTGCACCTACTCCTTCCAATATGGTCAACTCAACCTATAAGGTAAGCCAGACGGTAGACGGTTGTGAAAGCGCTAAGTCTACAATTAGTGTCAATATAAGCCAAACCCCTACTCCTTCAGCAACTACCCCCGTGGAATATTGCGTTGGTGCCACTGCCGCCGCATTGACCGCCACCGGAGGTGACATCAAGTGGTATACTACTCCATCCGGCAGTACTCCACTGGCAACTTCCCCCACACCCTCAACAGCTTCGGCAGGCACTACCATCTATTATGTAAGCCAAACTTTGAGCGGTTGCGAAAGCAGCCGGGCCGCTGTTACCGTGAGTGTGAAATCTCCTCCTGTTGCACCAAGTGCAACCAGTCCGGTAGAAGTTTGTGAAGGAAGTCCGGCATCGCCATTAACGGCTACGGGTAGTAATCTGAAATGGTATGACGTGTCGGACAACCCGCTGCCGGGCGCACCTACGCCGAGCAACACGGCCTCGTCAATGTATAAAGTATCCCAAACTGTGAATGGTTGCGAAGGGCCTAAAAAAACAATTGATGTCACCATCAAACCCAAGCCAGCCGCTCCGGGTGTAACAGCAAGTTTGAATTATTGCTACGGAGAAACCATCCCTGTCCTGACCACAACCGGAACGAGCTTGAAATGGTATACCGCCAACGATACACCTCTGAGCAGTGCACCCACCCCTTCGAACACGGCCAACTCGACCTTCAAAGTGAGTCAAACAGTGAATGGTTGCGAAAGCGACAAAGCCAGTATTTCTGTTAGCATTACCCGCACCAATCCGCCGGGCGTCACTTCACCCGTCACCTACTGCGTGGGCGAAACAACTTCTGCTCTTACCGCCAGCGGGGCGGGGTTAAAGTGGTACAGTCAGGCCGGCACGCTATTGACTGCCGCCCCGACGCCATCTACTGCGGCCGCTGGTAGCACTACCTACACAGTCACCCAGACACAGAATGGCTGCGAAAGCGACCGGCGGGCCTCTATTCAGGTAGTTGTGAATCCGCGTCCGGCCTCTCCTGCTACTATTGATCTGGTGTATTGTCAGAATGTCACTGCTGCACAATTAACCGCCAGCGGCAGTAATCTGAAATGGTACAGTGCAGCCACTGGCGGGAGCGGTTCCGCCACTGCGCCTACACCAGCCACGACTACTGTGGGTACTACGGCTTATTATGTTACCCAAACCAATAGCTCTGGCTGCGAAAGCGAAACCCGAGCTCAACTGAACGTGACAGTGAACCCTACCCCTACGGCTCCAGCGGTGGCCAATCCGCTGGTTGAATATTGCCAGGAAGCTACCGGGGCAACGGCTTTGAGTGCCACAATCGCAACGGGCAACACCGCCAAATGGTACCTACCCGGCGGCGCAGCTACCGCTAACGCCCCTACGCCTACTACGGCCACTGCCCAGACCTTGACCTACCAAGTGACGCAAACCAATAGTTACGGCTGTGAAAGCCCCAAGGCAGAGACCAATGTAGTTATCAATCCACTACCAGGCTTGCCAGGTATTACGAATCAAGAATTGTGTCAGACAAGAACAGAAACGCCTTACACACTGGCCGCTACCGGGACTGACTTAAAGTGGTACGCCGCCGCCACGGGTGGTACCGGAAGTACCACCGCCCCGACCACTAGCCTCGTAAATAGTGGTTTGGTAACCTATTACGTAAGCCAGACTACCGCGAAAGGCTGTGAAGGGGGCCGAGCCAAAATTACGGTTAACATTAAGCCTCTGCCCACCAAACCCACTGTTCCGGCACCTTTGGCTTATTGCCAGTCGGTCGTCGCTGGTTCACTATCGGCTACGCCTTCGGCGGGAGGTACGCTCAACTGGTATGGTACCAATGCTACCGGAGGTAGCCCAACTGGCAACGCACCCATTCCTTCCACCGCCTCTGACGGAGAAACTCTTTATTATGTGAGCCAGTCGGTCAACGGATGCGAGGGCGACCGCAGTTCGGTGAAAGTGACTGTGCGGGCGACGCCATTGCCGGTCGTGGAGGCTTTAAAAGAGTACTGCCAAAACTCCGCCGCCCAGCCCTTAACTGCTACAGGTGAGAATTTAAAGTGGTATAGTGCCGCCAGTGGCGGATCAGTTTCTTCGTCAGCACCCATTCCTTCTACCAATCAAATAAATACTACCTCCTTTTACGTTTCTCAGACTAAGGCTTACACCATCGATGGCATTGGTCTGAACTGTGAAAGTCCCCGCGCCCGCATTAATGTGCAGATCAACCCGCTGCCCGGTCTGCCAGGCGTGACGGCTTTCCAGGAATTTTGTCAGGAACGGCAGGATAGGACATTTACCTTTTCGGCCAGTGGCGATAATCTGAAATGGTACAATACCTCGTCAGGCGGGAACGGAAGCTCAGGTACGCCGAGTATAAATCTGAGAAATCCTCAGGAGACGTCTTACTTCGTGAGTCAAACCACAGCCAAAGGCTGCGAAGGCGGACGTATAGAAACCAAAGTACGCGTGAAGCGACTACCAGCCCTGCCCGGCGTAACGCCCAACATAGAATATTGCCAGTTTGACCAGCCTAACCAGCTTACAGCCAACGCGGAAAGCAATGCTATCTTGAACTGGTACGGCACCAGCGCTGTGGGAGGCAGCCGCTCGGGCGTAGCCCCCACGCCTTCAACCGATAATGGAAGCGACCTGAATTTCTACGTCAGCCAGACGCTCGAAGGCTGCGAAGGCGATCGCACCTCTATTCGGGTTTTGGTCAAAACTACCCCTAAGCCTGGTGTGACGACACCCGTGGAGTATTGCCAGAATGTGGCCGCCCAGCCACTATCGGCGCAGGGCAGAGACCTGAAATGGTACCGTGAACCCTCGGCGGCTGAATCGCAAACTACGCCTTTCACGCCCTTTACGGCGAACGTCGGTAACTACGCATTTTACGTCACCCAAACCGGAACCAACGGTTGCGAAAGTCCCAAGGAAAAGATCGATGTCAGGATCAAGCCTCTTCCCTCGGCTACGATCAGCGGCGACAATTCTATCAGTCTGGGCGCATCGGCTGAAATCACCGTTGCATTCACCGGAGACGGTCCGTGGGACTATGCACTTTCCAATGGTTTGACTGGTAAGGGCGTAACAGTAAACCCACAAAAAATTAAAGTCAGTCCTACGACTACCACTACTTACACGGTCATGGAGGTAGCGAATGTTTGTGGTAAAGGGATACCGATTGGCAGTGCTATTGTCACGGTCAGGATTCCAACCATTAGTACCGGTAACCCCACCACTGCCAGTTTGTGCGCAGGGCAGTCATTCACCTTGCCCTTCCAACAATCAGGTGATTTCGTGCCAGGCAGCAAATTCAATGTACAGATTTCGCTGACCGAAGCGGATGCCGGATTCCGATCCGTTCCCACTGTTACGACGGGCAGCGACGCGGTAGCTACAGTTCCCGACACAGCGGCGGGTGGCAATTATTTCGTTCGCGTGGTGAGCGAAAGCCCGCAATTTGTGATCAAAGGGAGCACCAGCCCCGTTCAGGTAACTGTACAGCCCAAACCAACCGCCACAATTTCAGGCTCAACTACCATTTTGATCGGCGAGACAGCCGCGGTCAATGTCGCCTTTACGGGCGGCAGTCCCTGGACTTTTAACTTCAATAATAGCCAGCGGGATTCGCTCATTACGACCAGTGTTACGCCCTTTGTAATTAATGTAAAACCTGATTCCACCACTACTTATACACTTAGCTCTGTGGCTAATTCCTGCGGTACAGGTAGGGTGTCCGGCACGGCACGTATTCAGGTAGATCCGATTCTGGGTACTGAGCCTGCTGTCACAGCAGCCTGGTTAAAAGCTTATCCCAGCCCTGTACAGACAATTTGCGTTGTGGAGATAGAAACGCCGACTGCCGGAGAAGCTGCTACGTTGAGGGTAGTTGATATGCGTGGAAGGACGGTGTCAGAACAAAAAACCCGCGTAACCCGAAACGAGGTAGATTTTACAAATCAGCCAGCGGGTATTTACTTTATTAAAGTCGAAAATGGTGGCAGAGTTGGTGTAAGAAAAATCATGAAAACGGAATAAGCGCAGACATTTGGGAACAGCGAGCCAAAAAGTAGACGGTACAGATTTTTGCCTTTGAATCATTTAGGATTAAGATAAAGTACCAGGCTAATTTTTTGAATGATAGGATTAGTGGTGAAAGGATAGTTTTACTCAATGTCTGGAAGATTGTCGATTGCAAAAAACGATATTGAACTTTGGCTTTCCTTCAAACGCGGCAGCGAGCGGGCTTTGGAGCGTCTTTACCAGCGTTACTTTCCCGCGTTGAGCCGATACGGCTATCGCGTCATGCCTGATCGCCTTTTGGTGGAAGATGCCATACAGGATATCTTCGTTGACCTTTGGCGCAGACGTGATTATCTGAGCGAAGTCGAACACGTGAAATCCTATCTGTTCCGGGCATTGCGTAATCAACTTCTCCGCAATACGCGCCATGATCTTTTTGAGGCAGCCGAGGACATCGACGATTTCCTCGACTACCTTTATGCACTCTCTACCGAACAACAATCCATTGATCACGAAACTCAGCTGAACCGTTCGCGGTGTATCCAAAATGCCCTCGCCAATCTCAGCAACCGCCAGCGGGAGGCTGTCCACCTGCGTTTCTATCAGGGTTTAACCCTGGACGAAGCCGCCGAGGTCATGGGTGTTCAAAAGCAAGTCGTCAAAAATCTCCTCTCCAAATCTTACGCAGTACTCCGCATCTCGCTCAAAGCGCTTATCTCCCTTTTCCTGCCGTTATACATTTGCTGATAGTCTGGCGGCGGTCAAGTACCTCCGGTTTGACAGCCTCCGTCTGTGCCTTTCCTTTATCACTTTATCACCCCGGATCGGCCCTTTCCGAATCTATTCTATCAGTTATATTAAAAAAAATCGTCACCTAATAGTTACGATTTACCCGATAGCCTACCTCTATAAATAAGGACCTTATTTTGCCTTATTAAAAGATGAAAGGTAACTATACAAAGATTCAGGATTTTCTGGACGACGATTCGTTTGTGCAATGGGTACTAGCGGGCCGGAACGATGCTTACTGGCGCCAGTTCCTGGCGGAACATCCGCAGCATAGCGAATTGGTTCGTCAGTCTAAGTCTATAATTCTGGATATTCAAAAAAACGAAGGCATTGATTTGCCATCGCTCAACCAGCGGCTCGTCTGGACCAGAATTTCCGCTAACCTGCGTGAACCAGAAGAAATTACCCAGAAATCACCTGCGCTCAAATGGGGATACTACGCGGTCTGGCAGTGGGCAGCGGGGTTTGCCCTGATGCTGGGGCTGAGCTGGTACACCTGGCGCAGTCAATCCAATAGCCCGATTACTTATCAGGAATTATCAGAATCGATCAGACAAAAAAATGAACTGATCGAAAGAATCAATGTCGAGGAATCTCCGCTGAAAGTAGCCCTGGAAGACGGTAGCGTCGTTTCGTTGCACAAAGGCAGCAAACTGATGTATCCGCGCCACTTTGGTGACAAAAATCGGAATGTCATCCTGACGGGTGAAGCCTTTTTTGAAATAGCCCGAGACTCCGACCGCCCCTTTTATATCTATTCCAATGAGGTCGTGACCAAAGTACTGGGGACAAGCTTCAGGATTCGGGCTTTTGAAAAAGAGCCGGAAGTGACCGTCCAGGTCAGGACCGGCCGGGTATCCGTGTACAAGCAGCGGCGCATTAACCTGAACGACCCTGAGACGGATGGCTTGGTGCTGCTACCTAACCAGGAAGCCGTTATCAACCGCAAAGCCGAAGGCCTGAGCCGACGCCTGGTGGACAAGCCTCAGCCCGTTCTCAAACGAGAATTCGACACTCTCCCGACCCACTACGATGAAGCTCCCGCCAGCCTGATTCTGCGGGACATCGAAACGCGCTATGGCATCACCATTCTGTTCAATGATGATGTCCTGAATCACTGTTACCTGACGACTACCCTAAAAGAAGAATCGCTCTACGACCAGCTGGACCTGATCTGCCAGACCATCGGTGCCAGCTACAAGGAAGTGGACGGACAGCTGGTGGTGGAGTCGAAAGGATGCCGATTTTAAACCCTTAATCCAATCGCCTATGATTCTAAAAATCCAAGAGTAAAAAGGGGAAGCGATGCTGCCACATCGCCTCCCCGGTTTGTTGGTCCGCGCTGGCTTGCTAAGCCAGCGAGATCCGTGTGTTTTGTCCTACTAAAACAAAAACTATCAAAACTATGTCAAAATCATGTACTAAAAAAGTGATTTTCAGGATTATGAAAATCTCCCTATACCAAATTTTCCTTCTTGGCATATTAGCGGGCATAGGGTACGCCCACCCAAGTGACGCCCAGGAGCTATTGCAAAAGCGGGTATCGCTCTCTGTCCGGAACGGGAGCTTAAAAAGCGTGCTGCGAAATCTGGAGAAACAGGCCGATATGGTATTTTCTTACCAGCGTGGGGTAGTAGATTCCGATGAGAAAATCAAGGCAAACTTCCAGAATGAGCCGTTGGGTTCTGTACTGGAAGAAGTCCTGAGCACGCGGGGGGTTAACTTCATGGTACTTCGCAATAAACAGATTGTGCTGAGCCGGGCAAAAGGGACGGGCCAGTTGCCGAATACTTTGGGAAGTGATCCCTCAGAAAATTTTCTTGATGCACCCGTTGATATAACGATAAAGGGAACGGTAATCGATGAAGCCAACGGACCTTTGCCGGGAGTAAGCGTGGTACTAAAAGGCAGTAATCGCGGCGTAACTACCAATGTGGACGGCAGTTATGAACTGGCAGTCCCCGACCAGGAGGCAGTGCTCGTGTTCAGCTTTGTAGGCTACGCCACGCAGGAAATTCCGGTAGGCAATCGCTCGACGCTGGATGTCACGATGAAAGTAGACAACAAGATTTTGAACGAGGTGGTGGTCGTGGGCTTTTCCACCCAGCGCAAGGCCACCGTGACAGGGTCGATGTCTACGATTTCGACCAGCGAGCTGGAACAAACACCTACCGCTACGCTCACGAATGCTCTGGCGGGTCGGATGCCCGGTCTGTTTGCCAACCAGTTTGCGGGCGGCGAACCCGGCGTAGATCGCAGTGACATCCTGATTCGGGGCATGGGTACCTATGGAAACACGGCGCCCATCGTCATCGTGGATGGCCTTGAACGGGACATGAACTACCTGTCGCCCTCCGAGATCGAAACGTTTACCATTCTAAAAGACGCTACTGCCACGGCCCCCTTTGGCGTTCGTGGAGCCAACGGCGTCATTCTGATTACCACCAAGCGCGGCAAGGTGCAGGACCGGGCGGTGGTCAATTTCAAGTCATCAGCCGGTATGAACCAGCCGGTCAAATTCCCCACCTACCTGGGTTCGGCCGATTACGCCATGCTGTATAATGAAGCCATCCGCAACGACAACCCCGGGGTGAATCCGGAAAATCTCAATCTGTTCACGCAGGATGCCATCGACAAATTCCGACGGGCCAAGGGCGACAACTCCGATGGGCTGGGTTACGATTGGGACTACTTTGACTATGCTTTCAAGCCTGGTTTTCAACAGGAAAATACGCTGAGTATTAGCGGTGGATCGGCCAAAGCACGTTATTTCGTCATGGCAAATCACTTCCGCCAGACAGGCAACTACCAGCACTCTAACCTGAGCAACTACAACACTCAGGCAGTATTCCAGCGCTACAACTTCCGCTCCAACATTGACATCGACGTTACCAAAGATTTTTACGCCCGTCTTGATCTTGGTGCGCGTATTACGGATCGTAGCGCACCCGGCACTACGGCCAGCCGCATCATAGAGTTGGCCAATACACAGCCGTCGTACCTACCCATTCTGCTCAATGAAAACGATGATCCGGCTAACCAACGTGCCATTGTCGGCAACCCGCTGGGGCT
Organism: uncultured Persicitalea sp.; assembly: GCA_964500445.1. Taxonomy (GTDB): domain Bacteria; phylum Bacteroidota; class Bacteroidia; order Cytophagales; family Spirosomataceae; genus Persicitalea. Next base: position 20,657 of record CAZCOG010000025.1, on the reverse strand, counting down.
GCTGTATGGTGATCAAATCTACCGCTTCAACATTCTGGGCGAGTTGTCACGCTCCGGCTTCCTGAATGAAAAGAACACCTATCTCAACGGCTCTTTCATCTTGGGGCATCAGCTCGATTTTATTACCCCTGGTCTCAAAATCGAAGGCCTGTTTGGCTATGACTCCTCGGATGGTATCTGGGTAGATCGCTCGGTAAATACCTACTCCGAAGGCTACCGCGTGTATCCCGGCTACGCTACCCTACAGCCGACGGGCGGCATCGATGTGTATCGCAATCCCGGCATTTATGAGGGAGCTTACAAGCGCGGTAATAAGTACGACATCGACCAGACGCTCGGCAACTCTACCCGCCGCAACGAGAACAACAGCCGGACCTACTTGCAGGCCAAACTGGAATACCAGCGCCGGTTTGCCCAGCATGGCGTAACGGGACTGTTGCTTGTCAATCGCTCCAAACGGAACATCGACAACCAGGTGCCCTTCACCTATCAGGGGGTGACCAGCCGACTTACCTATGATTTCGACGACCGGTATCTCTTTGAAGTGAATGCGGCCTATAACGGCTCCGAAAACTTTGCCAAAGGCCAACGCTACGGCTTCTTCCCGGCCGTGTCGGCAGGGTGGATTGCTACGGGCGAGCGGTTTATGTCTAATATATCCTGGCTCAACTACCTCAAAGCGCGGGTGTCCTACGGGCTGGTCGGTAATGACCGCATCCCGAACGATCGGCGATTCGTGTACCTGCAGTACTTTCAGGGCGGTAATGATTACCAGTTCGGTACCGATTTTTTCGGTTCCGGAGCGGGGGGCGGTCTGCAGGAAGGCGATTTAGCCAACGTAAATCTAACCTGGGAGAAAGCGCAGAAAGCTAATTTCGGCATAGATGCCACACTATTTAAAAATCTTACGCTAACCCTGGACGTCTTCCGCGAACACCGGTATGACATCATCACCGACCTGGGGCAGAGCAACCGCCTGGGCTTTCCGAGTATTGTCGGCAAAAACGCCCCATATGTCAACTCAGGCATCGTGAACAACCAGGGTGTCGATTTTGAGCTGGGCTGGTCGGGCAAAATCAACGACGACTTCAGCTATTATTTCCGCCCAAACCTGACGTATGCCAGAAACGAGATCATTTTCATGAACGAAATCCCTTATGACGCGCCAGGACGTGCCCAAACAGGAAAAAGCATCGGGGAGCATTTCGTATATGTAGTAGATCATTTTGTGCGTAATGCCGACGAAGCCGCTGCTCTGAACGCCAGCAACAACGGGGCAGGCTACCAACCCTGGGGGCGCTTACAGCCCGGCGACGTAGTTTATAAGGACATCAATGGCGACGGTGTAATCAACGATCTTGGCGACCGTACGGCGGTCGGCCATCCGCGGAACCCTCAACTGATGTACGGAATTCCGGTAGGTGCGCGCTACAAAGGGCTTGATTTCAGCATGTTGTTTCAGGGAGCTGCGCTGACCTCGGTGCAACTCAGCGGCCCGGCTGTGTATGATTTTCCGCTCTTTTCCCAAGACAAATACGGCAAGGTAAAGCCCGTCCACCTCAACCGCTGGACACCCGAAACCGCCGAAACGGCTACTTATCCCGCCTTACACTACGGTGATTACACCAATAATAAGAATGCCAATAGCAGCCTGTTCCTGTACAACGCCAGCTACCTGCGGCTGAAAACAGTGGAACTGGGTTACAGTCTTCCTCAAAAGTTGGTTCGGGGCATCAAGCTGGAAAGCGTGCGGTTCTATGCGCAAGGGCTGAACCTGCTGACGTGGGACAAACTAAATGAGGCTGATGTAGACCCCGAAATCCGGGAGGGCAGCGGCGACTGGTACCCCGTGCAGAAGGTAGTGAATTTTGGTGTCGACATTAAATTTTAAAAAACTCAATTCATGAAAAATATCATAAAAGTAATCATAAAAACTACCCTCGCGTTGGCGGGTATCCTCCTGTTTTCGTGCGAGGACCAGTTTCTTGATCGACGGCCCGACGACCAAATCGACGCCGAGCAGGCTTTCAGCCGCTACGAAAAATTCAATCAGTTGGTTACCGACTCCTACTCGCGCATCAAATCGGCCAATCGCCCGCTGGTTTTCTTCAACCACTTTTCTGCTTCCGCAATAACGGACGAGAGCGAGGGAACCAACGTCGAAGGTGGTATCACCAACAAGTTCAATTCCGGCGACTGGGGGCCCAATGGCATGCCCGACCGCAGCGATAACGGACAGTATTGGTGGGGTTTATATGCCGATATTCGCCGTGCCAATGTGATTCTTGAAGGAGCCAGAAAATACAACACGCCCGATAACCCACTGCAAAAAGGTGACCTCGAAAAACGCCTGGGCGAGGTCTATTTTCACCGTGCCTACCTGCATTATTTACTCCTTCGGATGTACGGTGAAGCCGTTTACGTCGATCGTGTCATAGAAGCCACCGATCCCAAGGACTTCAAGAAAGAATCTTTCCACACTACGGTTGCCAAAATCAAGCAGGATTGTGACTCGGCTTTCGCTCGGGTACCTGAGCGATGGAGCGGTGTGGACTTCGGCCGGGTGGACAAAGGAGCTACGCTGGGTTTGAAGGCGATTGTGAGTTGGATGGCCGCCACTCCGCTCTGGAATGGTGGCACGCTGCCCAACGATACGCGCGAATTCAAGTCGGAATACGCTAAAAACGCCAGCCGCTGGACGGCGGCACGCGATGCGGCCAAGGCAGTCATTGACTTCAAAGTAGGCGGTGCACCGCGCTATACGCTGTACCAAGGCCACGGTCCGACCGATTTTAAAGACGATGCGGGGGTTGATAATAACAATTCCAAGGTGTACGCCCGGCTGTGGGATATGTTTTTCAGTATGGACTTCTTTCAGAACGAAGCCGTTTTCTTCGTGACGCGCGACAAGAACTGTTACTGGCAAGGCGATCTTTACCCTCCTAGTTGGGGCGGCGCTTCCCGGCAAATGCCCGTACAGGAGCAGGTGGACGAGTATGAGTACTTTGCCCCCGATGGTTTCGGCTATCCCATTTACAGTTCTCGGGCCAAGTCTGATGGCTACGACGATGAAAATCCCTACGAAGGCATCAAGCGTGATCCCCGCTTCTACCGTGATATAATTTACCACGGTGCTACATTTAAGGGCCGGGTTATCAACACCGCCGCGGGCCAGGACCGTATCGGCGCTACCAATGCCACCGTCACGGGTTACTACCATCGCAAAATACTGCGCGAGTCGTGGAACCGGGATAAGTGCTTTGACATTAACGGCCCGGCCATCTGGCGACTGCCTGAGTTCATCTACATCTACTGCGAAGCGGTGAACGAACTTTCCGGCCCTACCGCCGAAACAGTCGAGTTGCTGAACAAAGTACGGGAGCGGTCGTTCATGGCACCAGTGCCGCCCGAGACCATGAACAGCAAGCAAATGATGAATGATTACATCCAGCGCGAGCGCCGGGTGGAATTGTTTTACGAAAACAACCGCGTGTGGACGTTCCGCCTGTACCTGCAACCTTCCTCGCCCGAAGAAATGGCCCGCGAACAGTCATGGCAGGCAGCAGGTACCACTAACGACGAGCGCTCACGCAAGTACTGGCCTTATCCCAAAACCCAGCACATGATCAATGGCATGCGGCCTGTAGAAGATCCGAATGGGAAAATTGTGGTAGACGGCAAAAAGTACCGTATGGAACGTTTTTATGTAGAAAGCCGGGTATTCGTCGCGCCTCAGCATTATCTATTCCCGATTATGCAAAGCGAGCTGCAGCGCACTCCTACCCTAACACAGAATCCTGGCTGGTAGCCAGAGTCAGTCACTTCCAGTAAAAGTACATCGAATCCGTCCGTTTTCAGTAGTTGAAGGCGGACGGATTCTTTTTATAAGAAACCAAGTTTTTTCAACTATGATCTGCCCCGTCCGTCGATTTATTTCGCTTTTCCTGCTCGTCGCGCCACTTCTAGCTTTCTCACAGGCTCGCCAAAAACCCAATATCATCTTCATTTTCTCCGACGACCATGCTTATCAGGGCATCGGGGCCTACGGTAACAAAATAGCCAAGACCCCCAATATCGACCGTTTGGCCCGGGAAGGCGCTTTGTTCAAGAATTGTCTCGTGACCAATTCCATTTGTGGACCGAGTCGGGCCACCCTACTCACCGGGAAGTATAGCCATATGAATGGCTACAAGCGCAACGACCGAACCCTGTTTGATACCGATCAAACGCTGTTTCCCAAAGAACTGCAAAAGAACGGCTACCAGACGGCCTGGATTGGAAAGATGCACCTGAATAGCCTGCCCGTGGGTTTCGACTACTGGAACATCCTGCCCGGTCAGGGCCACTACTACAACCCCGATTTCATCAGCGTGCCCGGCGATACTACCCGCCACACGGGTTATGTCTCGAACCTGATTACGCAATTCTCGACGGATTGGCTGGCCAAGCGCGACGATTCCAAGCCCTTCTTCCTCATCGTGGGGCACAAGGCCACTCACCGCTCCTGGATGCCCGATTTGCAGGACTTGGGCGCTTACGACAATGTCACCTTTCCGCTGCCCGCTAATTTTTACGACGAGTACCAGGGGCGGGTTTCGGCCCGCGATCAGAATATGAGTATTGACAAAACAATGCGCATGAAGGAAGATTTAAAGATAAATCCTGACTACCAGAAAGGCGGGCTTTTCAACCGCTTTACGCCCGAGCAAAAGAAAATTTTTAAAGACTACTACGACAAAGTGGCCCGCGAAGCCGAGGCGAAAAATCTATCGGGAAAAGCTCTGATCGAGTGGAAGTACCAGCGTTATCTGCGTGACTACTACGCCACGGCCAACGGCCTCGATCGCAATATTGGCGTATTGCTGGATTACCTGGATAAGAGCGGATTGGCCGAAAACACCATCGTGATTTATTCGTCCGACCAAGGGTTTTACCTGGGCGAACACGGCTGGTTCGACAAGCGGTTTATCTACGAAGAATCGCTTCGGACGCCCCTGATCGTACGGTATCCGGGCGCAGTAAAGCCCGGCACGACCATCGACCAACTGGTAGCAAACATCGACTGGGCACCGACAGTACTGGATCTGGCCAGTACGAAAATCCCGTCTGACATGCAGGGCAGATCCTTTTTCCCATTGCTGAAAGCCGCTGACCCGCAGCGGGTACCGTGGCGGCAGGCCGTGTATTATCACTATTACGAATTCCCGCAGCCGCACCACGTCTACCCTCATTTCGGTCTTCGGACCAATCGCTACAAACTTGCCTACTTCTACAACGGGGCCGATTCGTGGGAGTTGTTCGACCTACAAAAAGACCCGACTGAGATGTCCAACATCTACGGCCAGAAAGATACCGAAAAGCTCACCGCTGACTTGAAAGCGGAGTTAAAAAAACTGATGATCGAGTATAAAGATCAGGAAGCGTTGAAGATTCTGGCGGGGGTTTGACCATCATTCGAACTATGGAAAAAGTAAAGTACTCCCTTCTCGTAAGTGTGTTAGGCTACTTACTCTTGGCCCAAATAGCATCTGCCCAAAGTACCCGTCCCAACATCGTTATCCTGTATGCGGATGATATGGGTTACGGCGATTTGGGAGTTCAGAATAAAAATTCAAAAATACCAACGCCAAATCTGGATAAGCTAGCTGCCGAAGGTATGCGCTTCACCAATGCCCACAGTTCGTCGGGAATTTGTACCCCCAGCCGCTACGCCCTGCTTACGGGTCGTTATCACTGGCGAAAATTCCATGGTATCGTCGATTCCTGGGATGCATCGGTATTCGACAAAGGCGAGATGACAATGCCAAAAATGTTGCAAGAACAAGGCTATAAAACGGCTTGCGTAGGAAAATGGCACTTGGGTTGGGACTGGCCCGCCATTCAGAAACCCAATGCCGAGCCCGTCACGGTCAATAATAAAAAAACCTGGGGACCAGAAGCTTTCGACTGGACTCAACCGATTCCCGACGGACCTACGGCGCACGGCTTCGACTACTACTTCGGTGACGACGTACCTAATTTCCCGCCTTACGCCTGGTTTGAGAACGACCGGGTAGTGAACGCTCCGACCGTCATGCTGAACATCACCGAGAAAACCCTCGAAGGTTCCTGGGAGGCACGACCCGGCCCGGCCCGCGAGGACTGGGATTTCTACGCGGTCATGCCCACCAACACAAAAAAAGCGGTGGAATGGATCAAAGGGCAAAAGCAGGACGCACCTTTTTTCCTGTACTTCGCTTTCACCTCGCCCCATGCCCCTATCGTTCCCGCTAAGGAATGGCAGGGCAAATCGGGCGCGGGTGCCTACGGCGATTTCATGATGCAAAGCGACTGGAGCGCCGGACAAGTACTTGAAGCCCTGAAAGAAAATGGCTTTGCCGAAAATACCATCGTCATTTTTACCTCCGACAATGGTCCCGAACACTACGCCTTCGACCGAATCAGGAATTTTGAGCATTACAGCATGGGACCGCTCCGGGGTGTAAAAAGAGATGTTTGGGACGGTGGCCACCGGATACCTTTCGTAGTGAAATGGCCCGGCCTGGTTAGGCCCGGCACAATTTCCGATGGACTCATCAGCCAAATCGACATCATGGCCACGCTGGCGGATTTTTTGAAAATAAAACTACCTGGCGAAGCCGCCGAAGATAGTTTTAGTCAGATTCAATTGTTGAGCGGAAAAGCTTCCTCCGCCCGCCCCAGTATGGTGCATAATACCTACGATAAATACGCTATTCAGAAAGACAATTGGGTGTACATCGACGCCAAGGACGGCGAGCATTCCAAAATGCCCGACTGGTTCAGGACCAGAGAAAAGTACCCGGCTGCCGATACTTCCGGGGCGCTACTGTACAACCTGAACAAGGATCTTTCACAGCGTGAAAATCTGATCGCCAGGTATCCAGCGAAGGCGAAAGCGCTTCGGGAGGAACTGAATAAAATTCGCCGGGTCAATTGATTTCATCTGGCATATTTCCTTTCGGTTTTACTGAAATCAAAATACCGATACTGACCCAACACCGAAATTTCCGCCGACAGCAGATAAGCACCCCAAGGGTACTTTACCTCCGTTTCGATGATGTTTTTGGTAGAGTTAGCATCAGTTTTACCCTCTTTCTTCAAAAATTCCTTGATGACCCGTCCATTCATCGATTCGGGAATGGGCAACTGGTAAAGGCTCAGAATGGTGGGTGCGATGTCCACATTGGAGGTAGGTAGTTGGCCTTGGTATGACTCCTTAAAATCAGGCCCGCTAGCCAGCAGACGAATGTTTATTTCGTAAGGACTCGAACCGCCGTGTCCGGCCACACCTCCCGCGAAGTCGGTTCCCGCGTACCCGTAGGCATTCCGGGCGTCATTCCAGTTGGTTGCTACCAGAATATCCCCCGATCGCTCGGGATGATTGTAATGGATGACTTCAAATGATAAAGTACCCGGAACCCAGCCCAGCGGATCGCCTTTTGTTTTTGGTTTGGTGAAAACCGCTCCAATCTTTTCATTCCTGTGCAAGGCAGCCACGATTTCTTCGATGCGTTCGGATTGGTGATTTTTTACATAAATCGCTCCTTCCGCTACCACGACGTCGTCGGATTCCCGATCTTTCTTTAAGCCCTCGGCGATCAGAAAATCAGTCAGGCTTTGCGTTTTCTCGTGCGTGACAAAACCATGATCCGCCGAAATGATAATATTAAATCGGTCCGCCAGTTTTTGATCCGCCATCGCCTGTAAAATTCGGCCAAACTGGGCGTCGACGAATTTGATAGCCGCGACGGCCTCGGGCGAGCCGATGCCATGCTCGTGCGCGGCTCCGTCGGGATCGGAATACCAGATCGCGCTCACCAGGGGCCCGTTGCTGGCGAGCCCGTACTTCAAGAATGCATCTGTAATCCAGGCATGGCGATTCTGGTCTTCGGAACCTATTTTCGAAACTTCTCCCAAGTCAGCAAGTACTTGTGATCTGAATGATTCCGGCAAAACAAGGCCAGGATTTACAATGGCACCTTCGCCGACGGTATGGTTTTGCAGGAAGGCCTGCCCCGTGGTACCCGAACTGAATACCATCATGCGTTCGCCCGCCGACTGCAGTACCTCTCCCATAGAAACCGCCGTCACCAACGGACCGGACAGCGCTTCGGCGATGCGGGTAAAATCACCGTAAGTAGTACCAATGCCACGATTTTTATCTACCTGCGGGAAGTACACCGTGTTGCCCAGAATTCCGTGAGTACCGGGATAAGAACCCGTGGCGTAAGAGGCGGAGTTGACCCTGGTAACGGTAGGAAACACGCTGTGATGATGCAGACCGACGCTGGCCTTTTGCTGGAAAGCGTACAGATTGGGCATTTGTTCGGGCGTAATGTAATCCGGCCGGAGGCCGTCGAAAAAGACGATCAGCGTTTTATTTTTCCTGACCAATGGACTGGTTTCCTGACAGTTCGCGATAAACGGCCACATGGTAAGCGACAGGATGACTACAGATAGACGAACTTTCATAACGTGAGCTTGGAAGTTTTGTAGGTTCAGGTACTTTCGCTCGAAGGTAGCCATTCGTTGGATTTTCAATTTTATCCTAGTGTTATTAATAATGGCTGCCGTTTGCATTTCAAGCGCAAACGGTCAGCTCAAGAGTTAAGCTTTCAGTTATCTTCGGAAAGGGTAGTTTAAAATCGCTCCATATGAGTTCACATTACAACACGCGCTGGCACAAACCAGCGCGTGTTTTTTTATTCTGATGGATATCATTTCAGACACATTAACTGACTTTCCGGGCAATAAACCCGAAATTTTATAATAATTCTGAAAAAATCATCATATCGAGTAAGTGATCACTTCTTTAAAAGTCTCCTGTAAGGGAAAGACTCCTTCTATTTTTCTCTTTATGTCCCTACCCAACAACGAGGAAACACAACCCGATCCGTCGCCCTTTGGTGACCCGGGAAAACCGACGAACAGCCAATTCGACGACAGGGAAACCTTTATCCGGCAAACTTTCGAGCAGGATACCCGGGCGGGCTTTGAATTGTTATTCCGGCGTTATTATCGGCCTTTATACAGTCATGCCACCCGCATACTGTACTCCCCCGATGTAGCGGGTGACGTGGTAAGCGAAGTCTTTCTGAATTTTTGGCAGAAAAAAATCTATCTCAAGGTTACGTCTTCTTACCGCCTTTATTTATTGACCTCAGTTCGCTATGCCGCTCTGGCGCACTTGCGCCGGGAGTTCAAACATGAATCACTGGACGATTCGGAGGCTCAGAAATTGGCTTTCCAGTCTCCTTCGGCTGAAAACACGATTCTTTTCGATGAGTTATACCTGGCTATTCAGCAGGGGGTAAAGTCGCTGCCGCCAAAAGGCCAACGGGTATTTATGCTGAGCCGATTCGAGGGGAAATCACACGCTGAGATTGCCGAGGAATTATCGATTTCCCATAAAACGGTGGAAGTACATATTTATAGGGCTCTGCGGGTACTGCGAAACATTATAGACGATCTGTAAGACATTCTCTTCTTTGGAACACATTATAAATGCCTTTTTCTACTTATGAATCAGACCATTAATCGGGAGTTGCTATTTTTATATTGGTCAGGGCTCGCCACGCCCATGCAACAGAAGCTCATCGTCCAGTGGCTGGAAGATCCCTCCCACCAGGAAACATTTTACCAGTGGTTGATCGAATGGGAGGAGCTACATCCCCAGGCATTGGGCGACTCAGAGGATGCCTGGGCCAGCCTGACTCAACAACTGGAGAATCAAATCGAAACTACTCCGACGTACCAGATTTACGAACGCAACCCGCGTACCTGGTTAGGTATTTTTCGCTGGTGGACGGTGGCGGCCAGTCTGCTTTTAATTGGCGGACTGAGCTTCCTTCTGCGAGAAAATCTCTTCTATACTACGTACCACACGGGCAATGGCGAAATCACATCCCTCCGATTGCCTGATGGTAGCCAGGCTACGCTGAATGCCAACTCCGAATTACGCGTCCCGGTTTTGTTCTTGCCCTATTGTGACCGGACCGTCAAACTGGCCGGAGAGGCCGACTTTTCAGTAACCCACCGCACCAATGAACAACGGTTCGTAGTCGAAACATCCAATGAGGTCAATGTGGTAGTACTGGGTACCGAATTCGTAGTCCGCTCCAGAAAGGACCGGTTTCGGGTGGCTTTGCATACTGGAAAAGTTGCCCTCGAGCAGAATAACCGGCAGGGTAGCGAACCCGTCGTTACCCTCCAGCCCGGCGACGTGGCTTATACTACCGGCGGCAAGGACCGGCAACTGCGGCTGATCTCCCATCAGCCCACCCGCCAGCTGACGGCTTGGCAGAAACACCTGTTTGTATTCGATCATCACTCTTTATCGGAAGTGCTGGTGATGCTTAACGACCAGTTTGGGGAGTCCGTCAAGCTGGAAAACGATTCGTTGGCTGCCCACCAGATTACGGGGCGCTTCCGGGCTGAGCGGGCCGAGGATCTGCTGGAAATCATTACGGAGTTGACGGGCTACCGAATCGAGACGCGTAACAACCAAAAGTACCTAGTCAAATAACTTACTATTTCTTTATGCCTAATCCCTTCCCTGATATGAGGAACATTTTTAATGTTATCAACCGCTCCCTGCGATGGAGTCTTTTCGTGCCCCTGTGCCTGACTTTACAAACAGGCTATCCCCAACTCCTGGCATCTGCCCAGCAACAGAGCAATCCTTCGTCCCAAAAGGTCATGACATCTGTATCTCTGCGTTCAGTATTATTGGACTTGATGGATCAGGAACAAATCGACATAATTTTCGACGAACGATTATTGGCAGACAGACAGGTCGCCAGAAAACTTGCGGGAACTGGTCAATCCGTTGAGAAAACCCTAACAATTCTTCTTGAAGGAACAAGTCTGCGTTATCGAAAGATACGCCGGAATACCTATCTGATCCTGAAAAAAGTAGATGAACGAAAGAAACCGACCAATGAGTCCTCAATCCTACCCGAACCTCTTCCGAACTCTGGCCGCCCGAGCGAAAACGTAGCCCTCCAGACTCCCTATGCCGATGTACCGGTAGCGTTGTTACAAAAACAGTTGGAGCAAATCATTACGGGCAAGGTAACCGACGAAGATGGCCTGGCGCTACCAGGCGTGAGCATTTTAATAAAAGGAACCCAACGAGGAACAACAACCAATCAGGAGGGGCTTTTTTCCCTCGAAGTACCTGACCAAAGTGCTGTGCTGGTATTCAGCTTTGTAGGTTACGTGGCGCAGGAAGTAGCGGTAGGTGACCGCACCCGCCTCAATATAAGTCTTGCAACTGATACGAAGGCGCTGGAAGAAGTGGTCGTAGTGGGCTACGGCACCGTAAAAAAGAGTGACCTGACGGGTTCGGTGGCGCAGGTGAAAGCCGAAGAAATCAACAGCTTCCCCACGGCCAATCCGCTGCAGGCGCTTTCGGGTCGGGCGGCCGGGGTGCAGGTGACGCAGAATACGGGCGCTCCCGGCGGCGGCATCAGCGTGCGCATCCGGGGTACCAATTCCATCCAAGGCAGCAACGAGCCGCTGTACGTGGTGGATGGTTTTCCGATTTTTGGCAGTAACCCGACCATACTCAACAACGCCGACATCGAGAGCGTGGAAGTATTGAAAGATGCCTCCGCCACGGCCATCTACGGGTCGCGCGGTGCCAATGGGGTAGTAATCATCACAACCAAACAAGGAAAAACGGGACGCACGAAGGTCGACTTTGAGACCAGCTACAGCCAGCAGACGCTGCGCAAGAAGCTGGACCTGATGAATGGCCGGGAGTACGCCACTTTTTATAATCAGCAGGCAGTCAATGACAATTTGGCCCCTTATTTTACGCAGGATCAGGTCAATGCCTTCGGCGAAGGCTTCGACTGGCAGGATTTGGTTTTTCAGAAAGCCCCCATGAAAACTACTTCGCTGAACATCAACGGCGGGAACGACAAAACCCAGTTTTCGGTATCGGGAAGCTACTTTGGGCAGGAAGGGATTATCAAAGGCAGCGATTACAACCGGTATTCGTTGCGTACCAATATCAATCACCAGGTGAGCAAGAAATTCAGCATGACGTTATCCAACACCCTGTCGCGGCTGAAAACCGATCGTCGGGATAGTGAGGGTGGTTCACGAGGAAATTCCATGATTTCGGCGGCGCTCTCGGCCCCGCCTACGCTTACACCTTACAATGAAGATGGTACCTATCGGAAACTGGCCATCGCTTATCCTTTCGTGGCTACGGACTTGATCAACCCGCTGAATTTCATCAATGAACAAAGCAGGCAAATCAATGCCAACCGCATCCTGACCAACGCCGCGCTGATTTTCAATCCCATTCCCGAATTGACGATAAAAATAGCGGGCGGTATTGAAAACCAGGACGACCGTACCGACGAGTACACTACCCGCAATTTCTTCAATTCACCGGGACGGGCCAGCGTTAGTTCGTACCAGTTTACGAGCCTGCTCAATGAAAACACGGTTAGCTATACCAAGACATTCAACCAATTGCATAGTTTTTCGGCGGTGGCGGGTTTCACTTACCAGGATTTTACCACCAAAACCCTGGGCGGAAGTGGTAACGGTTTCCTGAGCGACATCACCGAAACTTTCGATCTCGGATCGTCCATCACCCCCGGCATTCCGTCATCGGGCTACTCCAAATCAGTACTCGTTTCGTACCTGGGGCGGGCTAATTACAGCTATGCCGATAAGTACCTGTTGACGGCCAGCATCCGCCGCGATGGGTCGTCACGGTATAGTCCCGGCAACAAATGGGGGTACTTTCCCTCAGCAGCCGTGGCCTGGAAAGTGGCCAATGAGAGTTTCCTGCAGAACAGCCCTGATATTTCTGAACTTAAGCTACGCGCCAGCTGGGGTTTGACCGGTAGCCAGGCCATCGCCGCTTACGCTACCCTCAACGAGCTTAACGCCAGTCGGACGGTGTTTGACGACGCCATGTACACCGCCTTCTCACCCGGTACCCGTTTACCCGGTAATCTGAAATGGGAAACTACCGAACAGATTGATTTTGGCGTTGACCTGGGTCTGTTCAAAAATCGGTTGCTGTTTACGGCCGACTACTACATCAAGAATACCCGTGATCTGCTGAACACCGTGATTCTGCCTTCTTCGCTGGGTTTTACTACCACTTTCCAAAACATCGGGCAGGTACAGAACAAAGGCTTTGAACTTGGGCTGGATGGCCGTGTGCTGACCGGGGCTTTCAAGTGGAACCTCAACGCCAACCTTTCGATCAATCGAAATAAAGTGGTGAAGCTGTACGGCGGGGAAGATATCTTAGGTGGCAATGTCAATGTCGTGGTGATCAACGACGTGACCGGCATTCTGCGGGAAGGGCACCCCATCGGTAGTTTTTGGGGGTACCTTGAAGAGGGATACAATGAGCAGGGGCGCATTACTTATCAGGATCTGGACGGCAACGGCACCATCAACCAGAACGACAAAACCTTCATCGGAAATCCCAATCCAAAATTTATCTACGGTCTCAATTCCTCGATGTCGTACAAAGGTTTCGATCTCACGCTGTTTTTGCAGGGGGTACAGGGAAATGACCTGCTCAACGTAAGCTCTATTGTGAATACCATGGATCATGGTTTTGGGCTCAACATGACCCGGGACGTTTTTCTGAATAGCTGGACGCCCGAAAACCCCAATTCAAAGTACCCCTTGATCAGCCGCAACACCAACGCCCGGGTGTCCGACCGCTTCGTGGAGGATGGTTCCTATTTGCGGCTGCGGAATATTCAACTGGCCTACAACGCTCCGGTCGAAAAATGGGGCATCAACTGGCTGCGGAGTGCGCAGATCTACGTAAGCGGGCAGAACTTACTGACCCTCACCAACTACTCCTGGTGGGACCCGGAGGTGAATTCGCGCGGCGGGGCCAATTCTACCATGCAGGGGATCGACTGGAACAGCTACCCAACGGCCAAATCAACCACCGTCGGACTACGTGTTGGGTTTTAATGCACCCTTTCCTGCCGCTCGATTAATCATTCCAAATCAGAAAATCATGAAAAAGTCAAAAATATATAGCCGCCGGCCAGCCACTTTTTATCCAGGAAAAATCCTGCTTTGCCTGACCCTGCTGGTTTCGCTGGGTGCCTGCGAAGACGCTCTCGAAGAGAATCCTAAATTCATCGTGGTCGAGAATTTCTTCAACACCGCCGAAGAAGTCGAAGCCGCCGTGAATGCCATCTATATTCCCCTGCGGGGTACCAACTATACGGTGTACGAAACCACCCTGGAATGCCAGGCCGACTATGCCTACGGCCGGGGTAGTTGGACACCCCTGCATGAGCACAAGGGCCTGAACGATGCCAACATCAACCGCGTGGCGGGTCTGTGGAATGCCTTTTACCTGAGCATCCGCAATGCGAATCTGGTGATTGCCAACGCGCCGAATGGTACCTCCATTAGTCAGGCCGATATTGATAAAAACGTGGCCGAAGCCAAATTTCTCCGCGCCTTCAACTACTTCCAGCTGGTACGCAACTGGGCGGGGGTACCTTTGCGCACCGAGGCCAACATGACCGAAACCGACCTCAGGAAAAGTACCCCCGAGGAGGTATACGCCCTCATCGTCGCCGACCTGCTGGAAGCTGAACAGAAACTACCCGACCAGGCTGCCAAAGTAGGCAAACCGTCTAAATGGGCGGCTAAAACCCTGCTGGCCGATGTATACCTGACTCTCGAAAAATACGCCGAAGCCCGTGACAAAGCCGATGATGTGATCAAAAGCAATAAGTTTTCGCTGGTACCTGTGCAGTCGGTCAGCGATTTTCAAACCAAAGTATTCGGCCCCGATCTGGTCAGTACTACCGAGGAGATTTTTTACCTGAAATATACCCGGCAGATCGATCAGGGTAACTACATGCTCTGGATCACTAACCATCCCAGTACCAATTTATTCAACTTTGGCGGGGCCTACGTGGTATATGGTTTCACCACCGAATCGTTCTATAAAAACTGGGACAGTGGCGACATTCGAAAAGCGCTTTGGCAACCCGTCAATATCGGGCTGGGCGCCAACACGCTCATCAGCGCAAAATTCGCCGATGCCAACGCCATCAGTCAGCGGGGTGCCGGGAACGACGATCCGGTATACGGCCTGAACGACGTACTGCTTATCTACGCCGAAGCTGCCGTCCGAGCCGGAAATAGCATTACGCCCGAAGCGATGGAAGCGCTCAACCGGGTGCATCGCCGCGCCTACGGCAAAGTACCTGCCAGCCCTTCCACGGTGGATTTCAAAGTGGCCGATTTCACGCCTGCCACCTTCATTGATCGGGTGATTCAGGAGCGGGCCTACGAATTTTTATATTTGGGTAAGCGCTACCTCGATCTGAAACGGATTGGCAAAGTAAAGGAAGCCATCAAAGCCGTCAAGGGAATCGACGTAGCTGATAAACACATGCTCTGGCCCATTCCGGTATCGGAACTGAATTTCAATGAAGCCCTGGACCCGGCTACGGATCAAAATCCGGGCTACTGAGTAGCCATCAGGGGTTAGGCTGTTAGGATTTAGGTTATAATACCTTGTGCAGCAGTCTATCAATTATGACTATAGCAACCACAATATGCAGTTATACTGGTCACCTTGAATCCTAATACCTAACAACCTAATACCTCTTTATTTCCATTATGACAAAAATGAAAAGACGCTCAGCCCTAGCTTCACTCGGCTCCATCTCGCTAGGTATATCATCGAAAGACTTTTTGCTCAAAGAGAAGGAGGTACCTGTCAACGCCTTTTATTCTATCAAAAAGCAAACGCTGAAAACCGACATTCTGGTGATCGGCGGCGGCACGGCTGGTGTCATCGCCTCCATTCAGGCGGGACGGGCCGGCAAAAAAACGATTCTGGTCGAGAACGTCAGCCAGTTGGGGGGTACCACTACCACCGGCGGCGTGGCCTATCCGGGGATCTTTTTTGCCTGGGGCAAGCAGGTGATTTCCGGTATCGGTTGGGAATTAGTCAAAGAAGCCGTCGACCTAAACGATGACGTTCTACCCAATTTTTCTATTCCTCACGGCAAGAATCACCCCCGGCACCAAGTTCGGCTCAATGGTCAGCTTTATGCGATGCTTATTGAAGAAAAATGCGTGCAGGCCGGGGTACATATCCGTTTTTACGAAACACCTACCAAAATAACGCCCCAGAAAAACGGCTGGCTGGTGGAAACCATAGGAAAAGGAATAAACACCGAGATCCAGTGCAATCAACTGATCGACTGTACCGGTAACGCCTTCGCCACGACCTTGGCCGGGTACCCGGTACTTCGGGAGGAAGTCACGCAGCCAGGCTCCTTAATGTTTCAGATTGGTGGATACGATTTCGAAAGCCTGGACCTGAATCTGATCAAGGAGAAGTACCAGGAGGAAATAAAAAAAGGTACCCTCGACAAGTACGAGTTCCGGAATAATGTGATCGGTCTGCTTAAAAGCCGGGGCGATAACATCAGCCACGTAATGAACGCCGATTCTACTACCTCGGAGTCACACACGCTTGCCAATATCAAAGGCCGGGCCTCGCTATTGAATACGGTGCGTTTCCTTCGTACTTTGCCCAATCTGGAAAAGCTGAAAATCATCGACGTCCAGAACGAAACCGCCGTGCGGGAAACCTACCGGATCGACGGACACTATCAAATTACGCACGAAGATTACGTGACCGGTAAAATGTTTGATGATGCTGTTTCCTATTCCTACTACCCCATCGACCTGCACGACGAGAAAGGCATCATTCCCAAGCACTTAAACGAAGGCGTAGTACCTACCATTCCTTTGCGGGCGCTGGTACCTAAAAACAGCCGAAACCTCATTGTGGCGGGGCGTTGCGTCAGCAGCGACCGGCTGGCTAACTCGGCCCTGCGGGTACAGGCGTCGTCGATGGGCATGGGACAGGCCGCGGCGGCGGCGGCCGTACTGGCGCACACGCACGGCACTACGCCGCTGGAGGTACCTTTCGGCGAGCTCAAAAACCTCATCGAATCGCACGGGGGCATTGTGCCGGGTTTGGTGTAGTACTTTTTATTGTAAAAATGGCTTCAAACACCATCACCAGAACGAGCGTTTTCCTTTTTATCGGGATACTGATCCTGTCGGGGTATTACCCTTCCGGCAGGATTCGGTATTCGCATCCCCCTACCCTGCCACTCCCGGTTGACACGACCGTGTATCATGTTCTGGATTTCGGCGACGACATCGCTAATGACACCCTGGTCCAGTACTTGTCGAAGGAAGGGTACCCCATCAGCTACGCCCGGCACTTACGGACTGGAGTCTGTTTTGATAATAAATGCCGGCCGCTGGATATTACTTTGCGCTGGAATGTGACGGGAAGGTACCTGGGATTCGAGTTGCCCGAAAAGGAATTCCTCAGCAAGTACGACCACGAACCCTTTACGGAAAAAGAATACCAGCGCCTCCATGCCATCCTGACGGATTCCTTATCGGCCCTGAGTAGTTTCCACTACAACGAAATCGTTCCCCAAGCGGATTCAACCTACGAAAAGGTGGATGCCGTGTCAGGCGCTACATCGGCTAATGTGCTGGAACACGTCGTCGAGGGGGCTGCTTTCACTACCTACAAACTCTGGCATCTCGTGTACGGTACGGCTAAGCAGAAGGCAGAAACTCTAACCTGCCAGAAACTCACACCCGAACTCATCCAGCTTATCCTGAACAGCGACCATCCCAGCGATAAAATCTGGGCGCTGAATCATATCAATGGATTCATAAGCCCAACCCCCGCGCTGCGACAGAGGGTGTTGTCTTACATCGATGGCAAAGACTATAACCTCACCGAACGAGCCCTGCATTCAATTCCCCCGACCGATCTGGAATTAAGTACTTTGCAAACTACCCTGGTTCAGAAACTCCTTGAAGCAAATTACAGCACTCAGAAGCTCCTGCTTTCCAAACTCAACGAAGCACCCACGCTCGACGAAAAAGCCCGGATGCTATTGGCCAAAAACCTCAGTTCTTTCAGCGGACAAGTGACCTCCAATGTTCTGGATTTGTTCCTCCGGCACCACAGCACCGATGCCGAAACCTGTCGGTACGTGTCTGATTTGTTACTGGTTAAAAATCCTTTTATTTCAAAGAAAGCCTACACCTTTCTCAAACAGGCAAATTCCCGGGATGCAGGCGTGCAAAAGCGGCTTAGTCAGTACAAGCCTGAGAATAATCTAACCGGAGAAGAGTAGTTTAAGACGATTTCATAAGGTCAAAAAGCAGTAAACCAGGCTTCCCGAACGCTTTCGGGGATAACCATTTCGCAACGATTCTCACCTGGCCACCCTTTCTGACCCGGAATTAGAATACTCTCAGAAACTACCTGATTCACCGACTTTCTGCATGAAACGCCGTACTTTCCTTGAAAACTCTCTGCTGGCCTCCGCCAGTCTGACAGTACTTCCACCCAATTCTTTAAGGCAAAAAAACACTTCCTTTTCAGAAGAAAACTACGCCTCTTCGCCCTACCAGAGCAACTGGCATGACTTACCCGACCGCGTCTGGATTGGGGAAGCGTTGTGGGCCAACCGGTTGCAGGACTGGCACCTGCACAACGGCGGCCTGCAATGCAACGTGCGGGGGCGCAACCGTTCGGTGGCTCTGCTCACCCACGCGCTGGGGTCGCAGCGCGGCGACTTTGTCTTCACGACTGACTTTCGATTTTTGAACCGCGACGAACCCGCCGATGTCTTGGGTTTTAGGGTGGGCAGTCAGGGCCCCATTGACGACTACCGGTCAGCGGCCATTTATGGTAAAGGATTATTAGTTGGAGTACGAGCGGACGGCAAATGGGTAGTTGGCGAAAAAACGCTCGACTCTTTACTCCCAGCCGAATCTTTATCCAAAGTACTTACGCTCGAACTCCGGGGCGAGCCTCAGGGGAATGATCAATACCAGCTTACTTTGCGAATTCGGGAAGGTGATAAAGTACTGGCCGAAACGGTGAGCGAGTCAGTGGCGGCCGCCGATCTTCTGGGCGGTATCGCTTTGGTAAGTCATGCCAACCTCAACCAGCAACAGGAATTTACACCCTCGGCCCGGTTTGAAAACTGGCAGGTAGCGGGCACCAAAGTGGTTTCTACCCCTGACCGGACCTACGGTCCGCTGTATTTTGCCCAGTATACCCTACACAATGGTACCGTGAAGCTATCGGCCCTCTGCGCGCCCCTGCATGAAGCTGACCGGGAAGTACTTTTGGAACTCAAACGGGATGGGGAGTGGAAACGCGTGGCAAAAAACCAAATCGATCCGGTGAGCCTTGTGGCGCCCTTCCGGCTAACCGACTGGCAGGAAACCGAAGCCATTCCCTACCGACTGATGGTTAGTATCCGACATAAAGACGGCCAAGCGGCAATTCCCTATTTTTATGAAGGTAGTATCAGCCCTGAACCCGCCTTCGACCAGCCGATCAAGCTCGGCCTGTTCAGCTGCAACACCGATCACGGGTTTCCTGATACCGACCTGCGGGATAACATTCTTCATCACAATATTGACGCCGCACTTTTTCTGGGCGATCAGTTCTACGAAGTGACGGGGGGCTTTGGCGTAGAGGCCACCACCCTCGATCGCTCCATACTGGACTACATGCGCAAATGGCAGCAGTTCGGCTGGTCGTACCGTGATGTATTCCGGCATGTCCCGTGCATCACTATTCCCGACGACCACGACGTGTACCACGGCAACGTATGGGGTGAGGGGGGCAAAGCCGCTATCCCCGAAGGTTCGGCCTACCTTCGTCAGGATTCGGGCGGCTACAAGATGCACCCTGATTGGGTAAAAATGGTAGATCACACCCAGACCAGCCACCTGCCTGACCCCTACGACCCGACTCCCATCAAGCAGGGCATCGACGTGTACTACACCCATTGGAACTGGGGGCCGCTGAGTTTTGCAATTATCGAGGATCGTAAGTTCAAATCAGCCCCTAAGAACATCTTTCCCGCGGCGGCGGGAATTCAGAATGGTTTCATCACCAACCTCGATTTTAAGGACGAAAAATACCTGAACGCGCCCCAGGCCGAACTGCTCGGCCCCCGACAGGAAAAATTTTTGCAGGAATGGGCTGCCGACTGGAAGCACGGCGCCCGCATGAAAATCCTGCTCTCGCAGACAAATTTCTGCACTCTGGCTACCCTGCCCAAAAATTCCACGGGCGATTCGGCGGTCCCTACCCTGCCGATTCCTCCCCTGGGAGAGTACATCCCCGGCGACGAACCTACCCGTGACATGGACTCCAACGGCTGGCCCCACAGCAAGCGCAACCGGGCCGTGGACATCATCCGACGCGCGTACACGCTACACCTGGCGGGCGATCAACACATCGGTTCGGTGGTTCGCTACGGTGTGGACACCCACGACGACGCGGGTTTTGCGTTTGCCGGTCCGGCGCTGAACAATATTTTTCCCCGACGCTGGTGGCCCACTCTTCCCGCCAGTCATCAGCCTTTGCCGGGGCATCCGGCCTATACGGGTAAATTTGAAGATGGTTTCAAGAATAAAATTACCGTTCACGCAGCGGCCAGTCCACGCCTGACGGGCCTCAAACCCGCCATCATTTACGACCGTGCCACGGGCTACGGCATGGTGACGATCGATCCCGAATCCCGGCAGAT
>CAZCOG010000024.1:11211-88684 GCA_964500445.1 uncultured Persicitalea sp. | reverse complement strand
CCATTAAAAAGTCTATCATCTTTTAGCTATGAATTTTAATCAAAATCTCTCTTACCTCCGCACTCAATACGAATCGAGGCTTTCTCAGCAAAAATTGGCCGATGCGCTGGGATTCAAAAAATCTACGCTGGCTGCCTGGGAATCAGGACGGGCCAATCCGTCTTTCGAAGACATGCTCAAGATTGCCGATTATTTCAAAATTTCGACCGACGACTTATTAACGCTGGATTTGAGCGCCGCCCAGGAAAAACCCTGGATAAAGGAAGACAATCTGCGGGTACTTGTCACATCGGTCAATTCCCAAAACCAGGAGAATATCGAGTATGTGCCGGTTCGGGCGATGGGCGGCTACGCCCAGGGTTACGGCGATATTGACTACATCGGTGAACTCCCGGCTTTTCAGTTGCCTTTTCTGTCGCAGGACAAAAAATATCGTGCTTTTCCCTATGAAGGTGATTCGATGCCGCCGTTGCGCGAGGGATGCACCGTGATGGGAGAATTTGTAGAAAATTGGCAGGAAATCAAGAGTGGAACAATCTGTCTGGTCGTGACGCAAAACGAAGGCGTTGTTCTGAAGAAAGTATTCAACTACCTGGAAGAGAAAGGTATCCTGGTCCTCAAATCTACCAATGAACGCTATTCGCCTTACCCCGTCATGCTAAGTGACATCCAGGAAATCTGGGCTTTTGCGGGGTACTTTGATACGGAATTTCCGAGATAGGGACAAAGGGACAAAGGGACAAAGGGACAAAGGGACAAAGGGACAAAGGGACAAAGGGACAAAGGAAAATTGGGTCATAAGCCTTATCTACCTACATTTTCCAGAAAACTTTGCCCCTTTGCGGCTTTGTACCTCTGCCCCTCAATAAATGACTAAATGCGCAAAATCATCCATATCGACATGGACGCTTTTTTCGCCTCCGTCGAGCAGCGCGATCATCCCGAGCTGCGGGGTAAGCCCGTGGCGGTGGGCGGAGGTGGTGATCGCGGCGTGGTAGCGGCTGCCAGTTACGAGGCGAGGAAGTACGGAGTCCGGTCGGCAATGGCTTCCCGAACCGCCCGGCAAAAATGCCCGAATCTGATATTTGTAAAGTCCCGCTTCGATGTATACAAGCAGGTATCAGCGCAGATCCGCTCCATCTTTGCCGAGTACACGCCGCTTATTGAGCCGCTTTCGCTGGACGAGGCTTACCTGGACGTGACCGAGAATTTGAAGGGCATGAAATCGGCCACGCTGATTGCCAACGAAATCCGGCAGCGCATCCGGCAAACTACCCGCCTGACCGCTTCGGCGGGTGTTTCTTACAATAAATTCCTGGCCAAGCTCGCCTCCGATTACCGTAAGCCCGACGGTATTTTTGTCATAAAACCCGAGGAGGGGGAAGCTTTTGTCGCACAATTACCCATTGAACGCTTCCACGGCATTGGCCGCGTGACCGCGCAGAAAATGCATAGTCTGAGCATTCAGTCGGGTGCTGACCTGCGGCAGAAGACAGAAGAATTTCTGCGACAGAATTTTGGCAAATCGGGTGGCTACTACTACCGCATTGCCCGGGCTCAGGACGACCGCCCCGTCGAGCCAGACCGTATCCGCAAGTCGGTGGGGTCAGAAAATACTTTCGAGCAGGACCTCGACACGCTGGCCGAAATGCAGGGCGGACTGATTCCATTAGTGGAAGATGTATGGCAGTGGGTCGAACGCACCCGCGTTTATGGGCGCACGGTCACGGTAAAAATCAAACTCAACGATTTTCAGACCCTGACCCGCAGCCGCTCTTCTTTTCTGCCCATTCGGGAGCGGAAGTTTTTTGAAAACCTGACTTTTGAACTGCTGGAAGAGAATTTTCCGCCCCCCCTACCCGTCCGCCTGCTGGGCGTTTCGCTCTCCAATCTGGAAGACTCCCAACCTTTTGAGGGAAAACAACTTACATTAAACTTTTAGAGAAAAAAATCTATACCTTCATCTTCTGTTATCCTGAGCGGAACTGCAGGATCAATGCACCGATTTGTCCGGGGCAGGAGCCGAAGCGTGGAAGTCGTTTTTAATCATTTCGGCGTAATTTTCCAGCAAGGCAAGTACCCGCTCGCGGTTATTGGAGCGCACCACGCAACCCACGTGATATTCCTGATTCATCCGCCAAACTACCTCCGCATCCTGGAAAACAGTATGATCGGGCCACTCCTGACGAGCCAGCGAGATAATGATACCGGAATAATTACGTTGCGGCCGAGGTAATTTGTAATCTACCCCCTGTGCTACGGCCGTTTCCATCTGCGCCCATTCTTTCCAGAGATTGATGCCCGAAGCAGCTTCGACCATGTTGGACAAGTGCGCGCCGCCCACACGGGAAGAAGTTTCCAGAAAATAGTATTGCCCGTCGTCGTGGCAACGGATCACTTCGGTGTGAGAGGCACTGTGTTTCATACCGAAAGCTTTGAGGACATCCACGGTCAGGGTTTCGAGGGCGTGCCACCCGGCGGAATCGAAAGGTACCGTGACGGAGCGGAAAATACCGCCGCCGTGGGCCACGTCGAAGGGCGGGGCGATGTACTGGCTACTCCAAGAGAAAATAACCCGTCCGTTAAAACTCAGAGAATCAATGTGAAAAACATTTCCGGGCTTGTACTGCTCCACCAGGTACTCGTGTCGTTTATCGCCCAGTGAATTGATGGCATCCCACAATTCGCTATCAGTGTGAAGTTTTTTAATCCCCGTAGCTGACGCCTCCGAGCGGGGTTTTATCATCCAGGGACCAGGATGGGTCTGGATAAATTCGGTAATGGCGGCGTCGTTGAATAAAGCCGAAAAACCCGGCACCCGAATACCCGCTTCCGCCGCTTTGGTCCGCATGGCCAGCTTGTCACGAAAATAGCGGGCGGTAGTTTGGCCCATACCCGGAATCCGAAAAGACTCCCGCAACATGGCAGCCTTCTCCACATCGAAGTCATCGAGGGCTACGATACGGTCGATGGGGCGGCTACGCATGACGTGGGCAAGGCCAGCTACGACATGATTCATATCGTAGCTCCCGAGTTCATTTTCTTCCACGAAAAAAAACTCGTCGATCGAGTCGCGCACCCACTCCCGTTTTTCCAGCTTTTTAGCCGTGAGCAGATAAACGGTATTGCCCGCCTCCTTGCAGGCTTGCATAAAGTCGTTTCCTTTGAAAAAAGTGGAAACGCAGAGGAAGGTCAGTTTTTTATTCGATGAGTCCATGAGTCGATGCGTTTATGACGGGGGGGGGCCGTGCAGTGCTTATTCGCAAAATACATAAACTCATCAACTTTAAACTCATCAACTCATCAACTCTTTTCGAAAAACTCTACCAGTAACCTTACTCCATAGGCTGTTCCGGCGCGATTAGGAGTAAATTCAAGATCGCCGAAGGCAGTACCGGCGATGTCGAGGTGAGCCCAGGCGGGGTGCTTCTCGGTAAAGGTTTCCAAAAACTTGGCGGCGACGATGGCCCCGGCGATGGGCTTGCCGTGGTAGTTTCGCACATCGGCGATATCGGACTTGATCTCGTCTTTGTATTCGTCCCAAATGGGCAATCGCCACAAACGTTCACCCGTGCGGTCAGCCGCCGCGGTAAGTTGCTGAGCCAGGTTGTCGTTGGCGGTGAATAGTCCAGCGGCGGCGTAGCCGAGGGTTTGCACCACGCTTCCCGTGAGCGTGGCAAGATCGAGCAGCACGTCGGGTTTGTAGTTTTTGAGAGCATAGCTCAGTCCGTCTGCCAAGATGAGGCGTCCTTCGGCATCGGTATCGATCACCTCAATGGTCTTGCCCGATAGCGAGTCGATTACATCGCCGGGCTTGGTACTCGACCCATCGACGCAATTTTCGGTGGAAGGAATAATACCAACTACCCGCACCGGGATTTCGAGCCGGGCGGCCAGTTCCACCGCGCCCAGCACGGCGGCGGCGCCCCCCATGTCGCTCTTCATCAGGTGCATATTGGTGGAGTTTTTGATCGATATACCTCCGGTATCGAAGGTTACGCCCTTGCCCACCAGTACCACCGTTTTCTCGTATTTCGCCGGGCTGTATTCCGTCACGATCAGCACAGGCGGTTCGTCGCTCCCCTTACTTACCGACAGCAATGCATGTAAACCCAGCGCTTCGAGCGAGTCTTTTTCCAATACCGTCACCTTGTAGTTGTGCGCGCGCCCCGAGTCCAGCGCCCATTCGGCCAATACGCGCGGTGGCTTTTTATTGGCGGGAGCGTTCATCAAATCCATGACGCGCATCTGCACGGCGGCGGTAGCCTTGCCTTTAAAAATAGCCCGCTCGTTCTCGGCCGTTGCATCGTCCACCCAAACCATCAAAGTACCTCCTTTGCCGAAAAACTTGCTGTAAGGCTTCTCCTCGGTTTTGTAAAGGTTCAGTTTGTAGCCCCCCAGCATGATACCGTTCACGGCAGCTTCTATCCATTCGGCCGAAAGGCCGCGGGCATCGAGTGTAATCGCATCGGACCAGCGGTCTTTACGTTTGTGAAACAAAGTACGTAGTACTTTCAATACAGTCACTGCCGTTGGTACTTTTCCCAAGCCTAGCCAAAGCTCCTTCTCCGAAGGCCACCAGATTTCGTTTTTTTCTGCTTTAAAAACACTGGGCTGGGGCGATTCGTGATCCTGAACATACAGGCTGACGGTGAGATCAGTCGTCTGCGGTGAGGTAATCAGGGATATTTTCATTTTGTAAAATTGTTTCGTAGGTCAATCCCAAAGTTAAGCAGACCTTTTCAGAAAGGAAGCTCCAAAGCCTGCCAATTCTTACAGGGCTTACTATCTTTGCCACTCTGCTACATATACCCCAATTTACTCGACCTTTCCCTTATTTTCCATGAAAGTCCTCTCCTACAACGTCAACGGTATCCGCGCCGCCATCCGAAATGGTCTGGTCGAGTGGTTGGCAGATAAATCCTACGACATTCTGTGTTTCCAGGAAGTAAAAGCCCAACCGGAGCAGGTCGATTTATCAGGCTTTCAGGTACTTGGCTATGAGGTGATCGGCTGGCACGCGGCGGAGAAAAAGGGACACAGCGGTGTGGCGATTTTGTCCAAAATAGTACCTGATCGCGTGGTAGATGGCTGCGGATTGTCAGTCTACGATTGCGAGGGAAGGATTCTTCGGGCTGATTTTGGGGACATTACAATCTTGAATTGTTATTTCCCCTCGGGAACGAGCGGTGAAACCAGGCAAGGCGTTAAAATGCAGTTTTTGCAGGATTTTCAGGAATATGTGAACGACCTGAAAAGAGAGCGTCCCCATCTGATAATATGTGGCGATTACAACATTGCCCACACCGAAAATGACATCCATGACCCGGTTCGTAATAAAAATACCACGGGCTTTCTACCCGAGGAACGCGCCTGGCTCACGGGCTGGTTCGAAAACGGATTCACCGATGCCTTCCGCTACCTCAATCCCGAACTTACCGAATACAGCTGGTGGAGCTACCGGGCCGGGGCGCGCGCCAACAACAAAGGCTGGCGCATCGACTACCATTCAGTTTCGGATTCTTTACGAAACCGATTGGTACATTGCCGGCACACGGTGGACGCAGTACATTCCGATCATTGCGGGGTAGTTTTGGAGATAAGAGAATAAAGGGGCAAAGAAATTTGGCTCAACTTAGCCCGCGTACCAAAAAATAATTAAACTCTTTCAGCAATTCAACAATTTCGCAATTCCATAAAAAGGTACTACGCCATCTACAAACCCTTCGGTATGCTTTCTCAGTTCAGCCGCGAAGGTGACCACGCTACTTTGGCCGATCTGGATTTCGATTTCCCCAAGGACGTCTACCCCGTCGGGCGGCTGGACGCCGATAGCGAAGGCTTGCTGCTGCTAACCAACGATAATTTTTTTAAGACGCGCTTACTTGATCCCAAACAGCGGCATTTCCGCACGTACTTTGTGCAGGTGGAAGGCGAAATCACCGAAGAAGCCTGCGCCGAGCTGGCGTCCGGCGTCACGATCTCGATCAATAAAAAGAAACACCGCACGCTGCCTGCCCGCGCCGAAAAAATAGCCGAGCCAAAACTACCTGACCGCAATCCTCCGGTTCGTTTTCGAAAAAATATTCCGACTTCGTGGCTCGCGCTCTCACTACACGAAGGAAAAAATCGCCAGGTCCGGCGCATGACCGCCGCGGTAGGCTTCCCGACGCTACGCCTGGTAAGGTGGAAAATCGGCGAATATGAATTAGGAGAGATGAAGCCGGGAGAAATTGTTGAATTGTTGAATTGTTGAAAAAATTTGGCATTAGTCGACATCTACTCTTGTGACTCAAAGCACTTTGCCTCTTTAGAACTTTGCCCCTACCCCACTTCCAAAATCAATTCTCAAGTACCACAAATTCTACCCGCCTGTTCTGCGCCTTGTTTTCTTCGGTGTCATTGGCGGCGACGGGTTTGGTTTGGCCGTAGCCTTTCCAGATCAAACGGGCTTCGGGTACTCCGTGATTAATCAGGTAGCTTGAAATCACCTTGGCGCGATTCTCGGATAGAAACTGATTGAGCCGGGCGTCGCCGACGTTGTCGGTGTGGCCCGCAATCTCGATTTTCAGCTTGGGATTTACTTTGAGCGTCTTGACCAGCTTGTCCAATTGCGGGTACGACTCGGTACGCAGAATGTAGCTACTCTGATCGAAATAGACATTATCCAGCCGTACGGCTTCCCCTACTTTCAGGTTCTCAAATACCGTTTCGTCCACTTTGGATGCAACGGCGGGCGCGGCAGCGGCAGTTGGCACCGGCTTCAATGGCGACAGCAGAATGGATTTGACCAAGTCGTTGCCTCCGGTTGGCTTATCGAACGTGAGCGTTCGCTCAAACACTTCGTAGCCGGGTTGGGCGACACGCACCTCATATTTTTTACCGGGTTCCAGAATCACCAGGCGCCCCATCTGCGATGCGGAGGTAGTTTGCAAATCCAGCAATTTCCTGCTGTCTCTGATTTCCAGGGTAGTTGGGTTGATATTTTTCATCGAAACCGCATCAGCTACTGTAAATACAACAGAGTAGCTCAGCGGCTCCAGCAGCACAATGCGCGGTTTGATGGGCTCGGTTTCCCTGCTATCCAGGGTGATGGGCGCGGAATACGTTTCGTATCCGTCCGACTCTACTTCCAGCAGATAGGGGTACTTGAGTTTCAGTTCTGTTCCAAACTGAGGGTTCTCTGCTGTCGTGATAGTGGCCGATGGTTTGGTTTCCGCGCTGTTGAGCCGGAAACGGGCGGCAATTGGTTTTCGGGTGAAAGCATCCTGCGCAATGAAGGCGATGGTCTGTGTCTCGGGCGTGCTGCGCTGACGAACCATACCCACTTCCAGCAGACGGGAGGCAGGCCGTTCCATCGGAGCCACGACCGTTTGGTATTCAGCAGCCGAAGCTTCGTACGTAAAATTGCCTTCGTCGGGCAGCAGTACCGTGAACTCGCCGGACGTGGCTGTAACGGGAATAGGATTACGATTTTGGTCAAAAACCTTAATGAAGGCGTTAGGTACGACCGACCTTTGCTCTTTGTCAACTACCAGAAAAGTAAACTCCGTCACGGCTGGTTCCAGCGCGGGCTTGAAAGCAAGCGATTTTAGCTCCTTCTCTCCAATCACGTATTCCTTTCTGACGGAGCGGTAGCCGGGCGCCGTGGCTTCAATCTGGTAAGTACCTGGTATTCCAAAAACAAATATTTCGTCAGTATCAATTTTGCCTTCCACCGTAAATAGCTGCATGGTGGCGGGAATCATAATTTTAAAAGTCGCCGCAACGGGTTTCTGGGTTAGCTTGTCGGTGGCTGCTAAGGCGACGAGCGACTGTACTTTGCGGGCAAGCTCTATTCCCACCTCGTTTTCGTTCATCACTTTATCGAAGTACTTGCGGAAAGGCGTGTAGCCCGGCGCATCCACGGCCACCGTGTAGCGATGCGATGGGTCGAGGGTAGTGCGGGCGGTCATAGTTCGGGGATCGTAGTCGATCGGACGGGTTTGACCGGTAGTTTCGTCCTGCAGAATTATTTTCAAACCAGGCACAGCCTGATCGATTTCAGCATCTTTCACGTTGACGAGCAGCGTGGAAACCAGCGCGGGCGGCAGGTAGGCGCGGTACTCGTAGCGGGTGTCCCCATCGGCCTCCACTTCTACCCAAAGCGGTTCACTTACTTTGCCATGCCCTTCGGCAGAAGTCACGATGTATAGCGTATCAGATTCCGTAAAAGTCAGGCTTTGGGTGGGGAGCTGCGGTGTAGTACTGACCGATAACTTACGATTTGTTCTTAAACCCGCAATCTGGAAAGTCGCACTAATGGTTTTACTGGACTGCTTATCAAAGGCCTGAAATGTCACCATTGCCTTACCTGCCTGGGCTAGGCTACGAAGATTGGTTTGGGTAGTTTCAGCGGTAGCGGTCTGCGGTGAAGTATCAGGTATTTTTGCCGACGACGAGGCTTGAACCTTTTGTGCCGGACTTTGCGAATTGGGTGACTCAGCCGAAGCCAGTACGGATGCCGCCGCGAGCGGTGTTAGTCTGATATTCTGAATGAAAGTACCGCAGTTAGCCAGAGCATCGAGCGGTAGCTGTATTATTTTACGCTCATAGCCCGGCTGCGTGATTTGCAAAGCGTATTGCTTCCCAGTCTCTAAAATCAATGTGTATCTACCGTCGGAGGCATTGTTATCCATTTCGGATAGGCTGCGTTGGCCCTGGTCATTGATGGCTACCACCCTGCCCACTACGGGCCGTCCGGTGAGCGAATCAGTCACAAAGCCCTGCACCGAAGCCATTCTCGAAGGCCGCAAATCTTCGGGTACGGGAACGGTGTAAATGTCACCATCGCTGGTGTAGTACATGATGTCGCCGCAAGGCGGAATGGACACAAATTGGTCGAGTCCTTTGGTATTCACAAATTTGAGGTTGACGGGTTCTGACCACGAGCCATCATCCTGTAAGACACTTTTATATAGATCAAAATCGCCCTTACCCCCCTTACGTACAGAGCTAAAAATCAGCGTTCGGTTGTCGGCCATAATTCGCGGGGC
Organism: uncultured Persicitalea sp.; assembly: GCA_964500445.1. Classification (GTDB taxonomy): domain Bacteria; phylum Bacteroidota; class Bacteroidia; order Cytophagales; family Spirosomataceae; genus Persicitalea. The sequence continues at coordinate 79,649 of CAZCOG010000024.1, read as the reverse complement.
TTTCTCGCAAGTTTGGTTGATGGGTGCCGGTAGTTCGATAGCCCGCTTCCAGTTGCCATCTCGACCGCGCTCGGCCATCATGATTTTATAGCACGAGTACTCACCCTTGCTGGCAGCGTTTATCTCGCTGCGCATGAAATACAGTCGCTTGCCGTCGGCACTAACGGAGGGAAAACCTTCATAATCCGGCGTATTAATGATAGGACCAATATTGATTGGTTTGCTCCAGCCGTCTTTTTCACGCAGCGCGTAGTAGATATCCTCCCGCCCGTAGCTCTTGACACTACTACCTTCCAGAAAAGCAAAAAAAAACAGCGTGTTGCCGTCGTAACTGATGCTGGGTCCGCCAATAAGGGCTTTTCCACTGCCGTAGGCATTGATATTCGCCAGCGGACGCGGCAGCGACCAGGTCTCGTTTTTGAGCAAATCGGCCTGGTACAACTCCCAGCCGCCTTGTCCTCCCGTGCGGTCGGTTTCATAGACGAGCGTCTGCCCATCGGCACTCAGCGACGGAGCGTACTCCGTAAACTTTACTGTATTGACTGCCCCCGGTAACAACCGCTTGATCTGAGCCGGAACCGTAAAATGCGCCAACAACAAGAGAACCAGAAGATGGAGTGAGTTTTTCATTTTGCAAAATAACAAAACTCGGGGTTGTTGATGTGATGAGGCATTGATTTGTAATTTCACCCTTCTTGCACCAGTTATTGGGCGAACACATGGGTTCGCCCCTACTTTCTTTCCGGGCAGCCATCGAACTCGGGCAATCCTGCCACGTCGGGGCAGGCGTCGTCGGCGTCGGCGATGCCGTCGTTGTCACGGTCGGGACAGCCATTTAGTTTCTGCGAACCAGCCACTGTGGGGCACTGGTCGTTTTTATCCAGTATACCGTCGCCATCCGTGTCGGGGCAGCCGTTCAGCTCGGCCGGACCAGCAGCGTTAGGGCATTCATCGACCTCGTCTTTGATGCCATCACCATCCGTGTCGGGGCAACCTTTAAATGCCCAAATACCGGGAATATCAATGCAGGCATCGCGTTTGTCGGAGATGGCATCGTTGTCGCGGTCTTTCGGCTTTCTTCTTGCGCCCGAAAAAGTGAGTCCCACGTAAATGTCGGCACCCCGTGGCGAGAATTGGCCGTTTTTACTGATCAGCCCCAGCAGATTGTCTGACCCCAGCGACAGCGGGCCCAGTCGCAATGCCACGCCGGGTACAAATGCGCCATTAAGGTACACAATAGGGATCGATAGCGAGGCTTCGGCCCCTTCAAAACGTGGGGTCAGAGCTACCCACGAAGGTTGCCACATACTGATGGCATCCACCGGACGCAGGTCCCGCATAGCGGCCAGATTGATAAAAAACTTCTTTTTGACGTGCCAGTCGGCGTTGATCTGGAAGGCGGTGGGCAGGCCATTTTTAAATTCGCTGAGCGATCTCGCAGGCGATAAGTCCAGCTTTTGCTCCGCCAGTTCGAAAGCGTTATCAAGAATACGTCCTTGCTCAAAATCCTTAAAGGTCAGTTGCTGATTGATTTCGGCGAGATCATATTGCCTTACGGCATTGACATCCTGAAACTTGATACTTCCCAAATCAAGAAGCGATACGCTTAGCCGGACTTTGTAAAGCGTCGCTTCGGGGTCGTCGCGCTCGACCCCGTCCATCATGTACTTGTTGGCCGCATAGTTGGGCCGGAACTCGTATACTACCCCGACATCCGCCCCATACCCGCTGCCGGGACGTTGCGCAGGTACTTTCAACCGGATCAGGTCATCGGTCAGGCTTCCGCCCGCCACGTAGCCCAGCGACCCGCTGATTTCGTCAATTCTTAATTCACCTGAACCTCCCCTGGTCGTTTCGGTCACGCTATACTGCAACTTACTGGCAATCAGATGCGACGAGTACCAGCTTGTGAGGTACTTTATGCTCAGGCCCGCGCTCACATAATGCTTGCCGCGCGACCACACTTCGCGCCCGTACGCCAGCGCCAGTTCGCCATACGCATTGGAATTAACGGCGAATGTATGATTGTAGGAAGTACCACTGCTCCATACCGATGGATTGTCCAGCCCGGTGCGAACCAGAGAAAGAAATTCCGGGGAAGCATTACTAAACTGAAAAGCCGAGCGGATGCGGGTACTTAGGGAGAAACCTCCACCGTAACGCGGCGTAATCAGCAACGACGGTCCCCGCAAATCGGCTGACAAAGTACCTGAACGCAGGGCCTCTCCCGGAATTTCTGCCACATACTCAGGCAGGTAATCGACCTCGCCTTGTTTCGTCTGGTACGTCGCGGGAATTTGTCCAATCCCCAGCTTTGCCATTAAAAAAGGTGCCTCGTAGGTTTCGAAGGAATTACTTAGGTGGGCGCCCGCTGTCAGGAGATTGAAGCTGAATCGCTGCGGGTGATTAGCCAGCCGGGCGGGATTAAGAATAACGCCGTGGACGCCGCTGTGGTTGGTCAGGCCGAGGCCCAGCATATTTTGACCAGCAGCGAAATGGCTGATCAGTGTACTTGAAAGCAAAACGAAAAGCCGTAGAGATCTGGTCATGAAAGTACTTTTTGACCAAGATACTCATCCCCGCTCGTGTTGTGCTTTATTTTTCGGCGAAAAATCTGGAAAAATTATCAAGTGGTCGCTTACTTTCGATTCCCTGTCCTGATTTTATCCATTTGGTGGCTTACGACAATTCCCATTGCATCATACATGGAGATTGACGGTTATTCGCAATGCTCCTCGCCCATAAAAAATTCGCAATACCTTACACGACTAGTTTGCCTTACCCTCCAACTGATGAGTCAATTCTAACTCATTGGTCAAATCCAGCCGCAGCGGCGTCACGGATACGTAATTATTTTCCACGGCCCAGCGATCGGTTCCTTCCTCGGCGGGTTCCAGAGGCGTTACTGTAAACCAATAGTGTTTACGGCCCATGGGGTCTACTCCCGGCTCGATACGCCCGTCGTAGAGCCGAACCGACTGCCGTGTCCACTTCATACCTTGTGGCTGACGGGGAAGATTCACATTGTAGAGGCCAAAGTCGGTGTCATTGATCAGCATCGCCAGCGTTTCCTCAACAAAGGGATCAAGATGCTCGAAATCGGGGTCAGTTTTATCGGCAAACGTACTGAACGCAATCGCCTTAATACCCAGCAGAACCCCCTGCTTGGCTGCTGCCAATGTGCCTGAGTGCCACATGGAATTGCCCAGATTCGGCCCCATGTTGATACCGGACAATACCAGATCGGTGTTGCTCCACAGGTGCGTGCCCAGCGCGACACAGTCGGCGGGGGTACCGTTGACCCGATACGCCTCAATGCCTTCAAAATGAATGGGTGATTTCTTGTAAGATAGGGGCCGGGAAGCTGTAATCGCATGTCCCATGGAAGACTGCTCCACATCGGGCGCTACTACACGCACTTCGCCAAAACGGCCCGCTACTTTGGCAAGTGCCGCCAGCCCGGGGCTATATATTCCGTCGTCGTTGGCAATGAGTATTCTCATGATCGCAATTTTAGTTTCGGATAGTCTTCAAAAAACGCATTCCAGACTATACGGGCTCTGGGTACACTTTTTTAATCTGGACCTACGCGAACAACTCTTGCTATTTCCCTACTCCGTACAAACTCTGGATTTGCTGGTAGGCCGAGGTTTCTGTCGTAGTGTTCCTTCCAGTCCTGCATTTTTCATGAACTTATTGAATATACCATGCCTACCGTCCAGCTGATCCACAATCCGGGTGCCGGAGATGAAGAACACTCCAAGAAAAATTTGACCAAAGCCATCAAATCACGGGGTTACAAGTGTAGATATTGCTCTACAAAAGATAAGGATTGGGATGCCTGGGAAGTACCGGAGCAGGTAGATTTCATCGCCTTGGCCGGGGGCGATGGCACGGTTCGTAAAGTAACGGCAAAACTGCTGGAGCGTACCCTGCTGGAAAAACAGTTTCCGATTGCGCTGCTTCCTTTGGGAACAGCCAATAATATCGGATCGACACTCGGCCTTCCGCTCGATACGGATGAATTAATGGATGGCTGGCAAACGGCCAACAAGCAAAATTTTGACATCGGGATTGTCAAAGGTCTGAAAGAAACGGTTTTCTTCCTGGAAGGATTTGGTTTCGGGTTGTTTCCCGCGCTGATGGACGAAATGAAATCGATGGAAACCAGGGAGGACGCTACGCCGGAAGAGGAACTCAATCTGGCGCTCCAGACCCTGCACACGCTGGTACAGAACTCCGAAGCGCGCTCGTGTCACCTGGAAGTAGATGGAGAGGATATATCCGATAAATTTCTATTAGTGGAGATCATGAATACCCGTTCACTGGGTCCCAATCTGCACCTGGCTCCTGATGCCGATCCCGGCGATGGGTACCTTAACGTGGCGTTGATTACCGAAAACCAGCGGGCAGACTTCTCGCAGTACCTGCTGAACCGGATTCATGGGGATACCGAGCCCTTTTCCTATCAAACTTACCGCGCCCAAAACGTGGTGATTCAATGGAAAGGGAGCCTGGCCCATGCCGACGACGAGTTGATCAAAACTAAAAAGTCGGTCTCACTGGAAGTAGAGATTCGGGATGGGGTACTTGAATTCATGGTACCCTGAGTACTGTTGCAAAACTACCCGATCAGAAAGCTTCCCCGATCGTGATGTAAAAATTCCCGTCGGCATACGGCGAAAGTCCGTAATCGAGTCGGATGTTCAGGTGATTTTTCTTCTGAGCCGTTATGCGTAGTCCGCCGCCATAGGTGTACTTGGGCTTGTCGAGCCGGATAATATCTTTTTCATTGCCCAGAAAGCCCAATGAGCCAAAGGCCGTCACGCCGATGAACTTCCAGACTTCCCAGCGCAGTTCGGCCTGGCCCAACAGCGCATTTTTATCCCGGAAAAACCCTTCGTAAATCCCCCGCATTTTTTTGGGCCCGCCCAGAAACGATAGCTGACTGAAAGGTACTTTATCCCCAAATATCGCGCTGGCGGTGTAGTTGGTGGCTAACACAATTTTTTTATTCAGAGAAAAGTAGTTGGCTACGTCGACGTAGATCCGCGTGAAGTTGCGGTCAGCACCGAAAACTTTGGCCGTTGGCAGCACATATAATTCACCAAACATCCCTTTCCTGGGATAAAAAACCTGATCACGGCTGTCGCGCAGGACAGAGGGCCCCAGACTGGAAGTTCGGCTGAAATCGCTGCCCGCGATATTTCCGGTGGATAGTTCACCGTCCTCGACGGTACCCGTCACGTTATAGCTTTCATACTGGTAGCGCAGGCCAAGGTAGGTTTTGGGTGCCACCAGCCTGGACGCCAGAATCCTGATGCGCGGAAAAGTCACGTCGAATATTTCCTCCGGTACGCGGTCTTCGCCGATGCCGTAGTAGTTGAAGTTGTACTTGAACCAGCCGTTATCGCCGTTGAAGTAGTAGCGATTATTATCGTAAAAAATATTGAACGGTATGAAGAAAAGAATCTGCTTTTTCTGGGTATAGGTGGCACCAAAAGAAATCTGGGACGGCTTATTTCGGACCGTATCTTTGGCAAACGAAAAAGTCGTAGTACCTACTACTCCCCCGCCCCATCCCGTCTCGGGCAACCGGAAAGCGACCGGCAATATGATGAATTTGGTATCGGTGAGAAATCTGCTTGTATCAGCTGTCCGGGTAGTATCAGGGGAGAAAGAAATGCCGAAAGAGGAGAGGGAAATTCCCAGAAGAATACCCAGGAGAGAAAAGCGCATAGATGGCAGATTTTACAGGAAGGTACGAAAGAAGTGCGTAAAGGGTTGCCAAATACGGAAATTGGGCGACTTTCTACGAACTTTCCCCTTAAATAATACCAAAACTCCCTATGCCGCCCTAACTTTACGATTTTCGAAATCGATTAGTACTATTCGCTAATTCAAAACCGGGCAGGCGTTCCTGTCTCTAATTCACAATTAATGGAATATCGCATAGAAAAAGACACGATGGGCGAAGTGCAAGTACCCGCCGACGTGTATTGGGGCGCCCAAACCCAACGCTCGATCCAGAATTTCCCCATCGCTCAGGACATCAATAAGATGCCTAAGGAAATTATCAAAGCCTTCGCCTACCTCAAAAAAGCCGCCGCGCTTACCAATGCCGATGCGGGGGTAATGGCGCAGGAAAAAGCCGATTTGATCGGAAAAGTCTGCGATGAAATTCTGGCAGGAAAACTCGACGACCAGTTCCCGCTGGTAGTTTGGCAGACGGGCTCGGGCACGCAGTCGAACATGAATACCAACGAAGTAATCGCCTATCGCGGGCACGTACTGAATGGCGGTGAACTGGCGGACAAGCAGAAATTTCTGCACCCCAACGATGACGTCAACAAGTCGCAGTCGTCCAATGACACTTTTCCGACGGCCATGCACATCGCGGCCTACAAGATTCTGGTCGAATTGACGATTCCCGGAATCACTAAACTTCGGGATACGCTGCAAGCCAAGGCCGTAGCATTCAAAGACGTAGTCAAGATCGGTCGCACGCACTTTATGGACGCCACGCCACTCACGCTGGGTCAGGAATTTTCGGGTTATGCGTCGCAGCTTACGCATGGGTTGAAAGCCATCGACCACACATTGGCGCACCTCTCAGAACTCGCGCTGGGCGGCACCGCCGTAGGCACGGGCATCAACACGCCGGAAGGTTATTCAGAAAACGTCGCCGCCCATATCGCAAACCTGACCGGGCTTCCCTTTGTGACGGCCGAGAACAAATTCGAAGCGCTGGCCGCGCACGACGCTATTGTGGAAGCGCATGGCGCGTTGAAAACGGTAGCCGTAAGCCTGATGAAAATCAGCAACGACATCAGGATGCTGTCGTCCGGTCCACGGGCTGGCATCGGCGAAATCCAGATTCCCGACAACGAGCCGGGTAGCTCCATCATGCCCGGCAAGGTAAATCCCACGCAATGCGAAGCCATGACGATGGTCGCGGCGCAGGTACTTGGCAACGATGTAGCGATCAGCGTCGGCGGGGCCAATGGTCACTTTGAGCTGAACGTGTTCAAGCCCATGATGGCCTACAATTTTCTGCATTCGGCGCGGCTGATCGGCGATGTCTGCGTGTCGTTCAACGACAATTGCGCCGTAGGCATCGAACCTATCCGCGAGAATATCCAGAAGCACGTCAATAATTCGCTGATGCTGGTCACGGCGCTCAACCCCAAAATTGGCTACTACAAAGCCGCCGAAATCGCGCAGACCGCCCATAAAAACGGCAGTACTTTAAAAGAAACCGCCGTAGATTTAGGGTATCTCACGCCTGAAGAATTCGACGAGTGGGTGAAGCCGGAGGAAATGGTAGGGAAGATTGATTTGTGAAGTCAGGAAATAGTGTAGTAAATTTAGAGGTGGCTGACATACGTTCAGTCACCTTTTTTAATGTACAGAAAGCATGGAAACGATTCTCATTCAAAACTTCAAAGCCATTAAGAATACCGCCAAGCGCGAAATCAAGGTAGCAAACCTGACGATTTTGACGGGCGAGCAGGCCACGGGGAAAAGCACGGTGGCGAAGCTGGTTTATTTTTTCAAGAAGTTACCGGAGGAGATATTGGATGGAATTTTAAGTGGTACAAGATTAAATTCCGAAAATTTTGAAACTAAAATCACAGAGAAAATTCTTATCCTATTTCGAAACTTATTTGGTCTTTCCAAAAACCTTAGTGCTTTTGAAGTTTCCTATAAATACAAAAACAAAAGCCTAATAACAATCATTAATAATGAAAATGATCACCAAATACAAATTATTTGGCCTAACAATGAGTTTATTGAGGATTTAAAAAAAATAGTAATTCCCTTACATGAATAACTTTTACAGTTGGTAGAAACGTATGATGATTTGGCACGAAAAGAGCGTCAAAGATTAATATTACGTATATCCCAAAGGATTGATTCTGTATTTGATTACAATCAGATTTCCTTATACGTTCCAGCAAGCCGAAACGTAGTCGTAGGATTAGAATATTATCTTTTTGAAATTTTTGCAAATTTAAGCAAACCAACAATTTCTGAAAAGATGTATTATAGATCAGAAAATGAATATAGACTTTTGAATTTTATTTATCATATTCGTATGATAAAAAAATAGATTTAAATTTGGTGGATTTGAGCAAATTATTAATGAAGAAATAATAGCTAGTGAAACGGCTATTCTAATTAATGATTTAATGAATCAAGTTGAAATAATTTTAAAAGCTAAGTATAGATTTGAGCAATCTGAAGAAAAGTTATACTATAACACAACTGTTCCGGAAAGTTATGTATTACTAGAAAATTCCTCATCAGGTCAGCAAGAAGTGATACGCGTCATACAGGATATATTTTTAGAGGTTTTGGAGGGGAAGCCAATTTTACGAATATATGAAGAACCCGAGTCTCATCTTTCGCCAATAGGTCAACTAGGTATTATTCAACTTATTGCAATGCTGGCCAACCGAAATCCCGATAATCAGATCATTATTCCTACTCATACCCCTTACTTACTTAGGGAAGTAAGTAATATGATGAAAGCCAGCAAGATTGTAAAAGATAACCCAGAATTAAGAGAAGAAGTCAGTAAAAGCCTAAAACCTTTTTATTGGCTTGATATGCAAAGTGTAAGTGCCTACCAATTGACGCGCGACGGAGAGATTGAGGATGCTAAAGATGAGGAGTACCAAATGATAGATAGCGAATTATTCGACAGAGTAACGAACGACATCAGCGATCAACTCGACAAATTATTAAGCCTTCAATACGAGTAACGAATGTCCAGAAAAATTTGTGATGAATGCTTCGAACTTTTCAATGAAAATCGCGAATGCTATACACCGAATACAGCGGTTTCGGAACGGCGTCAAGTATTCAAAGTCAATGCAAAATACAAATCTGTTTGCTGTTGCATTAAAATAGATGGAAGAATTATTTCGAAAGACAGCGAAATTGAACGCTGTGATAATCTATTTATCATTCAAAAAGATGGAGAATGGTTGTACCTGTTTGTTGAATTGAAAGGAGGTGGAGTAAGTGCAGAAAAATCTGTAAACCAATTGACCAATACAATTGAGCATTTCAAAAGCAAATATAAAGTACCTTCACAAAAAGATAAAATTCTTGGTTTTATTGTGGGTGGAGACTCAACCGCCAGGATGGCAAGACTGAAAGAAGATTTCTTAAAGAAATACAAAGGAAAGTTAGTTCATAGAGCGGGCAGTAAGCAGACATACGAGTTTTCCTAAGCTGAGATTTATCGCTTTCAAAACTACCGCTGAGACACGTCCTCATCATTCACTCCGCCTCCAGAATCCCCCCTTTCAGGTGATAGATATTTTTAGCGTCCCAGGCAGCCACCCGGCAATAGTCCATGGCTGCCACTTTGCTGCGGGTACCATTCGTACAAATGACAACGATATTATCATAGGGTTCCAGAAGTTTCCGGTTCTCCCGGATTTTAGAAAGCGGGATGTTAATACCACCTTCGTTAAATTCCTCAAACTCCCAGGGTTCACGCACATCAACCACGAGCGTTCCGGGCTGATTCTGTAGCCGATGCATTTCGGACAAATCAATATCCGTGTAGGTTTTTCGTGGCATTTTCATGCTTAATCCGATTTCTGTGCAGGTCCGACTCGACCTGTCTGTCATGAGTTTCAAAGATAGAAAATAGATTGAGGAACATTTTCAACGTTAGAATCTTTATATTATCACCAATACACGTTTGCTTTACGTTCATTAACGTGAGTGGAAGGTAAAATACAAATACAAACGGACTGGTTAATCGACCTCTTAATGATGTTTCAGCAGCTTATTGTCCTCCTTATTTTTCTTGCCGCAGTTGGTTATCTGGGGCGGCGAGCCTGGCTATCGCTACGTCGCCCGGCCCAGGCAGGCTGCGGAAAGGGCTGCGGTTGCGGTGAGGCCGACCCATCAGTTTCGGTGAAAAAGCCTTCGCCTTTGGCTAAAAATAGCCAGGCTTAGATTTTTTCAGAATGCTGCTCCGCCCTTCTTCAAAAAAAATCCTGCTGACTATCTTGTCGCTGCTACTGCTGGGTGGCGGCCTTTTTATTTGGGCAAATGCTTATAAGACGCAGTTATTACGGCAAATTGAGCAGATTTCCCGCGAAAATCTGGATGGCCAGCTGAGTGTACAGGATGTGGGTTTTACCCCTTTCAAGTATGGGGTAGGGCTTACTTTTTCTTTTTATAATGTTAGGCTGAGCGGCCGACGGTTCACGCAGTACCATGTACCTTTGCTGGCGGCTGAAAGCGTGAGCGCGACGCTGGATTTTAGCAAACTATTGCGAGGAAAGGTGCAGATTCGCAAATTGGGCGTGGAGCGTGGATCAGTGCAGGTTTTCCGAAGCAAAGATGGCTACACCAATGCCTCTTTGTTCGAAAAAGTCGAGCAGAAATGGGAATCTGCTTTACCGGTGAATCAGGGCAGAGACTACTTCGGGAATCTTGAAAAAATCATCTTCCGCGATTGTCCCGTTCAATACGTCGATTCTTTGAAAAACAAAAAATTCGCCGCCGTCCTGCGGCGGGTAGAAAGCCAATTGGGACGTACCGACTCCACGCGTCTTTTCTCACTCGACGGCTCCGTTTTCTTCGAAGAGCTGATTTTCAACGCCACCAAAGGTGGGTTTCTCCGGCAGCAACTTGCGCAAACTCATCTCGATCTCGAATATCATCCGGCCCGTCGCTTATGGGGCATTAATCCCTCAATGGTACAGGTGGACGACCCGAAAGTAGATGAGATTAAGTTTTATGGCCAAATAAATTTGGCCCAAAATCCGGGCCGGATGGCCCTTCATTTTTCGATGGCGAAAACGGACCTTGCCGCTACCCTGCATCTACTCCCTGCAAAGCTGGAAAAAGCGATAGTTCGGCGAAAGATTCTCCCTACGGTGCAGGCCAATATCCAGCTTCGCGGCCGGCTGAACGACCCTTCTCCACTACTCACTGTTCAATTTCAGACTGATACTTTCCGTTATGCCTTACCCTACGGCTTTCTGCGAGGCATGAAAGCAAAAGGTACTTTCACGAACCGTATTGACCCGAATGCGCCGGCAGGTGACCCGAATTCACGTATTATGGTTAGCAAAGCCGAAGGCTATTTCGAAACAATTCCGATACGCGGTTCGCTGAGTATCACCAATCTGAAAACAGCCACCTCGGTAATGGATTTTTCGCTGGCTGCGACACCCGCCACAGTCAACGCGTTGCTGGACACGAATCTGTACGTTGTTCGAAAAGGGAAGGCTACGCTCAAATTTCACTACGAAGGGAGCCCGGTAAAGTTTTATGATCCCGTTACCGACCGAATGACCGGAAAACTCAGGGGGAAGGTACTTATGAGCGACATTGCCTTTGCAAAAAAAACGGGACGCATCAATGTGAGCCGCCTGAATGGTGAAGTCAGATTCGACGAAAACCAGGCTACCCTGCCCCGGCTAACGATGCACGATAGTCGAAATGATCTGACTATCTCGGGCAAAGTACTCTACTTGCCCGCTTCCCTGTTCGGGTCCCGTCGCCCCGCCGAAGCCTTCGTTCATATCGATATTCCCGATTGGAAGGTTACCTGGCCCGACCGCCTGGCGGGAAGGCGGGAGCGCCGCCGGCGGGGGAATCCGAAATTTCGTCTCACCAAACTACTGGATGAAACTATTGAAAAGCTGAAGGTAACGGCCAGTCTGGAAGCGAAGCGGATGAAATATCGACAGTTGCTGGCTACTCAGGTACGCGGCAATGTTATGATCCAAAACCAATCTCTGGAACTCCGCAACCTTTCGATGAATGCCTGCGGGGGGAAAGTCGGAATTTCGGGCGGTGTCAAAACGTATGACGGCCGGAAACTTCCGGTATTTTATGCAAAGGGAGAGGTAGTTCAGACCGATATAAAATCGGTATTCCATTCGATGGGCAATTTTGGCCAAAAGACCATCACAGACAAGAACCTGCGGGGAATCCTATCTGCCGATTTTGCATTTCAGGCCAAAATCAAAAGTGATACTTCGCTGGTGAGGTCATCGATGCGTGGCTATGTCAATGTAAATTTGGAAAAAGGGCAAATCCTGAACTTTAAACCCATGCTGGATATTCGCAAATTGGTTTTCAAAAACCGCGCCTGGGACAACGTTCGCCTGGCCCCGCTGCGAACGAAGTTTATTTTAAAAGGTGAAGAGATAGATGTGAACAGGATGAAAGTGCAAGCCAATGTACTTTATTTCTTTCTGGATGGGGTATATAGCTTTGGCGATAAAACCAACCTCAGCATCCAGATCCCGATGAATAATCTTAAAAGAAAAGCACCCCAAAATCAATTGGAAATAAGGGAAATAGAGGACGTAAAAGGCCAGATCCTTTACCTCCGGGCCATTAATGAAGGAGAGGAAGTGAGAATCCGGTACGATAAAATGAAACGATTTAAGTAATGTACTTCATTATTACCCGGTGCATAATCAATCATACACCATAGGCAGCCGGATACTAAACAGGGAACCCTTTCCGGCCACAGACTCAACCGTCAGGCTAGCGGACATCAGTTCGCACAAATGTTTGACAATGTGCAGGCCCAGCCCTTCTCCTTCCGATTGGCCCGGCGAAGCTATCGGCTTTTCGGGCATTGAAGTCGGCGGCGGTTCCGTTCCAGTCTCGGGTTCGGGTTCTAATACGGCCGTAGGTTCAGGATGTGGCTTTAGTTGGGCAGATATAACCGACGCCAGATTTGGCGGCAGGCCAGGCCCTGAATCCTGAATGCCAATATACCAACGAACGCCATCCTCCGAAGACCAGGAAATTGACACTACACCTTGTGACGTATATTTAACAGCGTTGATTAAAAGGTTATGGATAATCCTTTTAACTTTAACCACATCGCCCTGGACCTGCAACTGGTCGGGACCGTTGGCCATTAGCATGAGTTTCTTGCCCTCCGCTATCGGACGGGCTGCCGCCACAATTTCCATGATTATCTCCGAGGCGTCAAACTCCGATAATTGGAATTCCTCCTGGCCTGCTTCCAGCCGCGCCAGATCAGTAAGTTGAACCAGTACATCCTGCAGATTCGTCAGGTTACGACTCAGCATTTTCACCAACTGAGCGCGTTCCTCTTCGGTTCGTCCATCCTGATTGAGTAAAGAAGTTACACCCTGAATCACACCAAAATTGCTTTTGAGATCATGGGAAGAGGTCCGCAGAATTTCGCCCCTATTTCGGCCCAATCGATTAAGATCATCCAAAGCCCGCTGCAGCCCGGCACTTCGGCTGGCAGCGGCAATCTGCTGCTGTAGGGCATACTCCGTCACACTGCCCCGGATGGTTTCTTCCTTTAGCCGGGCAATATGCACGGCGGCCGTCAAAATGGCGGTAACATCGACTTCCTTATTAAATTCTTTAAAAATCCTTAACTCATCATTCAGGATATCGTACAGATAATCTAATTCATTAAGAATGTCCCCCAGCATGCGCCCTTTGCGCCAGCGGTGCAGACCGTGGAAATTAGCAAGCCGAACCGGGTTAGCTTCCTCGGGCTCATTACGCAGCCGCTGTCCCAAAATATTCAGAATCAGTGGCAAATGATCATTGAATTCGATGCGGTCAAGTACCACCACATGAGAAAGGCTCTCGTCTTCTTCGCATTTCATGCGCCAGCGCTGCAGGATAGCATCCCGGCGGTTAAACAGATAATCGGCAACTTCCACGGGTGGCTTTGCTAACTTTAGTGGCATATACAGATAAACGGGATATTAAAATAATTGCCCCTACAATGACTGTTTGGATGGTAGTTTTGGGAGATTGGTACCAAATATAGTGAGCATTTTTTTCTAGTTTGGGTAAACATATTGTTTTAAACTATATTTGCTTGTACCGCCCATCCCAAATTTTCCTCGAATTTACTTTTACGATGAATAATTCTGCACCCGCAATATCTCATATTTCCTCCACAACTGATTTTCGCAAAACTACCCTCCTCATCATTGAAGACAATCCCGATCATCTTTTTCTAATTAAATCGACCCTGAACGAATGCATGCCCGGCGTGGACGCTGTCGGCGTGGAAAACGGGGAAGAGGCTTTAAAGTATTTGACAGCTCAGCAGAGTGAGAAATCACATAAATTCCCCAAACTTATCCTGGCCGACCTCTATCTACCGAGTCGGGAGGCCGGGTTGCTCGCCCTACGGGCTTTGAAAGAACATATCAAATCCATGAAATTACCGCCCGTGCCGGTAGTTATGTTCAGCTACTCCAATCAGAATACGGATGTCAAAGATTGTTATGCAGAGGGTGCCAATGCCTACATAGTTAAGTCCTCTGATTATCAGGACTGGGCTGATTATTTCACCAATTTGCGAGAGTTCTGGCTGGAAACGGTGAGCCTTCCGCAACGGGGATGATGTTCAGGTTTACCCACCTTTTTGCAAATCAACTTTACTCCAAAATCCTTTTGATTTTTACTACTGCTTCTTAAAGTCTATGTTTTATTCCAGTTCGGTGCGAATAACGGTGCGCTTAGCTCGATTGATCCCCCAAAGTACCTGCTTGTTTTTTACGCTACGATCCATGGCGATACCCTGTCCGGCAATCGGCAATGGTAGCGTATGCAGGTATTTCAGCGTATAGCCTGAGGCAGGTAGTTTCAAGACATACACCTCCGGATTATCGTGTCCGGTGATGTAGAGCAGACCATCCTGCCCCCAGGTTCCACCCGAGTTACTCATGGGCGCAAAGCGGTCAAGGATGTTTTTGGGGTACACCCAGGCTTCGAGTTGCCGCCAATCCCGGTCGTACTTAACCAGGCTGGTCCAGCGCCCGTCCCGCCCTGCGCTGGCATTGCGCCCGCTGTACTCGGCAAAACCCACGTACCAAAAGCCGTCTTTCCGGTCGAGCCATGTGAGGGAACCGTGCGGAGCGATCCCAAAGCTATGGGTACCTGTGTGTTGCAGGGCACGGGTATCAAAAATTTCGACTGAGCTGGACATGGGCTGTTCGGGGTAGTTGGAGTTGGCGCAGTAGAGTTTGCCCTTAATCACCACGCCACTGTTCAGGTGCACAATGCCCTGCGAGGTACCATCCCAGGAAGCTACCAATTCCCCGGAATTTTTCAGGTACTTTCGGATGGTGCTGTTGTTGATCACGTAGAAGTAGGTCGCATCCACCGCCACGGCTTGTTTGGCTTCTTCGACTTGAAATTCCCGGCTCGCCGACTGGGCATGAGCATTATAAAAAATGAATGGAGAGAAGAGAAGCAGGACCAGGATTCGAATCATACCAATTTGAAGAAGCGATGGATTTGAATCCTAAAAGTACCAAATGAATTGTATTTCCGGTTGAACAGGCGGTCGGCAAATTGCCGCAAATACCATACTTATGGCCGTTTCCTTCTAGGCCGGAGCAGGCTTTTTTCAGTGGTTCATTCGCTTTTTCATCCAGTTTTCACGGCGCACTGCGTAGATGAGTTCGTCGAAGTAGTTTCCGTTTTTGAAAAGTGTTTTTTCAAATCTACCTTCTAAAATAAAATTATTCTTCTCGAGTACTTTTCTTGAAGCAAGATTAGTACCAAAGGGTCTGGCAAATACCCGGTCGATGTCGTAGGTTTCAAAGGCAAAATCAACCACTTGCTGGATTGCCTTGCTGATGATACCTCGCCCCCAAAAGCACTAGCCCAGCCAGTAACCAAGCTCGGCGTTCTTCTTGTAAATGTCAGCCTGCGGATGTATCCCGATTGCGCCAATGGCTTCCCCCGCCGCTTCGATGGCAAATGTTTGGATGGGGTTTTCCATAATTACGAATTTCAGGAAGGCCTCTCCGTCACCATCGGTATATGGGTGAGGAAATCGGTCCGTCAGGTTTTGGGCGACATTTGGATTGTTTGCGTATTTCACCAAGTTTTCCAAATCGGACATCTGCCAGGGTCTGATTCTGAGGTCCATATTATCTTTTTTTCGCTACCAGTTCATTTTCTCCCTGCGAAGGATTTCACCCAATAGAGACTTTAAAGAGCCTGTCGTATTTATGGACGGACTACTCCCTTCGCAATTCACCTCAAGAATACTGCGGTCCTGCTTGATGAGACTACCCAATTCGGTGAATCCGGGTAGTCTCATCTTCTATATCTTTTGTATGAATCCCCAAAAAAACGAAAAATTTACTATTCACCCAGTCTCCTAACTATCAATCACTTGACTACCATCAAGCATTAATCACCCCGGGTATTGAAGCGGAGTGGCACTAAACTTTTGATGAAGCACGGGTTCCAATCAATGAATTTCACACGTTGAAAGTAGTGCTGAACTAAAAATAAACCACATAGAAATCATGAAAAAGATAGCAAGCCTATATATCGTAATGCTCGGTCTGTTGACCGCGCCAGTGGCCCAGGCCCAACTCAGCCCAAACCTTGTCCAGGCAGGAATCGACGCTCTGATGTCGGCTACCATCACCAATGCTCAGGTCGCTGAAATTTCGCGGGAAGCGGTCAAAGAAATGGATGCCAAAAATCCGGTAGCCAGTGCCAGTGACTCCTACACCAAACGCCTCAACCGAATTGTGGGCCGATACCCTACCATAAACGGCATCAAGCTAAACTACAAAGTGTATAAAGTACCCGATGTGAACGCTTTCGCCACCGCCGATGGCAGTGTGCGGGTATTTCAAGGTTTGATGGACATTATGAACGATAAGGAAATTCTGGCTATCATCGGCCACGAAATCGGGCATGTCGTCAACAAAGACTCGCACGATGCGGCCAAGAGCGCGCTGCGCCGTTCGGCCCTGCGCAACGCCGCCGCTGCCAACGACGGCCTGATAGGTCAGCTATCGCGCTCCGAGCTGGGGGGCCTGGCCGACTACATAGCGGGAGCTTCGTTTAGTCGGCAGCAGGAAACCGAAGCCGACGATTTCAGCTATGAGTTCCTGAAACGCAACGGCCAAAGTGTGCTGGCTTTGGCCTCGTCGTTCGAAAAGCTCGATAAGGCGGGCGGCGGCAAAGTACCTCAGTTCTTATCTACCCACCCCGACAGCAAGGCCCGGGCCGCCCGGGTACGGGCCCGCGCTAAGCAAGAGGGAGTACGGTAGTTTTTGAATTATGTAGGCGGCGGCGTCTAACTAACGGGAAGAGAAAAGAACTCCTGACGACGCCTGCCGTAAAATAGGACCGACTATCGGCGGCCTTTCATTTTCAGTGCGTGGTCTCCCTTTGGAAGACCACGCCAAAAGGAAAAGAAGATATTAGCATAGACGACCACTCGGTGGTGGAGCGGGCTTTAACGCGGACCGCACAGCCAGCCGCTGCCGGCCGACGGTCCCGATCATAGATCACAGCTATCGGGAAATATTTACCTGATTGCTAAACAACTGCACAGATCCTTTTATATTACTTCATCGGGTCATGTCCCCAGTTTTTGAGGGAATAGGCCCAGTTTGAACCTTCCGGATCGTCAGGTTTTTGGGCAGAGTGCCGTGCGATGTATGAATTGACTTTTTGCATGTGCTCGTAATCCGCACTGGTCAAATCAGCTTTCTTTTTCTTTTTAATTTTTATGATTTTTCGTCCGCTTTCATGGCCGATCGACTCACCGCTACCATCTTTTTGCCCGACGGATTTGGATTCTTCCGTTTCCAACCAATTTTCCAATTCGGAAGGGGACATATTCACATTCTCCATGAATTCATCGTAAACTTCTTCCTTCTTGTCGTCTTTCATAGCTGGTGTGCTTTTATTTTTAAATGAAAAGTTTCAGTAGCTATAAACGGGTTCTGTGAATTTTTGTTTACGGCTTTGTTGAGCCGCCCATCGCGATTTCTAACCGGGACGGCATGCCGTGCGATCCTGTCTTCCCACCTTTGCACCGCAAATACGTTCATGCGCGGATCACATGGTCAGCCACCGCCGTAGCAAACGCGAAACAACTCAACCTCATTTGCAAATCGACACTATCGGGGGGAGAGCCGAGCACAGTGTAAGTCTACGTGTATTCCCCAGGGTGACGTTTGTGCGCAGGGATAGGCTGAAATTGTCTTATCTTTGAAACCCCAAAAAGTACTCCTCGAAACCCCAAAAAGTACTCCTCGCGGCAAAATTGCGTTAAGTTTTCACAAAAAATTCAAACATCCTTATACCATGACCCAGTCTATTTCCCGTAAAGAATTTCTGAGAACCGGTACCCTGGCGCTCACCCTGCCTTTCTTGTCCAAAAACATTTCGTGGGCCAAGCCCCCTAAAAACATCGGTCTGCAACTCTACACCCTGCGCGACCTGATGGCAAAAGACCCGAAGGGTACTTTACAGAAAGTAGCCGACATCGGCTTTACCGAAGTCGAGACGTTTGGCTATGCCAATGGAAAGTTTTTCGGCATGGCACCCGCTGAATTTAAAAACTACCTCAAATCACTGGGCATGACTACCCCCAGTGGCCACTATATGCCCGCTCAACTGCAAACCAGCCTGAGCCAGCTCGTGGACGATGCCGCTGCCGCCGGGCAGAAATATGTGGCCTGCGCCTATATCATGCCCAACGAACGGACGATGGACGACTACAAGAAATTTATCGACCTCTTCAATAAATCGGGCGAAGTATGTCAGAAAGCCGGAATTCAGTTTTGCTACCACAACCACGATTTCGAATTTGAGACCGTAGATGGTAAAATTCCGTATGATATGATTCTGAAAGGAACCGATCCAAAACTGGTCAAGATGGAATTGGACCTGTACTGGTCCTCCTTTGCCAATCAGGACGCCGTAACTTTATTCAAGCAAAACCCCGGTCGCTTCCCACTGGTCCACATGAAGGATATGGCCAAAACCGAGAAGCGTGAATTTGCCGAAGTGGGCAACGGTTCCATTGACTTCCAGCGCATTCTGGATGCGGGTAAGACTGCGGGATTGAAGCACCTTTTTGTGGAGCAGGATGTCACGAAGCAACCGCCGCTGGAAGCAATCGCCATCAGCTACGCCAATATAAAAAAGATGAATGTATAAGTACTGCCAACGCAGCAAATACATTCATCTCCATTTTTACATATATTGCTGGGGTCAGGTTAAAGTACCCTAATTACAGCGCCCCGTTTTTGATTTCCTCTACCACTGCCGGATCAAGCAGCGTGGACGTATCACCCAGATTCGACGTATCGCCTTCGGCGACTTTACGCAGAATGCGGCGCATGATTTTTCCCGACCGGGTTTTTGGCAGTCCCGTGACAAACTGCACTTTATCCGGTCGGGCAATGGGGCCAATGATGCGGGCAACAGTCGCGCCAATGTCTTTGCGCAGCATTTCTGGTTCATCAGGCTGTTTTTCAGTGATGACGTAAGCATAAATGCCCTGTCCCTTAATGTCGTGCGGGTAGCCAACTACCGCCGACTCCACCACACCCAGGTGCATATTGATGGCATTCTCGACTTCTGCCGTACCAATCCGGTGGCCTGAAACGTTGATGACGTCATCTACCCGGCCCGTAATGCGGTACATACCGTCCTCGTCGCGCAGGCAGCCATCACCCGTGAAGTACATGCCGGGGTAAGCGGAAAAGTACGTTTTGCGGCAGCGTTCGTGGTCGCCCCAGGTCGTGCGCAGCATCCCCGGCCAGGGGAATTTGATACATAGATTGCCGCTGACGCCGTTACCTTCTACTTCTTTCCCGGTCTCATCCACCAGCACGGGCTGCACGCCCGGCAGCGGTAGCGTGGCGAAAGTCGGTTTTTCGGGCGTCACGCCCGCAATGGCAGTGATCATCATGCCGCCCGTCTCGGTCTGCCACCAGGTATCTACCAGTGGAGCATCGTCGTGGCCGATGTTGTGCTTGTACCATTGCCATGCTTCCTCGTTGATCGGTTCACCAACCGAGCCAAGTTTTTTTAATGAGGAAAGATCGTGATCTTTTACATACTGTAGCCCGAAACTCATCAGCGAACGGATGGCGGTGGGGGCTGTGTAGAGAATATTGACCTTATGTTTCTCAGTAATTTCCCAAAAACGTCCGGCATCAGGATAGGTGGGAATGCCTTCGAACATTAGCGACGTAGCCCCGTAGCAAAGTGGGCCATAAACGATGTAGCTGTGGCCGGTGATCCAGCCAATATCAGCGGTGCAGAAGTAAATTTCGCCCGGTTCGTACTGAAATACATTGGCAAAAGTGTAGGTAGCATACACCATGTAGCCACCGCAGGTGTGCACCACGCCCTTAGGCTTTCCCGTCGAGCCGGAGGTATAAAGGATGAAGAGCGGGTCCTCGGCGTCCATTTCCTCGGCCGGACAGTCGGCGTCCACATACTTTACTTCCTCTTCCCACCAGTGGTCGCGGCCTTTGAGCATCGAAACGGGCGTGCGGGTACGCGTCATGACGATGACGTCTTTCACACTTGGGCATTTTTCAAGGGCATCGTCCACGGTTTCCTTCATCGGAATCACCTTTTGTCCGCGAAAGGCGCCGTCGGAAGTAATGACCATGGTACAGCTCGCGTCATTGATCCGGTCGGCAATGGACCGGGCCGAGAATCCACCGAACACCACCGAATGGATGGCTCCGATGCGGGCGCAGGCCAGCACCGCAATGGCCAGCTCAGGTACCATGGGAAGATAAATGCAGATACGATCGCCTTTTTTAACGCCGTATTTTTTCAGGACATTGGCGAAGCGGCAGACCCGGCGGTGAAGCTGGCTGTACGTAATAGTTACTGCCTGGTCGTCGGGTTCATTGGGTTCCCAAATCAGGGCGGTCTGATCGCCGCGCTCGGCCAAGTGGCGGTCCAGGGCATTCTCCGTAATATTCAGCTTTGCGCCTTTGAACCACTCGATTTTGGGTTCCTCGAAATTCCATTCCAGTACTTTATCCCAGGATTTGCGCCACTGGAAATTTCCGGCAATATCGCCCCAAAAAGCTTCGGGGTCTTCTACACTTTTTTTATAGGCTGCCTGATACTCTTCAAAGGTTGTGGTTTTCATTAGGTGGGGTAAGGTTTGGTTATCCGATATACAATCGGCCATGGTTCAAAGGATTGACTAAAAATTGGGAAAATATACGAAAATATTGCCTGATTCAACCAGTGGGCCTTGAAACCGGGAGTGACGGCGCCGCGTTATCTAGTTGATTTCGAATAAATGAAAGGGTATCTTTGGAGTAAAAAAAATGGCAACTACGGGTACCGCCGAGAAACACTCCGCCCAATAAGGAGCCGAACCGGTAAGTAGTAAAGGACACAAAAACTCATGGCTTCAAAGCATGAGGAGCAGGAGCGGCTGGAAAGCCTCTGAGTTTCGACCCATTATCTAAAAGAAAACAGAGACTCTGAAAAATGAAGTAAGGTGAATTCAGTTTCATTCTAGACTAACGAGTTATGAGCGTGTTAATTTCGGACGATATTCTTAGACAGGCCAATATGTCGGAGCCAGAGTTTAAACTTGAACTTGGCACTTTTCTTTATGCAAAGGGAATCCTGACTATGGGAAAAGCAAGTGAATTTACGGGGTTGCCCAAAGCTATTTTTCAAAAAAAACTTTCTGATCGAGGTATAACTATTTCTTATGGCGAGCAAGAGTTCAAGAAAGACCTAGCGACCATTCGAAAGATTTACGGCGATTTGTGATCATCGCCAGCGACACATCTATCCTGAGCGGATTGCTTCTCATCGACCGCCTTAAAATACTTGGCGACATTTCCAATGAAGTGATTATTCCAAAAGTAGTACTTGATGAATTACTGGTTCTAAAAGATTTTGGGTACGAATTAGCTACCATCCAACAGACAGCTTGGCTAAAAATCGCTGAACCTAAAAATAAGGTTTTAGAAGAAAAGTTTAGGTTGGTTTTGGATAAGGGTGAGTCCGCAGCAATTGTTTTGGCCCAGGAATTAAAACCTGATTATTTAGCAATAGACGAGAGGAAAGGCCGGGAAGTTGCTGAATCACTTGGCATACCTGTCATAAGTTTGGTAGGAATCCTTATTGTTGCAAAAAAAAGAAATATTATCGATAAGGTACAACCTATCATGGATGAACTGATGGAAAAAGCAGGTTTTCGAATAAGCAAAAAACTCTATGCTCTGGTTTTGAGTGAGTGCGGTGAATAAAACCTGAAAGTAATCAGTCAAGCCCTCAATGCCCCGCTACCGCTTCCCCCGCTCCACTCGGTAGTCGAATATCCTCTACAATCTGCTGCACATCTTCGGGCGGTGCGGGCGTAAAGGCACTGATGGCTAGCGATACTACAAAATTAGCCAGCATGGCCACCGAGCCGAAGCCTTCGGGTGAAATACCGAACCACCATTCCGAAGCGGGAGGTGGTGTATCGTCGAGCCAGCCCATTTTGTACTTCACCATGTAGTATAGCATGAGTACCGTGCCGACGATCATCCCGGCCACGGCGCCTTCCTTGTTCATTCTTTTGTAAAAAATCCCCAGAATAATGGCGGGAAAAAAGGAAGCCGCCGCCAGGCCAAACGCCAGCGCAACTACCGCCGCCACGAAACCCGGCGGGTTGATGCCAAAGTACCCCGCAATGCAAACCGCGACCGTGGCCGAAATCCGGGCGGCAATCAGTTCGCCCTTATCGGAAATATTGGGCAAGATCATTTTTTTCAGGAGGTCGTGCGATACCGATGACGAAATCACCAGCAGCAAGCCCGCCGCCGTAGAAAGTGCCGCCGCCAGTCCGCCTGCGGCTACCAATGCGATGACCCAATTGGGCAGGTTGGCGATTTCGGGATTAGCCAATACCATAATGTCGTTATCGATTGTCAACTCGTTGGCGGCTTTGTCGGCTACGTACTGGATTTTGCCGTCCTTGTTTTTATCATCGAAAGTCAAAAGCCCGGTGGTTTCCCAATTGCTAAACCATTTTGGTACGGTAGCGTAGTCGCGATTACTCACCGTTTCGATGAGATTGGTGCGGGCAAAAACGGAAATGGCGGGCGCGGTCGTGTAAAGGATAGCGATGAAAAACAAGGCCAATCCCGCCGACATTCGGGCGTCCTTCACCCGCTTTACGGTAAAAAACCGGACGATCACGTGCGGAAGCCCGGCCGTGCCGACCATGAGGGCGAGGGTAATGGCAATCAGGTCGGTTTTACTTTTGGCCCCCTGAGTGTATTCGGCAAATCCCAGTTCGCGCGAAAGCCCGTCGAGTTTATCCAATAGATAAACTCCTGATCCGTCGGCCAAAGTACTGCCCATGCCCACCTGCGGGATGAAGGCTCCCGTCATATTGATCGAAATAAATATGGCAGGCACCATGAAGGCGAAGATCAGAACGCAATACTGCGCCACCTGCGTGTAGGTAATCCCCTTCATCCCGCCCAAAACGGCATAAAATAACACGATGACCATACCTATAATGACGCCCGTGTTGATATCGACTTCCAGAAAACGCGAGAATACTACGCCTACACCGCGCATTTGTCCGGCTACATAAGTGAACGATACCAGTAAGGCACATATCACCGCCACTGTACGGGCCACATTGGAGTAGTAGCGGTCGCCGATAAAGTCCGGCACGGTAAATTTGCCAAACTTTCGGAGGTAAGGCGCTAACAATAAGGCAAGAAGTACATAGCCACCCGTCCAGCCCATAAGATACACGGTGCCGTCGTAGCCCATAAACGAGATCAGGCCCGCCATCGAAATGAACGATGCCGCCGACATCCAGTCCGCCGCCGTCGCCAGGCCATTGGCCAGCGGCGACACGCCGCCACCCGCTACGTAGAACTCGTTGGTACTTCCCGCCCGCGACCAAATAGCAATTCCGATGTATAAGGCGAAGGTCAAGCCGACGATTATGTAAGTCCAGATTTTTACGTCCACGTTTTAATGTTGAATGAGGGAATGGGTGATTGAGTGAGTATTTTAATGAACTTCTGATGAGCAGAAAAGGGGTACTTCTGTACTTTGCTGATGCGCCAGCCAGTCCCTCTGTGCCTTTGGAACTTTGTCCCCCAGGAACCTACTCGTCGTAGCCGTACTTCTTATCCAGCCTGTTCATCAGGTAGATATAGACAAAAATGAGAATGACGAAAACGTAGATGGCACCTTGTTGGGCAAACCAGAAGCCTAGTTTAAAGCCGCCCAACCTGAACTGATTCAGGGCGTCGGCGAAGAGAATGCCCGCGCCATAAGAAACCAAAAACCAGACTACCAGCAGAATCGCCAGATAGGTGAGATTTTCTTTCCAGTAGCGCTGGGCGGTAGTTTTGTCGGGTGTCTTCATCAGGTTTATTAGGGAGAATTCCCTAGCCAAAGATCGGAAAGGCGTAATTTTACCTTATGAATGATTCATTTTGCCAGCTTACAATCCAGGAAATCGCTTTTATTCAGGAGTATGTTACGGATAACGTTCCCGACCTGCTTTTGCAAGGCAATCGTTATCAGGATATTGATATAAAAAAAATGGCTTTGCAAATCGCCGCCCGGCAAAAAGCGAAACACAAACTACCTGATTGGTACGCCAACGAAAAATTGTTTTTCCCTCCTCCCCTATCTGTAGAACAAAGCTCGTCCGAGGCCACGGCGCGCTTCAAAGCCGGTCTGATTTCGGGCCAAAAGTTGATCGACATCACGGGCGGCATGGGCGTAGACTGTTATTACATGGCTCAAAGTTTCGAAAAAACGATATATTTTGAACAGCAAGCGGAAGTAGCCAGGGCCGCAGCCTACAATTTTGGAGAGTTAGATTTTGCAAAAGAAATCGAAATCAGGGAAGGCGACGCGATCTCCGTACTTGCGCAAAAATCTGAACCTGCCGACTGGATATATGCCGACCCCGCCCGCCGCGACGATCGGAAGCGAAAAGTGACGCAACTGGCCGACTGTACCCCTGACCTGACCAAGTACTTACCCACGCTTTTCCGCTCGGCACCCAATGTTTTGGTAAAAACCGCCCCATTACTGGATATTGATCTGGCAATAAGCCAGCTAAGCTTTGTGCAGGCGGTCTATATTGTAGGCCTCGACAACGAGTGTAAGGAGGTACTTTATGCCTTGAATGAAGCGCCCGTTGCATCAGTAGACATCCCTTTGAAGGTAAGAATTCTTGACAATGACGGGCGCACTCGACACGATTTCGACTTTACCAGACAGCAAGAAGCAGAGGTACTTCCTTCTTACGCTGAACCGCAAAAGTACCTTTATGAGCTGCACGCCGCTGTTTTAAAGGCGGGAGCGTTCAAAAGTCTTGCCGTGCGGTTTGGTCTGGCCAAACTCGCGTCCAACACGCATCTTTATACATCAGAAATGTTAATCGCCGATTTTCCGGGCCGTAGTTTTGAGGTAGTTGGAGTCTGCCGACCGGACGCCCGTGCTCTTGCCGAGTTCGTTCCCGACGGCCGCGCCAACCTCACGCTTCGCAACTTTCCCGGTAAAGTGGATGACTTACGAAAAAAGTGGCGTCTAAAAGAGGGAGGTGACGTATATCTCTTTGCGGCAGCGCTTTTCAACGGCAAAAAAGTTGTCATTGTGGGCCGTAAACCGTAATTTTAGTCAAATCCCCCCCTCCATCTTATCAAATATTTTATGAGAGCAAAAATTTACCTCTTCATTCTGCCGGGCATTTTGTTTGCACTGGCTACCAACGCGCAAGGTGTTTTTCCCGGCAAAGAGAACCTCAACGGTAAAGATTACTTTGGGCTGAACCTCAATTCCGGTATTCCTTCCCGATACCTCGAGAGCTACTGGGAAGACTACCTGAAAACCTACGGTAAAACCCATAGCCGCCGGGGCGTTATTTCGGTGGATCGGGCCAATATTCCTTCCATTTCGCACGATCCCGTCGAGATGTTGAGCCAGGTTTCTACGGCCCGCAATATCAGCCACGTTTTTTTAGCTGTCAAAGTAGGCGATCGTTTTGTGTCCAACTTTACCGACAGTACGTATAAGGCCACCGAGAATTTCCTGAAAGATTTCTCGGTCTACGCGGTAGCCCGCGACGAAGTGAGAATGGCCGAGGAATACTACGCCGAAGCCGACAAAAATCACAAAAACCTCGAACGCGACAACGAGCGTATAGTGAAGGAAATAGAACGTACGCAGAAAAAGCTGGAAGAGCTGCTGCGCGAACAGGAAACGAATAAGGCCGATCTGGCCGGGTCGGTCATCGATTTAGAAAACAAACAAAAGGAATTGGAGGCTGCTAAGGGAAGAATTCCAAAGATGTAATTTCTTACGAGAGTATAGGGTAGCTTTTTATAGTTTTCTAAACTACGTGTGCTTCATTTATGAAAAATCACTCGTCGGAAAGTTTTTGCAAAGCCTCCTCAGTTGAGCTGACAAAAGCAACTTGCTTACCATTATTACTTTCATAAATAAAATCCCGGATACTCTTTCCAGTAAAAGACGTAAAATCACCCACAATCGCCAGACGAACGCGATAATTGGAAAATTTTTGCAGGATTTCGCCTGCTATACCAGTACTTAACTCAAAGAACTCCGGCGCAAGATTGCTTTTGTGGATGATGATACTATCGAAATTCTGGTAATAAAGATTTCCCAATAAACTCAGACCGTCGGCGGCATTTTGGATCACAATTTTGTCTGAAAGTACCTCGGCAATTCTTTTGTCATCGGTAATATGTTCCTGAATTTCCATTCTTTTTATTACTAAAAATAAGTTACGCAAGTCACGATTCAGTATTTCAATGAAAATCAAATAAATACATTCCCATATCCGCATCTGGGCTGATTAGAGTATAGGCTTGCCGGAGGGTAACTTCCGTTTTTGACCCCTGAAATTAACGATTTCTACTTCCATTACTTGGCTATTCAGTGGAATTTGCCGGACCGACTGCGAGAGGAAAGATGCACCATAGTAGAGTTCGTATTTCCGGGTCGTTCCATCAATAAATTGAACCATTGCAAAGGCGTCGTCGGGTTGGACGGGCAGCCATCGTACCTGCTTTTCGGTTTGTCCAAAAACACGCAGTGGTCCCCGGTTCTGGGTGGCCACGATCAGGCGGTTTCCTTGAGCGTCCGGCAACTGCACCAACCCCTTGGCGTTACCAGGTACATAAAAACCCGTTTGAGCCTGGGTTTGTGGCCGGAAGTGGCCGTGTCCGTTGCCCTTTAAGAGTAGACCATTGGAGGCATCGAAGCGTCCCGCGCTCACTTCGTTGCCAAAATCATTGGCCACTAATAGTACATCTAAGTAGCCATCCGCATCGAAATCGTCGGCGATCATCCCATTGATGGGTGCCACCTGCGCCAATGCTGGCAGCGGGCGCATATCAAACTGTCCGTTTCCCTTATTCTCTATGTAAGAAGATTTAAGGTAATTGGCCTGCAGCACCAGGGCTTCCTTGCGTTGGTCCTCCGTCAGCAGATTCTCAAAAGTAGCTTTGGCAAAATCGGCAAATGTTTGATACCGTGCCCGCATCGGGATCATTTGTTTGATCATATCCTCGCGTCCGTGGTAAGGGACCAATTCGCGTTTGCCACTGGCAGTAGGGTAATACACCATCGGAATAGCATCGTACATACCATCTTGGTTAAAGTCACCCGCCAGCATGTTAAGGGGCGTCTCATCCGAGGTACGGGCAAGATTGTTCAGGCCCATGTTCCCTACTACGTAATCCGTATCGCCGTCATTGTCAAAATCGCCGCCAATGATACTATTCCAAAAACCCTTATATTTTTCAAGATAACTGTTCAAGGCTGCATCAGGAATAAAAGTACCGTTTTTGTTCTGGAAAACCTGCAGAGGCATCCACTCCCCGGCTACAATCAGATCGACAAATCCATCATTATTGTAATCAGTCCAGAGGGCGTCGCAAATCAGGCCGCCATTCTGCAGTTGGGGAGCAACCTGGGAAGTCACGTCAGAAAATTTCGGTATACCTGGTTTTGAATCGTTTCTTAAAATAAAGCTATTGACCGACCGCGGATAATGCTGCGGGTCAACCCTTCCCCCTACGAACAGATCGAGGTCGCCATCGCGGTCGTAGTCCGTGGCGCGGACGCAGGAAGTACTCACTTTGGCGTCGGGCAGCGACCCAATGGCCAGAGTAAATCCACCTTTTCCATTGTTGAGATACAGCCGATCCTGGTAGCTAGGATCACCGGCATTTTGCTCATTGCTGCCACTGGCAATATAAAGATCGTTGTCGCCATCGCCGTCGGCATCGAAGAGCAGCATACCAATGTCTTCCGATTCTTTTTCGGCTCCTTCACCGCCGGGCAGCATGTCGTTTATTTGAAAGGTACCATTTGCCTTTTGCATAAAAAACCGCCCTTTGTGCTGCCGCGAACCACCTATAAAAAAATCGACCAGCCCGTCGCCATCGACGTCCGCTGTGGCGATTGCGGGAGGAAACTGCGAAAGTTTGTGCAATAATAGTTTTTGGCCATTGAAGTCGATGAATTCCGGTTCTTCATGAACATAGTCAATCCCTGCTGAATCTGACAAACTTCGAAATAACGGGCTGGGCAGCGATTCAGGGACATAGCTTTCGGTTGCGTCAGATTGCCTGACGGTCAGTACCTGATTGGTCGCGACACCTTTCAAGGTTTGCTGCTTCCCATTTGGCCAAACAACTACCACCCGGTCCACTGTTTTCACTTCTCCCAACCCAAAATGTGCTACCGGCTCCACAGAAGACAGATACCCCCGATAGGGAGAATGCTCGTAAACCTGCCGCAGACTATCATTATAAAATACCTCTACCTTCGCGCCAAAGCCATTAAAATTGTGCTTACCTCCCCGGAAAGCCATTCGCAAATAGCGGTTTTTCTCCGGCTTAGTTTCCATTAGATTGTTTCGGTAGACGAATGCCGAGTCATTAATATTATTAACCACCATATCCAGGTCACCGTCCAAATCCAGGTCAGCATAAGCCGCACCATTAGAAAAAGAAGGCACGCCGATTCCCCATTCATCGGTTACGTTTTCAAACGTCAGATCACCCCGATTGCGAAAGGCGTAATTCTTAATTTTTATGGTCGGAATCTGGCCAAGCAGGTAGTCCTTGGAAGCGACATTGCCACTTTCCGCACGAAACTGGGCAAAATCACGGTCAGTCACGTCGCGGGGGAAGCCGTTGGTAACAATCAGGTCGCGGTAACCGTCATGGTCAAAATCAGCCAGCATCGGGGCCCAACTCCAGTCAGTTTCAGCGATGTCGGCCATCATGCCCATATCGGCAAAAATTGGTTCATTAGTACCAGGTTTGTCGCCCATGTTGATCTGCATGGTGTTGCGTACATACTCGTAAGTAAAGCCATACAGATCGTTATTGAGGTAGCTTTGATAGCTATTGGCTCCCATAAGCTTCTTCTTGCGTTCATTATCCCTGGGGAGCATATCCAGGACCATCACGTCGGCCAGACCGTCGTTGTTGAGGTCGGCCACATCGTTACCCATCGCCGAATTGCTGGTATGCTTGAAATAGGCCTGCGCTTTATCAGTGAAAGTACCATCCCCATTGTTGATGTATAGCAAGTCATTGGAGAGATAGTCATTAGTGACGTAAATATCCTTGTAACCATCTCGGTTAAAATCCGTTATATTGAGTCCCAGCCCATATCCTTCGGTCTGAATGCCGGCTTCTTTTGAAGAATTTACGTACACCGGATGTCCGCCTTGCTGGTCCCAATCACAGCGGTAAAGGCGATCGGTCGTCGCTGAAGAGCCGTCAACATTTTTTTTATGGTAAAGATTTGGGTATTCTTCAATAGTGTCGATCAGAACGTACAAATCCAGGTCGCCATCATTGTCGTAATCGAAGAAGGCCGCATGCATGGAGTGGCCTGTATCGGCGATACCATACTCGGCGGCCATTTCTTTAAAATGCGGCACGTTATTAGCATCATTGCCCTGGTTGACAAACAAAAGATTGGCCCGTTGTGATTCAGTTTTGAAAGTCGTCGCCGAAAGATAGATATCCATCTTTCCGTCTGCATTGATGTCTACCAGGCTCACGCCCGAACACCAGCGCCCCAGGTTAGAAAGCCCGGCCTTCTCACTGACATTGGCAAACTTCATTTCTCCCAGATTGAGATATATCTGGCTGTTGACCTGATTTCCCGAAAAAACAACATCAGGAAGGCTATCGCCATTCAGGTCGGCAATGCCCACGCCGCCGCCGTTATATACATACTCGAAATCGATAATATTGATGCTGTCGTTTTCTGTAATACGATTAGCAAAGGTCACGCCCGTGTCTTCCGCAGATAAAAGAGTGAAGAGTTTCTTTTCCTGACAGGAAGTGAGAAGTAAAAGGGTCAGAAAGAGTAAAAGTAGCTTCTTTGAATTGGTTTTTTCCCGGGATTTGTGAAACCACATAATGAAAGTTTCAAATATTAAAAACTTATACCAAAATGAAGCCACTAAACGATAAATACTCATAGAAGAATACGGGTAAATTCAAATCTCAGGTTCAAATATACCAGAAAAGCAAGCCACACGGCTTGCCTTTCTGATACAAAACAAAACCGATGCTATTACTTGTAGCCTGGATTTTGCTTTAATGTAGCGGGACCCTCTGCACCCAAAAGGTCTATTTCGGCCTGTGGAATGGGTAGCAGCTCATCCTTACCTGTGGTGAAGCGTGATCCGCCAAGGGCTGTTGGCAGGAATTTCGAATCATAGGTCAGATAGCTGTTGATTTTCTGCTCGGCAGTACCCCAGCGCACCAAGTCGTAAAAGCGATGGCCTTCGCCCGATAGTTCAAGCTTACGCTCAAAACGGACGGCCTCACGTGCCTTCTCTTTCGTAGCAAACTGGCTGGCCGGGTACTCTGCAATTGTGTACTTGGCAGCAGGCTTACCATCCTGCATCACAAAGCCCGCGGGATTGGCAGCACGGCGACGAACCATATTGGTGTACTCGCGAGCCTTATCCAGGCTACCTACTTCAATTTCAACTTCTGCCGCCATTAGCAGCACATCCGCGAAGCGGATAATCGTGTAGTTGAGGGCCGTATAGCCGGGGGTCCAGGTACTATTGTCCTGCAATGAACCGATATCCGATTTATAGTAAGTATATTTTTTGGGCGAGTATGGACCTCCGTTGGCCGGATTCCGAATCCAGTCAGCCCCGGGGTGAGGCTGCCAGTCAAGATACATAATGCCCCGGCGACCTACTGAGTGATCCAGGCGGGGATCAAGGTTTCCAGTCTCGGGAGAAAATGGATCGGCCGTTTTCAGACCAAAATCATTCTTCACTGCGTTCGCGGCATCATTGTAAGAGCCATCCAGCAATGGAAGTCCCGTAGCATCGGTACGGAACGAGTTCACTAATTCAAAACTAGGCTGGAAAAATCCGCAGCAGTTACCGGGGCCGTTAGGACCCGTATTATATGGATAGTTCAGGTCAAACTCCGGAAAGGCGTTATTGACCGAGCCCGTATTCGCCGCATTCTGGATCGCAAATACCGACTCCTCGTTGTTATCGTTTGAGGCTTTATAGATGTCGGCATACTTTGGCACCAATCCGTATTTTTTGCCATTAGACGTGACGCCACTGGTAACTACCTGATCGAAAAGCGGCTTGGCTTCAGCATACTTTTTCTGGTAAAGATAAATCTTGGCCAGATAAGCTGCTGCTGCCCATTTGTTAGCCCGTCCCACTTCCCCCTGCGTAGCGGGCAGGTTGTCATAGGCATATTTCATATCTTCTTCGATGAAGGGATATAATGGCTTATCGTTCTTGATTGTCTCGATACCCGTACCGTAATCGTCAGCCTCGGTCACGATAGGCGTTTGCCCAAAGTTACGCGCCAGTTGGAAATAGTAATGCGCACGCAGAAAGCGAGCCTCAGCTGAAATCCTCTTGGCATCGGCTGCCGTAACGGAAGGGTCTGCCTTCTCAAGCAAACGCAGAACGTTGTTGGCCCGGGCGATGCCTTCGTAGTTGCCTACATAATTATCCCTGACTACACCTTGCGTAGGCTGGGTTTCAAATCGCTGAACGGGGTTAATGTCGCTAAAATCACCGGGGTCAGTGCCCTTATTGGCGTCACCGCCCCGAATACTTCCCCACACCCAGTTAGTAGCGCTGGACATTCGGTTGGCTCGCCCATTGAGGTTAGAATAGACCGCGATAAGCGACCCTTCGATCCCTGCCTTGGAAGTCAGTTGTGATTCGCTGATCTGGCCGGTGGCAGGAATATCCAGAAAGGAATCCTTACAGGAGACCGCGGCGACGACCAGTCCCGCAGTGACGGAAAAGGCTATCGCTACACTTTTAAATGGTATATTTTTCATTGTATATTTTTTAATTTTTCTAAGGAAGACAGATCAAAAGCCCAGATTTACCCCAATATTCCAGCTACGAGTGATAGGGTAGTTACCCACATCGATACCGAAGTTAGTATCGGCGTTACCACCTACCGAAGGATCCAGACCTTGGTATTTGGTAATTGTCAACAGGTTATTGGTTGAAGCAAAAACGCGCAACCTCTGCATCCCGACCCGAGCAAGCAGATTAGCAGGCAGGGTGTAACCGATTGACAGGTTTTGAAGCCGAATATAGGATCCATCTTCAACATAGTATGAGTTCGACTGGGTGTTGGTACTGGCATTTGAAGCCGATTCGTAGATGGGGATAGTAGCATCGGTATTCTGGGGTGACCATGAATCCAGAATACGCTCCGACTTGCTCGATCCCTGGAAGGAGGGGTAAAAATCAGTAAACCATTTCGAGACATTGAAAATTTTGTTGCCCGCGGTACCGTTGGCGTATATGTTCAAGTCGAAATTCTTGTACTTCAGCGTGAAGGCAAGTCCAGCCGAGAATTTTGGTACGGGGCTACCCAGGTAAGTACGATCGTCGGCAGTAATCTGTCCGTCGCCGTTTACATCCCGATAGCGGAAGCGCCCTACGCCATTAGGAACGGCGTTTGCTTCGGGGTCCTTAGCGTTGATTTCCGCAGCCTTCTGTGTGGAGGTCACCCCTTCCTGGACCGGAGCCGCATCAATTTCCGCCTGAGACTGGAACAAGCCAATCACGTCATACCCATAGAAAGAGGAAATGGAGTAGCCCAGTTGGTTTCGAATGGGGTTAATGCCCCGGAAGCCCGGATTTACCGTCGTAAGGTATTGTTGATCACCTGCCAGACTTACTATCTCGTTATGCAGAATACCCGCAGTCACATTTAGTTCATAGGTCAGGTCACCTTTAATTCTTCCTTTATTAATTACCTGAATATCAATCCCTTTATTTAACATATTGGCCGTGTTGACCGAAGGCGGCGCAGCATAGGTTCCCAAAGTAGCCGTTACAGGCACCTGATAGAGCAGATCTCGGGTATCCTTTTTCCATAAGTCCAGAATCACGTCCAGTTTACCATTGAACAGCGTAGCATCAATACCAATGTTGGACGTGACGGAGGTTTCCCATTTCGCATTAGGGTTTCCGATACGGGTTCGGTAGAATCCTTCCCGCGCACTACCGTTACTACCGGTAATATCATACGAAGAGTTACCGACATTGGCCGCAAAGAGGCTGTATTGGTTATTGGGGTCCACGTTATTGGAGTTACCCATGATACCATAGCCACCGCGAACTTTCAGGTCCGAAACCCAGGGAATGGATTTCATGAAATTTTCCGAAGACAGTCTCCAGGCCGCCGATACAGCGGGGAATACACCATAACGACTGTTGGCTCCGAAACGCGAAGAGCCATCCCGGCGCAGGACGCCCGTTACAATGTATTTGTCGTTATAAATATAATTGACCCGGCCAAACAACGAATAAAAGTTCACTCCTCTCCCATAACTACTCCCCACTTGACGTCCTGTAGCACTCACTGTATTCAAGTTGACGTAGTTAGGGTCAGTTGAAAAAGGACTTTGGCCGTTACCGCTTATTCCCCGGGAAACTCCCGTGTTGAGCGCTTCCTGGCCGACGAGCAGATCGACATTATGCTTACCGAAACGTTTCTTGTAATTGGCCGTGTTGGTAAAAACATAGCCAAAAGAGTATCCACCACCTTCGCCGTAGCCAAACGCTGAATTGTTTTCGGAGTTCTCGTACTGCAGGCGGGTATAGTTATAGAAATAGTAATTGTTGTACTGACCACCAATAGAGCTACGCAACGTCAAACCGGGAATTGGATCGTATTCGATGTAAACATTACCGAAACCGTTGCCATTGAAATTGCGGTTATTAGCGGCGCCATCCCGCTGAGCCACTGGGTTACGGGGGTTGTTAAAGCCTTTAGCTGCCGTACCCGCATAACCACCAAACTCATCGTAGATTGGAATGATTGTCGGCATCCGGTAGGCAAGGTTAATGTCGTTTTCATCGGCTGCTACTCCCGCACCATTGTTGCCACCACCCTGACCAAGTACTTGCAGATAAGTGAATTGCAGGTTCTCCCCGATGCGTAAATTTTTCAACAGATCAAACTCGGTATTAGCCCGGAAAGTATAACGTTTGAAATCGTTATATTTCAGAATACCTCCTTGGTTTTGTGCGCTGAAACTGAGATAAAAACGACTATTCTCGCCACCACCAGAGAACCCGAGAGCGTGGCGCATCAGAGGAGCAGTACGGGTAATGGCATCATACCAGTTGGTTCCCTCTTTATTGGCCCTTACTACCTGATAAATTGAGCCAGCCGATGGATCGATGTTGTACTTTTCTTTTTCTGCCGCCAGATCTACCGTCCCCACAACCGCTGGCGTACCGCCAACATTGATATAATCAGGGATGATGGGCTCAGGACCCGGACCGAATTGCGGATGCTCATACTTAGGTTCAGTTTTATTTTGTAAAGCATCATTGCGGGCCGCAATAAACGTCCAGTCAGCATAATCCTGCGGGCTCAAAGATTTAAATGGCGTACCAGGATCCGTCATACCAAAAAGCCCGTCATAGGTGATGCTCAACTTCTTAGCACCTTTACTACCTTTCTTGGTCGTGTACACAATCACGCCATTGGCGGCACGGGCTCCGTAGATGGAGGCAGCGGCAGCATCTTTCAGTACTGTCGTCGACTCAATGTCGTCGGGTGCCAGAAAGTTGGTATTGCCTACCGGTACCCCGTCCACTACGTAAAGCGGTTCGTTACCTCCGAAGGCACCAAACCCCCGTACACGAATCTGGCTATTGGTACCGGGTTGCCCGTTGGTTATTACCGTTACGCCGGAAATCCGGCCGGCCAGCTGTTGCTCCACGTTACCTGAAGGTACCTGAGTCAAATCTTTGGCTTTTACCGTAGCTACAGCACCAGCCGTTTCGCGACGATTGTCGGTAGTATAACCGGTTACAATTACTTCACTCAGTTGGCTTACGTCGTCTTCCATGGTCACATCGACGGTACTTTTGGTACCTACTGTCACCTCGGTGGCCTTGAATCCGATGGCCGAAAAAGACAACACACTGCTTGGGGAATTTACGTTGATGCCGTAAGCACCTTCAGAATCCGTAGTGGTACCTGTCAGAGTACCTTTCAGTACGATATTTACGCCAGGGATTCCCTGGCCCGTACCATCTTTCACGGTACCCGTCACGCGGCGGTCCTGGGCAAAAGCAGTGAGGTTCAACATGGCCAGAAAGGCAAGAATACTTGTATTCCTGATCCAGCTTGGGTAGTTTTTTCTCATAGAATTAAAATGGTTAAGAATTAAGTAAGTGAAAAAATATGAAAATGTATATTAACACATTTTCTAAAAATAATTCAAGAGCAAAAATAGAAATATACTTATTAATATTCAAAAATATCAAGCTAAAATGCTGTCACCGTAGAAACCGCATTTGTGTACTTGACACTTAATCAAATTGTTAGTATTTGTGCCCCACAAAAAATTAATTGAATTTTAATGCTAGTTTTTTAGATCTAACTGGGAAGGAATAAAGAGATTGGCATTAATCCGTAGAAGATTAGCAAAATATAAAGAAGGCCTTTTTGAGAATAACACAGCGACTTATGCCAGCTCACGGATTTTTGCAAACCGGCAAGTTTTCACCTGAAGCTCAAGTCAGATCAGGCTCCTTCTGCGAAAAAGCTACCGGAATTTTGTACCTGAAAACAGATAATACCAATGCATTCCCAATATGGCAGCCCACCTTGAATCGACAATGTAAGTTCGCCTGATAGACCCACTTTAAGACCAGCCCCAAATCCAGACAGTTCTCCTTGCAATGAAGATTTTTTACTTCACCAATGCCGCCGCCTTGTCCACCTGCGCAGCGAAGTTGGTCAGTGTTTCGCTCACGCGCATAATACCCGCCTCGGCTTCGGTCCAGTTGCCCTGCTCAATGGCTTCACGAATCATCGGCAGCGTTTTCACGCCGTAGCCCGTATAGAAGCCGGGGGCATAAATCTGGTGTCGGAACCAGTCGCGGCGTGGCAGGCCCTCGGGATGCGTCAGGTACCTTTCCGATTTGTACAGTACTTCGTTCAGCTTTTTCAAATCCCCCGCTGACAGGTTTTTAGCCTTCGCACTAGCCTGCGCATAATCACCTGCACTCTTTTCCAAAGTCGCCAGGGCATTGTCCAGCGGCGCGAAGTTCAGATAAGGCACGGTAGGCTTAGCTTCTGGCTGCGTAAAAGGTTCTTTGGGATCGGCAGCGAGCTGAAAACGGTTTTCGGCCAGTAGTTTGTTATGTTCTTCGGCCTGACTACGCGTAGTCTCAACACTTTGTTTGATTTCAACCACATACTGCTGCACCGTGTTGGCAAAGTTCTGGAATTCGAAAGGTAGCACTGTGGCATTGGCGAGGCGCAGCACGCAGCGGCCCATTACCTCGGCCAGTGCCACGCCATAGGAAAAGTCAGTATCCTTAAAGCGGGTATAGTGATCGTAAGAATCATAGATGGAGTGGTACTCTCCTCCCCCATCCTCACCGCCGAAACCCAGATTCATGGACGCAATACCCAGATGTTGAATAAAGGGTGTGTAGTCGGAGCCGGAACCTAACGCGCCGATGCGCAGGTCGCTGCGGCTGCGGGCTTCCTGCTTCGCCTTAGGGCTTCCATCCACAAGTACCTTGGCGCGCAGGCGATCGGCTACACTTACATTGCGCTGCGGATCGGTGACGTCGCGGGCTACCTGATTGAGGAATTTCTCGAGCGTGTGCGAGCCGCCCGCGTACAGGAATCCTCGTCCGTTGGAATCGGAATTGAGATAGGCCACAGCCTTTTCTTCCAATTCCTTCTGTCGCTCTTCTACCCATTCCGTCGAGCCTAGCAGACCGGGTTCTTCAGCGTCCCAGAGGGCATAGATGATCGTTCTTTTTGGTTTCCAACCTGATTTCATGAGCTCACCCAGGGCGCGGGCCTCTTCCAGCACAGCCACGGCCCCGCTCAGCGGATCGTTGGCGCCGTACACCCAGCCGTCGTGGTGGTTTCCGCGAATGACCCATTCATCGGGATATTCGCTGCCTGGAAGCGTGGCAATCACGTTATAAGCAGGTTGCACCTCCCAGTTGAATTCCAGTTTCAGATGTACTTTGGCGGGACCGGGGCCAACATGGTAAGTAATAGGCAAGGCACCGCGCCACGCAGCGGGAGCTACCTCGCCGCCCAGCGCTTTGAGCAATGGCAGGGCGTCGCCGTAAGAAATGGGCAGCACCGGGATTTTCATGATGGTAGGCGCGTCCTTATGATCGAGACGGGTGGCATTCTTTGTCGCCCCATAGCCTGGAGTCAACGGGTCGCCGGGATACATGGGCATGTCCAGCACGGAACCTCGCTGCGCTCCGCTCTCATTTTTATAGGCCCCTTTGGGATATACGTCTCCCTGATAAAAACCATCTTCCTTAGGGTCGGAGTAAATGATACAGCCAATGGCACCGTTTTCGGCGGCCACTTTCGGCTTGATTCCCCGCCACGAATTTCCGTACTTAGCCAGCACGATTTTGCCTTTTACATCGATACCCATTTTTTTCAGAGTCTCGTAATCCTCGGGAATGCCGTAGTTGACAAATACCAGTTCGGCGGTCACGTCGCCGTCGGCAGAGAAGGCATGGTAGGTAGGTAGTTGTTCTTTAGTTTGGCCGGAGGTAGCATCTTCTTTCAGACCCGGTTCGACCAGTGATGCCTTGAACTTAGTGGGCTCTACCAATTCGACAATCCGCGTTTTGGGCGTTGGAAACAGGACGTAGGAAGTATCGATACGCGCATCGAATCCGTAGGATTTGAATAATCCGAGCGCATATTCGGCCACTTCCCTGCCAAAGGGCGAGCCGACATGGTGTGGGTGGGCGCTCATGTGCTTCATGTGAGCGCGAAGATTCTCGGCTTTGAGTTGTTGGTCGAACTTCTTTTCGAGCTCGACCTCCCTCTGCGCCGCCTGAACGTCGAAGCCCATGAGGTTTTGGGCTATGATCGTATGCGTGAAGCTGGAAAGAAAGGTAAGAGCTAGAAGAATCTTTGGTATTATTTGCTTCATGAGTTAAATTAGAAAGGTAAAAAGGAGAGTCATCGAAACAAATATAGAAAAATGTACCAAACCATAAATAAAGGCAGACAAATCAGGTTTTTCTCTGTCACAATCTTGCGCCACAGGGTACTTCGGTATCTGGCCTGGGATTGCGTAGCCGTTCTTGCCATCGGGCAGGATGCCTGGTTTGCCTACATGAAGAATACTTCATTTTATTGGAGTGAGAGCCTGCTTTACAAACTCTATTGGTTTCTGTTTATCCCGCAGACTGTTTTAGTGGCATTTTTGGCGGGAAGATTTCCAGTACAGGCCCGATACTTTCATAACTTTTGGATACATTTCTTTCTAGCACTTCTGGCCAGTCTGTTCCAGGTGTTGATCTTTTCAGGATTGGTGGCCGGGTTAAGCAGGCCTTCGCTCGGGTACGCATTTCGCTTCGAGGGCGTTTTGCAAAAATCGCTTTCCGAAGATTGGTTCATTGGTATCCTCATGTATGGGTTGCTGTTTTTGGTGTTCAATCGTTTTTCAGAAAGAGCAGACCATCCGGTGGATGCGTTACCGGCCCAAAAAGCATCGTCAAAGTACCTGTCCGCGCTGTTGATAAAGGACGGAGCCAGGACGACCCGGATTCAAACCAAGACTCTGGACTGGATTGGCTCGGAAGATTCCTACACGGTACTACACGCGGCGGAAGGCAAATGGCTGTACTCCGAGAGTCTGACCAAACTGGCGGAGCAGTTGAATCCCGAAGATTTTGTGCGTATCCATCGCTCCTGCATCGTGAATATTCACCGGGTGCAGAAAGTCACTTCCCGGCTCACGGGCGATTATGACGTACTGATGAGAGATGGTACGACGTTGCGCCTTAGCCGCCACTATGTCCGGAAAGCCAAAGGACTAATACTCTGATTCGCGGCTGAGGGGAGAAAGTCCGCCACTCGACGGAAAAACGCAGGAAGGCAGGAAGTACCGGTTTATTTTTGGAAAGTTCATTTTTCAAAAATAAATCCTGCACAGCTATGAAGAATTCCTTTTTCTTACTTCTCTTTTTACTACTTTCCTGCCAAAGCAAAAGCCAGCAAACCAAAGAAAAACGCGCTGCTCCGGCGGCCCTCGTCGGAGGAGGAGGCGATGGTTGCGAAATCATGTACATCGGCATGCCGGACCAAATCAATGCTATTGATACGAGCATCGGCTGGGCAGATGCCTGCACCAGGCTGATCGTAACAGGGATTGTCTATCAAAACGATGGCCGCACTCCCGCACCGAATGTCATTATCTATTACTGGATCTATTACTGGCAAACCGACGAGCGGGGATACTATTCCAACAACGGTGAGCTCAAAGGAAACGCAGCCCGGCATGGGTCGCGGCGTGGCTGGCTGAAAACTGGCAACGATGGCCGGTATACGCTCTACACCAACCGCCCCGCCCCCTACCCCGATCGCGACATCCCGGCCCATATCCACCTGTCAGTAAAAGAACCGGACATTGCCGACGAGTACTACGTCGACGAACTCGTATTCGACGATGAACCTTTGTTGACCACCGCCAAACGGAACGCCCTCGAAAACCGGGGCGGCAGCGGCGTGCTCCGCCCCCGGGAAGAAAACGGTATGCTGATAGCCGAACACAACATCATATTAGGCTTGCATATTCCTAACTACCCTGATACTAAAAATCGCAAAAAAGAATCTGGGCTTTCCATCGGTGAGGAAAGCCCGTCCTTCACGCCTTACCACGCCTGGGGTCCCGATCGCGGGTCGAAGGCTTGCCCGGTGTGTAAGTACGGTCGCAACTACGGGATTTTGTACTTTGTCAAAAACACAGACGAGTGGGGAGAGGTAAAGAAATGGCTGGCATTTCTGGAAAAACTCAGCCGCGAGAAAGGTGATCAATTGAAGGTATATATGATTACAGAAACGGAACAAAATAACGAGGCAACGAAACAAACGCTCGAAAAGCTGGGGATAGAACTGGATATCAAGCAACTGGCTCTGACGATGGTACCATCTTTTGGAGACAGGACAAGTGAAGTAAATCTCAATCGGATTGACCCAGCGGTAAGCAACACGTTCATTGTGTACAAAGGCCGGGTAATTATCGATAAGTACGAGGATTTGGAGCCAGAAATCAAAAATTTCGGAAAGCTGACCAGCAAGCTTTTCTAATTGTCCGGCGGCTAACTTAGTTGAACCGGTACACGTTCAGATTTCGGCTCGCCGACATATTCAAATGCCCGTTGTCCTGTAATTTCAGCGAGAGTGCATTCGCATCTTCGGCACTGATATTGACCACATGTCCGTCGCGAATCACCACGTCGTCGCCAGAATTAGGCACACGGCCGCAGTTCCATGTGCTGGCCGTGTGCCAGTCGCCCGACTGTACGCTTTCGCATGGCCCAGGAAATCCGAACTCAGCGGTAATGTTGCGGTCAGCTTCCAGTCTCAATGTAAGTACCGGATCCGTCCCAATTATTGTTCCTGCTTCTGTTCAGTACTTGAATGTTTGGCCAGGGTTGGCCTTAGCAATAAGAGTGACGGGAACGTCCCGAAAATAAATTCCATTCCATGGATAAGGTACTGCTCCAACTCCCTCGGTGGAAGGTACTATCTCAATAGTATTTATTTTGACGTACCCACTATTTTCGGAGGAGACATTCACGGTCAGGCGCGAGGGAAGGGAAGTAGTGTTCAGCAAGTCAGCGTATCGACTGACGAACTGTACTCTGAAATCCTGGTTTTCCTGTAGCTTTCGCAAGATGAAGGTCCGGGCCGGACTTGTATATCCATTTACACGGATGTTGTTCTCTATCCGATCGGCATCCTCCCCCGTGGCATCAGTAATGGTAGCGTCATTGCTATTCATCAGTTCATTTATGACGACTGACTGGCTAAAAGACGGCCCAAAAATAAGAAGCAAGATAACCAAGGAGGAATAAAAGATTTTCATAAAGATTTGGAGTAGGATTGAGATTCATTTGGTCATAAACTTGCAAAGTTCACTCCAAAAACTCAGAAATCTGTTTTAGTAAGCATGGATTTAATTGATGAAGCCTGTCATTTGAAGGAAAGGCCAACTCTCCCATTTGATTACTGCCGGGTTGGTCGTAAATTACCGCCTTTTACCGCGAATCAGTTAATCGACGCTGGCAGTGTCTCTACCAAATCCCGGAGAAAGTACCCGCAGCCTGGTACTTTTCTTCCTCCATAATTTTTTCATCAGTATCGGCACCATACTTATTTACGTATGCGCCACGGTGCTCTTGCTACAAAATAACCCCGACCTTTCGCTACCGCTGGGCTACTTTCTGGCGGCGGCCGGTTGTATGCTGGCGGGGAAAGTTTACGAACATTTTGAGCATCGCCTTTCGCTCAAGAAGCTAATTAGGAGTGTAATGCTCGTTACGGTAGGCCTGGTCGTTTTACTCTCGGCGGGATTGTATTTTCTCGATCCCTTTGTAGAGGCGGTGGTGCTGCTGATCGGTTACCGGGCGATATACCTTTTGTCGGGACTGGAGTTTTGGGGGTTGTCGGCTCTGGTTTTCGATGTACGGCAGAGCAAACGTATCTTCGGTATCATCGGCTCGGGCGACTTACCCGCCAAGGCCATCGGTGCCCTGCTGGCGGTACTGATTCACTCGGCTTATTCCCTTTACATTCTGCTTTGGGTAGCCTGCGCCGCTTTTTTGCTGGCCTATCTGGTGCAGACACTGACCTTCCGCTCCACCGTGATTCCCGACCACCATGCTGTGAAGCGCCGGACTTTCCACACCAGCCATCCCCGGCTTATCGACCGCCTTTTTGGCGGCAGCTGGTTGGTATACCACCTATGCCTGGGAATGGTGTTCGTATCGGCGGCGGCAATTTTCATCGAGTACAGTTTTTTCGTCAATGTCAAGCACAAGTACCACGACCAAGACGACGTCATGAGTTACCTGGGCTATTTGCTTACCATTGCTTTCGGCACCGCCACTGTTATTAAACTACTACTTTCCAGCCAAATAATTGCCCGCTTCGGACTTCGGATCGTACTTATTTTACTACCCATCCTGACAGCGGCTGCTTCCATTGGGCTTTATATATTTTCGTTTCTTGATGCCCGTGAAGTCGTGCTGCTCAATATGTTCAGCGGGCTGTATATTTTCTTTGAAATCACCCGCAAAACTACCTACGACCCGGTATTTCTGGTCATGTTTCAGCCCCTTTTCCTGCACCAGCGGTTGAAGGCTCACACGCTGGCCAAGGGAATCTATGAGCCCCTGGGCATGGGCGTTGCGGGGGTAGTTACGCTCATCGCTTACCTGAATCATTTCCATTTGGCGGCGGGCTCTTTTTTGTTCATTTCAGCCTTGGCCCTGGGTGCTTTGTATTTTCTGGTAAAAGCGCACGGACACTATTTGCTGGAACTAAAAAATGCGCTCAGCAAACGTTTCTTAAAAGACGAAGACCTGCTTTTTCAGGAAAACGCCGAATCGCTAATTCTGGAAAAACTCGGCAGCAGCACGCCAAGTGACGTATTATTTTCGCTGAACTGGCTGGCTACGCACCGGCCCGACCTATTGGCAGCGCAATACGATTCCCTGTTGCATCACCCTTCTGAAACGGTCCGCCGCCAGACCCTGCTTACGATTGCCGAGTCGGGCGAAAGCTACGATCCGGTAGCCCTCTACCAATTGGCGCAGCGCGATGAATCCCCGGCCAACCGCAAACTATGCGGCATGATCGCCTGCCAGCAAAATGACCTGGCCGAAAGTCAGGTACTGGCCTTCCTGAATTCGGACGACCTGAGTACCGTACACGGCAGCATCATCGGCTGCAAAAGGTCAGGCCGTTTTGCCTCCCTTACCAACGCCACCCTACGCTTTTTGACCGAATCGGAATACGAAGAAGACCAACTGGTTGCCTTGGACTGTATTCAGGAGCTTGGTGAAAAAAGCTACGCATCCTTCGTTTTCCGGTCTTTAGACAGTCCCTCATTCGCCGTGACTGAAAGGGCGATTGCAGTAGTGGCATCGCAGCCGGAGCCGGAATCCTGTCAAAGGGTACTTCAACTCACTCACGACCGCGCCTACGACAAACAGGCAATTATGGGGCTGCTGCAGGCAGGAGAAGCCGGAGATGCCGGCATCCGGCAAACGATTGCAGAAGGACAACCGCATTTGATCCATTTCATCGCCATTGGCTGCGAGCGCTTCCGCACACCCCGTACCCTGCGAGTACTCATCGAACTGCTGGATAGCGACCGCCTGCGCACCCGTACTACCGCGCTGCGATCGCTTACCCGCATCGAGCCACCCGGCCGGCAGCTCGAGCGTTTACCGGAGTACTTGCAACAGGAATTCAACTACCTATACCAGTTGGTGGGTGGAT
Source organism: uncultured Persicitalea sp. (assembly GCA_964500445.1). Classification (GTDB taxonomy): domain Bacteria; phylum Bacteroidota; class Bacteroidia; order Cytophagales; family Spirosomataceae; genus Persicitalea. The sequence goes on along the minus strand of CAZCOG010000024.1, from coordinate 35,964 downwards.
TGAATGAAAATGTCAATGATGCCCTAAGCACCAGCCTCGATTTTGAAATCGATGAAAGCATTCGGCGCATTTTCTTTCTGTTTATGCTGACGTACGACGCCCGTATGGTAGAAAACGCCATGCTCAACATTGAGCATAGCTCGCGCGAGAAGCGGGCTAATGCCATCGAGATTCTGGACAATATTATTCCCCGCAACGAATACCTGGCGCTGCATGCCCTGCTTGACGAAACTACGCCCGAGAACACACTGGCCATTTTTGAGAAAACCGTGTGTCGTCAGCAGCAGTTGGTTCCCATTGTCCAGTATATTCTGGCAAAAGGCACGGCAAAATTCAGTGAATGGAGCGTAGTACAGGCTCTGAATAACATTCCTGGCAAATTTGACCCCGCTGTGCTGCTCGGTTATCTGGACCATGCCGATCCGCTGGTCCGGGAAGCCGCCCATCATAAAACCAAAGAACTGAATTTGACTAGCTCCCAGCAAAATATGGCACACGAAGAAACAACGGTCGGTGTAGTTTCGCCGCTTGAAAAAGTGATGGTTTTGAAACGATCGCCGCTTTTTGAAAGTACCCCCGAAAACGTATTATCGGCCATTGTTCCGATTATTATGGAGCAAACCTGTGAGTTGGGCGAAGTACTTTTTGAGAAAGGGGAGCTCGGCACCTGTATGTACGTAATATATTCCGGTATGGTGGAAATCTTCGACGGCAAAACCAAACTCGCCCAGTTTGGGCCCAACGATATTTTCGGTGAACTGGCGCTGCTCGACGCCGAAACCCGCTCGGCCTCGGCGGTAATTGCCGACCCAACCCTGCTCTTTCGGATCGATCAGGATGACTTCTACGACCTGATGGAGGAACGTTCGGAGTTGCTCAAGAGTGTGCTGAGTATTTTGTGTAAGCGTATTCGAATGCAAAACGACCGGATACGGCGAATGGAAAAACGCGCGGACTAGGTACTTTGACCGACAAAAAAACCTCTTGCTGCTCGTAATCATGCTGGAAGTAGTAAAAGAATTCTAGTTGCCGGGCCGGAGTTTTAGGGATGGTTTGTATCTTTGCTACCCCGATGGGCAACTGCCCGCGACTTTTAACCAAACACTTAACCGATTATTTTTTGTTATGGCAAAAATGATGCTGCTGGAAGGTACCGGATTGATAATCAATCTGGATCAAGTGATTACCGCTCAAAAAGGAATAGCCAACAAGAGCAAAAAGGCCTGTATTCTTTTCAATATGTCCGATCAGAAAGAAGTTCTCTGGGAATTTGGCGACGATAACGACTGCAAAGAAGCTTTCGACGCATTGACAGGAGCAGAGGAATAATAAATAAGAATTCCAGAACAGAAAAGGGCAGCATCCTAGTGGATGCTGCCCTTTTTAATTGTACGCCAGTCAGTTTTCAACTATCATTACTTTTTCTCCATCCGCCCAAAATCGCTCCCATCACGGTCATACTCACCACGCTGAATCCTGCTTCATTCGCCACCGCAGAATGGCGAGGTAGTTCATTCATAGATTTATCCTAATCTTTTGAAGGTTCCATTTATGAATTCTCCGAGGTAATAATAAGTTGTATCATTCTACCAGCCCCACTACAATCCTACCAAGCGCTTTGATGTGTCGCCGACCCGTTTTGAAATCGCTCGTGGTAACCAGCAAAATCCTTTCCTCCATTTCGCTGATTTTCTTTCCAGCTTTCTCGGTCACCAGATACAGATGATCTCCGGTGGGAGAATTGAAAATTTCGTTCCAGGAAAATACGGCCTTGTAGCCATCCGAAGCCACAAAAGTCAGGTAAAACTCGTTCAATTGTCGGGGCGTGTCGGCTTTAAATTTCAGATTTTTTAAAACATCCTTGACCAGAACGCCCTTCATATTACTAGCCGTCCCCCTTTTCTCACCCGCATGGTTGGAAATTTCGAGACTTCCGATCTCCGATTCCGGCAGCTTTTCCAAGTCCGAAATAGTCAATTTCACTTCTCGTTCTACCTGACCGGTCACGGTAAATTCGGCGGTGGGTTGGATAGGAGTCTGCGCCAGCGTATTGCCCAGCGTAAAGACAATAATCAGGAATATATAAATCGACTTACGATCCATTCGAAAGAGCCAATAGAGAATCTTACATTTTCTAACAGAGAAGTACTTAGCCAGGCTTCCTGTAAATTTAATCCAGGATACAGAACTACTTCATTAACTCCCCCAGAGAGTTATCATACAGCCCCTTCGCCTCAGAAGTACCTATCACTACTTCCTTGTCAACCACAAAATCATGCGCCGTCACTGTTCCCAGCAGAGTGTGCGGTATTTTCAGATCACCGCCCAGGTACTTTTGAAACTCCGCCTGTTGCGCGGGCTTCACCGATACCAGTACCCTTCCCTGCGCCTCCCCGAAAAGGTAGGCGTCCGTGCGGAAATTCGTGTCGCTGGCAATCTGGAAACCCAGTCCGCGCGGCATCGCCGATTCAGCCAGCGCTACAAATAGTCCTCCGTCCGATACATCGTGAACGGATTGCACCAGACTTTTGACGATAAGCTTTTTGACCGCCTGATGCAGCGTGTACTCCTCTTCCATATCGAAAGCCGGAGCAGGCGACTCCTTTACCTTGCGGTAGCTGTACAGGTATTCAGATGAGGCAATATCGTTCTTTGGCGCTCCGACCAAATAAATCAGATCGTCAGTGGCTTTGAAGTCGAGCGTCATCTGGTGAGCAGGATCTTCCATGAGGCCGATCATGCCGATCGTGGGTGTCGGAAACACGGGACCATCATCCGAGCTCTGGTTGTAGAAACTCACGTTGCCGCCTGTGACGGGAGTACCGAATCTCTCGCAGGCCGCGCCCATGCCTTTTACCGCCTGCACAAACTGCCAATACACCTCCGGCACGTAAGGATTGCCGAAATTGAGGTTGTTGGTCACGGCCAGCGGCTCGGCACCGGTACAGGTCAGATTACGGGCGGCTTCCGACACGGCAATTTGCGCGCCCACAAACGGATCGGCGTTGACATAGCGACTGTTGCAGTCTACCGTCATGGCGATGCCTTTTTTGTAGTCGGGTCTATCTACATCCCGGATACGCACCACGGCGGCGTCGGACGGACGATTGGTACTGCGGTTGGCCGTACCCACCATGGAATCGTACTGTTCGTAAATCCACCGCTTGGAAGCGATGTTGGGATGGGCAAGCAGGTGTCGGGCCACTTTACCGATCTCCTCTTTCCCGACATCAGGTACTTTATCAATATCGAACTCTTTGAATTTCTGGTAGTACGCGGGTTCGCGGTACTCGCGGTGGTACTGCGGCGCACCGCCGCCCAGCACCAGATCGTGCGCGGGAACGTCGGCGATGAGTTCGCCGTGCTGATAAAAATGCAGGCGTCCGGCATCGTCCGGTCCGGCGGGTACTACTTCGCCGATTTGCACACAGTGCAAATCCCATTTGTCAAAAATACCCTGAATGATGTCCTCCTTCCCTTTCTGAACTACCACCAGCATCCGTTCCTGTGACTCCGACAGCAGGATTTCCCAGCCATGCATATTGGCTTGCCGGGTAGGTACTTTGTCGAGATCGATCACCATACCATGCTCGCCTTTGGCGCTCATTTCGGAGGTAGAGCAGATGATGCCCGCCGCGCCCATATCCTGAATGCCGATCACGTGGCCCGTGGCGATGATTTCCAGGGTAGCTTCCAGCAATAGTTTCTCCATGAATGGGTCACCTACCTGCACCGCGGGTAGTTTCTCGTTCGACTTATCCGAAATATCTTCGGAAGCGAATGTTGCCCCGTGGATTCCGTCCTTACCCGTGGCCGAGCCGACGATATATACCGGATTTCCGACGCCATAAGAGGTAGCCTTGGCCACTTTTCCTACTTCCACAATGCCCGCCGAAAAAGCGTTTACGAGTGGGTTGGTGTTATAGCACTCGTCGAAAAACACCTCACCGCCGACCGTCGGAATACCGAAAGCGTTGCCATAATCACCAATGCCTTTCACCACGCCACGCACCAGCCATTTCGTTTTGGCCAGTTCGGGATTACCAAACCGCAGCGAATTGAGCTGCGCAATGGGCCGGGCGCCCATCGTGAATATGTCCCGGTTGATACCCCCTACCCCCGTGGCGGCACCTTGATAAGGTTCCAGCGCCGAAGGGTGGTTGTGCGACTCGATCTTGAAACTACATGCCAGCCCGTCGCCGATGTCGACCAGTCCGGCATTTTCTTCGCCGGCCTTGGCCAGCATCCGGTCCGAGTCACGCGGCAGGGTTTTGAGCCATACGATGGAATTTTTGTAGGAACAGTGCTCCGACCACATTACGGAGAATATACTGAGCTCGGTAAAGTTGGGCGTGCGACCCAGAATTTCTTCAATACGAGCGAATTCTTCGGGCAGTACGCCAAGTTTGCGAGCGGTTTCGACGGTGGGAATGGCATTGCCGTCGTTTATTTCAGACTTCATTTTGTGGAGAGTTGAAGGTTGAGAGTTGAGATTGAGTAAAGCATCCTCTGATACAAAACTAGGGTTTTATGTGTAGAGAAGCGGCATCGAAAGATTTTTTCTGCCAAAAGTATTGACAGAATGGAAATGATGCTTAATTTTGCAGCCTAGTTTGACCAAAGAGGAATGGCAGAGTGGTCGAATGCGGCAGTCTTGAAAACTGTTGTGGGGCAACCCACCGGGGGTTCGAATCCCTCTTCCTCTGCAACACGTAAGCGGCTCAGAACCAATCAGTTCGGGCCGCTTTTCGCGTAACAAAAACCCCTTGGTGCCAAATAAGTGCCAGTTTCTCATCGATACACTGGGCTTTTCCATGCCAGATTCCGATCAAAATACCCTTACCGAGAAGCCGTTCCAGGCGATTCAGGTGGTGATCTTTCCAGGAAATTTGTATTGATGATTACGCTTGAGTACCCGCGCTGGCCGCGAAACTCGAACCGATCCCGCTGAATCGTACGCGTGGGCTTTTTCGTGGCCTACGACCACGCTTTTTTTATTTTCTCAAAGTACTCCTGATCACGAGCATTCAACGTCGCATGTACCAACAGGTGATCCTTGAACTTTTCCATCCGGTGGTTGCCCTTTTCAAGCTTGAAATCTCCAAGCAGGGCCAAATCCATCTCACTTATGGTGCCTGAAAACATAAAGTCACGCCGCAAGATGCAGCGTGACTTTATGAGAGAGTAGGACGATTCTGTATATTGCCTGAAACTAAATTTCTAAGCATATGGCCATTAGTTCTTCCTCCCTATTCCATTTCACGAGTGGTGATTTAAGTACATTAAAAAGTATTCTCAATTCTGGCTTTCGAGTCAACAGATACAAAGAGATCCATCCTCTCGACTCCATGACTTCTCTACATGTACATGTACCTATGGTTTGCTTTTGTGATATACCTCTAACATTAGTGAAAAAACACACAGAAATTTATTGTTACAATGGAGGAGAAAAGGTTTACGCACTCGGGATGACTAAGGAATGGAGCATAGAAAATGGCTTAAATCCATTAATTTACCTCAATCAAGAATCTCACCTAGCCAGAATCTTGCAACGACTTGATGTGAGCACCACAAAAGACATTATGATAGCAAACGAATTAAAGCTATTACTAAAAGAATATGAAGAGAGAGAAAGCAATAGTTCCTTTTTTCAAAAAATTCAAAGATTATCAAATCATGAAATTGAATTCAATGACCCAGCAAGAATAGTCGGAAAAATGATCATGGAAAAAATATCAGATGGGAATTATATAGAGTTACTGAATACATTTTCCAGAAGCCTCCTTTATACTAAACAATATAAAGGAGATTATTACCGAAATGGAAGTAAAATTCCTAATTATGTATTTTATAATGAGAGGGAGTGGAGATACATTCCTCCTGTAAATCTTGTATATGCATTTATCAATCCAATACCTCCTATGTTCAAGCACTACGTGCAATCCATACTGAAACTTACCGAAGACCAAGCCATTTATACATATCTAAAAAATTTATTTGATGAAACTAGAAAAAGGCCGTTTGATTCATTTTCAAGCATGCTTTCCTTCAATCTGGATGACATTTCGAAAATTATTGTAGACAATGATTCTGACGCGGAGAATTTGATTAACAGCATTGAAAATCAATTTACCATTTGTGGCATTGAGATTCCAGCAAGTGATAAAGTAAAATTTATTAGGAAAATCAGTACCTACGACGATCTCAAAAAAAATTACATTGCCCACTAAAAAAAGAGCCCCAAACGGGGCTCTCTCCATTTCAAAACAAACTCATCCCCCCAGGATTTTCAATCGTCTTCTTCGCTCTCTCCCAAAACCCTCTCTCCCTAGCAGCCAGTGCAGGATTCTCCAACTGCATCCTTTCTCAATTTCAAATGCAAAAAAACGCCCGATACTCGACCAGGCGGTTTTGTTTTTTCTCCGGTGAAGTCTCTGCTCCCGGTTATTGCTTAGTAATGCGCGCACCGTGGCCCGCTGTCCCAGCGCAGCGAAGCCCCGGATTCAGGGTTTATGCAGAAATTAAGACAAGGGAAGAATTGGTATCGTAAGAAAGAATAACAGCCGCTAGGAAGTGCCCGGACGGCTGTCGGAATACCGCAATCCCAAATACTGAGGACCTTAGAAAGCAGTCCTTTACTTTGGGCCTCGGTTATCGCTGTACAAAAGTGATCCTATTCTGGCGCATTCGGTGAGTCCAGATTGACAATCGGCCAAACTCCGGGCCTGGGAACACTTACTCCCTTGGTGGCTCCCCGGACCCCATTGTCCGACCCAAAGTAGTACAGGGGCCACCCCTTGTAAGTGAGTTGTTTCTTACCAAAAACATCGATCACGCTGAACAACGATTTGTCAATCGTAGAGGGCAGATCTTTCAGTTCTGCGTTATAGATTGGCCAGGTACCATCATTGCTAAAATCGGATTTGGTGTATTTATTCGTATTTTTTTTGTCATTGGCAAAACCATAGAGGGTACGTCCCGTTTCGTCCACAAAGAACTGACTCACCCCCATACCTTCTTTGTAATCAGCCATGTAAGATTTACCATCGTTACCTACCAGTTGTGCACTTGCAATCATGATCGAGTAGGCGGGTTTAGCGACGAACCATACCTTACCCACGTTTTCGCCCTTCACGTCCCCGGCGGCGACATCACTATTGTAGTAGTAGAGCGGCCAACTTTTGTAGGTAGTTTGGGTGGTGCCGTCGGCACGGGTGATGCTGCCAAAATCAGTAGCGGACAAACCAGGGTCCAGCTTTGTAATGGATTTGGAAAAAACAGGCCAGGTGTCGAGACAGCCCCCTGCACACGTTGAGGTACCCGCTACATCTTTAGCGAAAAAATACAGGGTTTTACCACTGGCATCGGCAAGTACCTTTCCCAGGCTGGTTTCTTTAATGCCAACGTCGTTGGTTGGAGCGGGGGGTGCGACTGTTGAGTTGTCGGTGCAGGAGAGGCTAATGGCCAGAATACACGCGGCTGTCAGCAGGTGACGGGAAGCGGACAAAGATTTCATAAGCAGGCAAATTTAGAGTTGGAAAGCTATTGAACTGTCCATAGTACGGAGGAAAATGGGGATAGGTTGCGTGGTCGGAGGAATCTTGAATTTTCGTAAAATGGGAGCAAAATTGCCCCAACAAACTTCCCGGGTTTCTTCATGAACTAGTCGCGATAAATCTTGAATAACGTACTGCTCTCCCACCCTCTGTTCGATCCGACTCTCACTCTGCCTTCTTCGCTATCGGTGCCTTGGGGTCGTCCTGACTCCATCCAGCTTCCACGCAGCACCAGCATTTCAGGTACTCGTGCATCCTCGGATCAATAGCACAAGGCCCCAGTAAGAGCGATAAAGCATCTATTGCTGAAAATCGTTTCTAATTAACCTAGTCTTTACGCAGAGCAGGCCCCAGGCAGAAAACAGCCTAGCCGCAATGCCACCAGGCTGTGCATACTTTCAATTTCTTTCGCTCATATATTTTAAATGAGCTATTTCCTATTATATAAGATCAAATAAATGTTTTATTTTGAAACAGTTATGCAAGATTTCTCATTGTCCAGGTGAACAATGGCAGTTTGGTTTTATCCCAGAAGAATCTGAAACGCGGAGTCGGTCGTACGTTATCTCAGCCTGTCTGCTGAGTTAGGAGTATGGGGTACTAAAAAAACAGTCTGGCAGCAAAGCCGCCAGGCTGTCCGGATTACTTTCACAATTATTAGCTAGAAGATCTCACGATCGCTGGTTAAAGTTCCTACCAAATCCGTATCCACTGCTTTTCTTTCTAAAGAACGCAGATTTGGCAAAAACTGTCCCTTTCACCTGATTTTGGTGAAAGGGCTTTTTGATAACGATTTGAGCTGGCAATAATTAAAAGCAAGGAGTGTGCATGACAAAAAAACAGCCTGGCTGCAAAGCTGCCAGGCTGTTCGCACTATACACACACTAATTATCTTGATATTCCCGAAGGAACTATTTGCTAGAGCAAACCAACCAAACGTTGGGCTGGCAATACAGGAAAACAGCTCAATTAGCTAATCTATAATTCGTTAAACAACTTTCCAAAACTAGTGGACGAATCATTTGGGACTTTCTTATAATTCACATCTCAAGATATGTAAAATATTTGTCTGTTAACATGTAATTACTTAGGGTGATGTTCATTTAGTATAATCAATTATTCGAATAATTTTAGTGCAAAAATAATGCCAATACTACCTCTTGAATCATCCTCCTAGCATACATATTGCATCGAGCCTCTCACTACACACATACGCAACCATTAGTTCCAATTGGAGTTTTTGGCAATCCGGTCTCTTAATTAGTTACCTTTTCAAGTAAAAAGGTTGCACGGACTAAAAATAAAAAAGCCCCTTCACCAGACTGGTAAAGGGGCTTTTTAGTAACGATTGGAGTGTGCCTATTCAGGCTAGAGTGGTGTCTCCATTTCCTCTCCGCAAGCACCAGGCACTGCACCGATCTTATAATAACGATTGGCGATCTTCTGTGAGACCTTCATCGTTACGCCATAGTAGCAGATTGTCACCGGACCTTTTTCTGGCTCAGGCTCTGACTGCACGCTGGCGGAACCCATGGCCAGAATACCGGCCATCATCAATAAGCTTGCAATTTTCTTCTTCATAAAAAAATGGTAGGTTAAAAGTGAAAGCGAAAGATAAAAAACTTCAATGATTTTCAATTCTAACCAAGTAATAAATCTTTATTTGGCACCGCTATTTGGGTGAGCCACCTGGTGATAGAGTTTTTGAATGCAATCATCAAATAGCAAAATATTTTTTTGGGGGGAAAGTATCAATCGGATTGTCATTGAACTACCTGGTCACGTACTCCTTATAGTTTCTTGAAGGGTAATTATACTTCTGCCTTGCCTACCTGTGGGTCACTCCATCCATTATTTCCGGTTTCAACGCGTCCGGCGTAGCACTGGCGAAAGGTATCAAACCCCGCTGCTTCTACGGTAAAATCGTACCAGTTATGACTTTTTTTCAAGTCCAGTTCCATCGTCAGGCTGGCCCCATTGGTACCAGCCTTTGGCAATTCTACAAGCTTTGGCTCAGTACCATAGGCATTATCCAAAAGCTGAATCCGAAAAGAGCGGGAAGGATCCTTATTCACAAGTTTTACCAATACATTACCGGTCAATTGACGGTCGCCCCCCTGTTTGTACAGACAGGAAACCTCTATGGCTGGCTGCTGATTGCCGCCTCTGAATTCGCGAAAAAATCCATTGGGGCCATAGACACGCAGATGATAATCCCCCTCCCAGGTATCCAGCAACGTGTCGCCCGCGCTCACCGCGTAAGAGCGAACCTTGACTCCATCATCAGCTAGTTGGTACACTTGAAAGGGAGCGCCCAATGCTTTCTGCCCAAAAGCCTTCTTACCGGCAGAGAGCTTTAATTCCAGTTTGCCCTGATGCCAGCTGCCATCGGCATACAACTCATACGGCAGCGCACACGAAGGCCGAACACCCTTTTCCTGCCGGGGCATGTGGGGGCTGTTGTCGGGTTGGGTATTGATCTGGGCGATTTCCTGAGGAGTAAGTACTTTGAAACCTTTAGGTACTTCTTTGAACTGGGATTTGTGAATACTCTCAATGAAAGGTTCTTTTTTTACCGGCGCAGGTAAGGCGATTTTCTCGCCCTGGTACGGCCGGAATACCGACGTCAAATCCCCGCAGACAGTCCGCCGCCAGTTATTGATATTACTTTCCACTACTGGCACTCCTTTCTTGTGGCTCAGAAAGTGTTCCAGAAACTGTAGTACGGAGGTATGGTCAAAAACTTCCGAACAGACATACCCTCCCCTGCTCCATGGCGAGGCAACAATTAGCGGCACCCGGTAGCCCAGCCCGATGGGCCCCGTACGCCCTCCGTTTTTTCGGGTACTTTCCTGCTCCTCCGTGATAAATTCCAGCCGGGTGTCGATGTCCTGGCTGGTCAGGCCTGATTCGGGTCGATCGGGATGGGGCGGCACAAAGGGCGGAACGTGGTCAAAGTACCCATCATTTTCATCGTAGGCCACAATGAAAATGGTCTTTTTCCATACTTCAGGGTCCTTGGTCAAAATGTCCATTACTTCCGACAAGTACCAGGCGCCATACCAGGGCGCGCCGGGATGGTCCGAAAAGTTTTCAGGGGCCACGACCCAGGATACGGCCGGTAGCTTTTTGCTCTCCACATCTGATCTGAACTGATGCAATACATCACCCTTTGGCACTGTCATTTGTCGTTGGGTATCTCCGTCCCTGTATACCAGCGAACTGAGCGAACGGTAATCCGGATCTCCGGTATTGGTCGTGAACGCTTTTCGGTGCAGATTTTTTTCGTGTTCGGGCAGAGCGTCGAATTTTTCCGGAGCATACGCCACCAAATCGTGCTGTATGGTCTTCAACCAGCTTTTCTGCCGTTCCAGTTCCCGCTTTACTTTGTCGTAATCGGCATCACTTTCCTGCAGACTCGCCAGCTTTTTCTCGAGTTGCACAATCTGCTCCGGTAGCACGGCCGACCGTTCTTTGATGAAAGCATAGTAGGCCGGATGAAAACGAACCCGGTACTGCGAAAACCATTCGATGGGATTGTCCGTAAAGTTGGCCAGCCAGCTTTCCTCGTCGCCGGTCAGCCCCGTGTCGATACTGATTTCGTTCTGATAAATCCGCCACGGTATCCCCAGTTTCTCCAGCCGCTCCGGAAAGGTCATCCAGCTGGCTTCCTTGTCGTAGGTGACGTTTTCGTTCCGCACATTGGCCATGGCTTTCGGATCGCGGGGATCACGAATGGTGCCCGACCACAGGTACAGCCGGTTGGGCGTGGTACCGGTCAGGGAAGAACAAAAGTTTTGGTCACAAATTGTAAAAGCATCCGCCAGCGCGTAGTAAAAAGGTAAGTCTTCCCGGTCGTAGTAGCCAAGCGTGAGCGGCATCTTTGCATAATCCCGATTTCCCGATTTTTTGGCTTCCATCCATCCGTCGTATTTCCCGTTATTCCGTGCATCCACCTGGTTTTCCCAGGAGTGGGGAAGTGAACTCATCCAGGTGGCCTTGGTATCTTTGATATTGAGCCGGAAGGGCGCGTAGGTTTCACCCTGCGCATTGGACTGAAGCCAGACTTTGTTCCGATTCGGTAAATCGATCGCCCGCGGATCATCAAAGCCCCTGACCCCTTGCAAAGTACCATAAGCGTGATCAAAAGAGCGATTTTCCTGCATAAGTATCACCACGTGCTCAGCATCCAGATAGGTGGTACCAGCTTGCGGATCGATGGCATAGGCCCTTTGGATCGATTCGGGCAGCATTCCCATAAGACCTGTTGAAAGGAGGGCCGCTTTTTTAAGAAAATCTCTTCTGGTGTCCATGTAAGTACTAGCCATAAAATGGGATATAACTTTATTTTGTGCGAATGCAATGAAAAGAAACAATCCATTGCATTGCGAAATGAACAGATTCAGCCATACAAGTACGGTAAAAAAAGCCGCCCTTTACTCGTATTAACAATTATTTTATATACCAACGAGGTTTATGATCTATGGAAAGGTTAAAGTAGATCATCAGGAAACGAACTGATCAAAATTCATTTATCCACTGGAAGAAGCTGCTTAATTTCTCCCCGATGATCCAGCAAATACACTTCGCCGTCGGCATCTTCCCCAAAGGCAGCGATGCTGCCAGCTCCTGTTACTATGAGTTGATTGCCTGTTTTTTGCCCTTTTTCCGCACGTAATGCCCAGACGTTCCCGGTTCCGAAGTCAGCATACAGATAAGTACCCAGGAGCGCAGGATAGCGAGAACCCCGGTACACGACTCCCCCCGTGATGGAAACCCCGTCGGAACGTTCATAAGTATGGACGGGAGCAATCAGGTTTCCCGGATCACAATCGTTTCGTGGATTATAACAGCGATTTCCTTCTTTCAAACGCCAGCCATAATTCCCGCCTGTGGTAATGATATTTACCTCTTCGAACTCGTTCTGACCTACATCGCCGGCCCAAATCAGGCCGGTTTGACGGTCGAAGCTGAACCGCCAGGGATTGCGGAGACCATATGCAAAAATCTCTTCCCGAAAACCTTCACGGTTGCCGGCCCATGGGTTATCAACCGGAATGCCATAGCTGCCTTTCTGGGTACTGTTAATATCGATACGGTGCAGTTTTCCGAGCCACGAAGTCAGGTCCTGGGCATTCTGATGCGGATCGCCCCAGGCCCCGCCATCGCCGGTAGAGACATATAAATATCCATCGGGACCGAAGGCAATTTTGCCACCATTATGGTTATCGTACGGTTGAGCAAAGCGTAAGACTATGGTTTCAGAAGTAGAGTCCGCCACCGCCTGACCAGGGGACGAAACCTGATAACGAGCCAAAACGGATTCAAGGGGGTTACGCTTGGTGTAATAAACATAAAAGTATCCGTTCTCCTTGAATTGAGGATGGAAAGCAAGACCCAGTAGTCCCATTTCTCCCTCTGACGAAACCCTGGATCTAATATCGAGAAAAACCGATGCAGACTGAGTATTGGCGTCATTCTCGAACACGCGGATTAGTCCTCCCTGTTCAAGCACGAAAAGCCGATTGCTGCCATCGGCTGCGTGGGTAAGCTCAACGGGACGTTCAAAGGTTAAATTTGGAAAAGCACGAGCCAATTGCCAGCCTTGAAGGCCGAGTGATCGCTGAGGTACAGACCGTTGTGGCGTAGCCCCCAAACTTGCTAGTATACCTGCCACCAGCAGACTCAATGATCCTCTTTTTACCTTTAGAAAAATTTCTGAATGTGGCCGCCGTTTTTTCATACAAATTGAATTCAACTTTAGGTAAGCCCCAAGATTTAGTGGTGATTTTCATCAGCACAGTCCGTATTAGTATTTAAGAACTTGAAACATAGAATATTTACTTTTCTTTCTGGCTTATTTTTTCCCAGTGCAGGTTTTAAATAATTTCCACTCCCCACCTTTATTGATATTTGCTGTAATATCTATTGCCAAGCTATTACTTTCGAAGTCGGCTGCGGCGAATACTTTAAGATAAGTAACGACATGAAGATCATAAAGTACTTCATGACAGGATAGATTAAGATGAAGACCTTACGGATAATGCTGGCTCGGCTACGGGTAAATGTAGCTCGTGCGGGATGAAAGGAAATGCAGGTACTCATGGCGAAAGAGCTACTTTTGCCTTTCAGAGACTCTACCTTTATATTCGGGACTAAAATCAATTGCTTGTGCATAAAATCCTGATCATCGACGACGAAGACAAGCTTCGTTCCCTGCTGGCGCGTATTATCCGGGCCGAGGGCTTCGAAGTGCAGGAAGCTGCCGATGCTAAAACGGGTTTGCAGTTTTTGGAAAGACAAACTTTCGAAGTCATTCTGTGCGACGTCAAGCTGCCCGATGCCAATGGCGTGGAACTGGTCAAAAAACTGAAAGAAACCGCTCCGGCCACGGAAGTGATTCTGCTGACGGCCTACGGCAACATTCCCGACGGGGTACGGGCGATCCAGCACGGAGCATTCGACTACATCACCAAAGGCAATGACAATGACAAGATCATTCCGCTGATTCACCGGGCTATCGAGAAAACCCAATTACGCCAACGGGTAGAAAACCTGGAAAAAAGGGTCGGGGAAAAATACTCGTTCGATGCCATTCTGGGTCATTCAGTGGCGCTGCGGCGGGTAGTTGAGCTGGCACAGAAAGTAGCCGCTACTGACACCACCGTGCTGCTGACGGGTGAAACCGGTACCGGAAAAGAGGTTTTTGCCCAGGCGATCCACCAGGCGAGCGGTCGGGCGAGCCGCAATTTCGTGGCTTTGAACTGCAGTACTTTCAGCCGCGACCTGCTGGAAAGTGAGCTATTTGGTCACGTCAAGGGGGCATTCACGGGGGCTTTGAACGATAAAAAAGGCTTTATCGAGGAAGCCAACGGGGGTACTTTGTTTCTGGATGAGATTGGAGAAATGCCGCTGGATTTGCAGGCCAAATTGTTGCGGGTACTGGAAACAAGTGAATTCATCCGGGTAGGCGAGCAGAAGCCCCGGAAGTCGGATTTCCGGCTGATTGCGGCTACGAACCGCGATCTGAAAACCGAAAGCGAGCAGCAGCGTTTCCGGCCGGACCTTTACTTCCGGCTCAATGTGTTCGCGCTGCACCTGCCGCCCCTCCGCGAACGCGTGGCCGACATCGAACCCATGGTCAGGTACTTCATTGCGGAATTCTGCGCTAAGCTCAAAAAGGCACCCCTGAGCTACGAAGCTGATTTTCTGGACGCCCTGAAAGCATACGCCTGGCCCGGCAACATCCGCGAACTTCGCAACTGTCTGGAACGGTCCGTGATTCTGGCCGGAACCGAACCGCTGTCGGCCGCTTTGCTGCCTTTTGAGTTTAGCGCACCTGCCGCTCCCAGTCCGGGTCTGTCCGCTTTTTCGCTGAACAGCGCCGAGAAATTACAGATCCAGAAAGTCCTCAATCACACCAAAGGAAACAAGGCCGAAGCCGCTCGCCTGCTCGAAATCGGTATCGCTACGCTATACCGGAAAATAGAGGAGTATTCGCTTTGAAAGTACCCTATCAATTTGAGAAGAGCCTATCATTTTGATAGGCTTTTTTTATGCCTGAATTTCTCAATTCCAGTCCAAAATTTTGATTCATAGTCGATTAGCTAGAAACCAGCTTTTAGCGCACGCTTTTGGCATATCCACTTTCACAAACCAACGAAAGCGCCGTATGCTCATCTTATTCATCATTTCCATCGCCGTATTTGCCTACATGGCCTACGTGCTGATCAAACCCGAAAAATTCTAAACTATGAACACACAAATCTTCGGTATTGTGCTGATGTACCTTTTGGTCGTACTGCTGGCCGTTCCGCTGGGCCGGTACATCGGTAAGGTATTCGACAACGAAAGTACCTGGCTCGACAAAATTTTCGATCCGCTGGATCGGCTGATCTACCAGCTCAGCGGTATCGACTCCCGTACTTCCCTGACATGGCAGCAAAACCTGCTGGCCCTGCTGGTCATCAACGGCTGGTGGCTGGTAGTTGCCTTGCTCGTGCTGACCAACATGAGCTGGCTGCCGCTCAATCCCGACGGCAACCCGTCCATGTCGCTCGACCTGGCGTTCAATACGGCGGTCAGTTTCGTGACCAATACCAATCTGCAGCACTACTCCGGTGAATCGTCGCTTTCCTACCTGGGACAAATGACGCTGATGCTGTGGCAGTTTATCAGCGCGGGAACCGGCCTGGCGATCGCGGCGGTCGTTTTCAAGTCTATGCGGGAAGGCTTGGATCCTTCGCTGGGTAATTTTTACAGGCTGCTCGTGCGCAGCTGCACGCGCATTCTTTTGCCACTGGCCATCGTTTCCTCCCTCATCTTAGTGTTTGAGGGGGTACCTATGACGTTTGAAGGCCAGGGTACCATGACTACCCTGGAAGGTGAAACCGTGGCCGTGAGCCGGGGACCAGCCGCCGCGTTTATTTCCATCAAACAGCTGGGTACCAACGGCGGCGGATTCTTCGGCGTCAACAGCAGTCATCCGCTCGAAAATCCGACCTACCTCACCAATATCGTCGAGAATGTCAGTATCTTCCTCATTCCCATTGCTTTGCTTTTCGCGCTGGGCTACATGCTCAAACGCCGGAAACTGGCTCTGACGATCTTTGGGGTGATGACATTCGGGTTCTTACTACTGGTCATTCCGGCGGTGACGAGTGAGCTGGGGGGAAATCCTGCCCTCACGACATTAGGGGTGAGCCAAAGCGCGGGAAGCATGGAGGGAAAAGAGGTGCGTTTCGGGCCGGCGGCCTCGGCCTACTGGGCCATCAATACCACCGTCACCAGCAATGGTTCGGTCAACGCCATGCACGACAGCATGACCCCACTCACGGTACTGACTACCCTGCTGGGCATGATGATCAACTGCTTCTATGGCGGCGTCGGGGTTGGGTTTCTTAATTTTTACGTATTCATCATCCTGGCCGTCTTCATCAGTGGCTTGATGGTAGGCCGTACGCCCGAATTGCTGGGCCGTAAAATCGAGGCCAGCGAAATGAAAATCGCCATGGGGGTAGCCCTGTTGCACCCCTTTCTGATTCTGGCGGGAACGGCGCTGTCCAGCTATCTCTATATGCAGAATCCGGCTCAGCTGTCGGGCTGGCTGAACAACCCGGCCTACCATGGTTTCAGCGAAATGCTGTACGAGTTTACCTCCGCCTCTGCCAACAACGGGAGCGGTCTGGAAGGATTAGGCGATAACACACCCTTCTGGAACTACGCCACAGGATTGGTAATGCTGCTGGCAAGGTACCTGCCGATCATTGGGCCCGTGGCCATCGCCGGGCAACTCGCCGCCAAGCGCTACACACCCGAAAGCCAGGGTACCCTGCGGGTGGATACGGGTACTTTCGGGGCGCTGATTTTTGCGGTCATCCTCATCATTGCTTCCCTGTCCTTTTTCCCAGCCCTGACGCTCGGGCCGCTGGCCGAATACTTCTCTCTTTACTGACCTTAAATCATACTCTCATGGCAACTGAAAATACGTCCCTTTTCCAACGGGACCTCGTGCTGGAAGCCGGAAAACAGGCTTTTATTAAATTGAATCCCGCCAAAATGTACCGCAATCCGGTCATGTTCACGGTGGAGATAGGTACTTTCATCATGCTGGGCGTGTGCCTGTGGATTTTGGCCGGGGAGCAGTCGCAGGGTACTTTAGGCTACAACCTGGCGATCTTTACGATATTACTGCTCACGCTGTTATTTGCCAATTTTGCCGAGGGAATCGCCGAAGCGCGGGGCAAGGCGCAGGCCGATAGTTTGCGCAAAACGCGGGAAGAAACGCCCGCCCGGCGGGTGGCAGCAGGCGATACTTTGCTGTCCAATAATCCCACGCAAATTTCATCCTCTCAACTACGCAAAGGCGATCGTTTCCTCTGCGAGGCGGGCGACATTATCGCCACCGATGGTGAGATCGTAGAAGGACTGGCGACCATCGACGAAAGCGCCATTACGGGTGAGAGCGCCCCGGTAATTCGGGAGGCCGACGGCGACAAAAGCAGCGTGACGGGCGGTACGAAGGTACTTTCCGACCGTATAATCGTGGAGGTGACCACGCAGCCTGGCGAAAGTTTTCTGGATAAAATGATTGCCCTGGTAGAGGGAGCCGCACGGCAGAAAACTCCCAATGAAATCGCGCTGACGATCCTGCTGGCCGGTTTTACGCTGGTATTCATTCTGGTGACGGTGACGCTGAAACCCTTCGCGGATTTTGCCAACACGCCCATCACCATCGCCGCTTTCATCTCGCTGTTCGTGTGCCTGATTCCCACTACCATTGGTGGACTGCTGTCGGCCATCGGCATCGCGGGCATGGACCGTGCCCTGCGGGCCAATGTCATCACCAAGTCGGGCCGGGCGGTGGAAACGGCGGGCGACATCGACGTGCTGCTGCTAGACAAGACGGGTACTATCACCATCGGTAACCGCAAAGCCACCCATTTTTATCCCGCTCCCGGTGTTTCAGATGATTATTTCCGGGAAATCCTGGTACTTAGTTCGTTGGCCGACAATACCCCGGAGGGTAAGTCGATCGTGGAATTGGCGCGGGAACAGACTTTGACCGAGCCGGGCTATTCAGCCGGGCGGGAAATCAGCGACGATACTTCCGGGATGACCTTCATCAAATTCACCGCCCAAACCCGCAGCAGCGGGGTCGATTTGCCCGCCGGACCGCGTGGCGACGGGCCAACCCGCATCCGTAAAGGTGCTTCGGACGCCATGCGCGAAATGGTGGAGAAAAGCGGCAACGTTTTTCCCCGGGAAGTGACCGAGCGCGTCAATGATATTTCGGGCAACGGAGGTACCCCGTTGGTGGTAGCGGTGAACGAAGCCGTGGTCGGTGTCATTGAGTTGCAGGATATTATCAAGCTTGGCATTCGCGAGCGTTTCGACCGTCTGAGAAAGATGGGCGTCAAGACGGTCATGGTCACCGGCGACAATCCGCTCACTGCCCGCTACATCGCCGACAAGGCCGGGGTTGACGACTACATCGCCGAAGCCAAGCCGGAAGACAAATTGGAGTACATCCGTCGCGAACAGCAAAGCGGCAAGCTGGTGGCCATGATGGGCGACGGTACCAACGACGCCCCCGCCCTGGCGCAGGCCGACGTGGGCGTGGCCATGAACAGCGGTACCCAGGCCGCCAAGGAGGCGGGTAACATGGTGGACCTCGACAACGACCCCACCAAACTCATTGAGATTGTCGAAATCGGAAAGCAACTGCTCATGACGCGGGGTACCCTCACGACATTCAGCATCGCCAACGATGTGGCCAAGTACTTCGCCATCGTGCCCGCCCTCTTCGTTCTGGCGATTCCTTCCTTGCAGGGGCTGAACATTATGCGGCTACACAGCCCGGAGTCGGCCATTCTGTCGGCGGTTATTTTCAACGCCATCATCATCCCGATTCTGATTCCGCTGGCCCTGAAAGGCGTGTCTTACAAACCCATCGGAGCCAGTGCGTTGCTGCGCCAAAATCTCTTGAAGTATGGTTTGGGCGGTATTGCACTACCTTTTATTGGCATCAAAATCATTGACCTGCTGGTGGCGACAATTTTATAAGTAGCCGCTCATTTTTTCAAAAAATTGTAAAGAGATAAAATCATGAAAACAAACCTGCTTCCTGCGCTGCGCCTGACTTTGGTGTGCATGGTACTTTTTATGGGCCTTTACCCCGCCCTCATCTGGGGTATCGCCCAGCTGGTCCCCAATGAGGGAAAAGGCGAGGTATTAGAACATAACGGCGCAACCTACTTTACCCAAATCGGCCAGAGTTTCACTGCCGACCGGTACTTCAATGGCCGCCCCTCGGCGGTAAACTACAACGCCGCCGGGTCGGGCGGCAGCAACAAGGGGCCTTCCAATCCCGGGTACCTGGCCACCGTGGCCGCCCGCGTCGACACCTTTCGGGCGCATAATCCCGGGACGGCTGAGGTACCCGCTGACCTAGTGACGGCTAGTGGCAGCGGCCTCGATCCCGACTTGTCGGTAGAAGCCGTGCTGGTGCAGATTCCCCGCGTCGCCCGGACAAGGGGCGTTTCCGAAGAGGCACTGCGTAGATTGGTAGCCGGTTGCACCCAGCGGCCGCTGCTGGGATTATTCGGACCGGAGAAAATCAATGTGCTGGCGTTGAACCTGGCTTTGGATCAATTGGGAGAGTAAAGGTGGTATAAATCATAGATAATGAAAAATAGGCTTAAATTTCTATTGCTAAGCGGATTGTTAATCCTGAAGGTACCCGTTCTGGCCCAGTCAGACAGCGCAGCCGTGCAGTTCAGCGGCTATCTGGAAACTTACTACCAATACGACTCACGCAACCCGGCCAATAACCAACGCTCCGATTTTGTCTATTCCCACAACCGCCACAACGAATTCACGGTGAATCTGGGGTACCTCCGGGCTGACTATAACCAAGCCAACGTCCGCGCCAGCCTGGCCCTCATGGCGGGTACCTACGCCAACGCCAACCTGTCCGCCGAGCCGGGGGTACTTAAGAATATCTACGAAGCCAATGGGGGCGTACGGCTTTCCCGCCGGAAAAACCTGTGGCTCGACGCAGGCATTTTTTCTTCCCACATTGGCTTTGAGAGTGCCGTCGGGGCCAACTGCTGGAACCTGACCCGCAGTATTCTGGCCGACAATTCACCCTATTTTGAAAGCGGGGTCAAGGTTACTTACACATCGGATAATGGTCAGTGGCTGCTGAGTGGTCTGCTCCTCAACGGCTGGCAGCGGATTCAGCGGGTGGAAGGTAACAACACGCCCGCTTTTGGTCATCAGCTTACCTACACGCCCAACAGCCGCGTGACGCTCAACAGCAGCTCGTTCGTGGGGAGCGATACGCCCGATAGTACCCGCCGGATGCGGTACTTTCATAATTTCTACGGACAGTTCGCACTCACCAAGAAGCTGGGAGCCATCGTAGGTTTCGACATCGGTGCCCAACAAAGGCAGTCAAGCGGCAACCGGTATTCGGTGTGGTACGCACCCATCGTCCAGCTGCGTTATACGCTCACCGACAAAGCCCGAATCGCCGCGCGGGCCGAGTACTACGCGGATCGCGACGGCGTGATCGTTGCCTCTGCCGTACCGGATGGATTCAGGGTTTCGGGGCTTTCTGTTAATTTTGACTATTCTCTCTCGCCAAATGCGCTGTGGCGCATCGAGGCGAGAGGCCTGGCCGGGTCAGAACCCGTCTTTGAAAATAATGGCAGTAACAATACGCACAACAACCTGACCCTGACCACCTCCCTGGCTATTCGATTTCCATGACCGAAAAAGAGCAGAACGTCCAGCGTTTCCTGAATCTGGTCAAAAAGGCTAGACAAGGGAAATTGAAAATCTACATTGGTATGAGCGCCGGGGTAGGTAAAACCTACCGGATGCTGCAGGAGGCTCACGCCCTGGCCCGCAGTGGCATCGACGTAAAAATTGGCTTCGCCGAAACGCACGGCCGGGCCGAAACCCACGCCCTGCTGAACGGACTACCGATCGTACCGCGCCGGAAACTTTTTTACAAGGGCAAAGAGCTGGAAGAAATGGACGTGCAGGCGATTATCAATCTGCGGCCAGAGGTGGTTATTGTCGATGAACTGGCCCACACCAACATCGAAGGCAGCAAGAACGAAAAGCGCTGGCAGGACGTAATCGAAATTCTGGATGCGGGCATCAGTGTCATCAGCGCGGTCAATATCCAGCACATTGAAAGCCTCAACGAAGAAGTGAAGCGCATTACGGGCGTGGAGGTTAAAGAGCGCATCCCCGACCGCATTCTGCACATGGCCGACGAGGTAGTCAACATCGACCTCACTGCCGCCGATCTGATTTCCCGCCTTAAAGAAGGCAAGATTTATACACCCGATAAAGTACAAACCGCTCTATCCAATTTTTTTAAGTCCGACAGCATTCTTCAACTCAGGGAGCTGGCGCTCAAAGAGGTGGCGGGGCATGTGGAGCGCAAGGTGGAATCCGACTTGCCCAAAGGAGCGCCGGGCACGGGCCGCCACGAGCGATTTCTGGCCTGTATCAGCAGCAACGATAAAACGGCCCGCAACGTGATCCGTAAGACGGCCCGCCTGGCCAGCTACTACACCAGTCGCTGGATCGTGCTGTACGTCCGTACACCCCGCGAAGGCAACGACCGCATCGCCCTCGACAAGCAGCGCCACCTGATCAATAATTTCAAACTGGCTACCAGCCTGGGGGCCGAGGTGGTGGTGGTGGAAGCGAAGGACATTTCCACCACCATCATTCAGGAAGCCGAGCGACGCGGCATCACCACCATATGTCTCAGCAAACCCCATTTGAATTTGTTCAAAGTAATCCTGGCCACCAACCTTTTCAATAAATTGCTCACTAAACTTCAAACCACGGAAATTGACGTGGTGATCTTTTCCTGATGAATACAAAAACCAAACTAGTACTGGCGGTCGGGCTGCTTTTCGCCCTGATTATCGCCGTTACCTTCGTGGGTGTTCGCTACATTTCTGACCTCAAAACTGACTCTGAGAATATTTTGGTAGATAATTACCAATCGCTCGGCTACGTGCGAGGGATGCTGTCGGCGCTGGATGACACCACCGAAACACCCGCGCGCCTGCATGATTTTGCCCGCGAGTTGCAACTTCAGTCCAATAACGTCACCGAGCCAGGCGAGAAAGAAGCGATGCGTTCTTTGCAAGCTCACTTCTCAGCGCTACGGATCGATACTACCGCCAGCGACTCGTTGCGCCGCCTGATACGGGCAGATCTCGACACCATTATGGGCCTTAATATGCGGGCCATCGAGACCAAAAATGATCGTGCCAAACTCACTGCGGGCCGCGCCACAATGGCTATCGCCCTCACCGGTACGGCGGCTTTTCTGATCGCCCTTATTTTGCTCATCAATCTGCCTAGCGCCATTGCCAAACCTGTCCAGGAATTGACGGCAAGCATTCAGGAAATCGCAGCGGGCAACTACGCCGAACGTGTTCAATCCCGATTTCAGGGGGAGTTTGGGGAGCTAGCCCGCTCATTCAATACGATGGCCGAAAAACTGGAAGAGTTCAATGAAAGTAATGTGGCCGACTTGCTCTTTGAGAAAAAACGGAGCGAGGCACTGATCGCCCGCATGGAGGAGCCGGTCATCGGCATCGACGAGAACGAGCAAATCTCGTTCGCCAATGTTAGAGCACTTAATATACTGGGGCTTTCTGCGCCGGAAGTAGTAGGTCAACCAGTAACAAAAGTGGCGGCCGCCAACGACCTGATGCGTTCGCTAACTACCGGACTCACCGCACCTTTTGGCAATTCCACGCCCTCTGCGCCCATCAAAATATATCAGGATGGCCGCGAGAGTTATTTTGAAAAAGAAGTAGTCGATATACGTGTAACCCCTACCGGCGAGCGCCAGGCTCAGCATCGGGGGTATGTGATCGTTTTGAAAAACGTAACCCCTTTCAAAGAGTTGGATTTTGCGAAAAGTAATTTTATCTCCACTATTTCACACGAATTAAAGACGCCCATTTCTTCCATAAAAATGAGTTTACAGCTGTTGAAAAGCCCTTCCACAGGAACGATAAACGACGAGCAGTCGCAACTCCTGGCGAGTATTGGCGAGGATACCGAGCGGATGCTGCGCATTACGGCCGAACTTCTGGATATGACCCAAGTAGAGACGGGCAACATCAAGCTGACCATTGAGCCGAGCGATCCTTCCCAGGTGTTGAATGATGCTATTGAAGCCGCCAAGGTACCCGCTGAACAGAGAAGTATTCGATTCGACACGATCACAAAACTACCATTGCCCCGGATTCTGGCCGACCAGCAAAAGACTGTTTGGGTGCTGACCAACCTGCTGGTCAACGCTATCCGGTATTCTCCGGAAGGCGGTAGAGTAGAAGTCAAAGTGGAGCAACAACGCAATAAAGTACTCTTTTCGGTACAAGATCAGGGTCCTGGCATCGAAGATCGCTATCAAAAACGGCTTTTCGATCGTTACTATCAAGTGCCGGGCAACTCAAAACAGGGGACTGGCCTGGGCCTGGCAATCTGTCGGGAGTTTATTGCGGCTCAGGGCGGCAAAATTGGAGTGGAGAGCGAGTTGGGCATGGGAAGTACCTTTTATTTCTGGTTGCCCGTAGTATTGTAATCCACTACCCGAACTCAATCCATCTTCTTATACCGAGTAGGGTTGAACGCTCTGGTAGGGTGGATAATCACCTGGTTTCGGATAGGCTACTTCCTGTTACCTCGTCAAATACCTCCACCAGGCTGAGGTACTTGACGAGGAATCTAATCCTACATCATAAAATTTCGGGTCTCTTATGGTAGTTTCATCCCTGGGAAGAACATCGTATCAATCCGGTATTTTCCGCGTGGTCAGCGGCGCCTGTAATCTGGCGGGCAGTCGCCGCCCCTCCTCTGAGCAGATGATAGCCGATAATAAATCCAAGGTACCAGTATGCCAGGCTTCTCAGGCAGCGTTTCAATTGATTTCAACGGCAACTTTCCCGATGTAGCCGCCCTGCTCAGCGTATTCATAAGCCTGTTTGTATTGAGCCAATGAAAATACCCTATTGACCTCTATGTCTAATCCATCCTTCACGGCACCTAGCAAAATATCTGTGTACTTAGTAGAGGGGCTAGAAAGTACTACAATGTGCTTTTGAGTCGTAAACAGGTTTTTAAGAAATGATAAGGGAATTTCAATGGGCCTGGGAGTGGGGTTTAAAAACATTGCCTTGGGTTTCATGATTCGCCGGGCCTTTTCATACCCCATTTTACCGGACAGATCCACCACGATATCGTAGGTGGTGGCTTGGGAAAGTACGTCTTCCTTTGTGTAGTCGATCACGGAATTCGCCCCCCATTTTTTGGCTGCTGCCACTCCCCCGCTGCCAGTAACGGCTGTTACCTGAGCGCCCCTTTGCTTCAACAATTGCAGCAGGAACATCCCAAAACCTCCGGTAGCGCCGTTTACCAGAATGCTGGTTTGCGCGTTGATGCGGCCCATTTTTTCCAGGGCGGTTACGGCCGCAGTACCCACGACCGGAATGGAGGCCGCCTGGGCGAAGCTGATGTCAGCCGGTTTTTTCCAGACAAGGGAGGATGGCACGGCGACATATTCGGCGGAAACCCCTTCTTTCATCATGTTTCCTACTACACCAAAGACTTCATCGCCGGTTTTGAGGCCGCTTACCGACGCCCCGAC
>CAZCOG010000024.1:0-11201 GCA_964500445.1 uncultured Persicitalea sp. | reverse complement strand
GACCGCTTCCACGATGCCGGCGAAGTCAGTGCCCGTTTGCCGGGGAAACTTCGAGCCCGACATCAGCGTCATTTCCCCCTTCCTGATTTTCCAATCCATGGGATTGATTGAAAAGGCTTTTACTCTGATAAGTACTTGATCGGCTTTGATACCGGGTTTTGGTAGTTCTACGGCTTGCAACACTTCTGCGGTTCCGAACTTGTCATATACGATGGCTTTCATGATACTATTTTTGTTTGAATGAATGATGTCACAAAGTTGCGGACAGGCCCATTCCAAAACTTGTATCAGATCACTGTTCTACCAAAGGCCAGGGTACCTTGACAGAATTATTTCAAAACAGCAGAAGAGAAAGCCTTGGATCATCTTATTGTATGCCCGCTTATGGCTTTGGGAAGGTGGGCACAATACATGGAGGTACCTTCAAAAGAAAAGAACCTTTGGGAACAGGTGGCGGTAAACGAAGGTCTATGGGTAAGGCGCAGGATCAATACATGCCAATCAGATCACTGTTGTGCTTTAAGGCCTTGGGGGGCATCCCAAACATTTCGTACATGTACTTATTGAACTGCGGAAGATCATAGAAGCCCGTGTCGTAGGCGATGTCGGTCAGGCTCCTGTCCTTGTCAGTAAGTGTGAGATAGACGGCCTGACGCAACCGTGTCCACAGCAGGTACTTTGACAGGCTGCTGCCGGTCTGTTTCTTAAAGAGGGCGGCCAGGCGGGAGGGAGAAAGAAAGACGATATCGGCGAATGTTTGCGGTGTTATGTTCTGCTCAAAGTAGTGACCTCTGATGTATTCAACTATTCTCGTCACTCTTTCATCGCAATCAACGGGCGCCAAGGGGGAAAGCAGGGCATCCACGAGCTCGTTGACCGCCAGACTGTCTTCTGGCATCTGAAAGAACGCATTGGTTTCGGCAGGCGAGTCAAAGACGACATACTCCTGGTTTTCCTCGAATCGGCCTGCCAGTTGCAGACCGATGTTCGAGTAGGGTTCAATGTTGAGCACGTTCAGCGTTCCTTCTTCGGCTTGGCAAAAGTGCGGGACATGGGGTTTGATCAGAAAACCGTGAATGCGATCGTGCCGTGTTCCTCCGATCGTCGAATCAAAGGGGGTGTCGTTGGTCAGGACGATCTGAAAGGCGGAATGATGGTGGATTTCCACGGTGAGGTTGCGGGCTCTGAGCGCAAGAAGGAAGGGGTCAGTTTGCTGTTTTGTCATGAAACCTGCATGATGGCGCTGTTAAAGTGCGGGAAATTTACAAATTATTTGACCGCTTTCCATTGGCCCGACTTGGGAACCGTGGGTATCAGTAAACAGTAGAGCCGAACTCAACGGAAGAATAAAGATTAAAACATAAACAAAATCGTCCGGTATGCGCCGGGCGGTTTTGTTTACGTTCGGGAACGGGAAGCGTTAGGGTAAGTGGCTACCTCCTTTCTACTGTGAATAAAAATACTGAGAAGCCCCATTCACTAATCGGAAGGGGCTTCCCAGTATTTGACCCATCATTGCGAGGTGTCGGCTTCGAGTCTGATCTGGGTACTGCCAGCTTAAATCGCCGCTACCTCCACCGCGGGTGGCAGCAGCTTATACAAAATGGGCGTCACGATGCGGGAAAGCAGCGTAGAACTGATCAGACCACCGATGAGTACCCACGCCAGCGGCGAGTAGAGCGGATTACCTTCGACGGCGAGGGGGAGCAGGCCCCCAATGGCCGTCAGCGAAGTCAGGACGATGGGGACGAAACGGATTTCGCCTGCTTGCTGGATGGCCTCGATGAGCGGTACTCCTTCGCCGCGGAGTTGGTTGGTAAAGTCCACGAGCAGAATGGAGTTCTTGACCTCGATGCCGATGAGTGCGATCAGGCCGATGATGGCGACGAATGAGAGGGGGTACCCTACCAGAAACAAAGCGCAGAAAGCGCCGATCATGCCCAATGGAATGACCGACAGTACGATTAGCGAACTCTTGAAAGTACCGAATTCCAGCACCAGTACCCCCAGAAAACCAAAGGCGGTGATGAGAATGATTGTACCTAGTCCGCCGAACGACTTGGCCCGTGCTTCCAGTTCGCCCGCCGCTTCGTAGTGAAACTCGGGCGGGAATTGGTACTTATCCAGCTTGTCGATGACGGCCGTGTACACATCGTCAACCAGAAAATCGCTCTTCACGTAGGCAGACACGGTGACGTAGCGGTCTTTGTCGTAATGCCGGATTTGGTTGGCAGCACTCTCGAATTGCAGGTCGGCGATTTGTCGCAGCGGTAACGACGATCCCGTAAGCGTGTTGATGTATAGATTGTTGAGTACACTTTGATCGGTCACTTTGCCTTTGGGCATGGTCACATTGATATTGTAGTCATCGCCCTCGGCATCCTTGAAAGTACCGACGTTTAGGCCCGCCACCGCCAGGCGGATGGTGCGGTTGACGTCCACCATCGAGATGCCCAGCATTCCGGCTTTTTCTTTGTTGATCTTCACCCGCAGATCGGTTTTCTGGTTGGCCAGCGGGTTATTGACGTAGATCGTGCCGGGGGTACTTTTCAGGATTTTCTCCACGCCTGCGGCCGTACTCCGCAATTGGGCCAAATCTTCGCCGAATACCCGGATGGCCACCGGAGCTTCCGTATTGGGACCCTGCTCAAAATCTTTCACCTCTACTTTGGCGTTGGGGACCAGTCGGAAACGGCTGCGGAGTTCATCGATGATCTCGCCTTTTTTAGCGGGCGGTACATCCTGCAATTGCACGAAGAATTCCGCCACATTGGAAGCCTCGGAGCGCTGGATGACATTATAATAAATCCGGGGATTTCCCTTGCCAACGTTCGTCGTGCTGTATTTCAGTTCGGGAATTTTCTTCAATTCACTTTCGACGGTGCGGGCAATGCGGTTGGTTTCGGACAGAGCTGTACCATCAGGGGTTTCCAGCGTAACGAGGAACATGGGTTTCTCGGATTTTGGAAAGAGCCCGAAACCGATGATTTTGGTCAATCCTAAGGAGGAAACGAACAGCAGTAGGGCTACGAGCAAGGTCGGTAGTGGGTGCCGCAATGCCCAGTACAGCAGCCGACTGTACGAGCCGCTGATGACTTTTTTCAAAGCGCGGAGAAAAATGTTTCCTTCGGGATTGTGATCAGTTTTCAACAGGCGGCTGCTCAGGAAGGGCACGATCGTGAGCGAAACGACCATAGAAGCGATGATCGTAAGCGTTACGGCCATCGGCAGGCTGCGGATGAAGTCGCCGGAGGCTTCGGGTAAAAAGTTGAGAGGTAAAAAGGCCAGTACCAGCGTGACGGTACAACCGATTACGGCCAACGTGATCTGTCGGGTGGCCTTGATTGCCGCCTCGCGCTTGGGGTACCCTTCGCGCATCCAGCGCTCGATATTCTCAACGACCACGATCGAGTCGTCCACCAGAATACCCAATGCAACGATCAACCCCACGATGCTCAACTGGTTGATGCTGAAGCCAAGGTAGTCCAGCCCCGCCAGGCCGATGGCCAGCGAAAGCGGGATGGAAATCATGACTACCAACGCCGCCCGAAAACCCAGTGGCAGCAGCGTGAGCGACACCAGCAAAATGGCAATCCCGAAATCTTTGGCAAAACGGCCCAGCCGCTTGCTGACACTTTCGGCCTGGTCGAAGCTTTTGACCAACTCAATGTTGGCGGGCAGAGTTTTGGCGAATTCCTCTACGACCGGATTCAATGCCTGACCTACTTTTTCGATATTTTGACCTTCCTTTTGGGCGGCAGTCACGAGCACACAGCGGTGACCATTGAGGCGGGTGAGGTGCGTTTCTTCTTCGTAGTTGTAGGCCACGTCAGCTACGTCGCGCAAGTAGTTGATTTTCTGTCCGTTGGTGCTGACAATCGTGTTTCTGATTTCGTCCAGGCTTTGGTAATCATCGGAAGTTTTGACGTTAAATTTCCGCTGGCCCGCCTGCAAACTCCCCCCCGGAATGGTACTATTCTCGGCCTGAATCGCGCCTAATACCCGGTTGACCGCCACGCCTTCGGAAGCCATTTTTTCGACATTTAACGTCACGCGCACCGTACTGGCCGGGTAGCCCCAATCATCCACGTTTTTCAGGCTTTTAACCTTCGTCAGCTCGTCTTTCAGGCGTTCGGCCTGGTCGCCCAACTCTTTGGCCGAGGCGGTTTCTGAAATCAGTGCTACTTGGACGATGTTGACGTCGGTAGGCGAAAAGCGCCGGATTTCGGTGCGGAAAATATCGGCAGGTAGTTCGCGGGCCAATGAACCTACCTCCCGCACGACTTCCTGGTACTTTTCGTCGGGATCTTCGCTGAATTCGTACTCGATCTGCACGACGGCCAGGCCATCGTCGAT
The DNA here is from genome assembly GCA_964500445.1 of uncultured Persicitalea sp. Lineage (GTDB taxonomy): Bacteria > Bacteroidota > Bacteroidia > Cytophagales > Spirosomataceae > Persicitalea. The sequence continues at coordinate 6,845 of CAZCOG010000024.1, read as the reverse complement.
GCTGGTCATGACGTTTTTGATGTTGTCCAACGCAGAAAAGCGCTCCTCGACCTTATCAACTACCAACTCCTCCATGTCGAGAGCATCCGTGCCCGGATACACGTACACAACGGCAAATTGCGGGGCGAAAAATTCGGGGTCTTCGCCCCGGGGCATGTTGAGCAGCGAATTGACGCCCAGCGCAACGACGCCGATAAACATCACCAGCATGAACTGCCAGTTTTTGACACTAAATTCGGATAGGTTCATAGCTTTTTGCCATACGGCCGATACTGCTCATGTATAGATGTATAGCAGAGAGAATCGGTAGGTGTTTTAGTTAGAATTATTGAATGGAGGAACCTTCGGTGAGGAAAGCGCTGCCGGAAGTAATGATGGATTCGATGCTATCGAGGCCGTCGGTGATAAGAACATTAGGACCGTCAAGGTACCCTACGGTTACGGGTATACGCCGGGCTTTACCTTGGTTATTGACAAAAACAAACGCCTCACGTCCGTTGCCTTCGACGATGGCTTCCACGGGAATTACGGCATAGGTACGACTTTGTGAAGGATGCAATTCCACTTTGGCAAATAGTCCGGCGGCGAGACGTTTTCCATTGGGGGCAATTTTGATTTCTATTTCATAGAGCTTATTCAGAGGGTCGGCAGCCTGGGCCAGGCGCGACACGGTACCCGTCAGCGATTCGCCGGGGTAGGCGTCGAGCTGAACCGTTGCGCGGTCGCCGATTTTGAGCCGCACCCAGTCTTTGTCGGTAACGCCTACGCGAACTACCCAGTCACTGCGGCGGTTGGAGGCGATGAGCAGCACGGGCGAACCCACACCGGCCAATTCTCCTTCATTCATGTACTTGCGGGTGACCGTGCCGTCGATGGGCGACACGATACGGGAATAGGATTGGTTAAATTGGGCGATCTGTAGATTTTGCCTCGCCACGTCGTAGCCTGTCGTGGCGTTTTGCATTTGTTCCAGCGTGGCTGCCGTATCGCGGAGCATATTCTGTACCCGTTTCTGGTCACGCTCGGCCTTTTCGGTAGCGTACTGCGCCTGACTTACCTGAGCGGCGATTTCGGTTTGATCCAAAACTGCCAAAAGCTGGCCCTTCCGGACGGTTTCGCCTTCGCGTACTGTAATGCGTTGCACAATGCCACCAATTTTGAAAGAGAGTTTAGCTTCATCGGCGGAGGCTACCACGCCTGACACATAAATCGGTTCGGCGCGGACGGATTGGGTGACGGGTACCGAGCGGGTGGCAATGACGACTTCATCGGCTATTGCTTTTTGTTCCGCTTTTTCTTGTCGGCAGGCGGCGAAGATAAAAATTAGGAGGGGGAAGAAGAGAGAAAATTTCATATCAGTATTAGTTTGGAGTCGAAATAGTTTTTTGCAAGAGAGAGTACTTAATCAGGAGATCGTAACGCGAGACCGATTGCTGTAGCCTTGCGGTAAGTACATCGTTTTGGGCCTTGACGTATTCGATCAGTAAGACGCTCCCGTTGCGGTAGCGACTGTCGATCATGCGGAAATACTGCTCCGCTTTGCTCAATCCGCTGACCGTAGCTTGCCATCCTTCGCGCGCGGCAAGCAGGTCGTAATAGGCCTGATTGACCTGTAGCGCAATCTGCCGTTCCAGTTCCTGCTGCCGGGTCTTAAGTACATCCGTCTGGATGAGCGCCTGCTGGGTCCTGGACTTCCGCTCGTAGCCTTTGAATAAATCCCAGCTCAGCCCAAGCTGCGCCACCGCGTAGGCTTGTCCGCTGAACGTGTACCCAAATCCTTGGAAACCCGTATTTATTCCCACAAAAACCGAAGGTAGTTTGCCAGCCATTTCGTTGAGACGCACCGCATTTCGGGCGGCATTGAGCGAATGGGAAAGCTGCTGGAATTCCTGTCGGTTATGGGTAGCCTGGTCGGTCAGGCTCGCTAATTCACCCGTGGGAGTAAGTTGATTCACAGAATTTTGGGAGAGCAGCGTACTGTCCACTTCAATGGACGAATTCAAATCACGGTTGAGCAGGAAATTAAAGTAAGCCTGGGCGACCTCACGATTCCGGCGGGCTTCGGCTTGTTGCTGCTCCAGCTTACTCCGTTCGAATTCGGCCGAGAATACCACGTCTTTTGTTTGTACATTATTATCGACCAGTTTCTGGTTAAGTCTGACCAATTCGTTCAGTACGGTCCGGCTGGTTTCGTAGATACGGACCGCCTCCAGGGTCTGTAAATATTGGTAGTAAGCCGTTTCTATGGCGGAGCGGATTTCATTTTCTACCACGTACTTTTTAGCCTCCTGCGCCGAAAGGAGATTTTGCTGAATAAGGTAGTTGTACTGTATTTCAGGGTTATAGATCGCGTATTGAATGGACAGTTTTGTATCATGGAAATTGTTCGGAGCCAATTGTTCGTCTACATTTTCGATTTGCGGAAAGCGATTGGATTGCGTCATCTCGTTCAGCGTCTTGTACACAGGGTTCAATAAATCACCTACCGGGAATTGCAACCGGCGCCCACCGGCGGCCAGTGAATAGGTAGGTGCAAAAGTTACGCGCGGATAAAATAGCGCCCTGGCCTGTCGGAAGCTTTCAGTGGCATTGGCAATGGCCAGCGTTTCCTGACGAAGCGAGAGGTTATTTTCCAGACCCAGCTGCACGTATTCCGCAAGCGTGGTGGACGTCTGCGCCACCAAAGTAGCGGACAACAGCCATCCCATTAGTAATAAAGTATATTTCATAATAATCGAAGTATATTTACTAAACAGTGTTCATTATATTGGTAAAAAAATAAGCGCAGTTTTATGCACTATCGATTGAATATGTATTTATCTACGGATCGGAGGAAGTATTCAAAGTACCTTATAAAGCCCCCCGTAACATCTTTACAAACAGAGCAAAAGACTGCTGCATCCGCTCTTTCTCGCGGTTATCTTTAAACATATTCATTCGCCCCTTCAGGTAAATTGTCACCAGTCCATGCATGTAGCTCCAAATCGTGAGTGCAGCAGTTTCGATATCCTGTTCCTGAAAATACCCCGCCTTAATACAGTCTGATACAACGTTTTCCAGTAAAGAGAAGGACTTTTTACCATCTTCCCACGATTCGTCACGACAGGCCAAATCCTCCATGGGGCCCTCCATTAGGAACATCAGATCGTACATTTCAGGATTAGCGACGGCATATTTAATGTACTGATGACCCATTTCTACTAACCGAGCGAAGGGATCGCTGATGCTCCCAACCTGGGATAATTCAGCGGTCATCCTGGCAAAAGCAGCTTCGTGCAGGGCAAAAAGCAGTTCGTTCTTGTCCTTATAATACAGGTAAATAGTACCTGGACTGTACTCGATCGCATCTGCGATGTTACGAATACTTGTTTTTTCGTAGCCTTTTGTCAGGAAAAGCGTACGGGCAGCCTGGAGAATCAATTCCCGCATTTCTTCCCGATCCCGTTCTTTTCGCTCTGTTATGCCCATGATTGTTTCTATTACAATGCAAATATAATGAACAGTGTTCATTAAGCAAACTTTTGATCTTCTTTTTTAATTCATTATCCACAGATTTACTCCTTACGTGTTCTTCGAGCACAAAATAAAACACTGACTATCATAAATATATACTACTTTATACATGTCAAATTATCGATACAGTACTCTGCTTCCTCCTGAATATTCAAAGCTCAGAAAATTGATAATCCATAATTAATCCAAAATGACAACCTCGACACTGGTAATTCCACCATTACAAAACTAGACCTGTCCATACCAGCTACCATCCATATAGGTATGTGGATCTGCATCTTTGAGATTCGTTGATAATATAGCACGCGGTCTTATGGCTCGAAAAAATTACAGAAGAATCCTGAACCCGCTTTACTCATACCTGGAAGAAAGCTCATCTAATAAAAAGGCTGGCGCAGGAGCACCGTCGCATTGAAAACATTCTAATAAATGAAAACGCCCGCGCTAATCAGCTCGGGCGTTTATTTGCCTGGATTTCGTCTAAAATCGATTGTCCTTTACTTAGGGGGTATTTCGATTACGCCAGGGGACGGCAGAGCATCATAATCCTGATATCAAAATAATCTAGTAATATTCGAGTGCATTTAATCCACAAAATCAGTCTAAGAGGGGATAAATCTGCATTTTTCTTAGATTCTTAAATGCTTCGTGAGTGGTTTGAAAATCATCTACCCTCACGCTAAGGCTGCCGAACCAGCCAAAATATCGAGGATCACTCTACAATGAGTTCAATGCCAAATTTATGGCATTTATAGGAGATTTTTTCTTTTAGTCTGAAATAAGCCCAGTTGCGTATCAAAAAATGTGCCTCTGTATCATATACCATTGCATTGCTAGTTTGATTCTCTCTCTGCTTTTTTAAGACTAACTTTCCGCACTTGTTGTCCACACAGTAGCGGACCAGTAAAGCGCTGTATTTGTGCATTTTCGTATTAATGTAATTCATTTCCTTTATTTGAAGACGAGTAAGCGCTGCCTGTTTTTTCAGTTTTCCTTTCCCTCCACTATTGTAATGCATACTAGTTTTCAATCTCTGCACTGATCTTTGGATTTCTGTACGCCTGTGCTGGTACTCTTCGGCATTTCCAATCGTCAGCGTCTTCTCTCCAATGTTGGCAACAATCGGGTAATCCTTTGACAGCTGTGCTTCGCACAATTTTTCAACATCCAGAAGCAGCGGCACATGGGGGATTCGCAAAACAGCCAGCAGAAAAATTTTTCCTTTTCTTAGCTGAATACTACTGTCACACAGCTTGTATTTTTTTTCTATCATTGAATCAATTAGATTCTCATTGCCACTCAGATCCCGGCCAAAATTTGTCCTGAAGGGCATTCCGAAGAGCGTAAAACTGTAATTCCCATTATCCAGTTTGGTCCAGTCTTTGATGCTTTTGGCCTGAAAAGGCATCGGTAAGTTGTTTTTGTACGTGCGTAGCGAGCGTTTTCCGGTGCGGACCTCATCCAGCTCCTGTTTCACCATGCTGCTTACTACTGAGTTGAGGGAACTGAGCATTCCCATGGGAGCCTCCCCTTTAAAAGCTCTTGACAAAACCTGATAAGTTGTATTCTGAGGACTGGTAGTCAGGATGCCATCCTTATCAGTATCGACGTTGCTCAGTTTTATCTTTTCCTCGTCAGTAATGTAATGAATTCTCTGAATCTCTGATTGAATATACTGATGCGTAACTACCCAGTTTGCAGAGCGGTGGCATATTCTTTGCCACTCCAATAGCTTCTCGTAATTCTCTGCCAGCTCCATCCTGCCGGACACGTTAATTTCCAGCTGGACTCTACAAGTCGTTAGTATATCTTTCAAGATTTTCTGTATTTGATTTTCTGCTAAGCCAGATTCAGGAACTCATGTACAAATTTTGATTTGTATAAAAATAAATCTATTTGGATACGTAATGTTTAATTTTTTTTAAAATAATTATTTATGCATCCGTTTTAACACGCGCGTTGCTCGCTAAGGATTCAACTTTTAAAGACAACTTTTTAGATTGTAGATAGACTTTGTTATAGCCAGTTGTCGCTATTACGTCTCTAAGTCGCCTGTCTGCAAATATGAAGTAGTTTCATTTCTCTAAAAGCACTCCTCAAATTAGAAAATTGATTGTTAGCCTTTTAAAAGTACCTGCTTTGGAAAATTTAAAGCTACAAAATAGCTGAGACAGATATTTAGGAGTAATCTTCTAGCTTACCATTGTGTTAGCCACACCGCCTTGGCTTAAGCTTCACCGAGCAGATTCCAGGATGGATACAAAAAAACATCAGATTAACCTAAAACTACTTATCGTGCAGTTAGGTTTCCAACATTTTATCAAAAGCAGTTCCAGTTCTCCTTACCAAGAGATGACGTTCATGCTGATAATGATCTGGTTTTTGAGTCCAAAAATGAAAGAAAAAGCGCCGGCCGTAGGCACCGCGATTTTCAGGTTTTTCACAGTAGTTTCCAGCTCGTAATCGATGTAGATGCGAACGTGTAAAAAGAGTGCGGATCATGGGTGTCATCACATTGCTTCATTTTAGTATGTCCCAGCGCTGTCGGCTGAAAAAACCGTCTCGACTGGATGGAGTATGCTTTTTTATTATTGCTTCACCTGGTGAAAACCACCCGCACCAAGGGTAAGCGTAACATAAAAGCCATTGGTTGCGTATCGTGGTCGTTCAGCTACTCCCACTTCTCCGGTCGTCCGCCAGGCTGATGACATAGGACTCAGTTGATATCCGGCACGAATCCCGAGCAGCAGGCCACCAAAGTTTTCTCCTGCTCCCATAGGCAATGCTACCCAATCGGCACCTATGCCCAGCTGAGCGTTGAAGTTGGGCAGCATGACTGTGTACTCGTCATTGGCTTGTGCCTGGGTCTGGCTTTGGGTGAGCCCCACCATAGCAACGCCTGCCCCGATGGTAGGATAAAGCCAAAAGCGACGTCGATCCAGCACAATCCGGCCATAGTGCAAGTACCCTCCCCCGCTGAATGGCTCGGCCCGGTAGCTGGTGCCATTGATTCCCTGACTGGCCATTGCATATCCTCCACCACCAAAAATGTTGCGGTTGATCCGGGCATAGCCTTCACCGCCAAGATATACGAAGTCGTTACGAATGGTAGAATGCTGCGCAGGCGCAAAATAGCCCGCTACCTCACCGAACCGATGGAGACTGGCCTGCCCCAGACGGAAAAAACCCGCCCCGCCATAGATAGCGGACTCCTGTGCCTGGACTTCTGTATAACTGATGGTTAGTAATAATAGAGAGAGAGATAGAAATTTCATAATTATATCGTTTTAAGACATCGACAGCTGGTTCTCTTAGTGTGTCTGGTTGCTTGA
>CAZCOG010000023.1:0-89935 GCA_964500445.1 uncultured Persicitalea sp. | reverse complement strand
ATTTTATTGATTATAATAATAATAGCTTTAATATGTCGCAGGTAGCTATTAAAGTGGAGAATATTTCTAAGCTTTATCAGCTTGGTGAAATCTCGACGGGTACGCTCAGCCGCGACTTGAATCGCTGGTGGGCAGGAGTACGAGGCAAAGAAGACCCTTACCGCAAAATAGGGCAGACCAACGACCGCACTACCCAAGGAGAGAGTGATTTTGTGTGGGCTTTGCAGAATATATCTTTTGAAGTAAAAAAAGGTGAAATTCTGGGCATCATTGGTCGTAACGGAGCCGGAAAATCGACGCTACTCAAAATATTATCGCGCGTGACCAAGCCTACTACGGGGCGTATTCGCGTACGCGGACGCATGGCTTCGCTGCTGGAAGTAGGTACGGGCTTTCATCCCGAGCTGACGGGGCGCGAAAATATCTTTCTCAACGGTGCTATTCTCGGCATGAGAAAAGAGGAAATCCGTCGCAAGCTGGACGAGATCGTGGACTTCGCCGGGGTAGAACGCTACCTCGACACGCCCGTGAAGCGCTACTCGTCAGGCATGTATGTACGGCTGGCTTTCGCCGTAGCCGCCCACCTCGAACCCGAAATCCTGATTGTGGACGAAGTACTGGCCGTGGGCGACGCCGAGTTTCAGAAAAAGTGTCTGGGCAAGATGAAGGACGTCAGCGAGAACGATGGACGGACGGTGCTTTTTGTGAGCCATAACATGGGGGCTGTTCAAAAACTATGTAATCGCGGCATGTTGTTAGCAGAGGGGCGAGCGATCATATTGGGAGAGTTGAGTAATGTAGTAGACCGCTACCTGGCTATCGGAGTCGTGACAGAAGCAAGGTTCAGATTCGACGCACCAGATAATGCAGAGTATTTGCAAGGCTTCGTTACAGAATTAGTAGTGGAGGATTTGAATGGTAATCCAGTTTCGGAGGTCTTGATGTGGGATCAGTGGAGAGTGAGAGTAACGTTCGTATTGAACGAAAACACCCCATCTCTTATCATTGGTTTCGGAATAACAACTCAACTTGGTCAGCCTATTCAGACTACTTGGAGCGTACCCGATAATAAACTACCTGGAACGTACGAAGCTGTGTTTTCCAACCTTGATATCTTTTTTGGTCCCGGGATTTACTACCTTACTGTGGGTCTTTCGTCACAGTTCCAAGTTATCCAATACCTCCCGCAAAAGGCAACTATTCGAATATCGGAATTGGCAAATCCGTTGAATTCAAAAGATATAGTGAATACAAAGAGCGGTCTGATATTAAACCAAAATAGCATTACGGTGAAAAGGGTAGAGTGAATAAGCTCTGAATTTCTGATTCAGCCAGAATATCTGTGACATAAAAGACATATATACTTCAATTGAAGTTCTCGTGTGCGATGAAAAAATATATCAAAAAAATGCTACGGCCCCTCATGCCAGAGTCTGTAAAGTCTTGGCGGGCAGAAAGGCATCAGAATCATATAATTGAGGAGTGGGAGCAGGCGGGCTACCCCCTGCCGCCTCCCCACTTAGTGAAGCAAAGAGTGATCAGGGAGTTTCAGAAAAGAACGGGGTTTAAGACCTTAGTAGAAACGGGAACCTATCATGGTGCGATGGTTGAAGCACAAAAGTCAAAATTTACAGAAATTATCTCCATTGAACTGGGACAAGACTTGTTCAAGAAAGCAAAGGAAAGGTTCAAAAACGACACCAACATCACTATTTTACAGGGAGACAGCAGTCAGATAATGCCAGATGTTGTAAAAAAATTAGACGCGCCTGCTATATTCTGGCTAGACGGACACTACTCAGAGGGGATAACAGCTCAGGGAGAAAAAGACTGTCCTATACTTGAAGAGCTAGAGGCTATCCTTACAGATAACAAGTACAATCACGTTATTTTGATCGATGACGCAAGGCACTTCGTGGGACAAGGCGATTATCCTACAATCCAAAAATTGACAGAGTATGTGAAAAGCAAAAACGGTGCTTACCGTGTTGAGGTCAAACATGATATTATACGTTATGAAATACGGCGTGATAATACGGTAGGTACGCACCCATCGAGTAGCAATGATTATCGTTAAATTACAGGGTGGTTTAGGGAATCAGTTGTTCCAGTATGCTACGGGACGTGCTTTGGCGGAGTGGCACGGCAGCTCCTTGGCATTCGATTTGCGTGCGTTCCGAAATAATGCTAATAATGGGGGAATTACGCCACGTGCTTTCGAGTTAGGGGCTTTTGGAATAAAGCCTGTGCAACCAACTTTGCTCGATGAGCTAGCGCTCGGTACTCGTTCAATCCCATATAAAGGTAGAGTTCAAAAGATGGTACGCAAATGGCGAAACATAACTGAGTACCGCGAGCAAGATACAGTCTATGATCCGTTTCTTACGGAAAAGACCTCCGCCAATACATATCTGGTCGGTTATTTCCAGTCGGAGCATTACTTCAAAAATATCGAGAATTCACTGCGTCAAGAGTTATCGTTTACGAATGGAGGAGGAGTGAGTGTGGACGATTTACCCTCCGATTGTGATCTGGTGAGCCTGCACGTCCGTCGTGGTGATTATGTCAGTAACCTACATACTAATAGAGTACATGGACTATGTTCTCTGGAATATTACCAAAAATCGGCCGCGTACGTAGCCAATCGAACAGAAAAGGTTCATTTTATTGTCTTCTCCGATGATCAGCCATGGGTAAAACGGTATCTTGAATTGTCCTATCCTGTTACTTTCTTGGAGGGGAACCAGGGCCAGGACAGTTATAAAGATATGCGACTGATGAGTCTCTGTCAGCATCATATTGTTGCCAATAGCAGTTTTAGCTGGTGGGGCGCATGGCTCAACCCTTCTCCTAACAAGATTGTGGTTGCACCGGATCGCTGGCTGGCGCGAGAAAGGGACGCCAGCGAATCGGCCGATCGCATTCCAGCGGGCTGGGTGCGAATGTAGTTTTTATTTGTTTATCGTTTTCCTACACTTTTATGGAAGATAAGATACAGTATGTTCACAGTCCGGCTACGCATAACACTCGGGCAGCCAAAGCATTTTTACCTATATTGATCAGAGAGATCGGAATGCCGAAGTCGGTTGTGGACGTGGGCTGCGGTACGGGTACCTGGCTTAGCGTTTTTAAGAGTTCAGGTGTGGAAAAAATACTTGGAATAGATGGGAGTAATGTTGAATTGGATCAGCTCCATATTGACATAAGCGAATTTAAAGTCGCCAATCTGACTCTTCCTTTGAAGGTAAACGAGTACTTTGAACTGGCGCTGTGCCTCGAAGTGGCTGAACACTTACCAGAAACGGCTTCCGAAGTTCTGATAGACAGCTTATGCAGGCTCTCTGATACCATTCTCTTTTCGGCGGCATTGCCGCAGCAGGGAGGGCAGAATCATATCAATGAACAATTTTTCGATTACTGGCAAAAAAAATTCAATCGACGAGGGTATCTCTTTAATGACGTTTTCCGAAGCCTAGTCTGGGAGAATGATTGCATTGACTCATGGTACCGGCAAAATATGTTTCTCGTAAAAAGGGTAGAAGCTACGTCTATTTCTCAAAACCCAGTCAACTCGTACTACCATCCAGAAATCTTTAACTATAAGTCGGCCAGTTATCAGAAAGCGCTCAATGCCAAAATTAGGCTGACGAATGGAGAAATCGGCATACCCAGTGCTTTCAAAATACTTTTAAAAGCCATAGCTAATAGCTTCGTTACGAAAAAAGGCGTCAAATCACCAATTAGTTGATAAGCTAGACTCAAACATTGATGAATCCGAAAGTCAGCGTGTTGATGCCTGTGTACAATGCCGCCCTCTATCTGCGGCAAGCAATAGACAGCATCCTGAACCAGACTTTTACCGATTTTGAGTTTCTAATCATCAACGATGGCTCTACGGATGGGAGCGAGCAGATTATCAAGTCCTACACCGATCCCCGGATTTTTTACAGAAAAAATACCAAAAATCTGGGTCTGGTCGCCACGCTGAATCTGGGTATTGACCTGGCTCGGGGGGAATACATTGCCCGCATGGACGCGGATGATATCAGCCTGCCCGAGCGGTTTGCCCGGCAGATCGAATTCATGGATTCTCACCCCGAAGTAGGCGCCTGCGGAACGGCCTATCAGTATTTTGGTGATAGTAGCAATATTGTATATCCACCAACTGATTATAAAAAGGCGTTTACCCTACTTTCCGACAATTCCTCTCTCGGCCATCCTACCAGTATGATCCGTCGGTCAGTGTTGCTGCAACACGGTTTTCACTACGAGGAGAAATATCAATACGCGGCTGATTTTGCGTTCTGGATTAGGATTGGTCAGGTGGCTTATCTGACTTCATTGCCAAAGGTGCTCCTTTTGTATCGTTGGCACGCCAATAACATGGGCAAAACGGATTCTAGCCGGAAGCAGGCCAAAACTAATGCCCGTATTTTGTGGCACGAGCTTATTACTCATAGAGTACTTACTGCGCCCGAAAAAAAGTATTTGACGGGCGAAGTCTCTGACTGGACTACCTTTCAAGGAGGTCACAAGCTGCTGATGGCTGTGTTGAATGACAAAACATCTACAGTACTGAACAAGGATTATTTCAGTGAACTGACCGTGACCCAATGGGAGCTAAACCTGATTGATTGTTTTGGGATTACAGGACTGATGACCTGTTTTTTGAAGCCTTCCCTTCGGAAATGGAGTCGGGCTACATCCATCGGCTTAGTGGCGCACTATCTCAGCCGGCATGGCATAAAACTGAAGAGATCAAGTGGGAAGTGATAAACCCCAGGTATTGGTTATTTCCCCGTAAAAAGACAGAAAGCGAATTTGACTGGAACGTCGTCGCCCGCAAAACAGCGAAGGTTTACTTAAAAATATGCAATCAATGAATATACTCCTGGTTTTGCGTTCTCTTCTCATTGGGGGCGCTGAGGTGTTTGCAGTAAGGCTGGCCAATAAACTGGCCGAACGCAATCACCGGGTTTTTCTTTTGATATTAAGTCCTGATGTTCAATCAGATCTTTTGGCAAAAAGAGTGTTTCCGCGGGTTCGGATTGTGAATTTTAGGGAGAAATTGTCCTTGGGACAAATGGTCTTGTTCAAAACCCTATACATCCTCACCCAACGCCATGGGGCGTGGTACGAGAAAGTACTTTTTGAAAGGAAGAAAATAAAGGCTAAAAAACTAAGTGATTTTCTTGAAAAATTTTGCGGAGAGGAGAACATCCACGCCATCAACAGCCACCTCTCTCTGGCCGACTGGTCAGTGGCACACTATTTCTGGATAAAACCCAGGAAACAGAAATTTATAGTATCCATGCACGGATGCTACAACCGAAAGGAACGCCAAACCGAACAGCTCCTTCAGCGGCTCGAAAGGGACAATGACAAGGTATTCCAAGCAGCCGATCATGTAGTATTGTTAACCCCAAAAAACGCGATTCCCTTACAGAATGTATCCCTTAAAAACGCCCCTCTCTATATACCGCTTGGATTTGAAAAACCATCTTCTTTGCCACAAAAAAAGTCTTCAGAATACGATATAACTTTCGGACTCGTATCCAGAGCAGTAGAGCGTAAGGGATGGGAGGAGGCCATCATGGCTACCATTCAGGTGCGGAATACCGATGTCAACTGCCGATTGATGCTGGTAGGTGCGGGAGAATACCAGGAAAGGCTTATGGAGAAATTCGGGCATCTGGATTTTATCCAGTTTGTGGGAGCTTCTGCCCAGGTGCTTGATTGGGTAAGTCATTTCGACCTGGGGCTATTTACTTCGTACATCGAAAGCGAGAGCTACCCCAATACGGTAATCGAATACCTTGCCTGCGGCAAACCGGTCATAGGTACTGATATTGGAGAGGTCAAAAACATGATCAGTACTCCTGACGGACAGCTTGCTGGTCAGTTGTTGACCTATGATCCTTTGGGGATATCGGTGGAGGAACTCACTGATTGTCTGATGAGGTACGCTGGTGAAGAGAAGCTATTGCAGGGACATAGTATATTAGCGGAAGACGCCTTTCGAAAATTTGACATGAACCAGTGCGTTGCTGCCTACGAAGCTGTTTATCAGTCATGAAATCCAAAAAGCACGTACTGGTATTATCCCCGAAACCCAATCAGGGAGGAGCGGCCCAAGTACTGCTAAACCTACTGCATGAATGGCCTACCGAATCATCCCCCTTAAAGTTTTTATTTCTTTTTGAGGAAAGCGGCCCTGCCCTGGCTGCTTTTCAGGCATATGGGTCTGTATTTATTTTTCCAATCGAAAAGTACCCTCCGATCAAAAAAATATTAATTCGCCTATCCCCAAGGCTGTATCGTTACTCAAAGCAGTTATATGCCGGGTGGGTTATCAGGAGTCAAAAGCCTGCGCTGCTGTACGTCAATTCCATGACTCACACTCCCGCCGTGCGGGCTGCCGTTTCGTCGTCGGTGCCCCTGATCCTGCACGCGCACGAGCTCGAATTTCAGGTCGTCAATCGCCTGTCCGAAGCCTGGATATACAAAGTACTACACCGGAGTAGCCGTATCATTGCCTGCGCCCAGGCCGTGGCCAATTTCTACTCGAATACCTACGCTGTGCCGGCAGAAAAGATAACGGTACTGCACGGGCCGGTCAACCTGCAACGACTGGTAAACAACGCCCCGAAAGCGCCAGCAGCAAGATCCCCGCTGCCGGATACCGTGGTACTTGGGGTAGTGGCCAATCTGTCCTACCTCAAAGGCCCTGACCTGCTGATAGAAGCCATGGTGAAGGTACTTGAAGCTTATGGCGGCTCCTTGAAGCTATGTTGGCTAGGTGCCCCAAAACAAGATACTCCTTACCTCCTTGCTATCCGAAAGTTGATCCAATCGAAAGGACTTTCGGAATACATCGATATACAACAGGCCTCTTCCCAAACAGCCGCTTTCTACCAAAATCTAGATATTTTTGTCCTTCCCTCACGCACAGAAGCCTTTCCATTAGTGATACTGGAAGCCATGCTTTTTGAAAAACCCGTAGTAGCCACCGACGTGGGGGGTGTACGAGAGGTAGTTGATGAGAAAACGGGCTATCTCGTTAAGGACCGAACGCCCGAAGGCCTTGCCCAGGGAATTCTCCACTTTTTGGAAAGCGAAGTACTTCGGCAGAAAACGGGTCAGGCAGGCAGGCAGCGCGTACTAGAAAAGTTTGAGGCGCGAATGCAGGTTCCCAAATGGCTGCAAATTCTGGAAAATCTATGAAAGTCGCCTTCATCGTCTCTTTCTTCGACTTCCGCAACGATGTCAGGCGCGTCATTGCCGAGGTGGCAAAGCAGCACGGAGTTGTGGTACTGGGTAGCCCTGAACAAGCCAGTTCAATTGAACGCCACCTGCCCGAGGGCATCGAGTTTCGAATTATCCAGGAGCGGAAGGCTACGGTCTGGAATCAGGTTTGGGAACGGCTGTATTTGCTGTTCAAGCAAATACCCAGGAGTGAGAATAACTATTACCTGATGCAGCTCTTTCTTGCTTCCAATGCACCTACTGAAATAAAGAGAAAAAAAGCAATACGTATTCTCAGATGGACGAAGCGACTACCCAAAGTACTATCCTATGATAATTATCTGGACAGACTACAATACAGTAGCGGGACCTGGCTAGACGACATTGACCAGTTTATTCTCTATACTTCTATTGCGGACGATTATCTGCTGGCCAGAATTTTGAAGGAAAAGAGACTGGCCAAAGTGTATGTCTACAGTTGGGATCACGCTTGCAAAAATCCTAAGTTTTCGAAACGTGTAAAGTACCTCTGTTGGTCGGATGGCATTAAAGAGGATATAGCTGAACTTCATGGAATACCTCCGGCACAAATCCAGGTGGTTGGAGCAAGTCAGTTCTGCTACATTCACGAGTTTCTGACCCGCGAGCAGCCACTTATACGTTCTTTTACTTTCGAATATATCTACTTTGGCTGCGCAGTGGGTATCCCAGAATTGGCCCGGCAGGAAGTAGAAGTTATCAGGCGCGTAGCACAAGTCATGGCCGATGGCCGTCCTGACCTGACCCTCGTCGTGCGGCCTTACCCTGTGATGAAGGATTGGACGCTCTACAATGAAATCCGTCCGCTACCCAACGTTGTTTTTGACGAGGGCTTCCGTAAGGCTGATTTGTCGGTATCTGAGCATGCGATCAGCGAAAAATTCGAAAAGATTCATTTCGCTCAAGCCTTTTTTCACCTGGGTACCACGATGGGACTGGAGGCCTGCTTTACCGAAACTCCCTCTTTTATTATTGACTTTGGTTACGATTCGACGAAAGGATTAAGTCTGTACAATTTTATTCACCAATACCAGAACGACCGGCATTTGATAAATCAAGCCCCGCAGAATACTATTGAATCTGAAAACCGACTTGAAGAAATCTTGGCCAGGTTGCCTGATTTAAATTATTTACAGGCCAATCAGAGCATCCAAAGCCACTTTTCCTTAACTTCTTTTACATCATTCGCTGAAACGATTACCACGGGACGATGAGAAAAGCCGCAGTTTCAGTATATATCGCCATTTTGGCTTTCAAAAACTACATTTACCGGGATTGGATTATGTTTTTCCCGATTCATTTCATACGTCTTTTTTTTGTTGAAAACACAGTCGCTTCCCTGGGCAAGGGCTGTTTCTTCGCAATGGGTGTAGAAACACGTTTTGGTGAAAACATCAACATCGGTAACCATACCGTCATTAACAAGCGTGTGCTACTGGACGGTCGTGGTGGCAAGCTAACGCTGGGCAACAACGTAGACATCGCCCAGGAAGTTAACATCTGGACGCTTTCTCATGATCCGCAAGACGACTTTCATGCGCCATTTGGCGCTGATGTAATCATTGAGGACTACGTTTGGATAGCTTCGCGCGCTACAATCTTGCCCGGCGTTCGGCTGGGCTATGGCGCAATCGTGGCAGCGGGAAGCATAGTAACAAAAGACGTACCCCCCAAAACTATCGTGGCGGGAGCTCCCGCACGAGTCATAGGGCCGCGTAATAGCAATCTATCTTACACTTTGAACCATCGACCCTGGTTTCAATAAATAAAAATATCGCCATCGCCTGCCTCCCCGTAGCCGGGCCACATAATCCTTATCAGCGACTGATGATGGCGGGGCTGAACAGAAGCGGGGCGTTGAAGGTATTTAATGGAGTAGATAATAGGTTTTTGGGTATTATTCTCACTGTCATAAAATTCCGCCCCACCTACCTGCACTTCGATTGGATCGTTTCCTACTACTATCGGCGCTCGCTTTGGCTTACCTTGCTTAGCGTTCCTCTGTTTTGCGGCCAAATTCTGCTGGCCCGTATGCTTGGTGCTAAGCTGGTTTGGACACTGCATAACATCCTTCCCCATGACGCTACCTACCTAGGCGTTCATCGCTTCTGTCAGCGATTCCTGGCCCGCCGTTGCGACTGGGTTCGGGTTTTTGCGCAAAGTACTATACTCAAAGCTTCTGTTGAACTTCGTACTCCCGAAAGCAAATTCCGCGTAGTGCCGGAGGGCGATTATAAAAGTACCTATCCTGACGAAGTCTCCCGGGCAGCAGCTCGGGAGAGATTGCAGTTTTCTTCCTCTGCTAAGATCTTCCTGTATTTTGGATTGATAAAGCCTTATAAAGGAATCCTGGAACTAGTTGAATGTTTCAGGGAGATGCAGCAACCGGACGTTATCCTGCTTATAGCGGGCAAAGTCATGAATACAGACTATGGTAGAATGATTGAAGAAAAGCGGTCGTCTAACATTATTTTCGTGAATGAATTCATCGCTGACAATGAGCTACAATATTATTTTCGGGCAGCGGACATGGTAGTACTTCCATTCAAAAACATTGAAAATTCGGGTTCATTAATTATGGCAATGGGATTTGCCAGGCCCATTATTGCTCCCCGGCAGGGGGTAATATCAGAAAGGCTGCGGCAGCAGGATGAATGGCTCTATGACTCCCATGATGAATTGCGGCAAAAGCTGGAGATGGCAGCCACCTCGCCAAGTACTAGATTGGAAGCGGCAGGAAATCGTAACTTTACCGCCTTAGCAAAATATACCTGGGAGGACTTTGCCTTCCTTTTTACATGAAAGTACTTACCGTATTCGGTACCCGTCCCGAAGCCATCAAGATGGCTCCGCTGGTGAAAGTCCTGCACGACTCGCCTGCCGTTGAGCAGAAAGTTTGCTCTACCGGACAACACCGCGAAATGCTCGGACCGATCATGAGTTTCTTTGAGATTGAAGCTGACTTCGACCTTAATATCATGCAGCCGGGCCAGGACCTGACGGACATCACCTCGCGGATTTTGTTGGGAATGCGCAGTGTACTGCAAGAATTTCTGCCAGATTGGGTCTTGGTACACGGAGATACCACTACGGCTCTGGCCACTACATTGGCTGCTTTCTACGCGGGAATTAGAGTGGGCCATGTAGAGGCGGGCCTCCGCACGGGTAGTTTGACCGCACCTTTTCCGGAAGAAGCTAATCGCATATTGGTGGACCGCCTGGCGTCGGCTTGTTTTGCCCCTACGCGAAGCAATGCGGATAATTTGCTACGGGAAGGCGTGGCTGGTAGCCATATCCTGATTACGGGCAATACGGTGATTGACGCACTGTTGTGGGCTACGGAAAAAGTGAAAGGATTTTCGGGGCAAGTACCTCCTGGAATTCAGACAGCTTTCGACAACAACGCCCGTGTTCTGCTGGTCACGGGCCATCGTCGTGAGAATTTTGGGGAAGGGTTCAGGCAAATCTGCGCCGCTTTGCGTACCCTGGCAGGTCGTTTTCCTGACCTGAATATCGTTTACCCTGTTCATCTGAATCCCCAGGTGCAGCAACCTGTGCAGGAGTACCTTTCTGATCTATCCAACGTGTACCTGACTGCTCCTCTGGATTATCCCGACTTTGTTTTTGCCATGAAAAAAAGCTGGCTTATCCTGACCGACTCAGGCGGTATACAGGAAGAGGCTCCGGCTTTAGGCAAGCCCGTGTTGGTAATGCGCGATACTACCGAACGTCCCGAAGCCCTGGAAGCCGGAGCGGTACAGTTGGTGGGGGCAGATGAGGATCGCATTGTGGCAGCGGTGGAAAACTTGTGGTACCATAGTAGAGCAAATGAAATAATCAATCCATATGGCGATGGCCAAGCCAGTAAACGGATCGCCGAGTACTTGACTTCGCTACCATCTACCAATTGAACCTTATGCTGATACTTTTCCTGCAAAGGGTTGAAAAACGGTGCAATCGCTACATTCAGGACTTTTCCCAGCTTTCGCACTTTCACTTGAGCCTAGCAGCTACATGCACACTTTTGGTGTTTCTAACGGGCGGAGATACGATATTAAGTGTCATGATTGGTTCCGAAGAGCTATCTGAAAGCACAACTTGGCAATTCTTTCAGCAGCAGATAGACTCTCCCCTGACGGCCAAGTCGGGTAGAGAGCCCTTTCATCACACTTCCAAAATGGTGCATCGCCTTTTTCCACCATTGCTAGGCAAACTTTGCACCGGCTGTTCCCTCAAAGAATTAGTGTATTTCACGACCACACTGGGGTATTTAGCAGGTTTCTTCTTTTTTATGTTTTTCAGCAAGCTGGTCAGGCGAATGTCTGATCGTTCGTCGGCACTTTTATTGACTCTTGGCATGTGCTTTATCTTTCTGGGCAAACTCTTCTTTTGGTTTTCCGCTGATGGCTTTGCCTTACTTGGGTTGCTGCTGGCCATGATGACCCGACGCATTGAAATTCTCTTCGTGGTACTTTGCATGGCTTTCTGGACCGATGAAAGAGCCATCGTTGCTTCGGCCCTTGTATTTTTTTGGCATAGTGTTGACGACAAAAACCAAAGTCTTTTTTCAAACAAGGTGCTTACGCTGAAACGGTTTATTAAATTCAACAAATACCAATGGATGATCATTTTTAGTCTAGTTTTTCATTTCTCAATACGGTTCTCACTTGCTCGTCTTTATTCCATGCCTTCCACAACAGGCATTACTCAGGCCCTCACGGAAGCAAAAATAGTTTTGTTTGAGCATCGGAAAATCGACCTAATCCCAATGGTAACCTTGTCAGCCTTTGAGGGGTGGTGGCTTATCCTTCTCCTTTCGTTTAGTGCGCTGGGGCGTCTGGTATCCAGGCCTGTCTTTGCTATCTATATCCTCTCTTTTTTGGGGCCTTTGCTAGTGTCTTATATGGTAGACGATATGACCAGAAGCATAATGTACGCTTTCCCGGCTATATTGATTGCCTTTAGGTGGATTTATGCGGTTTTCGAACCTTATGAAGTCAGAAAAATTCTTACCGGTGTTTTGTTGCTAAACGTGGTGTACCCAACTTATTATTTGGCTCACTATGTTGCTCCATTCTTTCTTCGAATCCTGAAACATTCGCTAAACTAATCAGTGCATCCGATCCTTCGCCCAGGCAATTATAATTATTATGATTAATGACCTCGTCACTATCAAGGGACTCCTTCAGGATTTTGAAAGTTGCTGCGCCAAGCATACCCAACGGCTTATTGTTCTGCCGCACTTCCGAGTATGGTTAGCGTTGTTTTGCACCGTAACTATATTATTTACGGGCGGAGATGCCCTCCTGAGCATTCTGGTAGGGTACCACAAAGTCGCCGAATCGGTCACGTGGCAGTTTCTCGAAAAGCAAATCGTTTCTCCCCTTACCACTTTTTCTGACCGAGAAGCTTACCATCATATTTCCAAGATGACCTACCGCCTGTTCCCGGCTTACTTGGGCAAGCTTTGTCTGGGCTGCTCGCTGAAAGAGCTGATGCTTTTTCTGATAGGGCTGGAGTACCTGGCGGGCTTTTTGTTTTTCTATTTTTCCTATAAAGTACTGCGACGCCATTGCTCCGATGTTATTGCCCTCACTTGGCTGCTGATGGGGTTTTGCTTTACTTTCCTGGGAAAAATTTTCTTTTGGGATATTTACGCTTATTTCGACGCCTACGCCCTGCTCTTTCTTTTGCTGGGGATGCAAAGCCGGAATCCGGTGCTTGTCTTCCTGTTTATGTCCCTGGCTTTCTGGACCGATGAACGGGCTATCGTGGCCTCGGGGCTAGTTTGGCTGTGGCACTCATTTTCTCCTGCCCATTCCGGGCAAAACCTGATTTTTTTTCGTAAGCCGTTGCTATTGCCCACCCAAACACAGTGGGCCATCCTATCGGGAGTAGCTGCTACGCTGGTTTTGCGCTGGCTGCTGGCGCACCGGTACGGGCTACCGGCGGTTTCGGGGCTTTCACAGGTTCTGACCGAAGCAAAGTACGTGCTGATAAAGCAGCGTCTCGTCGAGTTGATTCCTTTCGTGACAATTTCCAGCTTCGAGTCGTACTGGCTTTATATCCTGGGTGCCATGGCCACACTCTGGCTACATCGGGAAAAGTGGGCACTCATGGTGTTCCTGTTCGCCATCGGGGCCTGCTTGGGCGTGTCGTTCTTGGTGTATGACATGACGCGCAGCATCATGTACGCCTTTCCGGCGGTTTTCATTGCGGTCAGGATTTTACTCAAAGAACTACCGCCGGAAATATTCCGCCGCCTGACTCTGTGGGTGTTCGTGGTGGCAACTTTGTTTCCCACCTATTACTTATCACACTACATATGGCCGTTTTTTATCAAATTGCTTCGATTCAATTAGTCTCCAGACCTCACTCGCCATCGAATGCGTACTGGTTTTAGCAGCAATAAAAGTTTCTGGGCCGGAGTAGGAGTGCTGGCACTTGCCTTGTGGCTCACGCACGTTTACAACGTATCGAACTTTTTCCGCCAAAAATCAGTGTGGGCGGGCCCCTACTACTCTGCCGCCGCCAACCTATCGTGGCCTCCTCGTTTCCTAATTGATGTGGAAGATATTCTGCGCTATGGCGGACTAGACGATGTAGAGCATGAAGACACGTACCGCTTTCAGAAATCAAAACATTTAGAGCCTTATTTTTACAACGATCTGGGATATGTGTACCTGGTTTGGTTTGCTAGCCACCTGTTTCCTTTTTTTGGGCACCAGCAGGCTACCCTATTGTTCCAGGCGTTGGTTCACCTGCTTTTGTGCAGTTTGTTCATCCGCAGCACAGCTTTTTCGAGACGCTGGTCAATTGGTTTTTTTCTGCTGTACGCCCTGAATCCGATAGTGCTCAAATACGTGGTTTTTAACCATTACTATTTCTGGCAGTCGGTACCGGCTCTGCTGATTGTATTTCTTGCGCTGCGTTCCACAGGGAACAAGGGGTTTCTGTATTTCGCGCTGGCGTGCTTGCCATGGGCGATACTAGCCCGGCCTACGACGGTTTTAGCCTTTCCGGTTATTCTGTATCTGCTTTTTCAATCCAAAGGCCGTCGTATCCTTCTTTTGACGTTGGGTTATTCCGTATTAGTGTGGGGGCTGTTCTACAAGCCTTCCCAAAAAAATGTGTGGCACACGGCCTATGTCGGGACGGGTGCCTACCGCAACCCCTACGGAATTAGCCTGAGTGATGACGACGGCTATGCACTCTACGAAAAAGCGTTCGGCACGAAGCTGTCGTTATCGACTGGTGGCAATGGGTACGACCTCGAAACATATCAGCGCTACCAGACGCTGAGCCGTAAGGTGTACCTTACCCAACTCTCCAGAACTCCAGGCTTGTATTTGAAGAATGCAGTTGTTAACACACTGGGAACCTTCAGCCTAGGCTATTTGTCCGGCAAGCCCGACTGGCTCAACTATCTGCTTTCTTGTATAGGTCTGGCGGTGCTGGTTTTCCTTCTTTACAGCAAACAATGGGTTTTCGTTCTCAGTATACTGCTCTTCTCCATATCCTATACCCTTTACTATCCACCCGTTCCGGCCTATATGTACGGCAATTACGCCTTGCTTGCGGGCGGGCTGTTGGCGGCTTTTCGGCGAATTCGGCAAACGGGCCGATCTTCGCTTATCTACTTGTCCTTCAACGATGGCTCCGACATGCGGATCAATAAAGAGGTTCGGACGCTTAATCAGGTAGCGCGGGTAGAGTTGGTGGCGCTTGGCCCTGATCCCGACCAATGTTTTGCAGCTCCAAATGTCGATACTCTACATTTTATAGAGGGCAAGCGCACAGCGCCGGGTACCCTGTTTCGGTATTTTGCCAAGAGCGCCTTTCTGCTTGTTTTCCGGCGTTATGATTCGATACATATTATCAACGAACCCCAGCTATTGGTACTTTGGCCTTTTTTATGGTTGCAGAAACGCGTAGTACTGGATATATTCGATTCCATTTTTCTTCGGAAAAATCAGCCGGGCAATCAGTCGAGTTGGGTAAAAAAGCTTGTGTATGCGCCCATCAGCCATTGCATCGTTACGGATGAAAACAGGTTGAAACTCCTGCCGGATTTTATGAAAAATAAAGCGGTCATCATTCCTAACTACCCTTATCAACTTACTAATTTGCCCCAAAAAGAAAGAACTCCCGGACTGACACTTCTGTATTACGGCTGGCTGGGAGAACAGCGCGGTACAATGACTGCACGACACCTGTTGGCCGCTGACCCCAACATGGAAGTAATTATGGCAGGGTGGTTGGCCGACGAGCCTTCCCGCGCCCTGACGCAACACTCTCGTGTGGAGTGGCTGGGTGTGCTGCCTCAGGCTGAAGCAACTACCATTGCTGCCCGGCGGGCCGACTATATCCTATGCGTCTATGCCCCCATTAATGACAATAATATCAACGCCAGCCCCAATAAGATTTATGATGCCATCCAGACCCGCACACCCGTGATTATAAACGCCGAAGTGAAGGTTTCTGGGTTTGTCAGAGATAAGAAGGTCGGTTATGTGCTACCCCGCTATGAAGCAGAAGATTATGCACAGGTAGCAGATGCGCTGTTTCGTCAGCGCGATACATATACTTTCGATGAAAAGTTGCGGCAATACTGTACTTGGGAGAATATCGAAGACACTTTGTGTCGGGTTCACGGGCTGGATATGCCATGAAAATTCTATTTTGCACCAATGTCTTTGAGGTGGTCGAGAACGGCCCAGTGAAATTTGCTAATCTGCTGATTCGAATCAATGATCTTTATCCTGAGCACGAACTTCGCATCCTGACCGAGGATTTGTCTAATCCTCGACCCTTTGTTCACAAAGTTGTCATTTCTGAATTCTGGCAGTCTTCTATCCTTAGTCAATTCATACGCATGAGGGCTTATCATCGAGCCGCTATGCAGCTGCGCAAAGAATTTCCTTTCGATGTGCTGGTATACAACAATGCCCTCGTTGGACTATGGAGTGCCTATCAGTTTAAGGCGATGGTTGGTATGGTGAATGACGACAACAACCTCACGGCTTCCTGGAATCAACTGGGCGTATCACGGCTGGGCTTGAAACGGTGTTTGTTTCGATTTATAGAAAAAGCCGTGGCTCGGCAGTCCGGAAAGATAATCGTGAATTCGGATTATCTGAAAGGTAAGCTTTCCAAAATATACGGGATTCCTGAACACAAACTACATCGTCTGTATAAAGCAGTTGAGGTACCGGAAAAATCATCGATTATGGCGGAGATAATCGACCCGTCTGCACCAATCAGGGTGTTGTTTGTCAAAAACGATTACCAGCGTGGGGGATTGCTCACGCTCATGGAGGCGCTGTCGCTTTTAGCCTTTGATTTTGTGCTCACCATCGCAGGACCCAATCCGGCCGATCGTGAGAAAATCATGTCCGCTCTAAAGAGGTACCCCAATGTTTCGGGTGATTTTCTGGGTAAGATTTCGCAGCCTGTGGTTCTGAATTTGTTGAAAAAAAGCCATATCTTTTGTGTCCCTTCGCACCGGGAGGCACTTGGAGTAGCCAATTTGGAAGCTATGGCGCAGGGGGTACCTGTCGTTTCCACCAGCGTTGGGGGCATTCCCGAAGTACTTGATCAGGGAAACTGCGGGTGGCTAGTTCCGCCCAATGATGCCACAGCACTGGCCGGGGCCATTGATGAATGTATCCGCCAGCCCAACCTGCGCGCCGTTAAGGTTCAAAAGGCCCGATCGCAAGCTGAGCGATTTGACCTGAATACTATGTTTGCAAATTTCATTGATATCCTGTCGAGTTGAACTACCTATCGACCCGCAAATCCGTTTCCGACGATCTTGTCTTCCGCCTCCTGTTCCTGAACATGGGACTGGTGATCGTCGGTTATGCCTTGGGGGTTCTTACCGGCATGGCCAGTGTAGGCCCCATGCGGGTCGTAAAATACAGCGTCCTGTTGCTTTCTGTGCTTTTTTTATTGAAAAAGAGCCTGCTCACTCTGCGACTGGTGGCAAGCTACATGCAGGCGGTTATCGTGCTGAGTGTGTTATTCATTTTCTTTGCGCTGCTTTCTGACTCCACTACTTCCGTCTTACGAGTACTTACTTACATTTTTCCTTTTCTATACGTAGCTTTTTCCGTTGGCTACCTACTGCTGCTGTATCCTGTAAGGCAAGTACTTCACGCATTCATCAACGCAATTAACTGGATTTATTTTCTCCCTATTGTGAGCTTCTTTATTACCGGAGGCAGCGTTACGGATACCAATATTTACGACATCTCGGAAACAGGTGAAGATAATGCCTTTGTTTCCAACCATTACGGCTGGGCAAGTACCCTTTTTCTGCTGACTGCCCTGGATTTGCTTCGGAATGTATCGTTGCCCTGGTGGCGCAAGCTGATGCTCGGTGTATTTAGCCTGATTGCCATTTATTTAGTACTTATTTCGGGCAATCGAACTTCGTGGCTAAGCCTGAGTATAGTTGGGCTGGTGTTCATTTTCAAGTATCGTAAAATCGTTCTTTATCAAAAAGTTATACTTTCCTTTTTACCTCTGGGGCTCGTCCTTTATCTACTGCAAGATCCGGATTCGGCTATCAATGCCCGTTTAGAGAAAACCCGTACCCAACAGAAGAAAGGTGAGCCAAGAGCCAAAACGTCCATGAAAATGGTTTCCCTTTTCAATCAGTCCCCCGATCTGTGGGTGACAGGAATAGGTGTTTTTAACAAAAAAAAAATCGAATCTATCACGGGCTGGGGCGGCTACCACAATTCATATTTTGAAGTCCTTTTCGGCGCAGGCATACCTGTTTTTCTGTTTTTCTTTTACCTGATCGTTATCCGGCCGGGCTGGTACTATGTCCGGTACTTTGCCACCTACTATTTGTTCTTTCTGCCGCTCCTTATTATTCCCTTCTTCGAGAGTAATCTTACTGGCGGGCAGTTCCTGTTTTTTCCCTGGTTTATCATGGCTATCCTGATGGGGTACTCGCGGTCATTCGCCAAACTTCGGCTTACCATCAAAAATTTCGTCTTGCCCTAAAAAACGAAGACCCGGAGAATCTCCGGGCCCTGTTCACACTATACACACACTATTATCTATTAATTCTTTGCCGCCAACCGAATCTATTGCGGTTGTTGAAAAGTCATTCATTTTTTCTCAAAATTATCCGATATAGATTTTAGATTCTGGACGTTTAGAAGGGTTTTACAGCAACTACCGTGCCAATTATTTGAATTTCTCTTTTAGAACGATAAAAACAGATAATAAATTTCCTGTCGGAATCATTTCTCGTGAATGCATTGTGGCCCTGTCAAGCAAACCCTGGGATTGTTTGATCTACGTTAAGATAAGCGTACTTTTCCTGTCAAGCTGCAGGACAATGTAGATTGACTTCAGCCACATAAAAATCCGGCTGAGTTTAAATTCAACCGGATTTTTATGTGCAAAGAATAAAAACAGAGAGGTGGTTTTATAAAAGGAATTTCAGCCTGACTACTTCTTTTTCACCCAGAAAGCGCCATTTGCCGCGAGGTAAATCCTTTTTGCTCAATCCGGCAAAAACCGTGCGATCGAGTTTCTGAACTTCGTAGCCCAGATGATCGAAAATCCGGCGTACGATACGGTTTTTTCCACTGTGAATCTCAATGCCTACTACCATCGCGTCGGGCGTAACGATGCCCACGCTATCGGGTTTTATGAAGCCGTCTTCTAATTCAACGCCCTCTGTCAATTTCTCAAAATCCTCGGTTGTGATAGGTTTGTCGAGTTCAACCTGGTAAATTTTCTTGATATTGCTCGACGGGTGCGTGAGTTTCTTGGCCAGTTCCCCGTCGTTCGTCAGCAGTAGAAGCCCAGTGGTGTTACGGTCGAGGCGACCTACCGGATAAATTCGCTGTTCGCAGGCTCCGGCCACCAAATCCATGATCGTGCGGCGCTCTTCGGGATCATCAGTAGTGGTGATATAGTCTTTGGGCTTATTGATAAGCAGGTACACCAGTTTCTCGGGATTCAGCAGTTTCTTGCCGTACTTCACGGCGTCGGAGCGCTTTACCTTAAAGCCCATTTCGGTCACTACCTCACCGTTGACCGTAATCT
The DNA here is from genome assembly GCA_964500445.1 of uncultured Persicitalea sp. Lineage (GTDB taxonomy): Bacteria > Bacteroidota > Bacteroidia > Cytophagales > Spirosomataceae > Persicitalea. The sequence goes on along the minus strand of CAZCOG010000023.1, from coordinate 70,579 downwards.
GGCCCGAGGCAATCAGTTCATCGGCTTCGCGGCGCGAACAGATACCCGCATTGGCGATATACCGGTTAAGGCGCAGAACGTCATCATCCTGGTGTTTCTTGAAATCTTCTTTTTTTCGCGACTTAGGTTTTTTGTCTTCATAGTCGCTAAAATCGTAGCGGGGTGGACGGCTGAATTTACCCACGCGGCGGCTTTCGCCCTCGCTGGCTTGCTTCTCTTTTTCGGCCTGTTCCCGGCGATCTGCCCGCGGATTGTAGCGCTCCCTGGATTCAGGACGGCTACCGCGCGGCGTCCGTTCCTCCCGGCCTGTACGGTCGCCCTCACGTTCACTACGGCGGTCAATGTCCCGGTCTTCCGGACGGGAGAGGAAGGCATCACTTGATTTGACATCGCGCCGACTCGGGCGTTCGCGCTTACCATCTGGACGGTTGCGGTCGGTGCGTGGTTCACGGCGTGATGAAGCGTCGCCTGCGGCATCGTCGTGGCGGTTACGCTCAAATTTGGTCGGCTGGTAATCGGGAGATTTCAGCCTATCAACATCGGATCTTTTTAAGGTAGGCTTATTGAAAATACGCTCCGTTTTATTGCTGCTGCGTTTGGGTTTATAGGTTTCCTCGCGACGGGGTTTGCGCTCGTCATCACGACGGGGTATTGCCGGTCTTTCCCTATTCTCTTGACCGGAGTCGAAAGATTGATCGGACGGGGTACGCTCCGAGGTACTGGACCGACGGTCGATAGGCTTCTCACGACGAGGTTTTTGCTCGTCATCGCGCCGGGCTTTCGGTTCATCGTTGTTGCGGGGCTTTTTCCCTTCGTTAAGCTCCGGGAAAGCTTCCGAGAGCCGGGTGTATTTTTTCTTGCCGGCCGCTTTTATCGGGCGCTTCTGAGCCGGACGCTCACTGCTGGATTCTTCCTGGTCAGGTTGATCTCGCTGTGGACGCTGGAATTTAGGATCTTTAAGAAAATCGTTTCGTTTTTTCATAGGAATACAGTATCACTACTGGATGTTGGTTCCTCTCGCCCAACTTTCAACGGGCTTTGGATTCTGAACAAAAATAAAATGGATGTTTGACGAAAATTAAGAGAATGGCGGAACTGACAGTCAGAAAATTACCTGCCACTTGCCAAACGAAATGCAAAGGTAAGGTATTTTTATCGCTACATGATTTTCTCATTTTGTTACCCTAAAAATGAATGCCAGACGTTACTACCTACTATAATCCTGCCTGAACCTTAAATGGCGTAGGCCGCCCCGTCTGAACTATGAATAAAGAACAAAAAATCGCTCCTTCTCCGCCGCTTTGGGAACCTAGCCGGGCTTTTAAAGACCAATCCAATCTGAAGCACTACATTGACTGGCTTTTTGTGAAAAAGGGGCTGTTTTTCCGGGATTATCACGATTTGTGGGAATGGTCGGTCACTGATGTAGAGGATTTCTGGGAAAGTATCTGGCATTATTTTGACCTGAAATCCCACGATACCTACTTCGAGGTGCTGCGCAAAAGCGGCGATGATATGATCGGTACTCAATGGTTTACGCGCGCAACGCTCAACTACGCCGAACATATTTTCAGACAAAAGACAAAAGATCGTCCTGCGCTGATATTTCAGTCAGAGCGGCAGCCACTTACCGAAATTTCCTGGGCCGAATTGGAAAAGGACGTCGCCGCCGTGGCGACCTGGTTCCGTAAGCGGGGCGTGCAACCCGGCGACCGTGTAGCCGCCGTACTTCCCAACATTCCGCAGGCGGTTGTAGCCTTTCTGGCCGCCAACGTCGTGGGAGCCGTGTGGTCGAGTTGCTCACCCGACTTTGGCGAAGCCAGTATTCTGGATCGCTTCGCTCAAATCGAGCCCAAAGTACTGATCGTGGCCGATGGCTACCAGTACAATGGCCGTTCCTACGACAAAACTGCCGCCTTTCGCCAGCTGTTATCCCGGCTACCGACCGTAAAACTACCTGTGCTGGTGCCCTACCTCGACGCCGACGCGCAGCTTGAAGGGACGGTGTCATGGGACGATGTGCTGCACAGTCCCAATCAGGGGCTCGATTTCGAAGCTGTTCCCTTCGATCATCCGATCTGGGTACTTTATTCGTCGGGTACTACGGGCAAGCCCAAGGCTATTACCCACGGGGTGGGCGGCTGCTTGCTGGAACACCTGAAAGCCCTAAGCCTGCACCAGAATGTGAAGCCCGGCGACCGCTATTTCTGGTACTCCACGACGGGCTGGATGATGTGGAATTATGCGCTGGCCTCGTTGCTAACGGGTGCCGCGCTGGTCGTGTACGATGGCGCTCCCGCTTTCCCAACTCTCAACGTACTGTGGACACTGGCCGAAAAAGCCGGTATTAACCACTTCGGCGGCGGAGCAGCCTATTTTATCGCCTGCCGGAAAGCCAACCTTAGTCTGCCCTCTGAGCGACTGAAACATCTGATCACTATCGGTTCTACGGGGTCGCCGCTCGCTCCCGACGCCTACGCTTGGATTTACCAATCGGTGCGTAAAGATGTGTGGCTCATCTCGCTGAGTGGCGGTACCGATGTGTGCAGCGCCTTTGTGGGCGGGAATCCGCTGCTACCTGTTTATGCAGGTGAAATTCAGTGCCGAATGCTGGGCTGCAAGGTGGAAGCCTTCGACGATAACGGGAGGCCCGTCGTGGATCAACTCGGCGAAATGGTAATTCTGGAACCCATGCCCTCTATGCCGCTCTATTTCTGGAATGATCCTGATGATGAACGCTACCGCCACAGCTACTTTGAAACCTACCCGGGCGTCTGGCGACACGGCGACTGGATCAAAATAACACCGCGTGGCTCAGTCGTTATTTTTGGCCGTTCCGATGCTACGCTCAACCGGGGTGGCATCCGTATCGGTACAGCCGAGGTATACAGCGCGGTCGAAAGTCTCCCCGAAATCAGGGATAGTCTGGTGGTGTATTTAGAAAATGAAGACGGTACGGGTAATATGCCTTTGTTTGTAGTTTTAAAAGAGGGAGAAAGTCTGAATGATGAATTACGCCAGCGCATAGCCACTGCTCTGCGAAGCCAGTTTAGCCCCCGGCACGTCCCTGACCGCATCGAAGAAATTCCCGAAGTACCTTATACCATCAGTGGCAAAAAACTGGAAGCCCCGATAAAGAAAATCCTGCTGGGCTATGACCCGGCCCGTGTCGCCAGCCGCGACACTATGCGGAATCCCGAAGCCCTGGACTTTTTTGTGACGATGGCGGCCAAAGCGCGCGTCTGACAGGCAACGTTTCAAAATATTTTGCGTTATTTAGGATAAAAAAGAACCCTATGCAAGAACCTACGCCCCGAAAACCGATAAAGAATTCACCGCAGACGGTCCGCCTTCCCATCGTAATTAGCCTGACGCTCGCAGCCGGGATGTTGATGGGGGCCGTATTTTTCAGCGGTGGCAAAAGCCTCACCGACACCGCCAAAGGTTACGCGAAATTCCGTGAGGTACTGATGCTGGTGGAAAACAATTACGTGGATTCGGTCAATACCGACGAACTGGTGGATTATTCCATTCATAAAATGCTGGAAAAACTCGACCCGCATACGTCGTACTTCGCCGCCGATGAAGCTGCTGCCGCCCGTTCACAGCTGGAATCTGGTTTCGATGGCATCGGAGTAGAATTCAATATTTATAACGATACCGTTTACGTAGTCAGCCCTCTGAGCGGCGGACCATCCGAAACAGTGGGTATTCAGAGCGGTGACCGTCTGCTCAAAGTGAACGGTGAGGAACTCTCCGGCCCCGGTGCTACCAACGCCAGGGTTTTCAAGCTGCTCCGTGGCAAGCGCGGCACCGAGGTGAAAATTCTCGTTGGCCGCACGGGCCTGGAAGAGCCGATGACCTTCGACATCGTCCGCGACCGGATTCCGACCTACTCGGTGGACGCTGCTTATATGGTAGATGAAGAGATTGGCTATCTCAAAGTAAGCCGATTCTCGGAAACTACTTACGAGGAGTTCAAAACGGCTATGACCTCTCTGAAAAGCCAGGGCTTGAAAAAACTTATCCTCGACCTGCGCGGTAATCCCGGTGGATACATGGAGCGCGCCACGAGCATTGCTGACGAGTTCATTTCCGGCAACAAACTGCTGGTGTACACCGAAGGCAAGGACAACCGCTACAACCGCAAGACTAATGCTAAATTAAAGGGAATGTTCGAGGAAGGGCCCGTGATCGTGCTAGCGAACGAAGGCAGTGCTTCGGCCTCCGAGATTTTAGCCGGAGCCTTGCAGGACCACGACCGGGCCCTGGTCGTTGGCCGCCGTACCTTTGGGAAAGGACTGGTGCAGATGCCAATTAAGTTGAATGACGGTTCAGAACTGCGCCTGACGATTTCGCGCTACTACACGCCTAGCGGCCGCAGCATCCAGAAATACTATGAACTCGGCAAGGGTGAAGATTATAACAAAGACCTCAGCACGCGCTTCGAGAGCGGCGAGTACTTCAGCGCCGATAGCATCAAATTCGATCCTAAGTTGCGTTACCAAACCGACGGCGGGCGGGCCGTGTATGGTGGTGGTGGCATTATGCCCGACGTCTTCGTACCGCGCGACACCAGCATGAATAGTAAGTTCTTGTTTGAGCTCTACGCCAAAAATATTCTCCGTGAGTACGCCCTGCGCTATGTCAACGACCACCAAAAGGCCTTAGGTAAGCAAGACTTTAATGAGTTTCTCAAAAAATTCACCGTCACCGATGCTATGCTGAAAGAACTGGTGCAGGATGCTAAAAAAGCGGGCATCAAGCCTAACGATGAAGAACTCGCCCGCTCAAAACCCCTCATCCTGGCCCAAACCAAGGGCTACATTGGCCGTTACCAGTGGGGGCGCCAACGCAAGGATGGTTTGAACAATGAAATCTTTCAGGTACTTAATCCAACGGATAATGTGTTCCAGGAAGCCATGCGGCAGTTTGGCAAGGCTGCCGACTTGGAGCGGGGAGATTTTAGTAGTTTGAATGTAAACAGGTAGTTTATCGGTAAAGTATCGGCGGTACTTCTGGCACAGAAATTCAGAGCACCTGCCACGATAACTCTTAAACTTTTTATTGACAGGAATTCCCAATGGGAATTCCTGTTTTCGGTATAACGGGTGCAAGAAGCGCTTTTTGTAAAAAAGCATTCTTATGAAAATTCTTTCTGGCTTTCTATGGCTAGCCTTTTGCGGTATAAATGCACTCGCCCAAAACGCTTCTCCCCCAAAGCCCAACATTGTCTATATCCTGGCCGACGACCTGGGGTACTTTGACCTGGGTTGCTACGGCAATCCTTACAATGAAACGCCACACCTTGATTCGCTGGCGCGGCACGGATTGCGCTTTACACAGGCCTATTCGGCAAGCCCGGTCTGCTCGCCCTCACGGGCGGCGATCATGACGGGCCGCCATCCGGCCCGCTACGGGCTTACCAACTTCATCGCGGGCAATCGTACCGACGACGCCTCGCCCGTAAATCCTGCCCCCTGGAATCCGTTCCTGCCTTCTTCCGCTACCACGCTGGCCGAGTGGTTCAAAGCGCAGGGCTACGCCACGGGCATGGTGGGCAAGTGGCACCTGGGCAACGGCGACAGCCTGGCTCCCTGGGCGCAGGGCTTCGATTATAGCCGCATGATCGGCCGCAACGGGCTGGATTACTACAACTACTCGATTTTTGAGGACAGTTACAAGCAGGAATTCAAAGACGATGGTACGCACTACCTCACCGACAAGCTCACCGATTACGCCGTGGAATTTTTACAGAAGAAGTCCGGTGGGACGCAAAAGCCTTTCTTCCTGTATCTCGCGTACTCCGCGCCGCACGTTTTCATCGTGCCACGGGGCGACAAACTGAGTAAATACTTCCGTAAATACGAGAAATTCGAAGGCCGCTACAATCCCAATTACGGTGCCATGATGGAAAGCCTGGACGACGGCGTAGGCCGTGTAATGGCGGCATTGCGGGAACAAGGATTGTTGGAAAACACGCTGGTCATTTTCACCTCCGACAACGGTGGCGTCGGCCTACCGGAGCTGGGGCCTATTCCTACTACGATGGAGCCACTGCGCAAGTGGAAAGGCCATGTCTACGAGGGAGGCATCCGCATTCCGGCCATTGCGTTCTGGAAAGGAAAAATCGCGCCTGGCAGCATCAGTGATCAGTACTTCAGTAACGTGGACTACTTCGCTACATTCAGCGAACTGCTACAACAGCCCATGCCTCAGGTCGAGATGGATAGCCGTAGCATTCTGTCCGTGCTGCTGGGTACTCAAAAGACGCTGCCCGACCAGCCCGCCTACTGGCACTACCCGCATTTCAGCAACCAACTGGGGCGCCCCGCCGGGGCCTATCGTCTGGGTGATTATAAACTCACTGAAAGCTATGAAAACGGCGCAGCGGAACTTTACAACCTGAAAGAAGACCTGAGTGAAAGCAACGACCTGTCGAGTCAAATGCCCGAAAAGAAGCGAGAGATGCTAGCGCAATTCCGCGATTGGCGCAGAAAGGTGAATGCTAATATGCCGGTAAAGAAGTAGGTGAATAAGAGAATCCTCGTAAGGATTTCCGGGTTCAGCTAGCTACAAGAAAAAAAGGATTAGCGAAAGAACTAAAAAAGCCGCTAAATCATATGATTTAGCGGCTTTTGTGGGCGCTGAGGGATTCGAACCCCCGACCCCCTGCTTGTAAGGCAGGTGCTCTGAACCAACTGAGCTAAGCGCCCTTCTGTTTACGTTTGGGACTGCAAATATGTAGGAGTGATTTTTGCTTTCCAACTTTTTTTCTGAAAATTTTTTCGAAAAAAGCTAACCTGTTGATTCCTACAAGGTAGTTATTCGAAATTTAGGTAAAGCGTCACGGTGTGGGTGGTCATGCGGTCAATGCCGACGCTCACGCTGCCACCAGGTTGCAGCATATTCACCAAGCCGTGGGAAAAGCGAAGTTCGGGTGCAAACTTGAAGAATTGAAAGAATTGCTCGAAGCCCACCCCATAGTCCACGGTAAAGTCTGAGGTGCGGGTATCGAGCTGGTTAGCGGCTCCGCCGCCGCGACTCCGCTTGACGTTAGTTTCGATGGCCAGCGTCACGCCCGCCAGTAGGTACATGCGGGTATTGACGCGCCGGACAGATTTGTATTTGAGCAAAAGCGGAATTTCAATCCAGGTGGATTCCCGTTTTTCAAGCTTTGTGTTACCCGGCGGCGCTCCGCCGCCGGGGTAGTCGAATCGTACCTGCCGCTCGTAAAGCGAGACAGATGGCGTAGTGCGTATGTCGAAATGATCGTTCAGGAAAGCATTGACGGTAAAACCCATGCGAAAGGCTGGCTGCGCGGGTGACCCGATGGCGTAGGCTGAGTCGGCTTCAAGAAACTTATCGCTGTGCCGAATATTGAACCGCGTGACGGGTACTGCAAACAGAAAGCCGTAGTGAATGGGCTTGTCGTCGTAAAATTCCAGATGTCGCCTTACGTAGCCTTTTCCCTGCGCCTGGGCCCGATCGACGGTAAAAAAGCTAAGCAGGAGTAGGAAGGCTACTTGTGCCCGACGTAGATGGAACAAATTCCGAAGGTGAGTGGGATGCATTGAGTGTTGGTGAAGCCCGCTTGTTCAAAAATGGTCAGAAAATTGTTTCCATCGGGAAATGCCTGTACCGACTCGGGAAGGTAAGTATAAGCAGAACTGTCTTTAGAAACCATTTTGCCGACGGTAGGCAGGATATATTTGAAATAAAAATTGTAAACCTGCTTAAACGGAAACGCCTTTGGCTTGGAGAATTCCACTACCACGCAGGTACCGCCCCGGCGCATAACACGCTGCATATCGGTCAGTCCGGCCAGCAGGTTCTCGAAATTGCGTACGCCAAAGGAAACGATAACGGCGTCGAAATAATTGTCTGCGAAGGGTAGATGCTCCGAATCACCCGTGCGCAACTCGATAATTTTCTGTTTGCCCAGTTTTTGGATTTTCTGCCGTCCTATGGCCAGCATCCCTTCCGAAATATCCACGCCAATTATCTTTTCGGGATGCAGCGCAAGGGCTTCGATGGCAAAATCGCCCGTGCCGGTAGCGATGTCGAGGATTGTCTTTACGCCGCCCGGCTGGGACTTTTTGAGCAGCTTAATTGCCCGTTTGCGCCAGTAGATGTCGATGCCACCACTCAGCAGATGGTTCAGGAAGTCATATTTGGGCGAGATGTTGTCAAACATCTCGGCGACTTGCTCGCGTTTGCTATTGTCCTTATCCTTATAGGGTACGACGCTCATTTTTGTATTGTATAGTTGACAGTTGGTCGTGCTTATTCTTCCGGCAACTGTACATCTAAGGTTAAAATTAGGTTCAATAGTATTCTTTCTCAGCACATGTTTTTTACAAAACCTTATTCGTGCGAAAGTAGGCGATATTCTCTTACTGAAACTACTCTTAACTCGGAAAGTTCGTTGGGCCAATTGATTTACAGGAGAATATTAGTAAAGTTTCGGGTTCAGTTTTTTATATTTGTAAATACATCAATCTCTTCTCCATGATGTTGCGCCGCTATTTGTTGTCTTTCTGCTTGCTGTTCATTACCCTAGCCGCCGTGGCGCAGGGCCGGATTAGTGTGCAGGCTTCCGACACGCTCAAAGGGCAAAACCGAAACGGCAAGCTAACCGAACGGGTACTTTCTCCTTACTCCATATCTATTCGGGGTGGCTTGACGCAGTTTTTTGGTGAGCTTGGCGACCAGGACATGAAGTTCATGACTGGTCTCAGCCTGATCCATCAGTTGAATCCTGCTTTTGCTATGAGTCTCGACTTCGCCGCCGGCAAGCTTGGGGGGCAAAAACGGGAATTCTTTAATTCTTATTTTGTCAATGAATTCAACTCCATCGGACTCTTGGCACGCTGGGATTTGACCGAACAGTTCAGTCGCTACGCTGACCGAAGCCCATTTCATGTGGGGGTTTATAGCGGATTGAGTATAATGTATTTTAGTGCCAATGCCTTTGATCTTGATACTGACCAGCGTGTACGCTTTACCAACAGTGATGTCAGCGGTCGCAATCCGCTTTTTCTGCGTTGGGGTAACCCTCAGGGACCATTGGGAGTCAGTAAGACCAACGAACGGACGATTCCGGTCGGCCTTACGCTCAACTACCATTTGTCCGATAACTGGCAGGCGGGCCTTGACCACCGCTTTTATTTTGCCCGCAGCGACAAATTGGATGCTACTTCGGGTCGTCGCCTGATCAACCCTGAGGAATCGACGACTTACAGCGATACGCCCAATGATAAGTACAGTTTCCTGTCCGTGACGCTCACGCACCGTTTTAATCGTAAAGTTCGCGATGCCGATAACGACGGAATTCCCGATGATCGGGATCGCTGCCCTAACACGCCGGGTGTCGCCAAGTTTTTTGGCTGCCCCGACACCGACTCTGATGGTATCCCCGATTACGTGGATAAGTGCCCGAATGTGGCCGGAACGGTGGCTACGCGCGGGTGTCCCGATACTGATAAAGATGGTGTCATAGACCGTCTCGATGAATGCCCCAACCAACCAGGGACGGTAAAAGGGTGTCCTGACCGCGACGGCGATGGCGTGCGTGATGCTTACGATGGCTGCCCCGATGTGAAAGGTTTGTTACGCTTTGGTGGCTGCCCTGATACTGATAAGGATGGTATTCCCGACCACGTGGACAAATGCCCCACCCAGCCCGGTAAGTACAAGAATGGTGGCTGTCCGGTCAGTAAAAAACAATAACTCCTGATATACCTGCATCATAAGCTAAGAGATAGAGCATAAAAAAGCGGATGGTTCGTCAGAACTATCCGCTTTTTCTATCTATGGGAGAAGGTAAAAGAATTCTATTCCCTACCTACTACAAATGTACTTTTAATAGGCCCGCACCAGCTTTCCTTCGTGGAAATTGACGTAAGCTTTGTTAACTACTTTATTACCACCCGGCGTGGGGTAGTTTCCGGTAAAGTACCAGTCGCCGATATGTTTCGGGCAAGCCTGGTGGAGATTGTCCACGGTTTGAAAAATGACCGCCAGCTCGGCTTTCATATCGTCAGGACGAATGATTTCGGCAACCTTACGGGAGATTTCTTCATCCGTAAACAGATCATACAGCGCCTTGGCGTAGTTGGTCATGTGCGCATTTCCCGAAGCCAGGTTTGCCGCACATTGGGCGTAAACCTCTTCGCGCATGAAGCCCATGCCACGCTCTTCCAGCAATTCAACCATCGCGCGGAACGCCACGAAATCTTTCATGCGTGACATATCGATGCCGTAGCAGTCGGGAAAGCGAATCTGTGGAGCCGACGAAACGATCACAATTTTCTTGGGACCGAGGCCGTCCAGCATTTTCAGAATACTTTTTTCCAGTGTAGTACCTCGTACGATGGAATCATCGATAACCACCACAGTGTCGATGCCCTTGCGAACTACCTCGAAGGTTGTGTCATACACACTTGATACGAGATCATCGCGCAGATTATCGGCGGTAATGAAGGTACGGGATTTGACATCCTTGGTTACGAGTTTCTCAATGCGGGGCCGGAACGACAGTACTCTGTCCAGTTCTTCCTCGAACAAAATCCCCTCCATAATGGCCCGCTTGCGCTTCTTGGCCAAGTACTCTTCCAGGCCCTCGATCATGCCGAAAAACGAGGTTTCGGCGGTATTGGGTATATAGGAAAAAATTGTGTTTTCAAGATCGTAGTCGATCTCTTCCAGAATCTGCGGAATCAGTAGTTTGCCCAGCGTTTTGCGCTCATTATAAATGTCGGGATCGGTGCCGCGCGAAAAGTAAATGCGCTCGAAGCTGCACGATCGCTTGGGCAACTGAGGCAGGATAGACATTTCGGAATATTCACCTTCCTTGTTTATGATTAAGGCACTACCGGGAGTTACTTCCTGGATCTGATCGTATTCGACGTCGAAAGCCGCCTTAATGGCTTGTTTTTCGGAAGCCACAACTACCACTTCATCGTCGGCGTAATAAAAAGCCGGACGAATGCCCGCCGGATCACGCATCACAAAAGCCGCGCCGTGGCCCGTGAGGCCACACATGGCGTAGCCACCATCGAAATCGCGACAGGAACGTTCCAGAACGCGCTGTATATCAATATTTTCTTCGATAATATCCGATAGCGTGGGATTTTCCCAGATTCCTTTGAAGCGGTCGAAAACACGCTGGTTTTCCTCGTCCAGGAAATGGCCGATTTTTTCCATGACCGTCACCGTGTCCACCTTTTCTTTGGGATGCTGTCCCAGCGAAACGAGTTTGCCGAAAAGCTCGTCCACGTTGGTCATGTTGAAATTGCCCGCCATCACCAGGTTGCGGCTTCGCCAGTTGCTTTGGCGGAGCATGGGGTGGCAGTTCTCGATTTCGTTGGTACCGTGAGTACCATAGCGCAGATGGCCCAGCCACAACTCGCCCGTGAAAGCCAGGTTTTCCTGTAGCCAGCGGGCATCATTGACCTTGTTTTTGTGGTCTTTGAGACCTTTCCTGAATTTCTTATGAATTTTTTGAAAAACATCCGCCACCGGCTGCGGCTCTACCGAACGGTAGCGGCTGATGTAGCGCTTACCCGCCGGAACTTCGATTTTGATGTTGGCCACGCCGGCTCCGTCCTGGCCCCGGTTGACCTGCTTCTGCATCATGACCGACAACTTGTGGACGGCGTAGAGAGGCGTTTCGTACTTGTCGATGTAATGTTGGTAAGGCTTTCGAAGGCGAATCAGCGCGATCCCGCACTCGTGCTTAATGGCGTCGCTCATAGAGTGTCAATGAGTGAAAGTTGGAGTGTTCGAATGAGTGAATATGCCTGACAGACAGTGCATTCTACCCTTCTGGTTTGGTGTTCAGTCCTTAATCAAACCATTAAATATAGTTTGATACCCCCTAAACTACTCGGAAAGAGTTAAAGTTCGAGGGGGACGGGACAAAAATATTAAATCTGTGGAGATCTACACCAAAGGCTGTCGGGATTACCGCAATGGAGTTAGATTTTGGCGTTTTTCAAGAGAAAGCCAGTTCTCCCATCGGTGAGAATATTTCCTGTTCTACCTGATTTACTACTGCTTCCAGATGCTTGACGAAAAGATGGTCGGTTTCGTGGCACCAGGATTTGAACTCCGTTTGCGGGCTTTGAAAATAAGGCAGAAAATCGGTCAGTACCGATAAATCGAAAGTGCGGGCGGAAGCGCCTGCGCCGGAAAGTACGCCGTCGATGGCATTACAGGCTTGCTCGAAGTGCTTCGGTACGGGTACCATCAGTACGGGTTTTCCCAGGTACATTGCCTCACAGACCGACTCGAAGCCCGCCGTAGTTACCAGCGCCCGGCAGGCTTCCATCATGCGCAGGTACTTGGGTCCGTTAAGGCGGTGGAAGGTGAGCGTATCGTCCACGCGCTGCACTTCGGGTGCTTCGGGATTATCCCAAAAACAATGCAAAGGCAGCTCGGGATGCTGCTCATGCCAGGCGATAATTTGCCGACTCAGACAGGGATGGGTCATGTAGACCAGGGCAAAGTCTTCGGTCACGGGCCGCAGTTCCCGGATCTCACGTCGCAGTAGGGGTGGTACGATCGTTAGACCATTGGTAGTTTCAGTCTCAGTGAAGCGGCGAAAGGACAGAGCGAGTTTCCGACTGGCACCCAGCGCGGTTAGCCGGGTATTGAAGTTGACGATCTGACGATCCAGCCAACTGTTTTTGGGGAAAGGAAATTGCGGGTGCAGCAGCAGGTACTGATGCGCGACGCAGATCATGGGCGCGGCGGGCCGATGCGTGATTTTGTACAATCCGCCCAGCACTTCGTAGAAATTTATGATCAGATCGGGCTGTGCTTCCTGTACCCGGGCGTGAATGATTCGCAGGCTGGTGGTGTACTTTTTGCTCCTCAACAAATGAGTACGGATGGTCAGTCCGATATTGATGCTGCCTTTATGGCTATCGTAGATGAGGTTAGGGCTCAGGAAAGGGTGAATCGGGGCGTGAATCTGTTCGCTGAAAAAGGCGGGGATTTCGCGTCCTTCGGCCTGACCTACCAGCACCGCCGCCACCTGGTGACCGGCGCGACGGAGAATCTGGCTCAGCGAAATAGCCTGGGTGAGGTGGCCCCGGCCTTCGCCTTGAACTATGAAAACGACTCGCATGATTTAATTGATTTTCCTGATTTCGCCCCTACCTAAATCGGGGTTGTTTGTAGCGGAGTAGGCGGCAATCCTTTCTCTGCGACCAAAGAAATTGGACACCATCGCTTCCTCATCCTTATCGCTGTCATCGTCGTGCTTCGACTCGTTATAGTACAGCAGACTCCAGTTACCCTCGAAATCTTCCACTAGCGCACTCAGCGATTCTACCCAGTCGCCCGAGTTCATGTATGTGATACCATCGATCTCGCGAATAGCGGGTTGGTGGATATGTCCGCAGATGATGCCATCGCAGTTGCGCGAGCGGGCCAGCTCGGTTAGTTTTTCCTCAAAGTCCGACACATAGTTGACCGCCATCTTGACTCGCTGCTTTATTTTCTGCGAAAGCGAATAGTAGGGCCGTCCGCGTGAAGCGCGATAACCGTTGTAAAGCTTGTTGAGCCACAATAGGAAAGTATAGCCCACATCGCCCAGGTAGGCAAGCCACTTAAAGCCCGAGGTCACGGAGTCGAAGACGTCGCCGTGGGTAATGTAAAACCGCTTACTACCTGATTTAAGTATATAGTCTTTCCTGATCTGGAATTGCTTACCGAGTCGTAGAGGCATGATTTGATCCAGAAAATCGTCGTGGTTGCCGCGCAGATAAATGACCCTGGTATGGTGGTCGTCCATCATTTTGAGCATGGTTTTGAAAAAAGCGGTGTGCTTACGCTTCCACGAGCCGTACTTTTTCAGCTGCCAGCCATCAATGATGTCTCCATTTAGGATAAGCTTTTTACATCGGTAAGATTTGAGGAAATTGGCTACCTCTTTCGCTTTCGAACCGCTCGTTCCCAGATGCAGATCAGAAATAATAATGGTGCGGAACTCCGTTTGTATTTTCATAATACAAAATACATCCCTGCACGTTACCTGATTATTAATACCTTATGAAATGTATATGAATTATACTAATTCAAAAAGAGCTTTGGTTAACAGTAGCTTAACATTATAGCGCTATTGAGCAGGTAGATAACTTTTCTTAGCTTTGCCGCACACTGTACCCATGCCTACATGAAAATAGATCGAGAAGCATTACAAAAAGTCGCTCATCTGGCTCGTCTGGAAGTAAAACCCGAAGAAGAAGCCGCATTACTGGCTAGTATGGAAAGCGTACTCACCTGGATGGAGCAGCTCAATGAATTGGATACGGAGGGCGTGGAACCCCTCACCCATATGACCGACGAAGTCAACAACTGGCGCGAAGACGTGGCTAAGAATGCACTTTCCCGCGAAAAGGGCCTCAGCAATGCGCCCAGCCACGACGAAACTTATATCAAAGTACCGAAGGTTATCGAGTAGCAATTGAAAAATCATCGGCATCCAGCAATGCCGGAAACTTCTCCCGGAATTTTTCCAGTGGCGCTTTGGCCAACCGTATAACCTTCACGCTTTCGGCTTCGCCCAGGTCGCTGATGACTTCTCCCAGAAAGTCAACGGCCAGCGAACCTCCCGAATACGCAATGCCATTGCCGTCGTTCCCTACCCGATTCACTCCGAGTACGTAGCTAAGGTTTTCGATGGCCCGCGCCCGCAGCAGGGTATCCCAGGCGTAGGCGCGTGCGGCGGGCCAGTTGGCGACATACAGCAACAGATCGTAGGGATTTTTGGTATCCTGCCGACTCCAGACCGGGAAGCGTAGATCGTAGCAAATCAGCGGACAAATGCGCCAGCCTTTCCAGCTCACAATCAACCGCTCATTTCCGGCAGTGAACGTTTCGTGCTCGGCGCCAAAGCGGAAAAGATGCCTTTTATCATAAAATTCATAAGTACCCTCGGGACGGACACAGAGCAGGCGGTTATAGAAATTTTCGCCTTCCTTCACCTGAAAACTACCGATAAGCAGCGCCTGCGTTTGCGCGGCCATCATTTTTAGCCAGCGGGTTGTAGTGACGTTCATGGCTTCGGCCAGAGCAGGGGCGTTCATGCTAAATCCCGTCGAGAACATTTCGGGCAGTACGATGACGTCGGCTGGCTCGGGCAGAGCGGCGATTTTTTCCTCCAACAGGGCCAGATTGGCCGTAATGTCTTCCCAAACCAAATCGGCCTGGATGAGAGCGACTTTCAAATCAGATGCGGAGGAACTGGTAACGGTTTCGATGGTAGTCAGGGCTTTAAGTTACGACTGGTATATTTTCTATTTTTTAGGAATAACTACCAGAAACTCGCTGCCTTTCCCCGGCTCGCTGTTCAGGCGTAGTTTCCAATGGTGTGCTTTCACGATTTGGCGAACATAGCTGAGGCCGATTCCAAAGCCTTTGACGTTGTGTACGTTGCCTTCCGATACCCGGTAGAACTTCTCAAAAATCTTTTTCTGTTGCTCCGGCGCAATGCCGATGCCCCGGTCCCTTATCGAAAGCACAATATTCTTTCCTTCGTCGAAAGTACTCACGCTCACTTCGGGATTTTTTGGTGAGTACTTCAACGCATTGTCGATCAGGTTATTGACCAGATTTCCAAAATGCAGCCGATCTGCCATGATGTAGGGCGAGGTAGCTTGTAAATTGAGCGAAATGCGGCCTTCGTAGGGGCGGGCAATGGTAGTTATCAGATCGTGGGCGTCCAGCCATTCCATTTCCAAGGCCAGTTTGTTGCGCTCGGCTTTGGCCATGTTCAGCACCATTTCGACCTGTCGCTGCAAGCGCAGAATTTCTTCTTCCACGATACGCACGTAGCGGCTGTGGCGCTCCGGTTGGCTAGCTATTTTGGGATTTTTAAGTACATCAGCGGCGATACGGATGGTAGAAATGGGGGTTTGCAGTTCGTGGGTCATGTTGTTGATGAAGTCCCGCTGTACTTCCGAAAGCTGCTTCTGGCGCAAAATCACGAACAGAGCGTAAGAAAAAAAACTCACCGCAATCAGGACCAGCACCGACGACCAGATCCAGCCGCCGAGGTCGCCCGCCAGGTAGTTTTCCTGCTCGGGAAAGCGAATACCAAAGTAGTAAGGGTACTTGTCCGTCTTGACCCAGTCGGCGGTAGCCGTGGGCACCTTCTCGTTGTTGCGGGTGCTGAGCAGCATGCCGTATCGCATCCGGTCGGTGGTGCAGTCGTAGATACCCACCTCGAAATCGGTGATGAGGTCGTGTTTCTGGAACGATTCACGGATGAACTGCTCTAGTACCTCCGGCTGCGTGGTGGCGTTGGTATTGACCAGGAAATAGTCCTGCGAAAGCTGATCGACGGGATTGACGCTCTGCATCACGCCATTGAATTGCGTCAAGCGTTCGGCTACTTCCTGCAATGCTACGTGCGCGCGCTGGTTAAATTGCCGTTTGCGCAGGTCGAGCGTACGGTTTACCCAGTACATCTGCATAACCAGCACGCCCACAATCGAGAGGGCGGAAAGCAGTACCAGCCAGCGAATGGTTCTTCGGGACAATTATCTAATTGAAAATTGAAAATGGACAGTTGAAAATGCGATTGATTTCACGTTCTTTATGGTCAAAATCAGCTCAAAACTAACACATTTCAGGTAGAATCAGGCTTGTTAACAGCCTGTTAACATTTATTGGCGGTTTATTAACAAGCCTGAAAGATAGGGCAATCTACTTTTGGATTATTCATTTTTTAATCCTTTTCACCCAAAACCAAAAGTACTATGAAAACCCAAAACCTCTTCTTCACCCTGATCGCTCTGTGCGTAGCAACTATCGTCGTTGCCGGAACTATGGCTTCCTTCAAATGGACCGAAACCGACCATGATTTTGGCAAAATCCAGCAGGGTAAACCCGTAACGGTTCAATTCAAGTTCACCAACACGGGTGGCGAACCTCTGATTGTCAGTAAAGCCACGGGTTCGTGTGGCTGCACGGGGGTCGAGTATCCTAAGGAGCCAATCATGCCCAACCAAAGCGGCATCATCAAAGCTATCTACAATGCCGCCGCCGTTGGACCATTCACCAAGTCCGTTACTGTGGAGTCCAACGCTGCCGAGGGACTCACCGTGCTACGATTCCAGGGAGAAGTAATCAAAGCGGACAAGCCAGCCAAATAAGCATATTTAGGTTCAGAGCCACAGAGCCACAAAGTTAGCTGGCGCACGCCTACTTTGTAGCTTTGTGGCTTTGTCACTTTGCCGCTCGACCAATCAATTCTCCCCACCCATCCCCCTTACCGCTTCGAGATCACTTTTCAGCCGCGCCCTTTCTTTTGCCAGAAATTCCTGCAATTGCTCGTTGAA
Source organism: uncultured Persicitalea sp. (assembly GCA_964500445.1). Taxonomy (GTDB): domain Bacteria; phylum Bacteroidota; class Bacteroidia; order Cytophagales; family Spirosomataceae; genus Persicitalea. The sequence goes on along the minus strand of CAZCOG010000023.1, from coordinate 53,225 downwards.
ATCTTTCTTGTCTGCCTCCGAAAGCGAAGCGTACAGATCCTTCAATTCCTGATTGATGGCCGCGCGTTCTTCGCCGGAAGCGGCATTGATGGAGCGAATATGGTAGCGTTTGAAATCGAATGTAGGCATATCTTCCTGTGGTTTTATAAAAACAAAACTACCCGTTTACGGGTGCTCAACCGACTTCTATCCGGTTTTTAATCCGTTTGAAACTGGCTCATTCAGGGATTGAACAAGAAAAACCATTCCGGCGTTTATAGCAACGTGCCGAAATTCCGGTGCGCTATACCTCTTTTTTAATCCGATGAACCGTTCCTTTTTCTTTATCATACTTACTTTCATTTTTTTCGCCATCGACTGGTATGTCTGGCAAGCCGTCCGCACCCTGATTCGCTCTTCCTCCGAAAGTACCCAGCGCTGGGTGACGGGAATTTACTGGACTTTCACCGCCCTGACGTTGGGCGCGTATATTATCGTGCAGCTACTCCCGCCGGATTATTTTAACAAAACAGTGCGCAACTTTGTCTTTGCAGGCATTGCCATTCCCTACTTGTCCAAGCTATTCGCGGTACTTTTTCTGCTGGTGGACGATATCCGTCGTTTGTCTCAGTGGGTAGTTAGCTGGTTTGCGCCCTCGGTGGCACCTGCACCGGCCGATCCGGCGGCCCCGCGCATTCCGCGTTCGGAATTTTTGTCGGCTACCGCGCTCATCGCGGGGGGGAGTTTGCTGGGTACTTTTGCCTATGGCATTATATCGGGAGCGCACGACTACCGCATTCGGCGGGTGAAGGTAGTTTTGAAGAATTTGCCCAGAGAATTTGACGGGATCCGCATCGCGCAGCTTTCCGATATCCACTCGGGTAGTTTCTTCAATAAAACGGCGGTAAAAGGGGGCGTGGAAATGCTGCTCAAAGAAAAACCGGACATTGCTTTTTTTACGGGCGATCTGGTCAACGACCGCGCCTACGAGGTGAAGGATTATATTGACGTTTTCAGCAAAGTAAAGGCCCCGCTTGGCGTTCATTCCATCTTTGGCAATCACGACTACGGCGACTACCAGCCCTTCGAGAATGCCGCTGCCAAGCGTAAAAATCTCGAAGACCTGGCCGCTGCCCACAAGGAAATGGGCTGGAACCTAATGCTCGACGAAAACCGCCCCATCCGTGTGGATGGAGCCGAAATTGGCCTGATAGGCATCCAGAACTGGGGCGCGGGTGGCTTCGCCAAGTACGGCGATCTGGCCAAGGCGTACCGGGGCGCGGAAGATTATCCGGTCAAAATTCTGCTTTCGCACGATCCCAGCCACTGGCAGGCGCAGGTGCGGCCCAACTTCAAAGACATCGACCTTGCCCTAGCTGGTCACACGCACGGAATGCAGTTTGGGGTAGAGTTGCCCGGCTTTAAGTGGAGTCCGGTGCAGTACCGTTACAAGGAATGGGCGGGACTTTATACAGAAGAAAACCAGCATTTGTACGTCAACCGGGGTTTTGGGTACCTAGGCTATCCTGGACGCGTGGGGATTTTGCCGGAGATTACGATATTGGAATTGGTGCGGGGGTAGTCGAGAAAGCCACCGGACGATAAAGTGAGGCTAGCAGAGCCACTCTGTGACTTTGTCGATTTCAAGTTTTGTCGCTCGCTTCCAAGAATAAAATTGCTATCAACACGTTGCAATAGAAAGGATTTACCTCCAAGACATTGAAAACTATGAACAAGAAACTTATCATATTCTTACTTTCCGGCTGGATGCTCGTTGGATTTGGCGTAGAGGCCGAAGCGCGTGCAGTCGCTTCACCGGCGGTATCTATTGCCAAGACAGAGATGGGGTTATTTGGCAAGAATAAAAAGAAAAGACGCAAGAAGTACAAAGGCTATAAGAAGCCCCGCAGCAAGAAATTTCTCGGCATCTTCAAGCGTAAGAGCAGCTGCGGCTGCCCCAATACTTGAAATAACCTTCGAAAAAATAGTATTGCGCCCCGGAATTTTTCCGGGGCTTTTTTATGTCATGTCCCTTTTGGAAAGGCAAGAGTCTACTTTCGATTAAACAATAATATCACTCCTGTAGACTGTTGTTTTGCTGTGAACGAGTCTATTTGTTGAGTCTCAATTAAATATACCTCTGCGTTAAAAAGAGTTAGTTCCTTTTTATCAGAATTGTAGAACCAGCGACGCTTTGGGAGAGGCAAGGAGGGATCAGAATCTTTAATATTTAGCTCAAATACGCCATCTCTGATAAAGTCTACAATTATTGGAATAGGTTTCTTCATTTCAACAGGTGTAGGTCTATTAACTTCCCACTTCCCAACAAAATAGGTTTCCCGATTAAAATCTATTTCACTCTTTTTATTTTTACAACCTATTGATAGAAAGAGTGTTATTAAAAATAATATGTTTTTTGTACTCATAATAACTGATTCTGAATTGTGACCCCTTTACAATTTATAACAAAAAAGAGTATGTAACAAATTAAAACTTAAACTCAATAAGTGTTTGTAAAACTTCTTTCAAAAACAAAATGTTACCTTCTTAATTATTTGTCTGGCAATGACTCTAAGGCAAATCAATACTTTCCCTACTTTTGTTTTTTAAACTCAAACAGCCAACCGCTTTGGCGGCATACTACCCAAAATCCAGCGTCCAGTATCTGATAAAGCATGAAAATCAATCTCCAGGCTCAGGAAAAATTTGAAAGCCGCCACCACGGCAAAGACGAACAGGAACTCAGCGAAATGCTGCAAACGCTGGGCGTAAATTCCCTAGACGAACTCATCGACCAGACCGTCCCGGCGGGCATCCGTATGGCGGAGCCGCTAAAACTACCCCCCGCCCGCTCGGAGCGTGCCTTTTTGCGGGGTTTCAAGCGCATGGCCAGTGAGAATGCTATTCTGAAATCGTACATCGGGCAAGGCTACTACGACACCATCACGCCCAATGTGATCCTACGGAATGTTCTGGAAAATCCGGGCTGGTACACGGCCTACACACCTTATCAGGCCGAAATCGCGCAGGGACGGCTCGAAATGCTGCTTAATTTCCAAACTGTCGTCACCGAACTGACGGGCATGGAAATCGCCAACGCTTCGCTGCTGGACGAAGCTACTGCCGCCGCCGAAGCTATGACGATGCTCTACGCCGCCCGGCCCGCCAACAAGAAAGCCGCCGATACCTTCTTCGTCTCGGACCTCTGCCACCCGCAGACCATCGACCTGCTTTTCACCCGTGCGACGCCCGTGGGTATCAAACTACTCATCGGTAACCACCGCACCACCGACCTGACGCAGGAGAATTTGTTTGGGGCGTTGGTACAGTACCCCGCAACCAATGGTCAGGTTTTTGATTACACTGGTTTCATCGCCGCCGCCCACGATCTGGACCTGACGGTAGCGGTAGCCGCCGACTTGTTGGCGTTAACTTTACTTAAATCTCCCGGTGAAATGGGCGCCGATGTAGTCGTCGGCTCGGCGCAGCGTTTCGGCGTGCCGATGGGCTACGGCGGACCACATGCGGCATTTTTTGCCACCAAAGATGCCTTCAAGCGCCAACTACCCGGCCGCATCATCGGCGTGTCGGTCGATGCCGAGGGAAATCGTGCCCTGCGCATGGCCCTGCAAACTCGTGAGCAGCATATCCGCCGCGAAAAGGCCACGTCTAATATCTGTACCGCGCAGGTACTGTTGGCCGTCATGGCCGGAGCCTACGCGGTCTATCACGGCCCTAAAGGTCTGAAAGCCATCGCCGCCAAGACGCACGGCCTGGCCAAATTGTTCGCCGAGACGATCAAGAAATTCAATTTTCACGTCACGACCGAGGAGTACTTTGATACGGTCACGATTCAGACGGCTTTGGCCAAAAAGCTGAAAGAAGAATCGGGCAAGTGGGGGGTCAACCTGCGGCATTATCCCTTCCCCGACAACCGCGTGAGCGTGTCGTTTGACGAGGCCAAGACCTTCGACGACGTTATTAATTTGTTGAACCTGTTCGCTGAGGTGTCCGGTTTTGCAGGCGAAATGGTGATCGAGGAGGAAATGGAAATCACTTTCCCTGAAAATCTTACCCGCCACGCGCCTTACCTAACTCATCCGGTGTTCAATACGCACCATACCGAACACGAGATGTTGCGGTACCTCAAATCTTTGGAAAACAAGGATTTGTCGCTGGTGCATTCCATGATTTCGCTGGGTAGTTGCACCATGAAACTCAACGCCACGGCGGAAATGATTCCCGTGACCTGGCCAGAATTCGGCGCAATGCACCCTTTTGCGCCTGTGGAGCAGGCACGCGGCTACCAGATTATGTTTGAGGAGCTGAACGCCTGGCTGTGCGAAATCACGGGCTTTGCCGCCATGTCGCTGCAACCCAACTCCGGCGCGCAGGGCGAGTACGCGGGCCTGATGGTGATCCGCGCCTACCACGAAAGCCGGGGCGACAGCCACCGCAATGTGGCCCTGATCCCATCGTCGGCGCACGGTACCAATCCCGCCTCGGCGGTGATGGCGGGCATGAAAGTCGTGGTGACCAAGTGTGACGAGCGCGGCAATATCGACGTCGCCGATCTGCGGACGAAGGCCGAGCAGTACAGCGACCAACTCGCCTGTCTGATGGTTACCTACCCGTCTACGCACGGCGTTTTTGAAGAAAGTATCAAGGAAATATGCGCCCTGATCCACGAGCACGGCGGACAGGTGTACATGGACGGCGCGAACATGAATGCCCAGGTCGGCCTGACGAGTCCGGGTTTGATTGGGGCGGACGTCTGCCACCTCAACCTGCACAAGACTTTCTGCATTCCGCACGGTGGTGGTGGTCCCGGCATGGGGCCTATCGGCGTGGCTGAGCAATTAGTACCCTTCCTGCCGAAGCACGTGAGTCAGGGTACCCACGTGGGTAAGGCCGGGGCGGTGTCGGCGGCACCTTACGGCAGCGCGAGCATCCTCACGATTTCCTACGCTTACATCGCGATGATGGGCAGCGCGGGCCTGACCAACGCCACCAAAATGGCGATCCTGAATGCCAACTACATCAAGGAACGCCTTCGCGATGACTTCAAGGTACTTTATACCGGAGCCAACGGCCGCTGCGCCCACGAAATGATTCTCGACTGCCGTCCGTTCAAAGCCGCGGGCATCGAGGCTGAGGACATCGCCAAGCGCCTTATGGACTACGGCTATCACGCACCGACTTTATCATTCCCGGTGGCGGGTACTTTGATGATCGAGCCGACGGAATCGGAGTCCAAGGCCGAACTCGACCGCTTCTGCGACACGATGCTGGCCATCCGCCAGGAAATCCGCGAGGTAGAAGAGGGTACCGCCGACCGCGCCGAAAACGTCCTGAAACACGCGCCGCACACCTCCCGCGTGGTACTGGCCGACAACTGGAACCGACCCTACTCCCGCGAAAAAGCGGCCTTTCCACTGCCCGCCCTGCGCTTTAACAAGTTCTGGCCGAGCGTCAGCCGCGTGGATAGCGCGTATGGTGACCGGAATTTGATCTGTGCCTGTATTCCGGTGGAGGAGTACGCGGAGGCGGAAGTAGCGGAGTGAGGTAGAGCGTTTGGAAACTGGGTCGGAAACCTTTAATTTGCTGGAAAACTGATCAATTATGAATTTCCCACATATTACTTCCGACCCTGACATTCTGGGGGGCAAACCTGTTATTAAGGGTACCAGGATTAGCGTAGAGTTCATTTTAGAGCTAATCGTATCCGGCGGTTCTGTTAGCCAGATTGCCGAAGTTTATCCGCATTTATCTGTTGAAGCTATTCAGCAGGCTGTTTCGTTTGCCGCGTACAACCTGCGAAACGATGCGTTTTATGAAATGGCCCCAGTCGTGTGAAGCTTTCCGAATGTAAGTTTTTGACTGATGAGAACATCAGTTCCGACGTGGTTCAGTTTCTCAGGGATTGTCAGTTGGATGTTTTCGACGTGAAGGAAAACCTGCTGAGCGGTCGGCGGGATTCTTTCCTGCTCGACTTAGCCGTCAAACAGCAACGAGTCGTCATCACGCAGGATAGCGACTTCGGTACGCTGGCTATTGCCGCCCGGCAGCCTATTTATGGGATTGTGTATTTGAAGCCGGGACACATCGCCCAGCATCATACTATTACTTCGTTAAAGGTACTTTTCCAACTTCAAGAACTTACGCCGCCCTTTATTGTTACGGCGAAAAATTCGGGAGGGCTTGTTAATGTACGAGTTAGGTTACTCTAAGTGCTTTTTACTTCAACAAGTTCTGGCCGCGTGGATAGCGCCTACGATGATCAGAATTTGATTTGTGCGTGTATTCCTGAGAGGGGTATGTGGAGGCGCAAGATATATTGTGCAAGTCGTAGACTTGCTTTATGTTCATCCACCAGTTACAAACTGGCGGCAGCGTGAGATTTATCAAATTCCTTTTGGGATGATCAAAAACTTTCCGATGATTGGTTGGATGATATTTTTCCAGAATTCTATAAACGCCTTGGTCTTCCACAGGATTTTTATAAACGCGACTACTATCAACTGATTTCGCTTCTTGAACCGATGGAGATCGACGAAGAAATCAGAGGAAAGCTAGATTACATTCTTAACCTTCAATAATCCTAGTTCGCCGTAGCCTTCCACCGGTCATCGTGGTGCGCCGTTGTCCCTAGTCTGCAAGACTGCACACCAATGGTAATAAGCCGCCGACGACCAGTCCCACGATGGTTGGCTACAACGCCCAATTCTATATCTCAGGCATATAAAAAACTCCGCTACCCAAAGCAGGATAGCGGAGTGAAAAAGAAATTGATTTTAGTCTCTGAACTACTTCTGAATCGTGACTTTGATCCGGTCGTAGTAAAGGGTCGTGAGGCCCTCGAAACCCGAATCGGTACCGACACACAGCCAAATCTCGCCGTTGGCGTTAGGCTTCACCTTCACCGGCGCTTCGGCGTTGGACCGTTTCACCAGGGTATAGATCGTGCTGTCTTTGCCGTTACTCACATTACCCAGCACGGGCATTTCGGTACCTCCGGTGGCCTGTTGTCCCTTGTCGATCGTAACTTCGTAGAAGCCGTCCACCAGTTTCACCATCGGCTCATTGGGGGAGGCCCCTGCTTTGAGGTACACCGATTCGGCGGGGGAACCACCGATACCCACACTACCTTCGGCCGCATTGGTACCCAGGTCGATATCGTAGACAACGTTATAGGTACTATTCGGGTCCAGGCCGGAAACCTTCTTCTTTAAAAACATAAACACATCGTCGCTACGGTTGTGGCTCTGTACTCTGAGCGCTTTTTTGGTAGTGTCCAGCGGGCTGGGCAGCCGTGCGATCTCCGAGCCAAACTCAAATATTGTACTATCCTGATCGGCCCCGTAATCGGCAAAATCGACCGACCACCCATCGGTAGTTTGTTCAAAGTCAGAGTCCACGCTCTTCATCGCACTCACGTCATCATCCTGGTTGCAGGACCACAGACTCAGTCCCATCATAGCACCCATCAACCACACATTCTGCTTCTTGTTCATTCTTTTTAAAATTTGTTAAAAAATTGTTTTCGCTACCATAGAGACCGGTAGAGGCAAATACGTTGGAAAGGAAAGTGGATTTTTAGAAAAAAATTTCAGACCAGCCTTTTGCTCACCGTAGTTTTTTGGTGAAAAGTACTCATAACGTCAACCCGAATACCGTTGCATTTCTACAACCGGAGAGTGCGGATTACAGCAAGAATGGGAGGGCAATGTACGAGCGGGGTACTTTGACTACTATACGCTCAACCAAGTTTTTATTCCAGCGTCGGAGGTATGAAGCCGATAGAAGTACCAGTCAATCACAAATCAGGGAGAAGATTTTCATTCAGTGGAACGGGTAGTACTTCCAGACTGGCCCGGTCCAGTTGGTCCAGTATCTCCTCAAAGCCATAGCGGGGTGCCCAACCCAGCTCTTTTTCTGCCAGATCCGATACGTAGACTCGGTCAATGGAAGGCGGGAGTTTCCATCCCCGTTTCTGAAAAGCGTCCGCTAATGCAGGCATCCGGAGTTGGATAGCCTTTTCCAGGTCTGTGGCCAGCAGTCGGCAGTCTTCTTTTTGAAAAGGAGTTTTACCCGAGATAATGTAGCTTTGGTAATCAGGCCCGTCGTTGGTCAGGGCAGCCACATGGGCCGCGGCGACGTCCCGCACATCCACACCTCTGGACAGGCGGTGCAGCGCCATGATATCGGCCTGCTCCGGAAAACAACGCGACATACGAATCACCCGAACGGCAAGATTTTTACCGGCTGCCTGCTGCAGCAAGGCTTCTGCTTCCAGTTTGGTATGATGGTAAATCGTGCGGGGATTGGGCGTCGTCTCGTCTGTCACCCAGGCAGACGCACCTTCTCTGATTGTTTGCCCGAACAGGGCAGTCGTACTGGTAAAGACCAGTCGAGGTACCCGCTCCTTTTGGGCCGCTTCCACTACCATACGGGTACCCAGCACATTGATCCGTTGAAATTCTTCGTCCGGAACCAGACCCACATGGGGAGCATGGAGCGCCGCGGTATGAATGACCGCGTCAGCTCCTTTTAGGAGTTGGGTTAGTAGTCCCATATCCACGAAATCAGCCACAACCTGCGTCGTGGAAAAAGGAGATCGGTCAATGCCAATGACCCGATGACCGGGCGACAGCACCCGATAAATAGCTCTGCCGACTCTCCCGGAACTACCCGTTAAAACAATCCGCATGATAAGACGCTATTGTGATTGTGTAAAGGTAGCTGCTTCCGGGATAACGTTCCAAAATGGACTTTTGGGAACTGATACTTGCGCCAATCTGAGTTTGCGGAATCGATTCTAAATCAGCAACTCCACACAAATGGATTACGAAAACGTAGAATGCCTTTTTGGGTTGATGAGATTCAAGAATCCAGGGAAGTACTTAGTTTAAAAAATGACTAGGTCGCATTTCTTTGATGTAAAAGATACCGTCGAACATTTCGGTCCAGCGGGCTTTAATGGTACTGTGTCCTCTTGCTTTTAGCCTGAAAAAGTTCGAGTAATCGGGATTTCTCATTCTGAAAGCCTGGAAATCGACAAAGGCAAAATCCAGCTTAGCATCGATCCAGTTTTCAAAACCGTCTCTTCTGCTTTTTTTGATGAGGCTTGGGGATTGGTTCTGGTACGCTTTCAGAGCAGTCTGCGTTTTGCCAAAACCAGAGGTGAATCCCAAAATATAGGTTTGTGCACTCAGGGTATTATCCATCGTGAAATAATGACCCATCGAAGCAATCCCGAGCCGAGGATTTTGAAAGGTAGTTTCACCATTTTTCATAATATGAAGATTCGCCGCCCATACTATTATTTTTTCATTAGGGTACTTTTCCTGAACCAGCCATTTTAGGTTTTCTGCCATTCTCGCTTCCCTGGTGTTGTGAGAATCACTTTTCCCGTGGCTATTAATCTCTTTGGCAAACTCTTTCAGATTTTCGAGAGCAAGGTAGGGAGCCACTCTTTTTTGGCTATCTGGTAATTCCTTTTCTATCTCCTCGACTGCAGATTGAAATTTTTCAAGCTGCTTGACAAAATCTGTCTTTACCAGGCTGTTCAGATAGTTGGTGGTCTTATAGTTGAGGGGTAGTAGGGAATCTATAAAAGGGACAAAAAACGTTCTGTAATCGTCTGATTTGTAATAGGTACTATGGTTTTTCGATAAAAACTCGCCAAGCGATTTTTTCAATGACTTGGCGGTGTACTGGCCATGCATCTGACTGTCGAAGCCTGCAACGACCAAAGGGTGGGGTGTTCGGTAAGAACCGGGGATATAATCGTAGAGCAGGGGGCTGCACTCTTCGCTATATGACCAAATGGGATATAGATTTTCTTTAAAAAAACGGGCAGTGGCAACCGAATCATGGCTTGTGTGTTCCCAGCCCTGGGTCAGGGCAAAGAAATCGCTTTCAAAAGCGAGTACATTAAACCCCATCTGTTCGTGCAGATATTTTATCAATTTAGTTTTGATCAGAAAAGTAGTACCATCCCCGTGCGACTGCTCTCCCAACATAACTACTCTGGCGTTTCCAACTGCTTTACGAATCGGGAGGAGGTTATTCAGATTATCAGAGTTTAGCGAAGCGATGCTCGTAGCCTGGGATTGAACGTACTGCTTTAACTTATCCTGCTCGTTTGCCATTATAGGGCTGAGGAGAGACATTACCAGAAAGTAATAAGGCAGATACCGGCCTTTTAGCATAGTCATGATTTTTTTGTCGTTGTACTCTGTGCTAGACCGGAAAAAGGTAAAAAGGGTTGGAGTTTATACTCGACAGTACTTACCTGTCTTTCTCCAACGCGATAAACCCCCAATGAAAAGACGGATGCGAACAATAGCCGCCCCGCGACATTCGGTAGAAATGAGTACCCAATTTGTTTTAAATCAATATTTCGGGCCGGGTCTAAGAATCAAACTCAACCAATTTGGGAAGCCTATGAAAATAATTGTCGCTTACATCGTACTTCTGGCATCTCTATCTGTTTACTGCTCCAAAACAATGCCCCCGGGCGACACTAAACCAGACAACGGCCAGGCAGGCCTTCGGACGGAGATCAGCCAATACGGTATCACCTGGACCTTTGATAAACCTGCCCGCACCGGCCAGTTCATCACCGGTGACTGGTGGGTAGTGGGGCCAGTACGGATTGTAAAAATTACGCCGCAGCCGGGTCCGGTGCAGTCCGATAATTCAGTGATTAACCTCAATCGCTGGAATGATACCAGCCTGAAACCAGACAACAGCCTGCGCAATGGCTCCATGATCGTGCTGAAAGCAGGATACACTCAGGGCTATGATTCCCGTAGTGCATCCTTTGATGAAAAAGAAGTTGTCAAGCTTCCTCTGAATCTGGCTGCGAATCGTTCGCTGATTTCTTCCATCAGCAATACATCGCTTCCCGTCGACCATTTCTGTAAAGAACTAATGTGGGACGGGGAAAGGAAATGCCAGGTCGTGATGAAAGCCGCCGCTGTACTGACCTGCCTAGCAGCCGAGCCACCCACGGATGCGTTCCGGCCGCCGTATGCGGGTACCGAGAAGCCGATTTTCCGGGCCCAGGATATTCGCTGGGAGGCGCTGCCCGCTCTTTCACCCGCCGGGCAAGTACCTTCCTGGGAGGATTTTGAAAGGTACTTTCAGCGTCCCTGGATCGACCACATCCTCAGTTGGTCGCAGCAAGAACTGGTTCCCAACGAAAACCAGCCCAACTACGGCCGTGAATACGCCAGGCTGGTATCGATGGCCAGCCTGATGGTGATGCTGGATGTACCCCGCCAGCGGAAAGAAAAGCTCACGCTCGAACTCATCCAGCGCGGCATCGACCTGTACGGCCTGGCCATGGTGGGTGGCTACTGGAACGAAGGCGGCGGGCATTCCAGTGGCCGCAAGTGGCCGATTCTGTTTGCCAGTATCATGCTGGATAATCCTACCCTGGCACAGCTGCCCGAAACCGCCGTTTTTCACGAGGACACGCAGACTTACTACGGCCGGGGCTGGTTCGGTCAGGACGTATTGTGGCAGATGATCATTCACCACGGCAACCGTGATACCTACGAAGAAAAGGTGCCGGAACAATGGGAAAAGTGGGATAAAACGTCCGAAGGGTACCGTACCTGCTGCAACGCCCAGGCCTGGGTAGGCATGGCGCTGGCTGCCCGCTACCTGGAAGCCATCAAACTATGGAACCACGACGCCCATTTTGATTACATCGAACGCTGGATGCGGGAAGATGATCCCTACGCGGCCGCGCGCAGCAACTACCCCCGTCCCAAACAGGAAACAACTACCTACGACCCTTTCGTGACTGCCATGTGGCGCGCTCATCGTCCGCAGGCCCCGGCTCAGGAAATAGCCGGGAATAACCGTAAATGGACTTTGCAGGGTAAAAAATGGGGGTGGATAGATAACCCAAAGCCCTAACAAAATCTGGGGCGGAAAGCTTGGGGTACCCGAGATGAGGTCATCCTCTGCATTTCAGATCGGAGCCGAGTCTGACTTTCCAACCAGTGATGGTAACACCCCATACTGCTCCTGGAAGACTTTGGCAAAGTACGACAGATTGTCGAACCCGACGGTGTAGGCGATTTGGGTTACGGTTTGGTCGGTAGTGCGAAGAAGCTCCTCGGCCTTGGCCAGGCGAATATGACGGATGAAGTCAGAGGTAGGGGCACCCGTAAGGGATTTAAGCTTGCGGTGCAGCTGGGTGCGGCTCAGATTAACGGCTTCGGCCAGGACTTCCACGCCGAAACCGGGATCATCCATATGATCCAATACTGCCGTTTTCAAGCGGTCAAGAAAAGCCTGCTCCGCGACAATTCGGGGGGAGGGGCTGCTTTCTATCTCCGGCTCCACGGGGTGCTGTCCGGACCGACTGGTAAAGTGATGGTACAGACGTTCCCGCTGTCGGATCAGGTTTCGCACCCTGGCCTGGATTTCCGCCCGATCGAAGGGCTTGGTCAGGTACTCATCGGCCCCCAGCTCGAAGCCTTCGATCCGATCCGAAATAGTGGCTTTGGCGGTAAGCATGATCACCGGAATATGGCTAGTGACTTCCTGGGTCTTGAGGGTCTTACAAAAACCGAAACCATCGAGCCGAGGCATCATTAAATCACAGATTATGATGTCAGGCAGCAGAGCCGTTGCTTTCTCCAATCCATCCTGTCCGTCCACCGCCTCCACGATCTGGTAATCGGATTGAAAAACGCTGCGGACATAGGCGCGGATGTCGGCATTATCATCAATGATGAGCAGGATTTTATCCGTGGCAGAATCAGTAGTCTGGCCGTTGGCCATGAGTGCACTTTCCTCCACCGGGCGGAGCAGGGAATCAGCCGTCGGGAATGCGGGTAGGGGCCGACCGGCTTCGGCTCCGGTGGCGGTCAGAGGCAGCACCACCGTGAAGGATGTACCCCGGCCCTGTTCGCTGCGAACCTGGATGGTACCCCCAAGTACCTTTACCAGTTCATACACTAGCGCCAGGCCGATACCGGTACCCTCGTAGGAACGGTTGCTTTGTCCTTCCACCTGGTAGAATCGCTCGAAGATATGTTCGAGGTGTTCGGGCGCAATACCGATCCCTGTGTCCTCGATGGTCAATTCTACCCCGCCCGAAGCCTCGTTCTCAGAATATCGAACCGTCATGCGTACCTCGTGACCTTCGGGCGTGAATTTGAAGGCGTTGGCCAACAGGTTCGTCACGATTTTCTCCAGTTTGTCCCGGTCAAATTCGGCCAGGTACTCTGGTTCGTCCTGGGTAAAGATGAACCGAATCTGGCGGCTTTGGGCCAGAGAATTGAAGGAACTGGCCAGCATACTCAGGAAAGCGGCCAGGTTACCCGGTTCGGGGTCCACCCGAAGCTGACCCGCCTCCAGCTTGCTCAGATCCAGCAGTTGATTTACCAGGCTCAGCAACCGGCGGGCGTTCCGCTCGATCAGTGGAAACCGTCCATCGTGCGCGTATTCCCGGGAGGCTTCCTCAGCCGGTCCAATGATGAGCGTGAGGGGCGTGCGGAATTCGTGCGAAATGTTGGCAAAAAACTGCGTCTTAAGCGCATCCAGCTCGGCCAGGCGGCTAGCTTCCTTATGTTCAAAACGCAACTGCTGCTGGAGCCGCCATCGTTGGGTCTGGAACCGGTACAGCTGCCAAAGTACACCGATCGCGGCCAGAGCATAAATAAGATAGGCCCACCAGGTACGGTAAAATGGCGGCAAAACCCGAATTCCCAGTTCAACGGGCTTACTCCAGATTACCCCGTCGGCCGAACCCATCATGTGCAGGGTGTAACTACCATAGGGTAGTTGGGCGTAGTTGGCAAACCGATTGGTACCGGCTTCCACCCAATCGTCGTCTATACCTTCAAGGCGGTAGCGGAAACGGTTTTTGGCAGCGTTGGCATAATCCATCAACCCGAATTCCAGGGTAACCAGATTCTGATCGTGCGCCAGCCTGATGCGGGTAGTATGTTCTATGCTCTGAGGCAGAATACCCGAAGAATCGCCTACCTCCACCGACTCATTGTTTACTTTCAGGCCGATGATTTGGGCCAGAGGCAGAGGGCCCTCTTTGCGCGCCACTTCCCCCGGCCGAAAGGCCGTGAGGCCGTTAACGCCACCAAACAGCAGTTCGCCCGAAGCTGTGCGGAAATAAGATCCTGTGTTGAACTCATCCCCCTGCAATCCATCAGCCTTGGTATACGACCGGAAAACGAAAGTACGGGGGTTGAACTGAGCCAACCCCCGGTTGGTACTCATCCACAGGTCGCCGGACTCATCCGGCAGGATGCCGTATACTACCTTATTGGGCAGCCCCTGCGCTTCGGTGAAGTGCCGGAACAGGCCGGATTTTTTATCAAGCCGCTCGAGGCCGCCGCCTTTGGTACCCACCCACAGGTACCGTTCGGGCTGAGAGGGATCATCGAGTACGGACGTTACAAAATCATTGCTCAGACTCTGCCGGTCACGGGTATCATTTTTATAAAAAGTGAATGCGGGGCCCGTCTGGGGGTGCTCTGCCCGCACCAGCCCTTTCTGGGTACCCACCCAGAGCGAGCCCATGGCATCGAAATACAGGGCGTAGGTTTCAATCACTGCGCCGCTTTGGGGGAGCAGATGTCCGTAGGAATATACTTTGAAAGTTTCGGTTTCGGGATTGAACCGCAGCAACCTGCCGTTGGTAGAACCAATCCACAGCTGCCCCTCCCGATCTTCGACGGTTTGGTTCGTCATAAATCCAAAGGCCTGCGAAACGGGGAGCTCGTATTTTTTAAGTAGTTGCCAATCAGGCGAAAACTTGTAAAGATGCTCCGCATGGGTTTCGAAATTGACATGGGAAACCCAAAAAAAGCCCTTCCGATCCTGCATCATGTAGCGCTGCCGGCGGTCGGCGGTGGCGAGTTTATTACTCAGAAACGGCTGCAACTGATTACTCTCCTTGATTAACTCGCCATAAGCAAACTCATGGCGCGCGTAATAACGCCTCTGCTGATCCTGTAGCAGGTAGGAAAGTGTCGTTGCGGGCAGATAGGCACGGAACTCTTTGATCTTGGGATTGAACTTCCGTACTCCGTAGCCGCTCGTGCCCAACCATATATTCCCGGTACGGTCTTTCAGAAAGTCCGTTACCCCATACACATTGGGAGGGAGGACTACGTACGCATTATGGGCGGTCAGGCTATCCTGAGCAAAAAACTCCTCCGGCGACATCAGCCACAGCAGATTGGTGGTGGCCACAGCCAGCGTATTTTTATCAAGGGCGACCAGGCTGATGCCCGGGTATTCCTTTTTGGGCAGGGAAAGCGTTTTCAATACGCCCCCGCGCCCGCATACGAGCTGTTGATTACTAACGGCAAACCAGCCTCTGGCGCCATACGAAGTATACGCCTCAAAGCGACTGCCGTCGGCCAGGGGTAGGGGAGCGGCCGCGGTGGGGCGCTTCCAGTTCAGGGTGTACAGTCCGTGTGTCGTGCCCACGATGGCCCTTCCGCCGGGCTCAAAATAGAGAGAGCGGGTTGTACTCACGGTACCAGGATGGGGAAGTGCCAGGGGGAGAAGCTGCACCTGGTGGGTAAAGTTCGGTTTATCCGGAAAATGAGTTTTGAGATGGGGGGGCAGGACAATCTTGAACATTTTGCTTTTGTCGGTAGCCACCCAAATATTCCCCTGCGGATCTTCGGCCAGCCGTTGTACTTCGTAGTTGCCAGCGTTGGGTGTGGCCTGGTCGCTGATGTCAATGTTCCAAAAGCGCTGGGTACGCTCATCGAACAGATTCAGTCCATGATTCAGGGTACCTACCCACAGCCGCCCCCGGCTGTCGATCAGAAGCGCCGAACAGTTGTTGTCCGAAATGCTGTATTCATTGTAGGGATCATTAGTGAATACGGTGAAGTTGTACCCATCGTAGCGATTGAGGCCGTCTTTTGTTGCTATCCAGATGAATCCCTTTCGATCCTGCTTAAGATCGAAGATCATCCCCTGCGATAATCCGTCGGATATCGTGAGTTCCTGCCAGCCCCGTAGCTGAGCAACGACTAAGGCAGGTAAGAGCAGAAGCAAAAATAAAATTCTGGTCGTCCTCGGTGCATTCATGCCAAAAAATACGCAAAAGAAACGATTATGGATGGATATATTTTTTATAACTTTAATTATACATAATAGCTTTTCTATTTTTTCCATACACTACAAAAAATCAGTTTTCGCCTCCCCTTTCACAGTTGAATTGGCGTAAGTACCGCTGTAATATCTGTTTTTATCCCATAATGCAACGCAATTGTTAAAGATTGCAACGTATGTGTTAGCGGGCAAGTCGCACGGAACGATAAATTTGAAAGAGTGATAAGCCAGTAACTTTTTCCAACATACATGCCACCTAAAATGATCCCTCCGCCACATCTAAACTACTCCTGCCGCCTTCATTCGTTGGGTCCGAAACCTCACCAACCAAAGCATAAAGCGTATCACCCGACGGTCCACGGCCGGATCCGTGGAGCCGCCTTTTTCCTGATTATTTTCGTGGGTCTGTTCGGCCCACTGCCTCTGCTCCGGGCGCAGGAGAGCCCTTCCCGCACGGCTTCATACTGGACTAACGAACTGGCCCGGCAAACCGACTCCTCCCGGAAAGCCGAAGTACTTCTTTTCATAGCCAAGGACCTCGAGGCCAGCGATCCTAACCAAGCCCTGGTCCATGCCCAACACGCGCTTGAACTGGGAGAAAAGCTGAAAGCGCCCAAGGTGATGGGACTGGCTTTGCTGCAGCTGTCCAAAACGTATGCAGTGCTGGGTAACAAAGGGAAGGCCCGGCGCTACCGCAAGCAGGCGGAGGAGAAGCTACGTTCGGTGGACCTGATGGCCGAACTAAAGCGGCTGGAAAGGCAGAAACTTAACGCCGAAGAACAGGCGGAGACCAATGCTGCCGAAGTGGTCAGTTCCCAGCAAGCCGTAAGTCAGCTCAGCCTCGAAGCCCAGGAGAAGCAGGCGCAGTTGGCGCAGCAGGGCCAGCTTCTAAATCAAAAAAATTCCTTACTCGGGGAAAAAGACCAGCTAATCGGCCTGCAGGATTCCGTGCTGACCCAGCTCGACCTGGAACTCCGTTTCCAGCAGGATCAGATTAAGATTCTTGAACAGGAAAAAGCTCTGAAGGCGGCCGAAATAGAACAAGCTCGCACCATCCGTAACGCCCTGCTGACGGGGGGCGGGCTGCTCCTGCTCCTGGCGGGGCTACTATGGCGGCTGATTGTCAATAAGCAACAGGCCAACCAGGCCCTGGAGGCCAAGAATGTGCAGCTGGATGTCGCCCGCAAACGCTCCGACGAATTGCTGCTGAACATCCTGCCTAGTGAACTGGTCGACGAATTGAAGGTAAATGGGATCACCAGCACGCGCCAGCACGATGAGGTGACGATCATGTTCACCGACTTCCGCGATTTTACCAAGATAAGCGAACAACTTACCCCTTCAGAGCTGGTGCAGGAGATAGATTATTGTTTTCGGCATTTCGACCACATCATTGGGAAATACCCCAGCATTGAAAAAATCAAGACTATTGGCGATGCCTACCTGTGCGCCGGTGGCTTACCCGAGGCCCACCCCAACCATGCTCGGGAGGTAGTAGCTGCCGCCCTGGAAATCCGTGATTTTATTACCGAGCTCGAACAGCAGCGTATCCGTGAAGGAAAGCTCTCCTTCCAAATCAGGATCGGCATCCATACCGGGCCGGTCGTGGCCGGAGTGGTGGGGGCTACAAAATTCGCCTACGACATCTGGGGCGATACCGTCAACACGGCGGCCCGGCTCGAATCGGCCAGTGAGCCGGGGCAGGTCAATATTTCGGAAGCTACCTATGAGCGGGTGCAGGATCGCTTTTTCTGCCAACACCGGGGCAAGATTGCTACCAAAAATAAAGCCGACATGAGCATGTACTTTGTCAAAAGCCCTGCCAAAGTACCCGCCATGAGCCATGTCTAACCTCTTTTCTTTTATTCGTGATGAGACTGACCTCGGAACCTGTTGTTAATCAGTACCAGAAAGAGCAACTACTCAATAACCTATACCGGATATTCGGAGAATTTGACACTACCATGCTCACTTTGCTGGAACCTCTGCTCGAATGGGTGGAGGTAGGGGGTGGTGAGATCCTCTTGCGCCAACACGATGCCGGCGATTCGCTTTATTTCGTCATCAGCGGACGGCTACAGGCCTTCGTCACCGACGACCGGGGGCAACACGTGGTAATCGGTGAAATAGTCCGCGGAGAAACTGTGGGGGAAATGGCCATCTTTAGTGGCGAACCCCGTAGCGCATCCATCATTGCCCTACGTGATAGTGTCCTGGTCAAACTGTCCAAGCATGCCTTCGAACAGGTCATTGCGGCTTATCCAGCGGTTTCGATGAACGTGACCAAGCTGATCATCAATCGGCTCCGTACCTCGCAGGGCGAGCGAAAGGCCCCCAAAAGACCCGTCAACATTTGTTTGTTGGCCCTGCACGAAACTTCTACCCAGCCCGCAAAGGAGGCCGAACTGTTTGCCCAGGAATTGCATCCACTACTGCAGAAAAAGGGATCCGTCTGCCTGGTATCCAGTGAGCGGGTCGACGAGTACTTCGGCCTGCCCAATGCGGCCCAGGCCGAAAAAACCGACGCCGGGGCATACCGGGAACTCACCCAGTGGCTCGATGATCAGGAGTCGCAGCACGAGTTTATGTTGTATGTCACCGATCCGCTGCAACCAGGCCAGGAACCATCCGAGTGGACCAAGCGATGCCTGCGCCAGGGCGATGAGATTTTGCTGCTGGCCGACGCCGAACAGGCCCCTGACCTCACTACCGTCGAAGCAGGCTATCTGGCCGATGTGTTCCAGACGGGCGCTGCTCAATCGCTTATTCTGCTCCATCCCCCCAAAACGACCCATCCCCGGCATACTGCCCGGTGGCTGGCCCCCCGCCCGCTGGTCAAGAGCCACTATCATATCCGCCGGGGCCTCGACCGCGACATGGCCCGGCTGAGCCGTATTCTGAGCGGTACGGCCGTAGGGTTAGTATTGGCCGGAGGAGGAGCCAAGGGGTTCGCCCATATCGGCGTGCTGCGGGCTTTGAGAGAGTTCGGAATCCCCGTCGATCTGGTGGGAGGCACGAGCGTGGGAGGATTGGTGGCGGCCGCTTTCTCCTTCGATGAGACCGTCGATACGGTAATCCGACACCTGCGGAAGGCCGCCCACTTCAACCCTACCAAAGACTACAACCTTCTGCCCTTAGTTTCGCTCATCCGGGGTCGGCGAATCGAGCAGATGCTTCAAACCTGCATCAGCGATTTTACAGGCCAACCCGATACCGGTATTGAAGACAGCTGGCTCACCCTCTTTACCCTGTCCAGCAACTACACGCAAGCCCGGGAGGAGATTCATACCCGAGGGTCGCTGCTGAAATACCTGCGCGCCACTTCGGCCATTCCCGGCGTGTTTCCTCCCATCATCGAAGGCGACGACCTGCTGGTGGACGGTGGTGCATTCAATAATTTCCCCGCCGATATCATGAACCAGTCAAAGGTAGGTAAGGTCATCGGGGTGGACCTCAGTATCGACAAGCCTCGTAAGCTGAATCTGGAGCAGGTACCCCCTCCCTCGGCCTTGCTGCGCGACCGCTTCCGACCCAAAGCGCTCAAAAAGTACCGTCTTCCTTCCCTGGTATCCATCATGCTCAATTCAACCTTACTGTATAGCAGTGCCCGGCGCAACGAGAACATCCGCTACACCGACTTATACTTCAATCCGGATGTGAGCCGGTTTGGCATGATGAGCTGGGCGGCTTACGATCAAATCGTGGCCAAGGGATACGAACACGCCAGGGAAGTGCTGCAGAAACTCGAACCCGAAAAATTGGCCGCTTTAAGAGACTGACCATCCGTTCATTGTATCATAGGATTCGAGATGCAAACTCAACTCGCCTGCCAGTACATCGAGGATAAATTGATGCAGTGCCTACCGGCCCGGCTTACCTACCATACGGTGCTGCATACTCTCGATGTGGCCGAACAAGCCGCCCGGATTGCCCGGGCGGAAGGAATTACCGATCAGGAATTACTGGACGTGCTGCAGACCGCCGCTTACTACCATGACGCGGGTTTTCTGCGAACGTACCAGGAACATGAAGAGGAAAGTTGCCGGATTGCCCTCGAGGTTCTGCCCGATTACGACTATCGCCCCGACCAGATCACTCAGGTTTGTCAACTTATCCGGGCCACCCGCATGCCCCAGTCCCCCACCACGTTGCTGCAGGCAGTCCTGTGCGATGCGGATCTGGACTACCTGGGTCGCGACGACTACCCGCGCATCAGCGAATTGCTACGGCTGGAATGGATTTCCTACGGCCTGTTGGATGACCCCAGCCAATGGTCCAATATACAGCGTTCGTTTCTGAGCAGTCACCAATACTTTACGCTTACTAACCAACAGGACCGGGAGCCGCACAAGCTTCAGGCGCTGGCCCTTCTGCAAATCCAGGGGGCCAGCTGACAGCCTCAGACACGCGAATAATAGCCCAGGAAAAAGGCTTATTGCTTCTGCATCAGTAACGACACCGCTTCCTGATCCACATACCACAACAATTCCCCTTTTTCCGGGTGGATAAGTTGGGCAGGGTACTGAGCCGGATTGTGCCCGTAGGTCCCGGCTCAAGAAATGGCCGGGAATAACCGTAAGTGGACTTTGCAGGGTAAAAAATGGGGGTGGTGAGTCAGTAGACTGTTTCAGTCGTTATCTCAACCTTTTATAGATGAAGCCATGATGCCTGATTGGAAATAAATCTTTCCTGCTCTTCTGACAGTATAATTGTGTGGGCGGAAAGCTTTTCCCATTCACTATAAGCAAACTACCACCCATTTGTTATTTTCCGCATCATGAATGCTTCTGATTATATTGTCAGTTTTCTGAAAGCCGTTGGCGTCCGCCAGATATTTGGTTATCCCGGCACTCCAATCATGCCTTTTTTGGCGGCGCTGGAACGGCAGTCTGACATCGAATGGGTACTTATGCGGCACGAAAACTCGGCCGCCATGGCGGCTTCGGCGCAGGCCCGCCTCACGGGCCGTTTGACCGTGTGTATGGCTACCTCCGGTCCGGGATCGGCCAACTTTATCTGTGGCCTGATCGATGCTCAACTGGACCGGGCTCCGGTTTTGGCCCTCACGGGCATGGTACCGACCTACAATCAGGGACATTCCGAATTTCAGGACATCAATCAGGCACAGCTTCTGTCCACCGTGTTGCCTATGAGCAGCAGCTGTGTCCATACGCGGCAGTTGGTACCGCTACTGCGCAACTCGGTGGGGTATGCCTGGCAGAACCAGCAGACGGTGCATCTGGCGCTTTCGATGGATGTGCTGACAGCAACCATTAAAGCCGACGATTCGCTGTTCAAGATCGATATGGGCTTAGTACCACGTCCGCTGCAACTCGTGCGCCCTTCGGAGGAGGCGTTTGATAGTGTGGCCGAGGAATTGGTGCAGTGCAAGCAGGTAGTGATTGTGGTGGGTCGGCGGGCCGTTGGCTGCGGAAAGGCCATCTCACAGTTAGCCGAAAAACTTGGTGCCCCGGTTATCACCAGTCTGGATGGTAAAGGCATTGTGGACGAAACGCACCCGCATTCGCAGGGGGTACTGGGCATCTTTGGCCTGCCGGGTGTAGAAAGTACTAAGCAAATTGTCCAGCAGGCAGGTACCATTCTGGCCTTTGGCGTCGATACGCTCAAACCCTTTTTGACCGACGATGACGATATTCAGCGCCGGAAACTGATCCAATGTGAGCCCAGTTTTAATACGGTTAGCTTGGAATATAGCCGAAACCAAACCATGGTTGGGCCATTGCAGGCCATTGCCGACGGCTTGGCCAGCCGAATTCCCGCCAAACCGCAGATCAACCCGATGATTAATGACTACGTGGCTGATAAACGCGAACATATGGAAGAGGTAGTTGAACTGGATACTGTCAACACGGAATATGTGCATCCGGCTCAGTTTCTGACCAAACTGAATGCATACCTGGATGAAAAATCGATTCTGGTGTTTGATACCGGAGCGCATACGGTATGGGCCGCGCGATACCTGCAATTGTCAAAGCATCAGCCGGTTATTGTCAGTAGCCACCTGGGTGCAATGGGCTTCAGCCTCCCCGCCCTTATTGGCGTACAGATGGCGCGTCCGGGTTGTCGGGCTATCGGCATTAGCGGTGACGGCGGTTTTCAGATGGTGGTGGGCGAACTGGCTACGGCAGTACAGTACAAGCTGCCTATTGTACTGATTATTTTTAATAATGGGGTATTGCAGAATGTACGAACCCAGCAGACCGTCCCCTTTGGTACTTATCTTCAGAATCCCGACTTTGTGGCCCTGGCCAAAGCCTACGGGGCCGATGCTGCGCAGGTCGATGGAGAAACTGATATAGACAGTGTCTTGGAACTGGCCTTTGCCCAACGAGATCGGCCCTTTCTACTGGACTGCCGTATCGACCCTGAACTGACCATTCCATTGAGTCGTTGGGAACATCTTGTGGCCGTACATTGATAAACATCGCTCTTTGGGTACTGTGCGGGATCTTCTGACACACGATTTATCGGCTCTGATTAGTAGGCTCGCGGCGAAAGTCCTTTTGTTGGAAGAGTGCAATTCTAAAATGAATCATTTCCTTCGGTGAAAACCCTCCAATACGTCCGTAATGATCAATATCCTTTCAAAAGTCTTTCTTCTATCTATCCTTCTTGTTCTATTCTCTGTAAATGCCTTTGCTCAAAAAAATTGGCAGGATCTCAACACCGTAGAAGATATTTGTGCTTACACGCCGGAAACCATGAAGACGATGCTGGATCAGTTCGATCTGGATAAGCCGGGCTTGGAAAAGGTAAAGCAGGCGCACAAAAAAGGAAATTTGGTGGAGGCCTGTAAAGCGTTATTGGCCTACTACAAAAACGGCAACACGGCTGATTTTCTGAGGAAAAGCCTGCCATCTGCCTCTGCCAAAACCGTGGCGGAAGCGGACACGACTCTGAACTACGTATTCGTAGTGCAGAATGTGCGGGGCGAAGTACCCCTGCTACCCGACGGCCATCGCGACTGGTACTACAAGGGCCCGAATAACGACAAGGAATGGGCCTGGCTTTCGAACCGGCATTCGCAATTGATGGAGGTGTACAATGCCTACCTGGAGACCGGCAATCCGAAATATGCCCGGTACATCGATGCTTTCCTGCGCGATTTTATTATCAAAAGTATGCCCTATCCGGCCGTAAAAAGCAGTACTTCGGTATGGCGCGGACTGGAAGTGGCGGCCCGGGTGAAGGCGTGGTCGCGGATTTTCTACGGCCTTATCGACGGCCCGTATCTATCCCCGGCCACACAGCTTTTAATGCTGAGCAGCCTGCCCGACCACGCCCATTATAACCGGTACTTTCACGCCGGCAATAACTGGCTGACGATGGAAATCTCGGCTTTGGCTACCGTGGCTACTAATTTTCCCGAATACAAAAATGCGGACGAGTGGCTCACCTACGCCATTGCCACCATGACCGAAAGCATGCAGGGGCAGGTGTACCCCGACGGCATACAGACGGAACTCACCTCGCATTACCACCGGGTGGCTTTGGCTAATTTTGAACTCTTCAAAGACATTTGCGACCGGGCTAACCGCCCTCTGCCCGACTTCTTCAACGAAACCATCGTCAAGATGTACGATTACATGGCCCGTATGGTACGGCCCGACTGGTTTCGCGTATTGAACAACGATGGTGATCGGGGCAGTGACCGGGAATCACTTTTGGCGGCGGCAAAAAAATATAATCAACCGGAATGGGCTTACCTGGCCTCCAGCGGACAAAGCGGCACGAAACCGACGCAGGGGCCATCCTACTTTTTTCCATGGGCGGGCCAGTTGGTTTCCCGGAGTGGCTACGATTCCGGGGCGCACTGGTCGTTTTTTGACATTGGCCCATGGGGGAGTGGGCACCAGCACAATGACAAGCTGCATATTTCGGTTTCTGCCTATGGTCGTGATCTGCTCGTGGATGCCGGGCGATTTGCCTATACGGGAGAGGTAGCCGAAAAATTCCGGCCTTACGCAACCGGCAGTGCCGGGCACAATCTGGTTTTGATTGATGGCAATGGACAAAAGCCTGGTCCCAGGCTGGCCGAAAAACCACTGGACGAAAGCCATATAAAGATCACCCCTGAGTTTGATTATGCTACCGGCCAATTCGCAGATTTCAAGAACGTAGACGGTACGGCCAGCCACACCCGCGCGCTTATGTACGTGCGGGGAGAATTCTGGGTAGTAGTCGATCGAGTCCGTACCGACAAGCCCCGAAAAGTCGAAACGCTATGGCACTGGCATCCTGACTGCGTTGTGAATCAGGAGGAGAATGTCATCGAAACCAACAATCCCAAAGGAAATCTGGCAGTGATCCCTATCGGAAGCAACAAAATGGACGTTCGTTTTGTCAAAGGGCAGGAGCAACCAGAAATCCAGGGTTGGTACAGTCCGGAATACAATGTTTATTCACCCAATACCGCTACAATTTACAGCGCTGACATTACTGGCGACCAAACTTTCGTGTGGCTGCTATTTCCCTCAGAAGGCAAAGTACCATCTGTGCAGACCAAACTACTTGCCAAAAATGAGGAAGGGGTGCAGGTGGAAGTAACCGCGAAAGGAAAGACCTGGAAGCTGGTGGTACCTATTGAAGATAGTGAGAAGGTGGCGCTAAGTAATTGATTCACTGTGCGCTGAACAGGCAACACCAAACCGTACCTCAAAACCCTACTCGGGTGGATAGCTTCAACCCAAAATTACTGGCATCCGGGAGGTTACGGTAGGTGAGCCGATGGATGGCATCCAGGCGGAATATTTTGAAAATATTACCGATGCCGTAGCCTAATTCTACATAAGGCGTTCCGCCCAGCGATTGGAAGCCGAGTATGGTCCGGCCCATTTCATCGACGGCAGGCGTCAGGCTGGCGTTGGCGGCCGAGACGCCGCCCACCAGTACTTTACCCGTGACATGAAACCGCCATTTCAACCGCCGGACGCCGGGGATGCGGTTGAAAATCAGCCCCTGGAAATAGTGCTCGACCAGCAGTCCCGCGTAATGGTCGGTAGCGAACTCGAAGCGCCGCATCAGGTTGTAGCCAATGCTCGACATGAATATCGAGGGATTACCTCGGGGAACAAAAAGCAGGGGATAAGGTAGGGTAGATGGCGTATAACCCAGATTGACCCGGTAGTAGGTGCGGCCCAGCACGCCCAGCCGGACAGAATGTTCGAGCGCCAAACTAAACCGATGGTAGTTGAAGTCGCCGTGCATTATATTCATGCCTAGGTCGTAGTGGAAGACTATAACTGGCTGATTGGTACTGGGAATTGCGTAGCGATCATTATCGTCCTGTACCATGATTTCGCCGGGGGCGAAGCGGGTTTCCAGCGAGAGCTCCCGGATATTATAGCTGTGACTGTACACGGGGTCGAGCTGGCCGGGCATGCGGTAGGCAAAAGCAAATTGTGGGTCGAAGCTGCGGCTTTGCACGCTCACCGTCTGGGTGAAACCGCTACCCAACTCCCTGCGCACAAAAACGCGGGTACTTTGTTGCAAATAAGCGCGGTTGAGCGTCCCGAAACGGCTGAAAGCTCCCCACAAAAAACTACTGCCCACCAAATCGCTGCTGAATCCCAGTTGCTCAAGATCATAGCTATGCTGAACACCTACCACGGTCCAGGGCTTTTTCCCGGCCACGTACTCTACCCCGAAGCCATACTTAAATCGTCGATCGAAGGTACCATACCCACCAAAACCGCTGAGTATCCAGCGGCGGCTGAAATCCTGATTGGTTCTCAATCCCAACCGAAACCGATGGCCTTCTATGTCGTTGTTGGCGTAGCTGTATACCAGAGGCCCGATCTCCAGGCCCGTACCTGGAATCGGTAAGTACCCACCACTAAACAGGTCAATAGCCTTGCCCACAAGCTTCATAACGGGCGTATTACGCACCGAATCCACTACCTCGAACACCCGCAATTCCTCCGGACTGAGCTTCAGCGGGCGCACCTCTTTCCAGTAGTCAGGTGAGTTCTCGCGGTAGTCGTCCGCCAGTTCGAGGGCGGGTTCGTAGAAATTGGGCGGCAAAGGCTTATTTACCTCGATGTTTTCAGCGGAGGAATAGAATCGAACCAGCACGCCCGGTGCGTTGGGGACGGGGTGGTCGGAATCGATCAACAATTGCGTGAGAACGGGCAGCCGCGCGGGCCGCACCGGATCACTCCCTTCGACATCCTCCCAGTATTGCTCTATCCGAATGCTCTCCACAAAATTGATATTGGCCCGGCGATCGATTTGGGCGTCGATTTTCAGCAGCCCCAGGCGGGTCGTATCGATCCAGACCGTGCCGTTAAAAGCAGCATCTTTGTCCTGCCGGGGTTCAAAGTCAATCTGATAGCAAACTACCCCGCCTACCGACAGGGTATCCATAAGGTGATAGGCGTAAAGGGTTTCCCAATACTGTCCCAGCGGGGAGGGGAAGTCCTTATTGAGGAGATTTACGTAGTTGTTGTAAAAATTATACTGCTGGAACGACGCCCCTGTAAACTGGGCCGTAAGGCCGCCGTCGGTGATGCCTACGCCTAAGGCCCGGCTTTTCAGTACTTTTTCTTTGGTTTTGGCGGGGTCGGAGCGGTGGTAGTATTCTGAATGCGTTTCGGAGACGAAAACGGGTACCGCCGGGTCGCCATTTTCGCCGACTATAGCAGGCATTCTGGATAGTCTGCCGCCAATCAGGCCGGGACGGCGGCCCTCCTTGCGGGCAAACTCGTTGAGGAAAGCTTCGGTCTTGACGTAGCTCTCGTACTGGTAGGCCGATAGCTGGCTGGGATCGAACTGATCGCGGCGGCTCACAGCGTCGCGCATGATATGGTAGGCAGGATCACCACCCCTGGCGTATACCTTCACTTCCTGCAGACTGCTGGCGGTGGCGGTAAGGGCAATATTAATCGTTTGAGTAGTTTCCTTCGTGAGTGGATAGGCACGGGCGGCGTAGCCCAGGCTCGATACCAGCAGAGAATCGCTCAGGCGGGCAGCCGCCAGCTGGTAATTACCTTCAGCATCCGAACTGGCGCCGGACGTGGTACCCTTGACCGCCACGCTGGCGAACGGAATCCCCTGCCCGGTGGTGGCATCCGTCACGCGGCCACTAATGCGGTAGGGGGTCTGGGCCATGGCCGAGCCAACCAGCAGCAGCCAGCCCAGAACATTCATCAGGCGCACCAGCAAAGGTTGATTCATTGAATTCGACGGTTACAGCTTAACCTAGGTACACAAATATACCCGTGAAAATTTCATGGCTAACGTTTGCTCTGCTAATAAATGTTCAAACTTAGGGTCACTGACTTTTTTATTTATAAGAATACTAGTTATAAGAATATTATCGACTGCTGACGTATAGGTCGCCACGTTCAGGTATAAGTATATATATCCCATGAAGTAGTCCTCATATAAGTACTAATCAGCTACCGAAAATGGTACTTCCACTACCTCGGAAGGATGCTGTCTAGCTCTTTTTTTCGTTACATCAAGATCAAAGGGTCGATTCAGATTATTCCCGGCCAGGTCTTCCAAAATCGTAAGTACTTGCAGTGTGTAGTTCCCTGCTTTCCAGCTATATAAAGGCTTGAAATAAGCAACTTTTTCTTCTTTACCTATTTCCCACTTGCCCTTAACTACCCTTCCGTTTCTGTCCATGATGCTTAGGGATTCGGCTATCAAACTGTAATCCAAAGGTTCATTAAATTCAATTTTTGCGGATTGTCGGGTACCGCTTGACGGGACCATGATTTTCCACTTCGCAGGTACGGGCGACAGGCTGTCCCGCAGACTCGCCACAAACGATTTATGGTACGTTTTCGGCAGCGATGTTCCCAGTTGATTTTTCCATTCTGCGGAGACAAGCAGCTGATAACTATCTCCACGCTGCAAAGGATTTCCCAGCAGGCGGTTAGGTTGCAGATCGCGTTTGATGCGACCGGGGTCCAGCCATAGTGTGAGGATAGTTCGGTCTTCGTTCCACAATTCCGGTTGCAAGTTCAGGAAAGCGCCTTTCAGCGTATCTGAGTTATTGCTGACCAGCGCAACGTAGTCAGCCGATTTCCCCTCCTGCATGGGTTGGGAGAAACGAAGATAAATTTTCAGAAGATTTTCGGGTAAGGTATCCTGAGAAGGAAAAATGCCCAGTAGTTCGGGTGCGTCGGCAGAGTCAGCCACAGGAATACTAAAAGTGCTGACAGGCTCATTTAGTAACAATATTTCATATTGCAATCCACGGGTAAAAGGAATGAGCGGCGTAAAAGTGATTGTTTCGGATTCCAATAAATAGTCACCGAGAATCGAGACTGAAGGGTTGGAATCTACCAATCTGATTTTAAGCAAACTTGCTACGGAATCGGAAGGTAACCCGGCCGTCAAGGATTGGGGAATATCGACTCCTTCCGCCGTTTTGCCACGCCAGCGAATGCGGATTTGGTCGTTTTCTGAGGAAGAAGAGCAGCTGCAAAAAACCATTAAAACAAAAAAGATCAGGCCATACCCAGCGTGTGGCCTGATCCAGTTCAATTTCCTCTCGGTCATAGATAACGCTCGCTGGAAGTCCAGAGATCCAGGCTGCCGTTGGAGCGGCGTTGCAGCAAAACCATTCTGGAATCATCGAGCTTGGCCAAATGCAGTACGTTCGTCACGGGTAGCGATACAAAATCTACCCCGGCAGTGGCAAAGCTTTCTTCCACGGGCGTGGTCAGCGAACCCTGGTACTTTTCAATATTCTTGTAATCTACCTTGAATACCGGGCGGTTCGAGTTGGCCATCATCAGGTACGATTCGTTGCCTTTGGTCAGGGTAACAATGTCGATGGGCTGATTGCCACTACCCATTTCGGCTACCGTTCTGCCTTTCACGTGCTGGCCGGCTTTCAATTCATCCAGCGGAAAAAGTACCAGCGGTGTGCAGGTATAGCTGGCGACCAGGTACTTTTTGCCGCTGATTTCGGCGGTTGTGAAAGTCCTGATCGGGGATAGCGTTTCGTACTTGCCGTGGGCCGCGTGATAGATTTCAAGCGAAGCCTGATCTTGCTTATCAGTAAAAGGAAAAGGGATGCTGCGAAACGTGGAATTAAACTCTTTGCTTGACAAACCACTCACCATCAGTTTGCCATCAGAGTAGCCCAAATCTGAAATAGCCGAAACGCGTAACGAATTTCCTCTGCGGTCCTTATCAGACTCACTGGGCACGTCATTCAACGCTACACTCGAATAAGCAACGCTTTTGGTATTGACCGGCGTAATTTTCTCGCCCTCGATCTTGAACAGAACGGGGGTGCCATCGCTGTGCTGAACGGCCAGGTACACACTCTTGGATACCGGATTCACGGCAATATCCTGAATACTGATATTCTGTACTTCGGTACCCAGCAGGGCCGCGATTTTCTGGTCGATGTCCTTAATCTCGACGTTCGCCGCCTTTTCATTCATCGCCCCGTCCTTCGTTTCTACTGCAAACACGGTGGCACTTTTCGAATCACCGACAAACAAAATGCCATCAGGGCCGAACGACAACGAGGTCATGGATTTGATTTCGGGCGATCCCACGACCAGCCCGTACTTGTTTTCGGTCGTGCGGTAAGTGGTAGCCAGCAATAGGAAACCGGCACAGGCAATCGCCAGTAAATAGTACGTCTTTTTCATCATATTGATAGTCTAGGTAGTTTAAGAATTTGAAGCAATTAAAGGACTAATGTAATGATATTCAGCAATGGATTCAAGTCAATTCAGAAGTTTTCTCCCTGTACAACCTGCTGGTAGTAAGATTGTTTTAAGCGAAGCAAACCATTTAGTGAACTAGGCGTGGATGGCTATATTGATTTTTTCTTTCTGCGCATCCCTGTTTATCTTTGTTGAATAACCTTTTAAAAACATATACCAGGCTAAACAATCCATTTTCTCACAGGTTTTTGGACTGGCAAAATTTTTCAACAATCAGTTAACACAAACAATTAATAAAACGATTAAAAATGGCAAGTAATAACGGTACAAGTAATCCCGACACGCATGTGGCCTGGGAAGTAAACGACGATACCCCCAAGTGCCCCTTTACCAGCGGTGCTTTGAATAAAGCCGCTGGCGGCGGTACCCGCAACCGCGATTGGTGGCCCAATCAGCTGAAGTTGAATATCCTGCGTCAACATTCCGCCTTGTCGAATCCGATGGGCGAGGACTTCAACTACGCCGAAGAGTTTAAGAAACTCGACCTGGCGGCCGTGAAGCAGGATATTTATGACCTGATGACCACCTCACAGGACTGGTGGCCCGCCGACTACGGTCATTATGGCCCGTTCTTTATTAGAATGGCGTGGCACAGCGCGGGTACTTACCGCATTACCGATGGCCGGGGCGGCGGCGGCTTTGGCACTCAGCGCTTTGCACCTCTCAACAGCTGGCCCGACAATGCCAACCTCGACAAAGCACGCTTGTTGTTATGGCCAATCAAACAGAAATATGGTAAAAAACTTTCGTGGGCCGACCTCATGATCCTGACGGGAAACTGCGCGCTTGAGTCGATGGGCTTCAAGACATTCGGTTTCGGTGGTGGACGAGCCGACGTGTGGGAACCCGCCGAGGACGTGTACTGGGGGGCAGAAGACGAGTGGATGGGCGACGACGTCCGGTACGCCGGTAGCAACGGTCAGCGCACGCTCGAGCAGCCCCTCGGGGCTTCTCACATGGGGCTTATCTACGTCAACCCCGAAGGTCCGAAAGGACAACCCGATCCTATGGGTGCCGCCCACGATATCCGCGAGACTTTTGGTCGCATGGCCATGAATGACGAAGAAACGGTTGCGCTCATTGCGGGCGGCCATACCTTCGGCAAAACGCACGGTGCCGCCGACCCGGTTCAATACGTAGGCTCAGAACCCGCCGGGGCGAGCATCGAGGAGATGAGTATGGGTTGGAAAAATACCTATGGCAGCGGCTACGCGGGCGACACTATTACCAGTGGCTTGGAAGGCGCCTGGACTACTACACCCGCGAAGTGGGGGCACGAGTACTTCCAGAACCTTTTCGGCTTTGAATGGGAATTGACCAAGAGCCCTGCCGGAGCGTATCAGTGGAAACCCAAGGACGACGGCGGCGCAGGTACCGTGCCGGACGCGCACGACCCCAACAAGTTCCACGCACCCTTTATGCTCACGACCGACCTTGCCCTGCGCGTGGACCCGGCCTATGAGAAAGTTTCAAGACGCTTTCTTGAAAATCCCGATGAATTCGCCGACGCCTTCGCCCGGGCCTGGTTCAAGCTGACGCACCGCGACATGGGGCCTCGCGCCCGCTACCTGGGGCCCGAAGTTCCCGAGGAAGTGCTGATTTGGCAAGATCCTATTCCCGCCGTCGATCATGAACTTGTCAACGATGAGGACATCGCTGCCCTGAAAGGCAAAATCCTTGATTCCGGCCTGTCAGTGTCCCAACTGGTTTCGACCGCCTGGGCGTCGGCCTCGACTTTCCGGGGTTCCGACAAACGCGGCGGTGCCAACGGTGCCCGCATTCGTCTCGCCCCGCAGAATGGCTGGGAAGTGAACAACCCCGCGCAACTGGCGACCGTACTTGAGAAACTGGAAGATATCCAGAAAGAATTCAACGACGGGCAATCAAACGGTAAAATGGTTTCGCTGGCGGACCTGATCGTGCTGGCCGGATCGGTCGGTATCGAGAAGGCGGCCAAGAACGCTGGTCATGAGATAACGGTACCCTTCACACCGGGCCGGGCCGACGCTTCGGCTGAGCAGACCGATGCGGAAGCATTCGACGCGCTCGAGCCAGCCGCCGACGGGTTCCGCAACT
This sequence comes from uncultured Persicitalea sp., assembly GCA_964500445.1. Lineage (GTDB taxonomy): Bacteria > Bacteroidota > Bacteroidia > Cytophagales > Spirosomataceae > Persicitalea. The sequence goes on along the minus strand of CAZCOG010000023.1, from coordinate 21,327 downwards.
ACCTGAATTCCAATCATAAGGCCTCAGCCGAGGATATGCTGGTGGATAAAGCACAACTACTTACACTGACTGCGCCCGAAATGACGGTGCTGGTGGGTGGTATGCGTATGCTGGGCACCAACTTCGGTAATACCAAACACGGCGTCTTTACCGATCGCCCCGAGACGCTCACCAATGATTTCTTCGTCAACCTGCTCGATATGAGCACTACCTGGCGGGCTACTTCCGATGCTCAGAATGTGTTCGTCGGCAGCACGCGCGCTACGGGTGAACCCAAATGGACGGGCACCCGCGTCGATCTCATTTTTGGCTCCAACTCCGAGCTTCGCGCCCTGGCGGAAGTATACGCCTGCAGCGACTCGCAGGAGAAGTTCGTGAAAGATTTCGTAGCGGCCTGGACCAAAGTGATGAATCTGGATCGCTTTGATCTAGTCTGATGGTTTTTTAGGAGGCAGTACAGGGGTGATCCGGTTTCCGGGTCACCCTTTTTTTACACGTGATCTATTGCTGGGAGCCGTAAAAAGCATGTGCGCGATTCCCGATCATCTGCCAGGATTGGTTACTGGTCGAATAATGTAGGTTACTTGTCGATTTTATTTGCGGATCGGGATTTTACGTTGTAGCATTGTCCAAAAATTGATTTGAGCATTTTTTAAATTAATCAAACCCTACTCAAATGTACAACAACACTTTAATCAGTACTGCTCTTGTGGCCCTTCTCCTGACTGGCGGATTTTTTGCTGCTCCCGGCTTGACCGAAAATCAGGCACAGTACACCACAATCTCAGGTGTCATCAAAGCCACAACTTTCGCTGTGGATGCCAACCGGAGTGCCATTCGCTGGAAATCAAAAAAGGTGGGCGGTGAGCATATCGGTATTGTCAAGATGGCCAACGGTCAGCTCAATGTGGATGGAAACAAGCTTACAGGAGGTACTTTTACAGCCGATATGAAATCTATGCGGGATGTAGATAAGGGCGAATCAAATCCTTTCAATGAACGGTTGGTCAACCATCTGCGGTCGGAGGATTTTTTCTCGGTAGAGAAATACCCCACTTCTACTTTCAAAATCACCAGTGCAAAACCAATAAAAGGAGCCAAAGCCGGTGATCCTAACTACACCATCGGTGGCGACCTGACTATCAAAGGTATCACCAAGCCCCAAACTTTTCCGGCTACGGTCAATATTTCAAGTGACGCGGTCCAGGCAACCGCCAATTTTATGGTCAATCGCCTGGACTATGACATCAAGTACCGGGCTGCCATCATTGGCACGGCCGCCGACAAAATCATCGACGACACGTTCTTGCTGGATCTGAGCATTGTAGCGAATAAATCAGCAATCTAGCGACACCTGATCTCTTTTGAAAAGGTCGGCAATTTCAAGGAAAGCCCGGTTGCATGCAACCGGGCTTTCCTTGTTTTCCTGAATTTGATTTCAAATCTGGGTAATCGCTATAAAGACGATCAGGCGTTCCGCTCGGAAATATCTGAGAGAGATGGTATATTTGGTTTTACCAGAAAAAGTTAAACCATGTTAGCAACCAGAGCCAAGGCAGGAGCCACAAAACCCCGCATAGAGGTGCCCGATCACCTAGTCTATGAGCGCATTGAAGGTCAGCCTATCCATTATAAGGGCTACCGGGAAGTTATGTCAGGTACCAAAACGTTTGCTGAAATTATGGGGTCGAGTGGTATTCAATCGTTGATCATCGCCTACCTGCAAAGGCTGCTTTTTACCCAATTGGACGAAGATAAATTCATCATCTTTTCGAGTGAATCGGGGTTGCATCTCGACAAGCATAACAACCTGGCGGGCGACATTCTCATTTTTGACAGTGATTTGCTACCCATCGAGGCGGTTAATGAGCGTTATGTGGCCGTACCACCCAAAGTAGTCATCGAAGTGGATATTGCCGCCGACCCACTCGACATGGAAAGCGACACCTACCTTTTCACCAAAACTCAGAAATTAATTGATTTCGGCGTCGAGAAAGTGATTTGGATCACTACCAAAACCAAAAAGGTAACCGTGGCTATCCCACAAGCTGATTGGCAGGTAAAGGATTGGCATAAAGAGGTGGAGATAGTGGAGGGGATTACTTTTAATGTAGGGGCGTATTTGGTGGAGAAAGGGTCGGCGTATGCGTGAATCTCTATACTAGTTGCTTTGGCACTCACCAAGAAAGATAACGACTTTGCAAAGCCGAGCAATAGCGGAGATTGTCGTATGACTTGTCAATAACTAGATCTAGGCATTCAGGAACCGATATGGGGTTCATCAGTTATATATGATCCATCATCACTCTCAGCTACCAGGCATATGCTGGCGGCAATAAAGATGTTTTTTCCATGTCGTTTTATTATATTTATTCAACATGAATAAGTATTAAACCTGAGAAAAGGTATTTACGGAATGCTTATCTGGCTAGGAATAGCAGCGTTTTCGCTCCTAATATATTCAATATATGTATCGAATTTCGAGGTGTCAGCAGCTTCGCTTGCTGTGATTATAGCCACAATTTCATCAGTATTTGCATATGAGATAATCCATAAGGATAGGTTGAATCAATTACCAGCAGTGACTATCAATTTTGATTCAACCAGCAGATATGGCCTTTGGCAATTAGTATTCACGAATGTTGGAGGCTCAACAGCATTCAATGTCCAGCTAGAATGGCTATCTGGTATGTCTGGCATACAAGATAAGTTCTTTGTCCCCAGAAATATACGTAAAGAAACAGTTGCCTTCCACCAACAGAAGGTATTTGATAGAATAGCAGCCTTACAGAAAGATGAGAAATACTATCTCTTCATAGATGAGTTTCATGCTTTTTTCGAGAAAAATGATCCTGCAATCTTTTTAGCCAAGATTACTTTTGAAGATAATATCATACATGGAGAAAAATATACATCCATCGTCCCTATTTCCTTAGAAGAACAAAAAACAACACTCGATTACATAAACGAAAGATCTAAAACTGAATACAGAATTCAACAATTACCCGAGAAGTTGAATGAAATAAAACTTCAGCTTGAAAAGCTTAACAATAACATAGCGAACTAACTCATCCTCGCTCCCGTCAGTTTGCTGCTGATAGCTTAAGATATTTCAAGTCTACGATTTGTAACAAAGTATCAATCACTATTCCTCACTAACCCCAATAACCCATCCTTACCCAGCGATTTAAAAAACCCATCTCCCTCCATAATCAAGTCTCCGGCCAGCTTGGCTTTATTCTGCTGCATCACCATGATTTTCTCCTCTACCGTATCTGGGCAAATGAGCCGCACGGCGATAACGTTTTTTTGCTGGCCGATGCGGTAGCTGCGGTCGATGGCCTGGTTTTCGACCGCCGGGTTCCACCACGGGTCCACGAGGAATACGTAGTCGGCGGCGGTGAGGTTGAGTCCCGTGCCGCCCGCTTTCAGGCTGATAAGAAACACGCGGGTGGCGTCGTCTTCCTGGAACTGGTGGATGACCTCGGGGCGATTTCGGGTGCTTCCCGTCAGGTAGGCGTATTTGATTTTTTCGTGGTTAAGTTCTTTTTTGATGAGGTCTAGCATGGCGACGAACTGTGAGAAAACCAGAATTTTATGGTTGGGCGTCAGCGTACGTAGTTTTTCCATCAACTGCTCGATTTTGGCCGAGGTGTCGCCGTAGAGTTTCTCATCCTGAATAAGCCGCGGTGAGTTGCAGATTTGGCGCAGTTTGGTAATGCCGCGCAATACGTGCATACCGTTTTTCTGAATTTCCTCCTCTTTTTCTGCCGAAATATAGTCGCGGAATTCGCGCTCGTAGGCATCGTATACCTTCCGTTGCGCTTCACCCATTTCGCAGTAAAGTACCACTTCGGTTTTTTCGGGAAGCTCGGCGGCCACTTCCTTCTTCGTGCGCCTTAGTACAAATGGAGCAATAAGTGCCTGCAAGCGTTCCGCTGCCCGCTTTTCTTTAAAACGGTCGATGGGAATGGCGTGGGTATTCCTGAAGTACCGACGGCTCCCCAGCAAACCCGGACAGGCAAACGACAGCTGCGCGTAAATATCGAAGGTGTTGTTTTCGATGGGCGTCCCCGAAATCGCAATTCGGTTGCGGGCCTGCAACAGCCGGGCGGCCTTGTAACGTTGCGACGACACGTTTTTGATATTCTGCGACTCGTCCAGGAAGACGTAGTTGAAGGCGTATTTTTTCAGAAAAACGATGTCCGAAATCAAGGTACCATAGGTAGTGATAATGAGTTCGTAGTCGTCGAAACCCGCCGATATTTTAACGCGGCCAGGACCATGCAAAATATGAACCTTAATCGAAGGCGCAAACTTGTCTATTTCTTCCTGCCAATTATAAATCAGCGAGGTTGGTACGACAAGCAAGTTGACATTTTTTGAAGATTTTTTTCGCTGCAATAGGATGAAGGCAATGATTTGCAGCGTTTTACCCAAGCCCATGTCGTCGGCCAGGCAGCCGCCGAAACCGAAGTCGTCCAGGAAATTGAGCCAGCTCAGCCCCTGTCGCTGGTAGGGGCGTAGCGTGGCCTGTAGTCCGGCGGGAATGGCGACAGGCGCGATGGCGTCGAAGTCAGACAGTTTGGTATTGTGCAAATTGATCTCCTGCTGCGCCTTTTCGTCCAGCATCGCGGCCTCGAAGAGTTCGGAAATCGTCCGGTATTTGATCTTGGAGATTTGGATCGTCTCGTCGTCGGCGATTTGGCCCGCGTTGAAGTAGTCCGCCAGTTTGTGCAGCCATTCTTCGGGGATAATTCCCGTCGTCCCGTCGTCCAGCAGCACAAATTTGCTCTGGTTTTTGACTGACTTATGCAGTTGTTTGAGCGATGCCTTTTTACGGCCAAACCGCACTTTCACCAGGGCATTGAACCAGTTGAGCCCGCTGGCAACCTGAATATTGACGCTAGCTTTATGGGGATTCTGGGTGTTGCCTTTCAGTTCACTGAACCCAAGCACCTGAATTCCCTGCTCGCGCCACACTTCAAAAGCGTCAAGAAACCAATCCGCGTCCAGAAAGCGACGGCGGTGCAAATAAAAGTACAGCAGCGGATTTTCCATTTGTTCCAGAAAATCGGGGTGTTGACCGATGAGCATCACGATCAGATCATCCTCCGCCCGCGCGTCGCGCGGAATGCCGAAGTAGTTTCCGCGTTTATCTTGGCCGAAAATTTGCCGCTTGGTAAGTACCGGTATCTCCACCTCGCCGTAGCGCATGACGGGATTGATCAGGACGTAATCGCCGTGATCCGATAGGTAAATCAGCTTTTCGGGAGTTTCGTCGAAGCCGCCGCTTTTGAGCTGCGCCTTGGTGCCCGGCTTCAGGTAGTTGTGATCGACCCGCACGTGGGTTTCGAGGTCGGGTAGTACCGTCAATTGAAATTCCAGAAATGCATCCGGCGTGAGAAGAAGCGGCTGACTTTGTCGCTTAAAGTACCCTACGGCGTCGAGAATCGGTGGTTTATCGCAGAGGTACCAGGCTGCATCGAGAACGAGGAAGTGTCCGAACCGCACAGCAACACGCGAAAGTGGACAAAAGGCCCCGTCGAGCGTCAGGTCACTCTGAACATTATAGCACTTTTCGCCCAGACTGATTTGTACTTTCAAATCTATCTCGGGCTGACTCATGGTTATGGGCGAAAGCGAGCGGGCGGAAATTTTCTCCGAAACTTGACTATCATGGTAATAAAAAACATAGCCGAAAGGATTGCGAATCAGAGATTTGAGTGCTTCGGTATTGGCGGGTGATTTTTCGTAGACACTTTGAAACCTGGCAAGAGCAGCGTAGAATTTCAGACCGTCCGGGTGCGGGGCATTCCATAGCAAATCCAGCGGATTAACAGGCACGAACGGACCGCGCAAATCGCCCCCAAGACCGGGCGAGTAGTCGATAAGTTGGGCGTTGAAAAGGTCGTAGTACTTATGCTTGCCAATGACGATGATGCGCTTTTGCGGCGCGTCGTCATCGGCTATTTCCGGCTGGTCTTTAGCGACGAGATACCGGAGCAGCGCCGCGTTTTCTTCTGATTTATTTGGACCAAGTTTACTGGATGTCATTGATTTCTCCCTGACTCAGATCGCCGGTTTGGTAGCCTTTCTTGAACCAATACATACGTTGTTGTGAAGTACCGTGCGTAAAGGCGTCGGGTACTACGTAGCCCTGCGACTGCTTTTGAAGCCGGTCGTCGCCGATGGCGTTGGCAGCATTCAGGGCCTCTTCGATGTCGCCGGGTTCCAGGATGTTTTGCATTTCCTGAGCGTGATTAGCCCAAACGCCCGCCAGAAAATCGGCTTGCAATTCCAGTTTTACAGAGAGCTTGTTATAGTCAGTTTCGGACAACCGGCCACGCTGTTGCTGAATTTGATCAGTGATGCCCATTAGGTTCTGCACATGGTGGCCCACTTCGTGCGCAACTACGTACGCCACCGCAAAGTCGCCGGGGGCTTTGAAGCGCTCTCGCAGCAAGTCGCAGAAAGCCAGGTCAATGTAAACTTTTTGATCCAGCGGACAGTAAAACGGCCCCATTGCCGCCGAAGCTCCGCCGCAGGCGCCCCGCGTAACGTTGTCGAATATTTGTAAAGTGGGTTGCTGGTAGCGGGCACCATTATCGGCGTAGATTTGGCCCCATACGTCCTCGGTACTACCTAGAACGGCCGTCACAAAATCAGCCATCTGGTCATCGGGACGCGGGCCGGGTTGGCGGGTGCCGACCTGCTGCTCGGTTTGCGAACCCTGAATCTGAGAAAGTATTTCGGATGGATCCTGACCCGTCAGGAGGCCGAGAACGACCACTATGACCGCCCCCAGACCGCCAATAGCTACCTTGCCCCCGCTCGACATGCCGCGGCGGTCTTCTACATTGCTACTTCTTCGTAAATCTCGCCAGCGCATAGTTTATGGATGTTTAATGTCTAATACTTTTTGCAGGAATACCTGAGCAGGTGTGTTATTGAAATTTCAAAAATAGATATTTCTACTTATAAAAACCGTTCCCTGGTTGTTTGGCCTGATTAATTAACCCAATGAAAAAATTAATTGTTGCACTAAGAATTTTTTTAAATAATTATTGGATAATCTCTAAATTGCGTTTCTAACCGCAAACCGGATGACGGGTCAACTGACATTGGTCATAATCCATTGTCCATTATCCATTGAATAAATGATCGCCGAAGCCCAACAAATCGAGATTCAGCCGACGACTAAGTCGCGCCTGCAGGAGGTTGATTTCAACAACCTTGTTTTTGGCCGGAACATCTCCGACCACATGTTTATTGCCGAGTACCGCGACGGCGAGTGGCAGGACGCTCGCATCGTGCCTTACGGAGATCTGTCGCTCAGCCCCGTTACGGCGGCGCTGCACTACGGGCAGGCGATTTTCGAGGGCATGAAAGCCTATAAAAACGACGAAGGCGAAGTACTTCTTTTCCGTCCGACCGACAACTGGAAGCGCATGAATCGCTCCGCCGAGCGGATGTGTATGGCCACCATTCCCGAAGAACTTTTTATGGGCGGCCTGACCGAACTGCTGCGCCTCGATGCGGCTTGGGTACCTTCTGCACCGGGTACTTCGCTCTACGTGCGCCCCTATATGTTTGCGACGGATGCTTACCTGGGCGTACGTCCATCCGATACGTACTATTTTATCATTTTTACTTGTCCGGTAGGTAGTTATTATGCGAATCCGCCCAAGGTAAAGGTTGAAACGCAATATATCCGCGCGGCAGAAGGCGGCGTAGGCGCGGCTAAGTGCGCGGGCAACTACGCGGCTTCCCTGTATCCCACCAAGTTAGCCCAGCAACAAGGCTACGATCAGCTCATCTGGACCGACGCCAAAGAACATACTTTCGTCGAGGAATCCGGCACCATGAACGTGATGTTTGTCATAGATGGCAAGCTGGTAACGCCTGCGGTCAACGACACGATTCTGGACGGAATTACGCGCAAAAGCATCGTTGAAATTGCCCGGCAATGGGGCATGACGGTGGAAGAGCGGAAAGTAGATATTAAAGAAGTCATCCAGGCGCTGAAAGAAGGGCGTCTCGAAGCCGCTTTCGGCGCGGGAACGGCAGTCGTAGTTTCACCTTTCTCGGTTATTGGTTACCAGGGGACCGACTACGAACTACCCCCGGTAAAGGAAGATTCTTTCGTAGCGCGGGTGAGCCGCTATCTGACCGACCTTCGGACGGGCAAAGAAGAAGATACTTTTGGCTGGACGATGAAGGTCTGAGCGGTGAATGATAAATGATGAGAGGGCGGTAGTTTTTGTAAGAAAGCATCGCCCTTTTTTCTTGTTTGTTATCTTTGCTTTTTAATCAACCTTTACTTTCGTTTATAAAAGTCCCCTATGAAACTCGACTCCGGTACCGACAAAAAAGAAGTATTTTCCAGCGTTCAAAGCTTTATCGAAGGCAAGGGCTTCGACATTACCACTCAGGATTTTGAACGCCCGTGGGGTGGTTTTTTTGTCTTGGACGAAAGGCAGGCCGCGCAATTTATTGCTGAGTTTTTTCCGCACCTTTCGCTGGAAGATTTTGAAGAGGGTCAGAAACTTAGCCCAAAAATTCTGGTGGTAGCGCCCGACCAACGCCTCTCGTGGCAGTACCACCACCGCCGGGCCGAGCTCTGGAAACTCATCGGTGGCGTGGCGGGCGTCGTTATTTCCGACACCGATGAGCAAACAGAATTACAAACCCTTGCCATTGGCGATCTTGTAAATCTTAAATGCGGCGAGCGCCACCGCCTGGTCGGTACCGATGGCTACGGCGTAGTAGCCGAAATCTGGCAGCATACCAATCCGACGAACCCTTCTGATGAGGATGACATCGTGCGGGTACAGGACGATTTTGGGCGGTAGCCAGCTGGAATGGGTGAAAATGCAATACCCGATTGGCTCAACCAATCCCAATCTTTAGCGGGTTTCGTTACCACGCCACTGGAGATTCTGGGCTTTGTGACGGGGGCCATCTGCGTCTATCTCAACACGCAGCAGAACGTATGGGGATGGTTTTTCGGAATCATCAATGCCGTGCTGTACGCCTTCGTCTTTCTGGAAGCACGGCTCTATGCCGACATGAGTTTGCAGGGGTACTACTTTTTTACCAGTATCTACGGTTGGTGGGCGTGGCTTTATGGGGGCAAAAACCACAATCCTCTGCCCGTGAGCCGGACACCGATACGGCTTTACGGGCTGTTTGTCGGCCTGTTCGTGGCCGCAACGTTGTTATGGGGCTTTCTGCTCAACCGCTTCACCGACGCCAGCCTTAGCTACGTAGATTCGGCGCTGACTGCGGCCAGTTTGCTGGGTCAATGGATGATGGCCCGCAAGTACCTCGAAAACTGGCTGGTGTGGATTGTGGCCGATGCCTGTTACGTAGGAATGTACATCTACAAAGACCTACACCTGACGGCTTTGCTTTACGCAATATTCCTGATTTTGGCCGGCATGGGGTACTTTCAGTGGAAACGAGACCTTAGCCGGTTAGCGGTCAACGGTTAACATCAGACGAAGCATAAGTAATGAAATCTGAGAGTACCAATTAAATCTTGACCGCTCTGCATTAACCATTTTCCTAATCTACGATCCCGAAGGGAATTTCCTGTTCTTCAAGAAGTTTGCGGATGCGCGGGCTATCCTCGAAGAGAATCCGAAGTTCTTTTTTCTTCAGATCACTGTCGTCGTCGTCATCCAGCCATTTCCAGTCCTCGGCGGTGGCTTCCAGGAGGTCGATGAGCACGGGCAGCCGTTCGTTGGTTTTTTCCCGCACCAGCCAATCCTCACTATTGCTGATGAAAATAACGATTTTCTCTTCCCTGATCCACTGCAAATCGTTCAACATTTCGTCCAGCGAGTCGAGGTTGTGGCCGAAATAATCGGGAAAATCAAGGGCTTCGGCGAGCTGATTGTAGAAGGTTTTGATTGAAGGCGATTCTTTTCCGTCGATGCGGGCGATACGCCAGCCGGGAAAGAAATCTGCGGGGTCGGTGTTGGTACTTATGAAAAGAAAATGATTGTTTTTCATCGAAAAAAATTAGTCATGGGAACAAAGTCATTATTAAAGAATCAAAAGAGGAATATTTAGCCTATTGTTCCAAAACAGCCTTCTTCTTTTTTACCTCCACAAACGAGTTATAATGATCACGCGTAAACCAGGCGCGCTCATCCGATCCCGTCACCAGCCGCTCAGAGCCACGGTCCTGGCCCTCCTTTTTGGGGTTTACGTCCCACTCCCGATATTGGATAGGCTTGCCACCGGGCGTTTTCTGGGGAAGTAGTTTTTCAAAATTACCAAACTTGCGACCTCCCACGTATCCCTCGGGGGCACGGTCATTCTTACGTATGTAGTCCAGTACTTCAAACACCTTCGGCGGAATGGTCTCCTGCTTGCTGGTACGCACGGCGGGGGCTTTGGGTGCCGTAGAGTCGCGGGCTACGGGGATATCCACCGGGGCCGGATCGCGTTGAACAGTGTCGGAAACGATGGCTTCCGTGAGACCGGCGGGTTCCGAGGTATTCGTGTCGGTATCAGAACGGCAGCCAAAAGTAGCCAGGCCGAGCGTTGCCCAGCCCAGCCAAAAGATAAGCCGGGTCAGGAAAGGACGAAAATTATATCTACGAAGAAAAAGCATTGTGTCAGGTAAAAATTGGAAGCCAAAAGTACCCAAAAACCCTTCCCGCCAAAAACGGGAAGGGTTCTGGGAAATCAGGTACTCAAAAAACTCAATTCAATGAAAACAACGGCAGCCGCAAAGCCACGACGTTATTGAACATCAGTTCTGAGATAGTGGGAGTCATGTAATCGATTAGCGGAAACTCCGACATCAAGTTCATCACCTCGATTTCGCTTTCGGCCTTGAATACGCACCAAAGCTTGGTGCGGTCGGTCGTGAGGGCGTAGGAGGTGAGCTTTCCTTGCTCCATGAGATCATTGACCATTTGCCGCTGTGCCGGAACCCGGCGGGCAAAATCGTCGGTCATCGTACCGGGGAGCTGTATTTCAACCATGAATTGAGACATTCTTATTTAGTTAATAGTGGAGAAAGTACCGGCTGTGCGGTTGATAGTACGTATGCGGTGCTAAATCCTTTGGAGGATGTTTCTCAAAAACTACCAGTAGCAAGTATATTGCTAACAATTTCTATTTCATCATCGTTGACGCTATGCGGGAAATTTTTATAAAGTTTTGTTACAACGTTTGCGTTCAACCCTTTAAAAACTTGCTCTGACTCAAGTACCCGTGCTTTTGGAATGTGCGGATCAACATCACTGCAACCCAGAAAAACAGGCATCTGATTCAGTTCTCCCGTATACTCCGGTAGTTGATTTTCGGGGCCGATCAGGCCGCCGCTTAGTCCAAAAACCCCGCCAAAGCGTTGCGGGTTCCGGGCGACATACTCCAAAGTTAAGCACGCGCCCTGCGAAAATCCCAGCAAAAATATATTTTCGTAAGCAAAGTTGAACTCGTCGTGCAGTCTCGCTACAATCGACCCGATTACTTCCAGGGCAGAGGAAAGTCCCGGCTCGTTCGCTTCGATGGGGGCCATGAAGGAGTAGGGGTACCAGGTACTTTGCGTGGCTTGCGGGGCAATATACGCGCAGTCTTCTCTTTCCAGATAGTCGGTCAACGACAGGATATCCTGCGCCGATGCGCCGCGCCCATGGAGCATCAGCATCGCTTTTTGAGCAGTTTCGAGCGGTGTACCTTTGATAACGATGTTATTGGAATTGTGCTGCAAGTTCATGTTCTTTCCTTTAATTTATGTTCAATAAACTGATAAAAGTTCTTTGACCGCCGGGAGGTCGAAGAACTTTTATCCATTCTCCTTTTCTGCTTTTTCCCTATATTTTTATCTCGGGTAATTCTGCTTCAATTTTGGCCCGGCGCGGCTCATACCACTCGGGTAGTTTAAGTGCCGTACCCAGTGCGTCAGGCGCCTCATCCACGGCGAAGCCCGGTGGGTTGGTGGCTATCTCGAACAGGATTCCGCCCGGCTCGCGGTAGTAGATGCTGTGGAAATACTGGCGATCAAGTACCTCGGTTGGCTGATAGCCCGCCGACAAAAGCTGCTCACGGATTTCGAGCTGGCTCTCGTCGGTATCGGTCGAAAATGCCAGGTGATGCACTGACCCCGCGCCCTGCAACGCCCGCACATCCTGCGGCGCGTGGACTACATCCACAAAATTACCCGGTCCGCCTTTCCCGGCCTGAAAGCGAAAAATGCCGTTTTCCTCGGCCACCAGCGTGTGCTGCATGGGATCGGTGAGCAGGGCCACGGTGCGATCCACCGTTCGTTGATTCAGCGATACGGTATGAAAGCCCCGCACGGCGTATTCCGCCGGAATCTTTCCGTTGTCCCAGCCGGGGCGGGAGTCGGCTGATGTTGCTACAAACTCTACTCCCATACCGTCATAGTCCTCGAATCGCAGGTAGTTTTCGTCGAAGCGGCGGTGCGGACCGGAGAACGGAATATTGAACTGAGTCAGGCGATCCATCCAGTAACTCAGCGAAGCCGTTGGGATAGAAAACGCAGTGTAAGTCAGTTGGCCAATTCCTTTGCGGCCGCGCATCAGCCCGGCGTAGGGGAAGAAAGTCAGGATCGTGCCGGGTGAGCCGACTTCATCGCCATAGTACAGGTGATACACATCGGGTGCGTCGAAGTTAATGGTTTTTTTAACCATCCTCAAACCTAAGATTTTTACGTAGAAATCAACATTTCGTTGCGCATCGCTTGCCAATGCAGTGACATGGTGAATGCCATTAATCAGAGAGTTCATCGTTTTGGTTAGTTATGTATGTAATAACATTTAATGTATATACATTAAAATGAAATTAAAAGTTCCGAATAAAATTTTCGCTGTCCGAATTAGTAATTCTTCCCGCTCTCCTCTACTTTTGTCCCCAGTAAATCTCATAAGGGGTGCCCTACCGAACGGGCTGAGATCATACCCATTGAACCTGATTCGGGTAATTCCGGCGAAGGGAAGAGACGAAAATCCAATCCGCGTGAACCGCCCGGCCAGGCGCAGAAGTCAAGAAAACTCATTTTCTACCTTCTGTTTTCACAACAAAATCGAGTTCCTCGGGTTGGAAAACGCTCAACTTTATTCAATTTTTATTTAACCCAGGATGGGTTCGGCCCCTAGCCTATCGTCAACTTTAATTCGCCATGCGAAAAGTTACGACCTATCTTTTGGCTTGTTTCCTTGCTTTTGGATTCAGCCTTTCTGTTATCGCCCAGCAAACGTTTAGCGGACAAGTCAAGGACGCCGAAGACGGCAGCCCGCTACCAGGTGCCAGTATCCGCGCCGGAGCTTACCAAGGTACCACCACCAACGCCAGCGGACGCTTTACGCTGACCAACGTTCCTGCCAACGTCGAAAACATCCAAATTTCCTTCGTCGGCTACGAAACCGTACAAGTACCTACCCGTACATTCCCCCAGGAACTGACCGTGCTGCTCCAGCGCTCGGTATTCAACGCCGACGAGGTGATCGTCAGCGCGACGCGCGTCACCGACCGCAGCGGTATGGCGTATTCCAACGTGACCGCCGAGGCCATCGAGAAGCAAAATCTCAGCCAGGACCTGCCCGTGCTGCTCAACTTCACGCCTTCGCTCGTGAGCACCAGCGACGCGGGCGGTGGTGTCGGCTACACGGGCATCCGCATCCGGGGCACCGACGCCACGCGCATCAACGTGACCGTCAACGGCATTCCGTACAACGATGCTGAAAGTCAGGGGGTTTTCTGGGTCAATATGCCCGATATTGCCTCCTCCGTCAGTAGCATTCAAATCCAGCGAGGGGTAGGTACTTCCACCAACGGAGCCGGAGCTTTTGGCGCGACGGTCAACGTAAGTACCAACGAGTTTCGCCGCGAGCCTTACGCCGAATTGCTCAATTCCTACGGCTCATTCAATACCCGCAAGCATACCGTGAAAGCCGGGACGGGTCTGCTCAACGGCAAATTCACGGTCGACGCCCGCCTGTCGCAGGTGAAATCTGACGGTTTCGTGGATCGCGCCAGCAGCGATCTGCGCTCGTACTACTTGTCGGGGGGGTACTTTGGCAAGAAAAGCTTTGTGCGACTCAACGTTTTCTCGGGAAAGGAGGTCACCTACCAGTCGTGGTACGGAACGCCGGAATCGCGCGTGAACGGCGACCGTGAGGAAATGCTGGCCTACATCGAGCGCAACGGTCTCAACGAGCGCGACGCACAGAACCTGCTGAACTCGGATAGCCGCACCTACAACTACTACACTTACGACAATGAGGTGGACAACTACAAGCAGGACCACTACCAGCTGGTGTCGTCGCACACGTTGAACAAAAACCTGACGCTGAACGTGAACGGTTTCGTGGTGCGCGGCCTGGGCTATTACGAGCAATACCGCAACGATGACGATCTGGAAAACTACAAAATTTCGAATGTAGTGGTAGGCCAGGATACCATCGGTAGTACCGACCTTATCCGCCGCCGCTGGCTGGACAACTACTTCTACGGCACCACTTTCTCGCTGGATTACAACAGCTTCAAGAAAGTCACGGCCAACTTTGGTGGCGGCCTGAACAAGTACGACGGCGACCATTATGGCGAGGTAATATGGGCGCGTTACGCCGGAAACAGTAGCATCAGGCAGCGGTACTATGAAAATACGGGTACCAAAACCGATTTCAATCTGTACGGAAAGGTATACTATCAGTTTACCGACAAGCTGAATGCCTTCGGCGACGTGCAGGTGCGGCAGGTACAGCACAAAATTCTGGGCGACGACAACCAGGCACGTCAGCAGGATTTCGACCGTACTTTTACCTTTTTCAATCCCAAAGCCGGCTTGAATTACCAGATTTCGGAGCGAAGTACCGCCTATGCCTCCTATAGCATCGGCAACCGCGAACCCAACCGTGACGACTTCACCGAATCGACCCGGCAAATCCAGCCCGAGGCCGAAACCCTGCGCGACTTGGAAGCGGGTTTTCGCACCCAAAGTAGCAAGCTGGCGTTTTCGGCCAACTACTATTTCATGGATTACAAAAATCAGTTAGTACTTACCGGACAAGTCAACGACGTGGGCAACTCCATCCGGGTGAACGTACCCGACAGCTACCGCATGGGACTGGAACTGGAAGGGGGAATTGCGCTGAACCGCACCTGGAAATGGAACGCCAATGCGACGTTCAGCCAGAATAAGATCGCCAACTTCACGGAGTACGTCGTGGACTACGACAACGGTGGCTATCAGGAAATCCAGCACGGCAAAACGGATATCTCATTCTCGCCCAATATGATCGTGGGGAGCCAGCTAACCTATACCCCCGTGAAAAATGTGGAACTGGCGCTGCTCACCAAGTACGTCGGCAAGCAGTACCTCGACAACACATCCAGGGAAGACCGCATTCTCGACGCTTACCTGACCAACGACCTCCGTTTCATCTGGACGCTTACCCCCAAATGGGCGAAGCAAATCAGCGTCAGTGCGCTATTCAATAATATCCTGAACGAAACGTACGCTTCCAACGGCTACACCTACGGGTACATTTACGGTGGGAGGGTGCAGGAGAACTTTTACTACCCGCAGGCGGGGCGGAATTTTTTGGTGGGGTTGAATTTGAAGTTTTAAGTTATTGGAAAAGGAGGTCTTCGACCCCGCTCAGACTGGTAAGTAGACAAAACTTTCAAATTACACGTTTTTGGTTTTTTTTTCTTGCAATTTGAAAGTTTGACTTTCAGATTGCAAGATTTTAGGTGGTTTTTCATGTAATCTGAAAGTCTGGCTTTACGAAAATGCCTGACCAATCGGATGCTTTAGCTCATGCTCCCAAAAGTCACTTGAACAATTACACGGTTCAACAATTCAACAAATACACCCTCGTTCCCTACCTTTGCCCCATGAATCTAAAAAACGATCTTCTGCTCCGCGCCGCGCGGGGCGAACAAGTGGAGCGAACGCCCGTTTGGGCCATGCGGCAGGCCGGACGCATCCTGCCCGAATACCGGAAAGTCCGTGAGCAGGCGGGTAGTTTTATCAAACTCGCCACTACGCCCGAGATGGCCGCCGAGGTCACGATTCAACCCGTGGATATTCTGGGCGTGGATGCAGCGATCATTTTCTCCGATATTCTGGTAATTCCCGAAGGTATGGGACTACCCTACGAAATGGTCGAGAAGCGCGGCCCGATTTTTCCGCGCACGGTGCAGACGATGCGGGATTTGGAAAGGCTGCGCGTGGCCGACCCTGAGGCGGATCTCAGCTACGTGACCGACGCATTGAAAATCGTGAAGCGCGAGTTGAACGGACGGGTACCCTTGATCGGCTTTGCGGGCGCACCGTTCACGATCTTTTGCTACATGACGGAGGGCAAAGGCTCAAAAACCTTCTCGGTGGCTAAGAAACTACTCTACACCGATCCCGAATTTTCCCACGCGTTGCTCCAGAAAATCACGGACAGTACCATCGCCTACCTCAAAGCCCAAATCAGGGCTGGGGTGGATTTGGTGCAGGTGTTCGATTCCTGGGCGGGGATTCTTTCGCCCGCGCAGTACCGCATGTTTTCGCTGCCGTACATCAAGCAGATTTGCGATGCGATTGATGAAGTACCTGTGACGGTATTTGCCAAAGGCGCGTACTTTGCCCGGCAGGAAATCGGGCAACTGGCTTGCTCCGTGGTGGGTTTGGATTGGAATATGGATATAGCCGAAACGCGGGAATTGATCCCGGACAAAACCCTGCAAGGCAATCTCGATCCCTGCGCTCTGTATGGTAGTTTCGACCAAATTCGCGCCGAGGTGAAGCGCATGGTCGGCGAGTTTGGCACGCAAAAGTACATCGCCAATCTTGGCCATGGCGTCTATCCCGATACGCCGCCCGATAATGTCCGCTGCTTTATCGACGCCGTAAAGGAATTTTCGCAAGTCTAATCCCAAACACCCGGCTCAAGTACCTCCAGAACATGGCCGTCGGGATCGTCGAAATAAAACGATCGTGCTCCCCGCGTCCAGGTTTCGTGGTGATGCACATCAATTCCTTGGTCTATGATTTTTTGCAGGTAGTTTTCGTACTGCCCGGCAGGAGCTTCAAAGGCCAAATGCAGCTTGCCCGAACCATAGTGCGGCGGTGGTGACTTCTTCACCCGCGATACTTCGGGCAGAAAGCATAGTAATACGGAACTACCGGCCCGAAAAAATACGTGACTGTCTTCGACGAACGAAATCACTTCCAGTCCTAGACGCCCGGCGTAGAAGTCGCGGGTTCGTAGAAGGTCGCTTACGTACAGACAGGTTTCTTTAATTTGGGTGAAGTTCATTTCAATGAGTGAAGGACAATGGATAATGGAAGGTACCCGGAAAGGGTAGTTTATACAAACTACTTTTGTTCTTTTCGCTGAAAGAAAATCTTTTCTAAATGAAAAATAAATGTGTTTTCCTGGATCGTGACGGTGTCCTGAATACCGATGAGCAATACTACACCTACCGTCTGGAAGACGTATTTCTGGCGGAAGGCGTGGCTGAAGCCTTGCGCCAGTTACAGGAAGCGGGCTATCTGTTGATCGTCATCACCAATCAGGCGGGTATTGCCCAGAAACTCTATAGCCCCGCCGAGGTACGCGCTGTGCATGACTCGATCCAGGAACTAAGCGGCGTCACGCTGGACGATCTGTACTTTTCCCCGCATCATCCCGAGCATTCCTCCCGCTCGCTGCGGCGCAAGCCGGATTCTTTAATGATCGAGAAAGCGATGGCCAAGCACGACATTGACCCGGCGCAATCCTGGATGATCGGCGATCGGCTTTCAGATGTGCAGGCTGGCCGAAAGGCGGGCGTGCGGACGATTTTTATTGGAGAAAAAGCGAAAGAAGGTGATTTGGGCGATTATCAGACGAAAGATTTGCGGGCAGCCGCAGGCATTATCTTGAGCCAATAATTTGCCTCTTGAATGCTTGTGACGAAAACTTCAGCCGCGATTTATCGTCTGTCTAACTACTTCGTTAGAGAAACTACCTTTACTCTTTCCTTAAAGGTCAGATATAGATACAAGCTCAGTCCCACCACCGCAACTTCAAAAACCAGCAGCCCGTTCACCAGGCCAAAGGCATCGGCCAGATATCCTACGCCAATGGCCGGAATGCCGAAGCCGACGTAGCCCGTAAACATATAGCCCGCTACGGCCCGTGCCCTTTGTGCACCACCCAGTTGTGAAATCAGGGCTAACCCGCCCTGGTAGCTGAAACCGTAAGCGGCGGAGCCGATGATGGCCGTTCCGGCCAGGATTACGTAAATGTTGGTCAGATAACTGCCCAAAACTACCAGTCCCATACCCACGGGCATCAACCCGAAGCCAATGCGCAGCGAGGTAGCGGGCTGGAAATTGCGCCGCACCCAAGGCTGCAAAAATGCGCCCGTCCAGTTGACAAGTACCAGGCAGAATCCGGCGTAAGCCGTGTAGCCAAATGTAGCTAACTGGCTTGGTAACACCGCAATGACAATGCCGCCCGCCGCCCAGCAGATGGCGATGGAAAGATTGATAGGCCAGCAGCCTTCGGGAAAATAGGGCAGACGAAGCACCTTACCGCCAATCGGTTTCAGGTTGGGCAGCGAAAAAGCCGCCACCAAGCCCAGGGCAGTAAGTGCGATGATGAAGTAGTTGGTGACCGGGCGAAGGGTAAAGAAAAACAGTAGCGCTATAGCGGTAATGAACGCTCCCCCGCTAAACCCAAAAGCGGTGGATAGCGACGCCCCGTTGGCCGCCCGAACCGCCGCGTCGGGGGCAGGATATAAGTACTCGGCCAGATAGGCAGTACCCGTTCCCATACTTAGTCCCAGCGCGACACCCTGGAACAAACGGCAAAATCCCAATGCGTAAACATTGGGATAGATCGTAATCAGCACATCGGCGACAAGGGCAAAAAACAGGCTGAGCAGCAGAATGGGTTTTCGCCCGACGACATCGGATACTCCACCCAAAAAGACGTAGCAGGGCAGCATTCCCAGAATATAGGCAGCCAGTACAAGAGCCGTTTGTCCGTTGTTGTAGCCCGCCGCCGCCGCATAGGGCCGAAATAGCGGCATCGACATATTGACCGCCAGCGTAATCAGGAACAGGCAGAAAGGGATAAGAAAGTCGGGGCGAGTGGTTTTCACTCTGTTGAGGCAGAAAGGAGGAGGGAAGAAAAGAAAAGGGAAAGTACTCCC
This sequence comes from uncultured Persicitalea sp., assembly GCA_964500445.1. GTDB lineage: Bacteria > Bacteroidota > Bacteroidia > Cytophagales > Spirosomataceae > Persicitalea. Next base: position 2,142 of record CAZCOG010000023.1, on the reverse strand, counting down.
GAACGCTCGCTTTTTTCCTACACTCGATGAGTCACCGGTTGCTCGGTGGCAGGCTGGGCAGAACCATAGGCAGGGCATTGCTTGCGGGTGCAGGAGGTGGCAAAAAGCATACCTCCGAGAACAGCAAGAGCGAATAATTTTTTCATTTTTATAAAAAAAGTTAGTTGAAAGTCAGGGGCTTTGTTCCTACCAGAACAAATATTGTACCGAAATTTTATCCAAATTCGGCGAAAATCTTAAAAACGGCAGCAAGCTTATAACGAACAAATTACGGGTTACTTATGCCAATTGTTAGTTTTTCGCCTCGGCCAATTCTATTTCTTCCGCTTTTGGGGCAGGTTTAGGTTTGCTGGGCGCAATGGCTTCTGACACTCCATTTTTCGACTTGCCATTTTTATCTTCGCCAGATACCTCGTTATCATCCTCGCCTGTGGGCGGCAGTGGCTGCACGTACGATTCGTCGCGGAAGCCCAGGATGCGCAACATACTTTCGCTGTCCTGTTCATTGGCAAAAACGCGGGTCGTAATCTGGCCTTCGGCGTCGCGGTCTACCAGTACGTGCTTGGGGGCCGGAATCAGGCAGTGCTGAATGCCGCCATAGCCACCTAGCGACTCCTGATAAGCACCCGTATGGAAGAAACCGATGTACTGGGTTTCATCGTCACCGATAATCGGCATGTACAGGTCGGAGCTGTGCATCTCGCTGTTGTAGAAATCCTGCGAATCGCAGGTCAGGCCGCCGAGGTTGACTTTCTGGTAAGGATTATCCCAGTTATTGATCGGCAGCATGATGTACTTCTGGTTCATGCCCCACGAATCGGGCAACTGGGTGATGAATGAGCCATCGATCATATACCACAGCTCCTTGTCGTTCTGGAGTTTTTTATCGATTACCTTATAAATCACCGCGCCACTCTCGCCGACGGTATAACTACCGAACTCCGTGAAAATATGGGGGACAGGAACGTTGTTTTTGTTACAGATCCACTGAATGTTCTCAATGATTTCGTCGATCATCTGCTGGTAGTCGAAGCCCACCTGCAAAGAAGTTTGAATGGGCAGTCCGCCGCCAATATCAATGGAATCCAAGTCAGGGCACATCTTCTGCATCTCGCAGTACTTAAACATAAAGCGCGTCAATTCGCTCCAGTAATACGCATTGTCTCTGATGCCCGAGTTGATAAAGAAGTGGAGCATCTTGAGCTTAAAACGTGGGTTTGGCTCGATCTTCTCTTTATAAAGCTGATTGACATCGTTGTAGCGAATGCCCAGCCGGGAGGTATAGAAGGCAAAGTTCGGCTCCTCGTCGGTCGCGATGCGAATACCGAAATTCACCGATTCGGCCGTGGTAGACTTTTCGTAAGTTTCGATTTCTTTCAGGTTATCCAGAATGGGAATGGCATTGAAACCTTCATTGATCAGCTCGCTCAGGTACTGGGTATAGAGAGGTCGCTTGAAACCATTGGCCAGGATATAGGTGGACTTGCTGATCTTGCCCCGACGATACAACTCCCGAATAATGGGAACATCGAACGAGGAGGACGTCTCGAGGTGAATGTTGTGCTTAAGCGCCTCTTCCAGAATAAAGCTGAAGTGCGACGACTTGGTGCAATAGCAGTACGTGTAATTACCCTTATAATTGAAACGCTTGATGGAATTACGAAAAAACATCCGCGCGTTCTCGATATGTTCGCCGATCTTGGGTAGATAGTTCAGTTTCAGGGGTGTACCATGCTCCTCGATGATGTCCATCAGGGGTACATTGTTGAACAGCAATTCGTTGTCCTCATTGACGTGGAATTCCATCGTCGGAAATTCAAAAGTTTGCTGAATCAGGTCAATGTAGCTTTTCATTCGTGTGGGTGGGGCAAAAAGTGATTAAATGACTGATGGTGAACAACGCTGACGGGCCGCAAAATTGTCCAAAACGTATGCTTTTTCCAAACGAAATCCTTCCCTAAATCATTCCGGCCAACCTATTTCATCCCGAAATTCATTGCTTTTATCCGCCGAAGAAGGTGATTTATACCATTTTCATTGTGGTACGGCAAGGCCATATCTACTTTTGAGGGCAGCAATTCCACTTTGTGCTACTTCCCGTAGTTGCCTGTACAGACATGCAATATTATCTATATATAATAC
>CAZCOG010000022.1:0-90326 GCA_964500445.1 uncultured Persicitalea sp. | reverse complement strand
GACCTGCGCCGCTATCAGAAAGCGGGGTACGACTGGCTTCGTTTCCTGAACCAATACCGCTTCGGGGGTTGCCTCGCGGATGACATGGGTCTGGGCAAAACGATTCAGACCCTCGCGCTGCTGCAATCAGAAAAAGAGGCCGAGGCGAATGCACCGTCACTGCTCGTGATGCCAACTTCACTCCTCTACAACTGGCGACTGGAAGCCGAACGCTTTACTCCTGATCTGAAAGTTTTTCTGTATACAGGTACTTACCGGGAAAAAAATACTGATTTGTTCAAAGATTTTGACCTTATCCTGACTTCGTACGGAATAGTTCGGATGGATGTGGATCTGCTGAAAAACTTTCGCTTCAATTACGTTATTCTGGACGAATCTCAGGCAATCAAAAACCCAACCTCCGGCGTTTCCAAGGCAGTCATGAAGTTGCAGGCGGCCCATCGGCTGATTTTGACGGGAACGCCGCTCGAAAACAGTACTCTGGATCTTTGGACGCAGCTGACTTTTATTAACCCTGGGCTGCTTGGTAACCAGACCTTTTTCAAGAAGGAATACCTTATCCCTATCGAAAAGAAAAACGATGCCGATAAGCGGCAACGTCTTTATGACCACATCAAACCCTTCATTCTCCGGCGTCACAAATCGCAGGTAGCGACCGATTTGCCCGCAAAAGTGGATAGTATCCAATACTGCGAAATGAGTGAAGATCAGGAGAAAAAGTACGAGGAGGCAAAGTCGTACTACCGGAACCTAATTTTGGAACAAATTGATAGTGAGGGCTTCTCCCGTTCTCAAATGGCCGTTTTGCAGGGATTATCCAAACTTCGCCAGTTAGCCAACCACCCGCGCCTGGTCGATGAAGAGTATAATAGCGACTCGGGCAAGTTCGACGATGTGATTCACAAACTGGAAACGGCCATCAGCGAAGATCACAAAATTTTAGTATTCAGCCAGTTTGTCAAGCACCTAACTTTGCTCCGGCAATATCTAGACAAGAAGAAAATTCGCTACGCTTATCTCGATGGAAGTACTAAAGACCGGCAGCACCAAGTAGAAAAATTCCAGAATGACCCGACACTCAAACTCTTCCTCATTTCCCTCAAAGCGGGTGGCGTGGGCCTCAACCTCACCGCTGCCGACTACGTTTTTATCCTCGATCCCTGGTGGAATCCCGCCGTCGAGGCCCAGGCTATCGACCGCGCCCACCGCATCGGGCAGGAGCAGACGGTATTCACTTATAAGTTTATCACAAAAAATACGGTGGAGGAAAAAATTCTGGCCCTGCAGCAATCCAAGCGTCAATTGGCTGATGAGTTGATATCCAATGAAGAAGGATTTTTCAAGTCACTTTCCCGGGAAGATATTCTGGGTTTATTAGGGTAGTCTTTTTTTAAATCGCGGATCAGATGAAAGTGCTAATTGTCCACAAATCAGTTATTCCTGTGCATTTGTACGGAGGAATAGAGAGGGTTATCTGGGACTTGGGAAAAGAATTAGTCAAACTTAAGCATAAGGTGACTTATCTCGTAAAAGCCGGCTCCCATTGTGATTTTGCCGATATCATACCCATCAATGAAAAAGTAGATCTGACTGAACAGATTCCGGAAGATATTGATTTAGTTCACTTTCATTTGATGCCCCCAAACCTCCAAAATGTCAAAAAACCGTATCTGATTACTATCCATGAAAATATCAATACCTTAAAACCCTTCGACCTGAATACGGTATTCGTATCGGGTAATCATGCCAAAAGATATGGGTCGTCTTCTTTTGTTTATAACGGCCTGGATTGGGACCAATACACCAAGCCTAGTCTTACAAAAACCCGCAACTACTTTCATTTTCTGGGTAAAGCTGCCTGGCGCGTAAAAAATGTCAAGGGGGCAATCGATGTTATCAAGCAAACCGAGTCGGAACAACTTAAAGTACTCGGTGGCAAGAGGTTCAATATAAAAATGGGGTTGAGATTTACTTTTTCGCCAAGAATCAGTTTCTACGGAATGGTGGGTGGAAAAGAAAAAAATGAGTTATTAAATGGGTCGAAAGGCCTGATCTTTCCCGTTCGCTGGCATGAGCCATTTGGCCTGGCTGTTATCGAGAGCCTGTACTTTGGCTGCCCGGTGTTTGCCACGCCTTACGGAGCTTTGCCCGAAATAGTTGGAGAATTTGGGGTACTTTCCAATAAAGAAAATGACCTTGTTTCTGCTATTGAAAACAGCCAGGATTTTAAGGCAAGTGACTGTCATGAATATGTTCTAACTACCTTCAATAGCAAAGTAATGGCCCTCACGTATCTTGAAAAATACGAGCAGGTTTTGTCAGGAAAGTACCTGAACGAAAAAGCGCCGAAGTTGGCAGCGATTCCCGATAAGACGTTTTTGGATTGGAATTAATACCTGTCCTTATTTCAGATAAACGCCCTCTTCTCCCGCCTTACTAAGTACTACCTCCACGTGTTCGTTGAAAGTGGTACTTAGCGCGTAGCCCACATAATCGGCCGAAACGGGGAAGTTGCGGTGGTCACGGTCGACGATTACCGCAACTTGTAATTTTTTCAGGCGGTGTTGCAAAAATGGCTGTAAGGCGAAGGCCAGCGTCCGGCCCGTATTCAGAACATCGTCGGCCATGATGACGACTTTACCATCGGTAAGTACCAGTTCTTCGCGAAAAGTAATCTCGCTTTTATGGGGCTTTTCCTTATCGAAAAGCATCTCGGCCAGCTTAGTTTTTATGGGCGAAATGTCTTGCAGTTCCTCGGCCAAAAGTCGCGCAAACTCATAGCCCTGCCCGGCGATGCCGGCAAGTACAATTTCCTCCTCTTCGAAATTCCGTTCGTAAATTTCGTAAGCTATCCGCCGGATTTTCTGCCGGGTTTGCTCAATGGTTAGTATTTGCTGCCTCATTTTGGAGTGATAAATGATGACGGGGCCGCCCATGCGGTGATGAAGGATGAGCGTTTTTTCTCACTCATCCTTCAACATTCACCACTCATCATTGAAATGTTTTTGCTACTTAAACGGGAAACCCATCACTCTCCTGATACGCCTTGATGAGTTTCATTTCGCCTTCTTTTCCGGGGTAGAAATTGCCGTGTTCCATACCCATGATGAAGCTTTTATTCTCTTTCTTACTACGATCGTAGATATGCTTGAAGATATTCTTGTAGTTGATCTCTCCGGTAGTTGGCTCCTTACGGCCGGGATTGTCACCGATTTGGAAATAAGCGATTTCGGGCCAGGACCAGTCAATGTGGGGGATGATATGGCCCTCGTTTTTCTGCATATGGTATATGTCGAACAGAATTTTGCAGGAAGGGCTATTGACACCCCGGCAAATCTCATAAGTCTGATCAGAGGTACGCAGGAAAAGATTCGGTGAGTCACTTAGGGGTTCCAGCACCATGATCAGGCCGCTGGTTTCCAGAATCTCCGATCCCCGGCGGAGGGCATCGATCACGTTGCCAGTCTGAATGCCAATGGGCAGATTGCGCTCGAAGTCACCCGGTACTACGGTGGCCCACTTGGCGTTGACGCGTTTGCCTACCTCTACGGCTCTGCGGCAGCCATCCAGAAAAATATCGATGTACTCTTTTTTGCCCGCCGCTAGGGTGTTAGCGCCATTTCCACCTTTGTCGATCACGAATACGCCCATTTCCATGCCCAGACGCGACATCTCTTTGGCTATCTTCTCCTGCACATCCACCGGACGGCCCATCATGCCGTTATCTTCCAGGGCGGTAAATCCCTGATCGGCCATAAATTTAAGCTGATCGATCAAGTCGTCGCCGGCCGAGTTTTTGAACATTCCAAAGTGCGGAGCGTATTTCAGATGATAGTCATATTTGGCGGTAGAGCCAGCGACTGCATTACTACCAACCATAGCCGCCGCGCCGGCCAGACCTAAGGAGGATTTCACAAAATTTCTTCGACGCATCATTTTTTTAGTGAGTAATTGACGATAAATAATTCCTGATTGCTGTCAGCCGTTTTGGGCAATTTTTATTCAGAAAGAAAACTTTAACTGGGTAGTTTTTGACTGACATTCTTATTAAAGCACATGGAGCGGAAAATATACCAGTTTAACCCGGAATGTGTAGAAATCCGCTTTCTTCAACTAAGCCTTTAAGCTCAGAAGACGTTCTTATTTGCTCCTCCATTGCCAAAATCAAGGTACTTATCGGCTTCATCACGAATTTCCTTTCGATATGCCTGACTGATGCCGTCGAGGGCGGCAGCTTTCACTTCACCGTTCAGCCGGTTTTCCTTCAATAGTTTCAGCACAAACTCCTCCCCTTCCCAACTACCTCCCAGGTAGCGAGCAGCCCGTAATCGGATTGGCAGCGTGAAGCCAGACCCCGCCGCGACGCTGGCCAGCACGGTGAGAGAGTTTTGGCTCCCAACGGCTTTGATGGAAGCCAGCAGGGCCTGTTGTTTCTCCTCATTGCTGTGTTCCAACTTGTACCAGATGTAAGAATTCGGAGCCTGGCGCAGCAATTGCCTACCTGCTTCCCGGCCCAGATCGGTTTCCGACCGATCGATGGCAAGTTGATACAGGCGTTCATTTTCAAAAGCGGGTTCATAGCGCGCTACCAGCTCCATGTAATCCTCGCTGCCGTAAGTTTCATTTAGCAGTCGGACCAGCGCGATTTTACCCCAGTAAGAATCCTGGATGAAATCTTTTCCCAAATGATACAGAGCCAATTTGCTTACAGGAATGTGGTCAGGTAGTTTTTTCTGCGTAATGCCCAGTAGCGCCATCGACTTGTCGTAACTGGTTGGAACGAAGTCGAAGGCCCGGAAGTACCTGAGCCGGCTTTTCAGCGACGAATCTGACTCGGCCGTAAGGCGGGCCAAGTAAGGAATGGTGTACTTGGAGCGCGAACGCCAGACTATGTCACGGGAAGCGGGATTTTTCAGCGGATCGCCCACTTTGTTGAGCCAGGCTTTGAACAACCTGTCCCACTGCTTATAGCCGCCGATGCCAAGGGCTTCGAGGTACCAGCGGTCATTTCCTTCGTATTGATCGGCAAGTTGCAGCCACACATCGAGTGCTTCGTAGGTGTGGTTGCGGTAAATGGCCAGCGCACACTCACGGCGCACCGCCGGGTCGCGGTCGGTAGTCAGGCGCTTGATGTACTCAGTGGGGTCGGAATTGCGCTGGCGTACGGCCCGCAGGGCCGTGATACGCAAGTTGGGATTGATATTTCGGAAGGAATTTTCCAAATGTCGACTGCTGACTCCCTCAATATTGTTAAGTACCCATAAAGCCCGCGCCCGCAGCCTGGGTTCGGCATTATAACGGTGAAGCAACTCGCTCAACGGCGGCTCCGCTTTGAAACTCATTTTCACCAGGGCATTCCAGGCCAGATACCGTGTGGCCATGTTAGGGCTTTGCAGGGCATCGGTAGCTTCCTGGGGCGAAGTAAGATCATACTTTGGTGAAACGTAAGGCGTCTTGGGTGGCGCGATGCGGTATATCCGTCCCCTGTTACGGTCCAACGGGCCAATATCGGCATCGGGTTCCCCCGGCAAAGCGTTGCCCGGATCGTACCAATCCGACACGATGAGCGATCCATCCGGCGCAGCGCACACATCCGACGGGCGGAACCACTTGTCGCGAGTACCTTTTACCAGGTCGATCATAGTCGCCTTGTAGCCCGCGCCATCGGGTTCGGTCGGGTAGCCGCGTACTACGTTGGGGCCGGCATCGGCATGTATGATCTGATTTTGAAATTGACGCGGCAGCAATTGTCCTTCGTACACGGTCATTCCGGCCGGAGCGCCCGAACCCGTGTGCAGCAAGTCGGGCACAACGCCGGGGTCGTTCTGGTGCCAGTGGCGGCGGGCGATGTCATCTTCCAGATTGGTGCGGTTGATGCGCCAGGTAGTGCCGTCCATCTCATCCGTATAGCCGAAGTTGCCGTTTTCCATCACATAGTTGATGCGCACGCTCTCATTGCCATCTTCGTCGTGGTCCGAAGTCCAGACTGACCCATAACTATCAACGGCCACTTCCAGACCGTTTCGGAAGTTGTCGCCCAGTACTTCCAGGTTCTTGAAATTCTGGTCACAGCGGAACACCATGCCTTTACGGTAGTTCCTGAAATTGATCGGCTGATCGTACTTGTCGTAGAAACCCCGCCCGCGCGCGTCGAGTAGTTGGCGGCCTTCACTGCCAAAGTTGAAATAGAATTTTCCGTCCGGACCAAACACGAAGGAATGTACCCCGTGATCGTGCTTCGAACCACTGATTCCCCGGAAAATAATTTCCTTGCGATCGGCCTTGTCGTCACCATCGTCGTCGGTGAATAGCCATACGTAGGGGCTTTGCGAAACAATGACGCGGTTGCCGATAACAGCGATCCCCAGTGGGGCGTCCAGCTCCGGACCTTCGTAGAATACTTTCGTGAGATCAGCTTTTCCATCGCCATCGGTGTCTTCCAAAATCAGAATGCGGTCGCCCGTAATGCGGTCTTCCCTGGAACGCGGATGGGCGTCGCCGTTGATGTTGGGCCGGAAATTATAGGCATCGCACACCCACACGCGGCCACGGTGGTCCACGTCGATGCTCGTGGGGTTAGAGATCATCGGCTCGGAAGCGAAAAGCGTTGCTTCCAGGCCTTCGGCGACATCCAGTCCGGCGACGGCGAATTCCGGAAAACGCTTTTCTTTTTCCGTCAGTGAATCATAAACAAAAGACGCGGCCTGGGCCGGAATGGTGTCGTTGAAACTACCCGGTGAAGTTTGGGAAGAAAAGCGAAAAGTACTGCTGCTAAAAAATATTCCTAGAATGCCCAATAGCACAATTACGTTCTTATCGGGAAATGATGACTTGAAAGGCATAGGGTAAGTAAGGACTCAAAAATTCCGGGTGTGTGAATAGCAAAGATACTGTACTGTCTTCAGCTACGCCCAGACTGGCAAGGTCTTTTTTTAAATGCGCTGCCTATTTAACGCAGTATCTCAAAATTATTTTGCCAGAATACTCTTGTCCGTCAGCATATTCCCGGCGATCAATTCGAAATCCTGTTTTTTGATTTCCACGAAACCGGATTTCAGGTGCATTCCCCACTTTTCGCGGTTGGTGATGAATTGTAGATCGTCCAGCAGTGGTCGGATTTCCACATCCTCAGAATCATGGAAGTCGATGTTCCGCCGCCATGGCTGAAAGTCCTCGCTGACTTTTACCTGATAGGGTTCATCGTCCTTCACTCTTCCAATTGCACTAAACTTCTGATAAGGCTTACCACCCTTCAGGCTTTCTTTACCGGAATAGTAAATGACCCAGTCGCCTTTGGCCATTTTCGCCAGGCTGGATTTCTTGCCATGCCCGGCCTGAGCGAATCCCCCTTCAACTCCCTTGGCGACATGGTCTTTGGAGGCGACAATAATATAATATTTCATGCTGGGTATCTATTTGCAAATGACCATTTTGAAAAGTTTACCCAAAGTTAACCCATCACACATTGTTTTTAAATACTCGGTCGTTCAGAAGAGACTACGCCTTCACTCACCACCCACCTTCGACCGCTATGAGAAAGTACCTACCCGCTACGCTTCTGTTGACACTTATCGGAACGATTTATCACGATGCCTGCGCCTCACACGTGCGGGCGGGTGAGATCACCGCCAGGCGGATTTCCAGTACTTCGTTGACGTATGAGATTACCTTTACGGGCTATTATGACGAGGTGGGTGGTACTGATGCGGCCAGAACACAGAACTCTGTACGTTTTTACGTAGGTAGTGTAGGGCCCATTGAGGTTCCCCGAAAAACGCCGATCGTCAATATTGGCAACGGTACCAGCCGCAATGAATATGTTTTCACTTATACTTTCCCGGCCCCCGGTACTTTTACTATTTCCACCTCAATTATTTATAGAAACAGAGGAATCGACAATTTGGGTGGAATAGGGTCAGGAGAAATTGATTTCTTTATCCGTTCGACCCTGGTGATTAATGCTGGTTTGGGATTGAATCGCACGCCCGTTCTACTTAATCCTCCCATCGACCTAGCCGCAGTGGGCCAGCGCTACATTCATAATCCCGGTGCGTTCGATGCCGATGGCGATAGTTTGGCTTACCGCCTCATTGAACCCCAGCAAAGCCAGACTCCCGGCCAGGGAGTAAACATTTCCAGCTATGTACAACCTAACTTAGTACCACCCTTTGGCAGCATCGAGGGCGGATCCTCTCCTTCGACTTTCACACTCGATTCGATTACAGGAGATTTGGTTTGGGATGCTCCCGCAAAAACAGGTCTTTACAATGTCGCTTTCGTTGTCGAAGAGTGGCGCAATGGGGTGCTGATTGGTGAGATCGTCCGTGACATGCAGATCATCGTCATCGACAGCCCTAACGACCGCCCCAAGCTAGCCGCCATTCCCGACCTTTGCGTGGAAGCCGGAACCCTGGTCCAGCAAAGCATCACGGCCACCGACCCAAACGGCGATGTGCTGACACTCACCTCCAACAGCGGCGTTTATCTCCCTGACCTGGTACCCGTGCAAAATGCGCAATTTAGTTTGGTTAATCCTACTAATCCGGGACAAGTGACGGGGGTTTTCCGCTGGCAAACGGGCTGCGACCACATCCGGCTGGAACCCTACGATGTGCTGGTGAAAGTGGAGGATGGCCCCGCCCCTACCCGCCCCAATCCTTCGCTTTTCCGCAAACTGGTGGACATCCGAACGTTTAAAATTCGCGTGTACGGTCCCAAGCCGCAAAATCTGCGCGCTGAACCTGCAGCCGATGCGGCGGGCCGCGCCTTCCGCCTGACGTGGAGCAGCTACCGCTGCCAGGTACCGGGAGCGCAAATCGCGATTTATCGCAAGGCTGGCTGTTCCGACTTCGACGCCGGAGCCTGCCAGCCGGGCCTGCCGCTGGGGCTGGGTTATGAGGAAATTGCCCGCGTAGGCGTGGGGGAAACCTTTTACGTGGACGCCAACGCCGGGCAGGGTTTGCAGCCGGGCGTAAATTACAGCTACCGTATCGTGACACTATTTCCGCGCCCGGGAACTATGCCCGACGAGCCGGGGCGACTGAATGGCGGCGGCAGTAGCCTGCCCTCCGCCGAATTCTGTGCCGATCTCCCGCAACTCGCCCCATTAATTACCAATGTAACGGTAGATTCTACCAGCCAGAGCCAAGGCGTCATCACTGTACGCTGGACGCGCCCCGCCGGAGCAACACCGGGACTTGCCGCCCAATACCGTCTGCTGCGGGCTACGGGACTGGACGGGGCTGATTTCACTCAGGTCGCCAGCATTACTACTACCTTCCAGCCCGGCGTAGCCGATACGCTGTTTGTGGACCGCAATCTGAATACGGAGCAAAACGCCTACCGTTACAAAATCGATTACTACGTGACCACGAACGGTACTTTGGGCAAACTGGACGAATCGCAGCCCGCCAGCAGCGTGCGCCTGGCGCAAATCGGTGGGGTCAACAATCAGGTGCGGCTTACCTGGACAGCCAATGTACCCTGGAAGAACACCGAACGCATCCACCGCGTCTATCGCGAGGAGCCGGGCCGTCCGGGCGTATTCAACCGCATCGCCGATGTTCCCGTGCAAGGCGTACAGTCGTTCACTTTTACCGACGACGGCACCGACCGTTACACGGCCGACGGTACGACCTCGCTCACCCTGTCACCCGACTCGACCTACTGCTATAAGGTAGAAACGGTGGGTGTCTACGAAAGCGCGCGGCTACAATCGCTGACCCTGTACAATTTCTCGCAAATTCTTTGCGCCACGCCCACCGACACGACGCGCCCCTGCGCTCCGCTGCTGGCGATTGATACGCTGGATTGCAGCAAACTATCGCCTGATGCCTTTTGTAATCAATCGACTTTTATAAATAATCTCTCCTGGACCTTCGATACGTCCAACCCCGCAAACTGCAATCAAAATGTGGTGGCTTACCGCGTGTATTACGCCCGCTACTCCGACGAAACTCCCGCCTTTCTGGCCTCAGTCACGGCTCAGGTTCCGCCGGCCACCGCTTACGCTCATACCGGGCTTGACTCATTCGCGGGCTGCTACTATGTGACGGCCGTAAATCGCTTCGGCGTGGAAAGTGCGCCCAGCAACACAGTCTGTAAGGACAACTGCCCGCAGTACGCACTGCCCAACGTATTCACGCCCAACAACGACGGTAAGAACGATAGCTTCACACCGCTGAACTGCCCGGAGTTTTTGGACAAAACGGAGTTCACGGTCTTTAACCGCTGGGGTGTGAAAGTTTTCGAAACAATGGATTTCGGTGTCAACTGGGATGGCCGCAGCAGTGCCGGGCAGGAGCTACCCGCCGGGCAGTACTTCTACGAAGCGAAGGTCCGTTTCCAGTCAGTGCAGCGCGACGCGGACCCGCTGGCATTCAAGGGATGGGTACAGTTGCTGCGGTAATCCTTACGCCATTTCCAGCTTCCCCTTACTCTCCTGCCAGGCTTTTATAATCTGGGTCAGCTGTTTATACTCAATCAGAAAGCCGTCGTGTCCATAAAGTGAGTCGATTTCCTGGTACTCCGCATCAGGTATATGCCGGGCCAGAAACTGTTGCTCCACGACCGGAAAAAGCATATCGGACTTAATCCCCAGAACGAGTGTTTTGGTTTTGACTTTACCCAGAGCGTTGACAATACCGCCGCGATTGCGGCCTACATTGTGGGTATCCATCATTTTTGATAAAGTCCAGTACGAGAACGCGTTGAAGCGTTTCATGAACTTATCGCCCTGGTAGCGCTGGTACGACGAGGCCCGGAAATCATCCGTTTGGTCAGGATTGTCGCGGGCCTGCGTGAAATTGTAAGTGTCGTAGTTTCGGTAGGAAAGCAGGGCAAAGGAACGCGCGGCAGCCATGCCCAGTAGTCCGGCCTCGGGCGATTTCTGTTGCCAGGTAGTATCGGCCTGAATCGCCATTCGTTGCGACTCATTGAAGGCGATTCCCCAGGACGAATGTACGGCATTGGCAGCGATGAGAATCAATTCGCCAAACAAATCCGGTTGTTGAATCGACCATTCGAGCGCCTGCTGCCCCCCCAGTGAACCGCCCAAACAAACCTTTATCCGCTCGATTTCCAGCTCCTGACGTAGTAAATCCAACGCATTCACTACGTCACGTACCGTTACGTTGGGAAAATCATGGTAGTAGGGTTGTTTGGTTAGCGGATTTATGGACAGCGGCCCCGTAGATCCATAGGCCGATCCCAGTACATTGGCACAAATAACATAGTGCCGGGCGGGATCGAAGTGGGTATTCGGCCCCACCAGTCCGTCCCACCACTCGGCAGCATTGGCACTGCCCGTCAGGGCGTGGCATACCCATACAATGTTATCGTCGTTTTTGGCGCGGGTACCGCTGGTCGTATAGGCCAGTTCGAAGCCGGGCAGTGTCTGGCCCGATTCCAGCAAAAAAGAATAGGGGTACTTAAATACTTTTTTCTCGGGCTGCATTTAGTGGACAGTTGGCAATAGACAGGAAATAATTTTGAAAAAATACACCTTTCCCGATCCGCTGTTTTGTTGAACTCTGTAAAAAAAGAAAAAGTGGTTCCGGCCGTGTGCCGGAACCACTTATCGATTTAGGCCTGGACGGCAATTTGGGCAAAAGCTTGCTCCATGTCGGCCTTGATGTCATCGATGTGTTCGATACCTACCGACACGCGTAGCTCACCAGGGATTACGCCGGCATTCAGCTGGTCAGCCGCGGTCAGTTGCGAGTGCGTGGTACTTGACGGATGAATGATGAGCGTTTTTGAATCGCCCACATTGGCCAGGTGACTGATCATTCCCAATGAATTCACGAAGTGATCGGCCGCTTCTTTACCAGCTTTAAGCTTAAAGGAAAGTACCGCACCAGAGCCCCGTGTGAGGTACTTGGCGGCAATTTTGTGGTACTTACTGCTTTCTAGTCCAGAATAATTGACTGATTCCACATCATCGTGGTCATTGAGCCATTGAGCCAGTTTGAGCGCATTTTCACAGGCCCGTTCTACGCGCAGCGTCAGGGTTTCGAGGCCTTGCAGCAGCATGAATGCGTTGAAGGGACTTTGGCAGGGCCCCCAGTCACGCAAACCTTCCACACGAGCGCGGATAATAAACTGGATGTTGCCAAACGGGCCGTCCATGCCGAATACATCATTGAACACCAGACCATGGTAGCTGTCCGATGGGTTGGTGAACTGGGGATACTTTCCATTGCCCCAGTTGAACTTGCCGGAGTCAACGATGACACCGCCCATGGAATTTCCGTGTCCGCCAATCCACTTCGTGGCCGACTCGACCACGATGTGCGCTCCCCACTTGATAGGCTGGCAAATGGCGCCGCCTGCCCCAAAGGTATTGTCAACAATAATGGGCAGATCGTGCTTTTCGGCTAGTTTGGCAAAAGCTTCAAAATCGGGAACGCTGAAACTAGGGTTACCGATCGTTTCGAGGTAAATAGCCTTGGTTTTGTCGTCGATCAGTTTTTCAAAACTCGACGGATCGTCGCCATCGGCGAAGCGGGCTTCGACCCCAATGTTTTTGAATTGATTCTTAAACTGATTGTAGCTACCGCCGTACAGAAATGAGGTAGTTACGAAGTTGTCACCGACGGTCGTGATGTTGTTTATTGCCAGGAACTGCGCCGCGTGGCCCGAAGAAGTGGCCAATGCTGCCACGCCTCCTTCCAGGGCCGCCATCCGCTTCTCAAATACATCGGTAGTCGGGTTCATGATCCGGGTGTAGATATTTCCGAATTCTTTCAGTGCGAACAGGTTAGCTCCGTGTTCAGAATCATTGAACGTATAGGAGGTAGTTTGATAGATAGGCACCGCCCGTGACTTGGTAGTAGGGTCAGGCTCCTGACCAGCGTGTAGCTGGAGGGTTTCGAAGTGTTGAGACATTTTATCTAAGTGGTTAAAAGTTAAACTGTTTAATCATTGGTTGCCCCAGTCGGCGCATGTTGGCTTATCGTATTGTCAATTGTCAGCCGAACCTATTAATGAATTAATTTTTAAGTAAAATAGCATAGCTTCATTGTGCCACTTGTGCGTAAAAGCGGAAAGAAAGCCTGGGTCAGGAGTTCTTCCGCGCTAAGCGCACATGCAACAAAAAATACCGTCAGGTCTGGCCTGAACCAGATTGAACGGTAAAGCAGGGTGGCAGTTTGCCACCCCGAAAACGGAATGCTGGTAATTCTGATTCATGCGCGGGTTTTGGTTTATATTTCCTAAATATGATTAGGTGGGAGTTAGCACCTTGTCCCGATTGCGCGTGGGATAGGTTGCCAGAGGTTCTATGAGCCCATTCTCTAGCCTCTTCTCTATAAATCAACCGCTGTACTGCGAAGCAATTGACTTGATGGCACAATATTAAGCCCCAATCGAGGGAATTCCAAGCCCGACGCTGTTTTTTTGGCAAATCAAAAAGGAACGAAACTCCTCTGAGTTTCGGTTTTGCTATTCCCAAAGTATAAATTCCGGCAGAAGATCATTGTTTCTATATTTGTGAAAACCGCAAGAGGAGAGGATAATTTCAAGTACAAGTACATGGCTCAATACTACAAATTCGACAAAGAACGGGCTTCGCGCAAGCCGGGCATTACGCCTTTGAAAGAGGCTATTGAGCAGGTATTCGGCCGTCCTCACATGAAAAAGGGGTTTGAGGAAAGTTACGTGTCGGCGCATTGGGCTAAAATTATGGGTACTCCGATTTCATCACGCACCCAGAAGGTGTATGTACGAGACCGCATTTTATTCCTGCAAATAGAATCAGCTCCGCTCCGAAATGAACTCGTTCACGCCAAAAAGAAAATCATTGAGCTTATTAATCGAGAAATGAACGTAGAGCTGATTGAGGACGTGGTTTTCATTTAATTATGACTGTCGAAATAAGTATGACGTATTCCGAAGGAGCGCCCTTGCGGAGAAGCTCAGGGATGCCAAGCATTACTTGATCGGGATTCGCTCAATGGATATTCATTATAGTTGACATCGCCAGACGTTACCCTCCCATCCTCAAAATTGCTACTGTGGCAAGAAGACTACCCGACAAGACCAAACAATCGATGCTAATCCAGGCCGAGATCGACCGCGATCTGGGTTTTGGCACCAAAATCACCAGTGAAAAATCCCGGCTGGTCAATAAAGACGGCACGTTCAATGTAAAGCGAATCGGCGATTCCTATCTTAATAGTGTCAACTGGTACCATCGCCTCATCACGATGAGCTGGCCGAAATTTTTGGGAATGGTATTTCTCTCATATTTCGTACTCAACTTATTTTTTGCCAGCCTGTATTTGATCGTCGGGATCGAATACCTGGAAGGCGTAAGTAATAGTCACCAATTGGATGATTTCTGGGAAGCTTACTTTTTCAGCTCCCAAACACTTACTACGGTAGGCTATGGCCGCATCAGCCCCACTGGTTTTTGGGCCAATGCCATCGCAGCCTCCGAAGCTATGGTAGGCCTATTGCTTATTGCCCTGGCCACCGGTCTACTCTACGGACGTTTTTCGCGGTCAGAAGCCCGAATTCGTTTCAGTCGAAATGCGGTCATCGCCCCTTATCTGGACATCAACGGCCTGATGTTCCGTATCATCCACGAGCGCGACAGCGAGCTTATCGATCTGGACGTGGAAGTGACCTTCTCCTGTCTTGATGTACTTCCCAGCGGGGCCAAAACCCGCAAGTACTACCCGCTGAACCTGGAAAGAAACCATGTAGCTTACTTCCCGCTTCACTGGACGATAGTACATCCTATCACAGAGGATAGCCCGTTGTACAATGCCACCGAAAGGAGTTTGAGCGATACCGATGCCGAGTTCCTCATCTTAGTGCATGCTACCGACGAAACTTTCATGCAGCAGGTGCATATGCGCTTTTCCTACCATTATGAGGAGCTACGCTGGGGGGCCAAGTTTGAACCTATGTTCGATACTAGTCAACAGGGTAACATCGCCGTCAAGATTTCCGATCTTGATGAGTATCGTCCCGCCTCGCTCAATTCCTAGATTACCAATCCATGATTAATAATATAATTGTTCCCCCTTACCTCAGGCCCGGCGATACTGTCGGTGTAGTGGCACCGGCCAGCCGGGTACGTTACGAAGACTGCGAAGAAGGTTTGCAGGTACTACGCAACCAGTGGGGCCTGGAAGTTATCGAAGGAATCACACTACACGAAGGGTATTTTCAATACTCAGCCACGGACGAACAGCGGCAGGAAGACTTGCAGGCATTGCTGAATAATCCCAACGTCAAAGCAATTCTGGCGGCGAGAGGAGGGTATGGCTGTTCAAGAATTGTTGATAATCTCGATTTTACAGTTTTCGAACAATCCCCCAAATGGCTGGTCGGATTCAGCGACCTGACGGTATTTCTTTCGCACATTAACCGCCTGGGGATAGCTGCTTTACACGCTCCGATGGTCAAAACCATGACCAATGCAGGTGGTGAAGAGGGTATTGGTTCGCTACGAAAAGCTTTATTTGGCGAAGTACTTTCCTATGAAATCGCCGGGCACCTTTTTAATCGGCCCGGATCAGGCAATGGTCAGGTAACGGGGGGAAATTTGTGCTTACTGGCCCATATGATCGGCTCTGCCTCCGCCGTGGACACGGCAGAAAAAATTCTTTTTATTGAAGACATCAATGAGTACCTCTATAATATAGACCGCATGATGATTCAATTGAAAAGGGCTGGCCAGTTGCAGAATCTTGCCGGCTTGATTGTTGGACAGTTTACCGATTCGCGTGACAATCCCGAGCCGATTTTTGGGAAAACCGCCTACGAGATTATTCTGGATCATACCGAAAGCTACAACTACCCGATCTGCTTCGACTTTCCTGTCGGCCATGTCGCCGACAACCGCGCTCTGCCCGTTGGGATGTCAGCTACTCTGGAGGTAACTGAGCACGGTGCCTCTCTGGCCTATGAGGGCTAAAATACAAGGCTCTGATTGCGCACTTCATTATTCTACGCTTTAACTATTTGATCATTCCCCTTGAAAAATTATTTCTCCGAAAAAATAGTCTGGATTACCGGAGCCTCCTCTGGCATTGGCGAAGCACTGGCATTGGAATTGGCCCGACAAGGTGCGAAACTGGTTCTGAGCGCGCGGCGGGCCGAGGAACTTGAACGTGTTATGAGGGCCACCGCGCTCCCAGAGGATAAGGTACTTGTGCTACCAATGGACGTCACAGATTTCGACCAGGCTCCGGCCAGCGCCGCCAAAGTCGTGGCGAAGTTCGGTCGAATAGACATCATGATTCATAACGCCGGAATAAGCCAGCGCTCCTTTGTGAGGGATACTTCGCTGGAAGTATATCAGAAGCTGATGGATGTCGACTTTTTTAGTACGGTGGCCTTAACTAAGGCCGTTCTGCCCTATATGACCCGGCAAAAAAGCGGCCAATTCATTGTTATCAGCAGCGTCGCCGGCAAAGTGGGGACACCGATGCGCTCGGGATATAACGCGGCCAAGCACGCTTTGCATGGCTTCTATGATTCTCTGAGGTCGGAAGTTTTCGACGATAACATCCGGGTAACGGTAGTTTGCCCCGGCTATATCAAGACCAATGTGTCCGTTAACGCGCTGGATGAGAAGGGCAGAAAATATGGCCAAATGGACGTAAACCAGGCTAAGGGAATGCCCGCCGCTGAGTGCGCCAGGCAAATTCTCAAAGCTGCTCAGCAGGATCGTAAAGAAGTGTACATCGGCGGCGTCACCGAAAAAGCAGCCGTATATCTTAGACGCTTTTTTCCTTCCTTCTTATTTAAAATGGTCCGAAGAAACATCCCAGAATAAAGGATACATATTTTCACAAATCAAAAAAAACACCACAGAAGTATTGTGGTGTTTTTTTTGGTTCAACATGACTAAAATCTCAGCTACGCAGGTAAATCTTCCATGAAAAGCCACAAAATCAATTTAAAACCTAAGAAGAATTTTGGAATAAAATGGTGCCATAAAACAAACGTATATATAGTTTTTTTATCTATGTGTCTGAATATTAATAATTTAATTTTTAGTGTTCATATTCTCTTTTTCAGCTACAATAATCTAGCAAAGTTTTTAAGTTACAACCATTATTTATAACTCTTTTTCGTTTTATTTTTGTCACCGAATACAGGAAATAATTGACCTATAAATCCCTCGTTTATAATTAGATAAACCCAACAAAACATTTTCTCCGATATTATCGTTTTGTTAATTATTGCAATGATAAAATCTTTTACCTTTGCAACTATCTATTTTTTTCCACATACCAACCTAATTGTATGAGAAAGTTTTTCGCACTATTATTTGGCGGCTTGCTGTTCCTGGGATCGCAGGCCATAGCCCAAGACCGAACCGTAACCGGTAAGGTTACAGCAGAAGATGGCTCGGTTTTACCGGGCGTCAACATTTCGATTAAGGGTACTTCAAGAGGTACCACAACTAATGGCGAGGGCACCTATTCAATAAGTACCCCCACTAATGCCACGCTAGTATTTAGTTTCATCGGCTTCCAGAATACGGAAGTACCAGTGGGTAACAGATCAACCATCGATGTTTCCCTTCAAACGGATGTTAACCAACTTAATGAAGTGGTGGTGACAGCCTTGGGGATTTCACGGGATAAGAAAGCACTCGGCTACTCCGTTCAGGAGGTGAAGGGTGAAAACCTGACCGTAGCCCGTGATCAGAACGTAGGTAACGCATTGGCCGGAAAAGTAGCCGGAGTGCAGGTATTAGGCCAATCGGGTGCCAAGTTCGGTACGCCCAATATCCGAATCCGTGGTATAAACTCTCTGACGGGCAATGATCCACTGTACGTAGTTGACGGAACACCGACGGATATCAGCCAGGTAAACATGGACGATGTGGAGTCGCTGACGGTGCTGAAAGGACCATCGGCTACTGCACTGTATGGCAACCGCGCTTCGGCGGGTGTTATCGTGATCACAACCAAACGCGCTAAAACCGGCGAAACGAGCCTGACCGTCAACCACAGCTCGACGCTGGATATGGTGGCCCTCTTACCCGACTACCAGAACGAGTACGGCGGAGGCTACTCTCAGGAATTCGAAACTTTCCAGTACGATCCCCGAATCCATCCCACCGACTGGCAGGCTTTCGACGGACAGCGCATTCTGGACTACTCAGCTGATGAAAGCTGGGGACCCAAGCTGGACGGTCAGCCTCACCGCTCCGCTGCTTCATGGCTTCCAGGACCTCAGTTTGGCGTGCAGACACCCTACGAAGCGCATCCGAATAACGTACGCAATTTCTTCGAGAAACCTGTTAGCAGCAATACCAACTTTGCTTTTGCCCGGGGAGGCGAGTTTTATAACAGCCGCATTTCCTACACGCACATCATCAATAACGGAATTGTGCCCAACAGTAGCCAGACAAAAGACTATGTGAGTGCGAAGAACTCGATTTCTTTTACCAAGCGGTTGATTGCGGATTTGAACATTAACTATACTTCGACCAAGAGCAACAATATACCTGCCGACCGTTATGGATCTTCTGGTGGCACGGGTACCAGTAACTCTTTGTTTGGTGTCAGTAACGCTACATTGAGCGGCTACAACCAGACCATCGGTTCGTTCAACCAGTGGTTTCAGCGCCAGCTATCCATTGAAGAACTGCGCAATTACAAAAATGCGGATGGTACTTATCGAAGCTGGAATATCGGTGGACCGCTCGACCCACGACCCAAATATTGGGATAGCCCTTATACGCAGGTGTATGAGAACACCAATTTGGCACGCCAGCAGCGTTTGTTCGGCGACATCGGGTTAACCTATAGGATTCTCGATAACCTGACAGCTTCTGCCAAGGTTCGTCGTGACTACGGCTCTTTTTCCAATGAGGGACGTATTGCTTATGGAACGCTTAACGCGGGCGGAAAGGGTGCATATGCCTATCTAACGGGTTTAACTCTCGAAAACAACTATGAAGGTTTGTTGAGCTATAATCAGGATTTCAGCAAGATTTCACTGGTTGCCAATGCGGGTGGCAATATCCGTTATAACCGTACTGAAGGTAGCTTCCAATCTACCGTGGGTGGCCTCTCTTCACCCGGTTTTTATAACATTCAGGCTTCCGTTAACCGGCCGACGAGCAACAACTACCTGTTTGAAAGAAGGGTCAACAGCCTGTTCGCTAACGTTAGTCTAGGCTACGGCGATATCATATTTGTAGAAGGTTCGGTACGGAACGACTGGTCATCTACTCTTCCAAAAGCCAACAACTCATATCTATATCCGTCTGTTTCGGCAAGCTTGATATTCTCGGAATTCATTCCACAGAATAGCATTCTTACTTCCGGTAAACTTCGGGCAGGATATGCTCAGGTAGGTACGGACGTCGGACCCTATCAGACCTCCCTCACGTATAGTGTCGGTACGGTTTATGGCAGTAATTCTACTACCTACCTGCCGAACCTTTTGCCGAACGCCAACCTGAAACCTGGTCTTTCGTCCTCTTACGAAGGTGGTGTAGATCTCAAAATGTTCAACAACATCCTGAGTTTGGAATTCACAGCTTACCAGAACAATAACAAAAATCAGATTATCCCCTTGGCTGTTACGCCCGAAAGTGGCTACACCAACGCATATGTGAACGCCGGATTGATCAAAACCTCTGGTCTGGAACTGCATATAGGCGCTACGCCGATCAGTAACGATAATTTCACCTGGCAGCTGGATCTGAACGCTGACCGCAACAAATCACAGGTGGTGGAATTGGCCGAGGGACAAAATAACTACCAGATTGATGGTCCGCAGTGGCGCTCTCTAACATTGAATGCCCGTGTGGGTCGCCCCTGGGGTATTCTTGAAGGTCAGGGGATTAAGAAAGATGCCAACGGCAACAATGTGGTTTACTCGCCCACAGCGGAGAACATCGAAGCAGGCCTGGCGGGAATGTACGTAAAACAAAACAACGTGGAATTGGGCTCGGTACTTCCTAAGTTCAAAGGTGGCCTTTTGAATACATTCACCTACCGTGACTTCACGCTGCGCGTCAATACGGACTTTGTAGTTGGAGGCAAGTTTTTCTCAACTACACGTATGTTTAATGCTGGTTCAGGTTTGGCCGCTGAAACAGCGGGCATGAACGAACTCGGGCACGAAAAACGAGCTAATCCCAATAATCCTGATGCTTTTAATTATGATCCTCAAGGTGGTATTCTTTTGGATGGCGTGACCGAAGATGGCCAACCCAACACCTACCGTGTGGATGCGCAAGAATTATACGAAGGCCAACTGTTTGCGCTGAACGAGCGCTGGATTTACGACAAGACTTACGCCAAACTGCGTGAGGTATCCTTTGGATATAACGTGCCTTCTCGCGTACTGGGTCGGTTCATCAAAACTGCTAACGTATCGCTCATTGGCCGCAACTTGCTGCTGATTTACAGCGCAGTTGGCGGGGGTATTGACATCACCGAGACAGAAACGCTTTGGTACGAAGGTGGCCAGTTGCCTCCCGTGCGCTCGATGGGAGTCAACGTTCGCTTAGGGTTTTAAGCAGAATACACACAACCTGCCTTGGCTTTTTATTTAGCTATGGCAGGCTTTCATTCAATAACCTAATGTGTCAAAAATAAAATAGATATGAGAAATATTTGGTATAAATCAGCTGCTGCATCGCTGGTCATGCTGACGGTGGTTGGCTGCAATGACTTCGGGGACATGAACGTGAACCCGAATAACCCGTCGGTTCCGGTCACGGCCAGTCTACTCTCTGGGGCAGAGCGTTCCGTCGGTATCCTTAATGGGCAGGTAGGCCCCGGAGCTACCAACAGCGCTCCGGCATTGTATGTACAGCAAATTTCTGATGTGACCTACATTGAGGAATCACGGTATAAGACAATTAACTTCAATTATAGTGGATGGTATACCGGTCCGTTGAACAGTTTCCAGCAGATCATCAACCTGAATACCGACCCTGATACGAAAGTGGCCGCCGCCGCGTATGGCTCCAATGCCAACCAGATTGCCACTGCCCGGATTTTGAAGGCCTACGTGTTTCAGTGGTTGACCGACCGTTGGGGTGATATCCCCTACTCGCAGGCTTTGCAGGGCGATGAAAACTTTTCACCCGCTTTCGATAAGCAGCAGGAAATTTACAATGACCTCTTCAAGGAATGGAAAGAAGCGGCGGCGCAATTCGACAATGGCGCTATTGTACAGGGTGATATTATTCTGAACGGCGACATCAGCCGCTGGAAGAAGTTTGCCAACTCACTACGCCTGATCGCTGCCCTGCGTATTTCAGAAGCCGATGCCGCGAAAGGAGCTACGGAGTTTAAAGCAGCTATGGCCGACGGCGTACTGGCGTCGAATGCCGACAATGTTCAGTACAAGTACCTCACCGACCTGAACAACGAAAATCCGCTGTATAATAACTACCAAACTACTAACCGAAAGGACTTCGGAGTAAGTGATACGTTTGTAAGCTATCTTCAGAAAGTGAATGATCCGCGTCTGCCTTTCATCGCGTCAAAAAACAATCTGGGCGAGTACCGGGGTGTTCCGTATGCGGTATTCCCGGTGACTTGGAAAGCGCAGGATATTTCCCTGATTGCTCCTACGCTTAGCGCTCAAAATGCACCACTTAACATTTTGACTTACGCGCAGGTACTTTTTGCCGAAGCTGAGGCAGCCAGCCGTGGCTGGATCACTGATGATGCCAAGAAACTGTACGAAGCAGCGATTCAGGCTTCCATGAAGCAGTGGATGGGTGCCAGCTATACTGATGCCGCTTATATGGCTTACATTGCTCAGCCTGAAGTAGCCTACGACAGTGCAAAAGCGCTGGAAAGAATCGGTACCCAGCGTTGGATTGCTTTATTTTTCCAGGGTACTGAAGCATGGAATTCCTGGAGACGAATCGGCTTCCCAAAGCTCACTCCCGCGGCATCCCCACTGAATGGTGGCACTCAGATACCAGTACGCTTGGCATACCCGGTTACTTCGAATACTCTGAATCAGACCAACTACAAAGAAGTAGTAGCCCGGCAGGGAGCAGATACTCAGTACACACCTGTATGGTGGGACAAGTAATCTATTTTTAAGTAGTGTTTTTTATAAAGCCCGACAATTGTCGGGCTTTATTTTTGTTTTCTCATTCGATATAGGAGTATTTTTTGTTGCGTTGAATGGCCTGAGACTATGTTTCCAGGCTATTTCTTTTTACCGTGCTGATTTTAATCACTACCATAAAAATTCAGTACTGAGTACACATCAATGACAGGATAGGTAAAAATAACGACCTTAAAAAAAACACAGTGCAATTAAAAGTTAACGAGTATTTATTTATTAAAATATGGTTACAATAAATGATTTAAACTTTCAAAAGTTATAGAACGACATTCGAAAATAAACCACATTAAATTGATTACTTATAGGGGTATCACAAAATAAAATTCTGTTTTATATCAATACGATAGTTGTTTAAACAATTCGATTGGGTTATCTTTGCATTTTATTAATATTTCATAAATCACCATTATAACCTAATCGTATGAGAAAGTTTTTAGCACTATTTCTGGTCGGGATTCTGTCCTTAGGGATACAGGCTCACGCCCAGGATCGAACCGTAACCGGAAAGGTTACCGCCGATGATGGCTCATCACTGCCGGGCGTGAATATTGCTGTGAAAGGTACTAACCGTGGTACCAACTCCGACATCAACGGTACTTATACGCTGACCGCCGTACCAAATAACGCTACCCTGGTGTTCAGTTATATCGGCTTCAAGGCGCAGGAAGTAGAAGTGGGCAACCGTTCCACCATCAATGTTACTCTCGACACTGATGTTTCACTACTTAATGAAGTAGTAGTAACTGGTCTGGGTGTTACACGCGAGAGCAAGGCCGTAGGACACGCACTCCAAGTAATTGACGGCGAGAAACTCACTTTCTCGAAAGATGCCAACCTGGCTAACTCGCTGGCGGGTAAAGTTGCGGGCGTCCAAATTCAGGCAGCTCCTTCCTCCTCTTTCCGTAGTGGTAATATCCGTATTCGTGGCGTTACCGGTCTTTCGATCTATGCTAATCCGCTCTACATCGTTGATGGCACCCCTATTGATAACCTGGACGCTGTCAACATGGATAACGTCGAAACAATCACCGTTCTTAAAGGAGCTTCGGCTACGGCTATTTACGGTCAGCGTGCCTCAGAGGGCGTTGTTGTGATCACTTCAAAAAAATCGGTTCGAGGCAAAGTACAGGTGGACATCAACTCCGCTACTACCTTAGATGTGGTTTCTAACCTGCCCAACTATCAGAACAGCTATGGTGGTGGTTACGATCAGAATTTCATTCCTTTTGAGTTTAACCCGGCAATTCACCCCGCGGAGTGGCAGGCATTTCAAGGCCAAAACCTGATCGATTACTCCGCTGACGAAAGCTGGGGGCCAAAACTGGATGGTACGCTGTACCGCCCCTACTACAGCTGGTTCCCATCAAATGATGGATTCGGTCAGCAAATTCCTTTCTCGCCACAGCCTGACAATGTGAAGAATTTCTTCGACACGGGTCACACGTACAACAACAACGTGTCCATCAGTGGCGGTAGTGATAAAGCCTCTTTCCGGGCCGCAATTACTAACATCAAGCGTAACCTGATCATACCCAATACGAGCCAGACGCGTAACTACATCAATTTAGGCGGTTCGTATGATCTCTCGAAGAAGCTCAACTTCTCAACAAATATCAACGTAGTAAGTGAGAAAACGCTGGGTCGTCCGCTCGAAGGCTACGGTCAGGGACTCACGGGCAGCTTCAATCAGTGGTTCCAGCGCCAGATTGACATGGACGAGCTGCGGAATTATCAAAATCCCGATGGATCATACAACTCCTGGAATATTAAAGGCCCTGAGGATACCAAACCTCTTTACTGGGATAACCCTTATTATGATGTGTATGAGAACATTTTCAACGCAGCTCAGAACCGGGTCTTCGGTGATATCGGCCTGACCTATGAAATCATACCTGGCTTGAAACTGGGCGGTTGGATACGCGATAATATGCTCAATAGTCGTTACGACTTCCGTATCGCTTCGGGTGGCCTGAATCAGGACGGATTCTTTACCGGAACAGACAAAAGAAATGAGCGCAACTACGAGTTTCTGGGTACTTACAACAAAACTTTTGGTGAGTTCAATTTCGATGCCAACCTGGGAGCAAATATTCGCCGTAATACACGGGAAGTTCAGAATCTGAGTACCAATGGTGGCCTTAGCATTCCTGATTTCTACAACATTGCCGCCTCCAAAGATCGTCCCAATACGCAGAACTTCATCTCGGAAAAAGAAGTACGCAGTATTTACGGAACGTTGTCCCTGGGCTATCGTGGCTTTATCTACGTAGATGGATCGTTGCGTAACGACTGGTCCTCTTCTCTGCCGGTTGAGAATAATTCGTATTTGTACCCTTCAATTTCGGGTAGTTTCGTGTTCAGCGAGTTCCTGAAAAATCAGCGGATTCTGTCTTTCGGTAAATTGAAGGCTGGATGGGCCAAAGTAGGTAGTGATACCGACCCTTACCAGATTTTTAATACTTTCTCGGTAGGTAATCCGTACGGATCACTTCCCACCCAGTCACTACCTGGTCGTTTGCCAAATGCTAACCTACTACCAACGCTTTCGACTTCCTACGACCTGGGTATCGAGGTTAAATTCCTTGACAGTCGCATTGGGTTTGATTTTACGGTTTATAATCGTGAAAACACCAACCAGATTCTTCCTTTGAGTGTGTCAGCAGCGAGTGGCTTTACACAGGCCATGGTCAACGCAGGTAAAATTACCAATAGCGGTGTGGAATTGGCAGCTACCTTCATCCCGGTTAAGAAAGATGATTTTGACTGGACTATAAACTTTAACGTGGCCAAAGCCCGTACTAAAGTAGTTGAACTGGCGGATGGACTTGACAACTACGTTCTGCCGGTTTATGCTGTTTATTCGGCCGGAGCCAACGTTTCAGGAGGTAGCAGGCCTTTCGGACCAACAGTGAACGCCAAAGTAAATCAGCCATTCGGCGAACTCGTAGGCCGTGCCTTCCGCCGCGACGAAAATGGAAATCGTCTGGTTGGCCCTAATGGTGCCTTCCTGTTTGATAATAACCAGAACTTAGGTTCTTTCCTGCCTGACTGGTCAGGTGGTATCATTAACACGCTCAACTACAAAAATTTCGTTCTGAATTTCAGTATTGATTTCCAGAAGGGAGGTCTTGTGTACTCAACAACTCAGATGTTCAACGCATACTCAGGCTTAGGCGAGATAACTGTAGGCCCTAACGATAAGGGTGTAGAGCAGCGTGATCCGGTGGCCGATGGTGGTGGAGTCCGGGCTGATGGCGTATTGGCCGACGGCACCCAAAATCAGCAGTACGTTGAAGCAATCGATTACTACAAATCACTGTTCCGCCTTGATGAGGCCTGGATTTACGATGCCAGCTACGCTAAACTGCGTGAACTGAGCCTGGGTTATAAATTCAGCTCTGACCTGCTGAATAAAGTAGGCATCCGCTCGGCCTATGTAGCTGTGGTTGGCCGTAACCTCTGGCGCATTCAGCAGCCAGTTAAAGGACTCGACCCTTCCGAAATAGAAAGCGTATGGGCCGAAGGCGGTCAGTTGCCTGGTACTACGACTTTCGGGGTGAATGTGAAGCTTGGATTCTAAAAAATATTAACAAAGACATCATTTAATATGAAAAAGAACTTAAAAATATCACTTATGAGTGCCCTGATGGCTACCGCGTTGGTAGCCTGTGATCCGGGCGACTTCGGGGACATGAATGTTGACCCCAATAACCCGTCGGTACCCGTAACTGCCAACCTGCTCACTTCGGCTGAGCAAGCTTTGGTAGGTCCAATCACCGATACGCAGCCTACGCTGTATGCACAGCAGATTTCGGAGAAGTTCTACACCGAAGCCTCGCGATACGGCACGCTAAATTTTAGTTTTAATGGTTTTTACTCCGGGCCTTTAGTCAATCTGGAAGAAATCATTAAGCTGAATTCGGACGACGCTACTAAATCGACCGCCGCGCAAAATGGCCCCAACAACAACCAGATTGCGGTGGCCCGTATCCTGAAAGCCTTCTTTTTCTGGCATATGACCGACCGCTGGGGACCTATCCCTTATTCAGAAGCGCTTCAGGGGCGGGATAACTTCAAACCCGCCTACGATACGCAGGAGTTTATCTATACCGATCTTTTCAAAGAATTGAAAGAAGCGGCGGCGCAGATTACTCCTGGTTCAATTGAAGGCGACTTTCTGCTGGACGGCGACATGGATCGATGGAAGACTTTCGCCAACTCCATGCGATTGGTAATGGCCTTGCGCCTCTCCGAAGTCAAACCTGAACAAGGTAAGGCAGAGTTTGCCGCTGCTTACGCGGATGGCGTTATTTCCAGCAATGCTGAAAATGTAGTTTACAACTTTTTGTCCGACGAGAATAACGACAATCCCTGGGAGGATCGCTTTCAGACCCGTCTCGATTTTAACATCAGTAAGCCTATGGCCGATTTGATGTTAGCGACCGATGACCCTCGACTACCTGTTTTTGCTGACGTAGCGGTGTTGACCCAGAAATATGTAGGTATGCCTTATGGCCTGGAGCAAGGTGCAGCGGGAGCCATTCCGAACGGACAGGTTTCTTTCCTGGGAACGGACCTGCGCCAACAGAATTCACCCGGTTATGTAATGACATACGCTCAGATGCAATTCTCGCTGGCCGAGGGAGCCATGCGCGGCTGGATCTCGGGTGAGGCCAAAACATTTTACGAAGAAGGAATCAAAGCGTCTTTTCAGCAATATGACGTGTATGATGAAGCCGAGTATATGGCGTTTATTGCTGATCCAATGGTAGCTTACACTCCTGCCAAAGGATTGGAGCAGATTATTACCCAAAAATGGGTGGCGCTCTACACCTATGGTTACGAAGCTTGGGCAGAATTCCGCCGGACGGGTTTCCCTAAGCTGACTCCTGCAGCCAACCCGATCAGCGTGAGCAAAATCATTCCTTTGCGTCAGGGGTACCCAACCACTGAGCGTGATTTGAATGGCGCTAACTATACCCAAGCCCTCACGATGCTGGGCGGCAAGGACGAGTTAGACATGCCGGTATGGTGGGATAAGTAACCCATAAGCATAAATAGGTTTTAGTAAAAAATGCCCGACATAAGTCGGGCATTTTTTTATTGAGAAATAGTAAAGACAGCGTACAAACATTCCGCTGATTTTTACCCTTTCCAGACATTTATGCACTAAATTTGCTACTAATAAAATTTTCTTAAAATATTCAATGAACAAACCCACCAAACGACTGATTACCGTCCTGATTGTTGTAATGCTCCTAGGGCTGGTCTTTTATCCTCGCCTCAAAGAAGTTTTCAATAGCGCTGATAAGCCCGAATTGACTGAAGGAGCTCCGAAAAAAGGAAGTGGCGGTAAAACTACCGTGTCAGTGATGGTTGTCGAACCATCGTCGCTCGACGATGTAATAAAAACAACAGGGAGTATTCTGGCTAATGAGGAAGTAGAAATCAGAAGCGAGGTTTCGGGCAAAATTACCCAACTACTATTCAAAGAAGGGCAGTATGTTCAGAAAGGCGCCACGCTGCTGAAAATTTATGATGATGACCTGCAGGCTCAACTTCAAAAACTGGAATATGCCAAAAAACTTTCTGAGGACAATGAGTTCCGCCAGCGGCAGTTGCTGGAAAAGGAGGCCATAAGTCAACGTGAGTATGACATCAGCCTTACGACGGTGAAAACCAACCAAGCCGATATCGACAACATTAAGGCGCAGCTCACCAGAACTACCATCAAGGCACCTTTCTCGGGAAAGCTAGGGCTACGGTATATCAGCGAGGGTAGCTACGTGACACCAACTTCCCGTATTACAACGCTTACTAATACCAATCCCGCCAAGGTAGAGTTTTCTGTCCCTGCTAAGTATGCTGACAAAATCAAAGTCGGCAGTGTCATCAAGTACAATACAGAAAGCTCTGACGAACTACATACAGGCCGAATCTACGCCGTAGACCCGAAAATTGATCCCCAAACACGTACCCTGCAAATGCGTGCCACCAGTCCCAACAGCAATGGTGCTCTCCTCCCGGGAGCGTTCGCACGCATTGAACTCATTGCCGGGTCCAAGGGTTCGGCTATTACCGTACCCAACGAGGCTGTTGTCCCTGAACAGGATGGCCATAGAGTATTTGTTGTCAAAAACGGAAAGGCGACTCCCCGTGCCGTTGAAGTAGGCTTGCGTGGGGATACTCAGATGGAAATATTGAATGGACTCAACGCCGGAGATTCGCTGATCACCACAGGTATACTGCAGGTAAAACCTGGTGGAATGGTAGAGATTCGCGAGACGATACGAGATAAAGTAAAAGCGTCGTTTTAGATGACACAACTTCGCTTCAGAAATCAAATAATCAAAAACTAAACTATGGCCTCACTATCGGAGATAAGCATCAAACGCCCCGTGCTGGCGATTGTGATGTCGCTTGTAATCATTTTATTTGGTGTGATTGGTTTCCTGTATTTAGGTATCCGGGAATTTCCAAGCGTAGACCCGCCCGTTGTAACGGTTAGTACAACGTATACCGGAGCGAACGCCGAAATCATCGAATCCCAGATTACCGAGCCGCTGGAAGAATCTATTAATGGTATTGCAGGAATTCGCACACTTTCCTCGTCGAGTAGAGACGGCCGGAGCAGCATTACGGTAGAGTTTGACCTTGGTGTGGATATGGAAGCTGCCGCCAACGATGTGCGGGACCGGGTTTCGGGTGCTCAGCGCAACTTACCCCCTGATGTAGAACCACCAATTGTCTCTAAAGCCGACGCTGATTCATCACCAATCTGGTTCATCAACGTACAGAGCGCTACCCGTCCCCTGCTCGACTTGAACGATATCGTCACCCGCCAGTTCAAGGAAAAGTTCCAGACCATCAAAGGTGTCAGCAGTGTGCAAATCTGGGGTGAACAAAAGTACTCCATGCGGCTGCGCATCGATCCGGCCAAAATGGCGGCTTACCGGCTCACATCCATCGATATTTCTTCGGCCCTGGCCCGCCAGAATGTAGAACTTCCGTCCGGCAGCATTGAAGGGCACATGATGGAGCTTTCGGTGCGTACATTAGGCAGACTCCGAACGGTTGAGGACTTCGACAACATGATCATCAAGGAAGAAACCAACCGCATTGTTCGTTTCCGGGATGTAGGCCGGGCAGAGCTGTCTGCAGAGAACGAACGCACTTCCTTCAAGCGGGATGGCGTTCCGATGATTGCGGTGGCCGTGATTCCCCAGCCTGGCGCCAACCACATCAGTATTGTCAGTGATCTAAACAAAAAACTGGAGCAAATCGAGGCCGACCTGCCCCCCGATGTAAAAGTGGAACTGGGCAGTGACTATACCAAATTTGTGAAAGCGTCCATTTCTGAGGTGGAAGAAACGATCCTCATTGCTTTTTTACTAGTGGCACTGATCATTTTTGTCTTTCTCCGCGACTGGCGCTCTACTCTTATTCCGTTAACGGCGATTCCAATTTCCCTGATCGGTACTTTTTTCATTATGTACCTCTTCGGATTCTCCATCAATGTACTTACCCTGCTGGGCATCGTTCTCGCCATTGGCTTGGTAGTCGATGATGCTATTGTGGTGCTTGAGAATATCTACGCCAAAATCGAGGAAGGGATGAATCCGGCCCAGGCTGCATTTGCCGGCTCTCGTGAAATCTATTTTGCGGTCATCTCCACTACCATCACACTGGCAGCGGTATTCCTGCCGGTTATTTTTCTGGATGGCGTCACCGGTCAGCTATTTCGGGAGTTTGGGATTGTGGTGGCGGGCGCCGTTATCATTTCGGCCTTCGTATCGCTTACCCTGACCCCCATGCTAAGTTCCCGGCTTCTGAAGACCCGGCAGCGGCAACCCTGGCTTTATCGGAAAACTGAGCCGTTTTTTGTCTGGCTCACAGAAGGCTACCAGTCAACACTGATGGGTTTCATGCGTTTCCGCTGGATGGCCTGGATACTCATGTTGGGCTTTATAGGCATCAGCTACTACCTCTTGACTGGCAAACGGCTCCCCGCCGAATTGGCACCTCTGGAAGACCGCAGCAATATCCGCATTAACAGTACTGCGCAGGAAGGAGCGACATTTGAGTACATGACCCAGTACATGAACGAGGTAAGTCAGTTTGTGTACGACGAACTGGCGCCGAATGAGCGCGTTGGTGTCGTGACCATTACCTCGCCGGGTTTTGGGTCTGCTTCGACCAACTCAGGGTACCTGCGGCTTACGCTGACCACGCCCGATCAGCGTAGCCGCTCCCAGCAGGAAATTGTGGAGGACTTGACCACCAAGCTCAAAAGGTTTTCGGGAGCGCGCACCATCGTTTCCCAAGATCAAACCATCAACGCCGGGCGTTCACGGGGTCAGCCCATCCAATATGTAATCCAGGCTCCCAACTTTGAGAAGCTGAAAGAGTACTTACCGAAGGTACTTGAAAAAGCCCAGGCTAGTCCGCTACTGGAAGGGGTAGATGCTAACCTGAAATTCACCAAACCTGAAATCCGGGTAGAAATAGATCGCGAGAAGGCGCAAAGTCTCGGCGTATCCATTCAGGATGTTGGCCAAACCCTGCAACTTGCCCTAAGCGGTCGCCGCTTTGGGTATTACATTCAGGATGGCAAACAGTATCAGGTCATCGGGCAGTTGGAACGTGACGAACGTAACGACTTGCTTGACTTGAAATCACTGTACATCAAGAGCAAAACTGGTGAACTCATCCAAATGGATAACCTGGTAAAATTGACCGAACAGAGTTCGCCCCCCCAGTTGCTTCGCTTCAACCGCTATATTTCGGCAACTATTTCAGCGAATACAGCCAAGGGCGTGACTCTGGGTGAGGGAATTTCGGAAATTGAGCGTATCGGCGACGAAGTGCTGGATGATACATTCAACACAGCGCTTGACGGTAACTCCCGCGAATTCAAAGAAAGCTCCAACAGTCTTTTATTTGCCTTTCTGCTGTCGTTAGTACTCATTTTCCTGATTCTGGCGGCACAATTCGAGAGTTTTATCGATCCTATTATCATTCTGCTCACCGTCCCGCTAGCCGTGTGCGGGGCATTGCTATCCCTCTGGGATTTTGGTCAGACCATGAATATTTTCAGCCAGATCGGAATCATCGTTCTTGTAGGACTGGTAACCAAAAACGGTATCCTGATTGTGGAATTTGCCAACCAACGCAAAGAAGAGGGACTCGATAAAACTCAGGCTGCCATTGAGGCCGCCGTGTCGCGTTTCCGACCCATCCTAATGACCAGCCTTTGTACTGTTCTGGGTATCTTACCGATTGCGCTCGCGCTGGGAGCAGGCTCTGAAAGTCGCGTGTCGATGGGCATTGCCGTAGTAGGCGGAATGCTGTTTTCCACCGCGCTGACGCTGTTCGTCATCCCGGCGGTGTATTCTTATATGTCGCGGAATTATGTTGCTCCGCCGGTAGAGGAGCGGCAGGACGCCGAGCTGGTTGGGGTGTAGTGGAGTTTGCGATTGTGCCTGAATTGCTCTTAAATTCTGGCTGTGGTGGGAATTCTTCACTCATCCAAAATTTCGACTACCGTACAAGCAATTGCCGGATGATTTTGAGCCTAATCATCTAGGCCCAGTCTGCTAATTGATTTACAAAAATCAAAACTTTATTTAAGTATGCACAAAAGAAAGAGGGACAAGTCAAATTGGCTTGCCCCTCTTTCTTTTGTCCTACATTCTATATGCTAAGGCAATATTGCTAAATTTGCCCTTCGCAATAACAATCGGACGGTTTTCATGGAATTAGTAAAGGAGTTTGACCGCCAGGGCAACTGGCTTTTTAAGTATAGAGGTACCCTTCCACTGGTCATTCTGGGCGTCGGCCTGGCGGTGTACATCTACATGGTATGGCAGCATGCTCAGGTTTCGGATTCACCCTATACCTCTACTGAATACCAGTTTTTGTGTTTGGGAGTAGGTTTGTTCGGACAGTTGATCAGGATTTTAACGGTAGGCTTTACACCAAAAAATACCTCAGGGCGCAATACCGAAGAACAGGTAGCCGATACGCTTAACACCTCGGGTATCTATTCGGTAGTACGGCATCCGCTGTACGTTGGAAATTTCTTTATGTTTCTGGGCGTGGCGATGCTGACGGCCAATACCTGGTTCATCATAGCTTTTGTGCTGGCTTACTGGCTTTACTATGAACGTATAATGTATACCGAGGAGCGCTTTATCGAGGGAAAATTTGGCGATAGCTTTCGTGCCTGGGCCGCTATCACTCCCGCCATTATCCCTTATTTCGGGCAGTGGAAAAATCCGAATCTGGAATTCAGCCTGAAAAAAGTCTTACGTCAGGAAAAGAATGGCTTTGCAGCCTTGTTCCTATTATTTTTTATTTTCGATGCCGTAGGCGAGTATATCCTTTATGGTGAGATCACTTTCCGCAATCGGCATTGGTTAGTGCTTGGCGTAGCGAGCGGGGTACTTTATCTAATCCTGAAGGTATTAAAAAACAAAACCAAATTGCTAGCGTCGGACAGACCGTCGATGTAA
Organism: uncultured Persicitalea sp.; assembly: GCA_964500445.1. Lineage (GTDB taxonomy): Bacteria > Bacteroidota > Bacteroidia > Cytophagales > Spirosomataceae > Persicitalea. The sequence goes on along the minus strand of CAZCOG010000022.1, from coordinate 57,729 downwards.
ATACGGTACAGGCCGGCCCGCCCGTCTTATGCCGAAAACGAGCGGGATATCCGACATTTGTTAAAATCTCGTAGGTTCAAAAGCTGTGACATTTATGCTCGTCTGCTTTCCGGTCGCAATTTCCGCCACAAGCTTCCCCGTAGCCGGACCAAGACTCACCCCCATCATACCGTGGCCCGTCGCCAAAGTCAAATTGTCAAAATCCTGCGCTCTTCCAAGGTAAGGAAGCCCGTCCGGTGAGCATGGCCGCAGACCACGCCAAACCTCTTCTTTTTCAGGAAAATCTACCTCCAAATCTGGGTAGTATTGCCGGATTGAATTATGAATGCCGCGTACTCGATTCATATTCACCGATTCATTCGTTCCGGCAATTTCCAGAGTACCCGCAAAGCGAACCCCGCCGTTCATCGGTGTGGCAGTAGTTCGGGCTTCCAACATAATTGCCGGAATTTCCATTCTGTTTTTCACATTTTTTGCAAAAAAACTATATCCCTTCCCACCTTGCATGGGCAGCGAAAGGCCCAGCTTTTGGGTCAAAACCGGGGACCATGCTCCTGCGGCAATCACGAATTCGTCGAACGCATAGCTACCGCTTTGCGTTTTGACTGCCTTTACTTTTTGCCCCTGAATTTCAAAATCCTCGACTGATTGGTTTTCCAAGAAGCGAACGCCCCGTTTTTTCAGAAAATTAACCAGATCAGCTATCAGTTGATTGGGGTAAATATGTGCATCACCGGGATAATAAACTGCCCCTTCTACTGCCAACCGAACATTGGGCTCCAAAGCCTGGACTTCCTGCCCCGACAAAAGATTGGCCTCGATCCCCGAACGGTTAGCCACGTCAGCTTCTTCCTGCATTTCGTGGCGGGTAGCAGGATCCTTAAAGAGCATCAGTAAACCTTTTTCCTCCCAACCAAAGGAGTAATCATCCTGAGTGGCCAGGTCCTGATACAGTTCTTTGCTAAGCAAACTCAGATCGCGTAAATGGGGAATCGCATAATGAACGTGCTTTGCGGTCGAATTTTTCCAGAATAGATAACCCCACTTTATAAGGTCTCCGCTCAGCCGGGGCTTGACGTAAAAAGGACTCTGGGCATCAAGCATCCAGCGCATTCCCTTGGCGATCATTCCTGGCTGTGCCAGGGGAATAATGTGGCTGGGGACAATCATGCCCGCATTTCCATGGGAACAGCCGTCAGAAAAATCGCCCCGCTCAATAATGCTCACCTCGCAGCCTTCCTGCAAGAGATAATACGCCGAAAACAAGCCACTGATTCCTCCCCCTATTATTCCAATACTTTTCATCTAATAAGACGGTTAAATGACCTGAAAGCCATGTACATAGGGGTCGTCATCATCCAGAATGAGGTGATTGTATCCGTGGATTATTGCCCAGCCTTCGATGCTGGGAATAATGGCAGGCCGGCCATCCAATTCGGTTTCTTCGGCAATGCGTCCGATAAATTTGGAGCCAATGATACTTTCATGGACAAACTCCTGACCGGTACTTAGTTTTCCCTGAGCATGCCACTGCGCCATGCGGGCCGAAGTACCCGTACCGCAGGGAGAGCGGTCTATGGCTTTATCACCATAAAATACCGCGTTGCGGGCTGTGGAATTGGCATCTAACGGCTCGCCTGTCCAAAGAATATGGCTGAGGCCATTGATCGAGGAATTTTCGGGATGCTGGAAAGTATGAGTGGCGTTGATTCGTTCCCGCAATGTTCTTGCCCAGGCAATAAGTTGCTCAGCTTTATAGTGTTGCAGACCAGGAAAATTAGGCTGTACATCTACGATTGCGTAGAAATTTCCTCCGTAGGCGACATCTACATTGAGCATACCAAGATCCGGGCATTCGACGCTGATTCCTTCGGCAGCCAGATACGATTTGATGTTTGTGATTCTGACAGATTTGACCTTATTTCCCACTTGTGTGTAGTCGGCCACGATCAATCCCGCCGGTACTTCCAGCCGTAAAGTACCCGGCACTTTGGGTGTAACAAGTCCCTGTTCGATAGCCACCGTGACAGTACCGATGGTACCATGACCGCACATCGGCAGGCAACCGGAGGTTTCGATAAACAATACCGCAGCGTCGTTGGCGGGGTCCGAAGGTTGATACAAGATGCTGCCCGACATCATATCATGACCGCGCGGCTCGAACATCAGCGCCCGACGAATCCAGTCGTATTCCCGCATGAAATGCAAACGCTTTTCGCTCATATTTGCACCTTCCAGCTGGGGTATCGCTCCACCCGTCACCACCCGTACCGGGTTGCCGCAGGTGTGAGCATCGATGCAGAAAAAGTGTTTTTGCAAAGGTTAAAACTTATTTAAAGTTTAAAGGTATATAACAATTCTGACCAAACTACCTGAAAGGAGGCAAGTACATAACCTTTGGGTAGTTAGGCACAATCATAAACTTAAATAATCTGGCAGATTGGGTCGATTGGCCAGGCCTTTCTTGATGATTCCTTCTATACGCTCGCGCTCCTCACCGACCAGCGAAAGCCTTGGCGCGCGCACCTGTTCAGTCCCGATACCGGTATGAACCTCGGCGAGTTTGATGTACTGAACAAGTTTAGGATGAAGATCGAGTTCCAAAAGCGGCAGAAACCAGCGGAAAATCTGACGGGCTTCGTCGATTCTGCCCGCTTTGGTCAGGCGATAAATTGCCACAGTCTCGCGCGGGAAGGCGCAGACTAGCCCGGCCACCCAGCCATCGGCACCCATAAGGAGCTCTTCAACAGCCAGCGTGTCTACACCACAGAGGATTTTCAGGCGGTCGCCAAATCGATTACGGAGGCGCGTCACATTCGTCACATCACGAGTCGACTCCTTAACCGCCTGGATATTGTCCAGTTCAAGCAACTCCTCAAACATGTCCGGGGTAGTTTCAATTTTATAATCCACCGGATTATTGTAAATCATAATTGGCAGAGAGGTTGACTTGGCAATTGCCTTGAAAAATCCTACGGTCTCCCGGTCGTCGGCCTTATAGCGCATGGGCGGTAGCAACATCAGGCCGCTGGCGCCCAAGTCAGCGGCAGATTCGGCAACATTTATTCCGTCCCTGGTGGAAGCTTCTGAAATATTAAGAATAACGGGTACTTTGCCGCCAATCTTTTCCACGGCATGCTTCACCAGAATTTCTTTTTCTGAGTAGGTCAGCGTACTGGCTTCACCGAGGGAGCCACCAAGAATAATTCCGTCCACGCCTGCTTCTAATTGAGCTTCCAGATTATGATCGAAAGCTGATAGATCCAGGGTATCATCTGAGGTAAATTTGGTCGTGAGAGCGGGAAAAACACCCTGCCAATTGAATGTCATGAGAAAGGTAGTTGATTGATGTACTTCATTGAAGGTCGAAAAGTACGAACCCTTAGGGCCAAACGCAAAAAAAGCCATCGGTTGGATGGCTTAAAAATAAAGTACTCGTATATTATCGACTTTCCTGCTATTGGCTTGGAAAGTAAGGTAGGTTGAAATTCAGGCTGATTTCAGATGGCGAGATATTTTCAATAAGCGGTCTGTCGTAGACTGATTGTTTGTTTTTTTATCAAAACGATAGAAATCACTTTGTTTCTGGCGGTTTTGCTCAACCAAATAGGCGGCTAACACACCGGCAATTAGACTAATAAAGAAGAAGATGAGCATTTCCATAGTATATCTTAGTTTTGATGAGTTGATGAACCCAAATCAAAACTTCATGCCATGACCTGGAAAGTATTTACAGGTTGGATTACCCAATAACTCAGTGGTGGCATTTCCCCAATTTGGGAATTGAAATGAGGATTTTGCAGGGTGATGTGGAGTAGACCGGAAATTCGAAACCTCCGCGACCGTACTCCAAGCCCAGTAACAATGCGCATCTGTTCTAAGCTAGATTGCTAAGAAAGAGGATTAGCCAAGAAAGTTATTTATAGCGGAATAGAACTGCGGAGCCGGATTTGAGCCTTAACTACCGGTAGCAAGCTACCTGGCAGTGTTCTTTTCAATATTGGTTCACAAGAGGTAGGGCTGATCCGAGAGAATATCTTTTGATTCCCTGGTACGGAGCAGTGGAAAACTTATAGTAAATACTGTCCCGACACCTTCCTGCGACTGCACGTCGATGCGGCCTCCGTGTGTCTGCACAATATTGAGGGTGCTGGCCAGCCCAATTCCCATACCTGATTTCTTATCGGTAAAGTACGGTTCAAAAACCTTGGCCATATTTTCTTCGCTGATTCCGGTGCCATTGTCAGCTACCAGAACCTGTACTTCGTCATCAACATTCCGGGTCGTTATTTTGAGGATTCCAGTTCCTTCCTGCATGGCCTCAATGGCATTTGTGATCAGATTCAGAATTGCGATACCGAGCATATCAACATTCATCTCGATCTGGAATTCATCCGCTTCGTAGTGCTTTTCAACCTCAATTTTTTTCAGCTTTAACCGATCGTGCGCAGATGCCAATGTCAGATCAAGAGCTTCGTGCAATGATCCGCCAGTCAGTGTAAACTCACCTGGTCGTGAAGATTGTAACAGCTGTGTAATGAGGTCATTGATGCGGCCACAGTTTCGTTTGATAATATCTGTGTAAAACTTCAAGTCTTCGTCTTCCAGCTCTGACTCCAATTGTTCTGCCGAGAGATTGACATTGGTGAGCGGGTTACGCACTTCGTGTGCCAGCATCCTTACAAGGCGGCTAGTAACTGCCAGTTTTTCTGAAAAAAGTCTTTCACGCTCCGACTGCTTCTGGTTGGTTGCATCGCGCAACCGCCCCTGCACATAAGGCGCATCGTTTTCATTTTCTATAATTGCCGAAAGTATCCCGAATTTTCTTTCTCCGTCCTGGGTGATAAACCTCACCTCTTGCTCCTGCACATCTTTCCCCGCCTGGATGATTTCCCAAATCGGATTGATCTCATAAGGTTCAAAAAAATCCTGAACTTCCCGGCCTCGCAATTGACTCTCGCTCACGCCAGTGACACTTACAGCCGCGTCGTTGAAATCTAAAATTCGTCCGTCCAAATGGCTGATGAAAAGCATATCCTTTGACTCCTCAAAAATGCGCCGGTATCGCCGCTCACTTTGCCGCAGAGCTTTAATAACCTTGGTCCTTTCAAATGAATAGCGCAGACTGCGTTCCAGTATTGGCGCTTCCAGTTCACTTTTTACGAGGTAGTCGGCTGCCCCAAGGCGCAGTGACTCAATGGCAATCTTTTCATCACCTTTCCCAGTCAGTAATATAATAGGTTCCTGACAGTTGAGCGCCACCGCTTCTTTGATTAAATCGATTCCGCTTTTGGAACCCAGCAGGTAATCAAAAATATAAAGGTCATGTTTGCAATGCATCAGGCTCTGCACTGCCTTTTCGTACGTAGGACACCATTCCAGCTTGAACGACCAACCTGCCAATTCGTTGAAACAAGCACTTGTCAAGATAAAATCATCCTCATCATCATCAACCAACAGAACGTGGAGCGACTTTTCTTGCTTCATAATAAGTTATTGTAGAATGATATATGGTATCAGGATAGCTGGGCAAGAGGGAGAATAATCGTAAAGGTGGCTCCAACGCCTGGTCTTGCCGAAGCCAAGATAATTCCGGTATGGTTTTCCACTACTTTTTTACAAACTGACAAACCTATTCCCGCGCCTTCATACTCCGATCGTCCCCTGAGTCGCTGGAAAATGGTAAAGATGCGGCTAGCATCCACGTCGTCAAAACCTATCCCATTGTCATTAAAAGTCAAACGGATGTAAGCACGGTCAGATGGCAAACCATAGTTGAGCTGTTCTGACAGGCTGAGCTGATCAGATGTAACAGTGATGACAGGCGCAACAGCGTCATTCGTAAATTTGAGGGAATTAGACAATAGATTCTGGAAGAGTTGAGCCATCTGACTAGGTATAGCCTGAATGGTGGGCATATCGTCAATACGAATGTCTGCTTCTTTCTGTCGGATAACCAGCTCCAGATCGCTCAATACACCCCTGGCAATAGCATTAAGGTCAGTTGATTCAAAACCTTGTCGGGTCCGCGTGAGTCGTGAGAAATCAAGCAGATTACTGATCATACTTTGCATGCGGCGGGTGGCGTTGAGAATGCGGTCAAGGTACATTCCCATTTCTTCGTCGAGGGATTCTCTGCCTTTTTTCTCAAGACGCTCTCCAAAGGAAACAATCTTACGAAGCGGCTCCTGAAGGTCGTGTGAAGCTACGTAGGCAAACTGCTCCAAATCACCGTTGGAACGATTTAATTCTTCGACCTTCTCCATCAACTGGTTCCGAACCTGTTTGATAGAAGTAACGTCCACAATACAACCCGTGAGCTTGGCTGGATTTGCAGCATCTCCAGGATAGTATATTGACCGACTTTGTACATATTTCTCCTGACCCAAAAGCGTAACGACTCGGTACTCTAGCTCATTTGGTTTCCCAGTTTTGAGGCTCTCGGGCATATTAGCCACTACCCGTTCGCGGTCGTCGGGATGGATGTGTTCAATGTATCGCTCAATGCTAGCCGGACACTGAATAGCCTGTTCCGCACTATATCCCAGAAGAATATAAAGGCCCTGGGACCATTCTATTTGCTGGCTAGTATTATACCATATGTAGGTACCAAACTGTACAGTTTTCTCGGCATCACGCAAAATATCAAGCACTATGTCTTCTTTATTCTCAATTTCTTTATAGTGCGTGATGTCGGTTAACGTACACAAAAAATGATTTTCGTTAACAGGTGTGTTACTCAACCGGCACCAGGTATTAGTCTCAGCGAAATAAATTTCCCTATCCAGGTTAGGAATCATTTCAGAAACTGTATCCGTTTTTCCGGCTAAAGTCCCTGCCCTATTCCCAACCAAACTTTCCCAATTGACTCCATTGATTTTCTTCAGCCCGGTCATCTTCCGGGCCGATTCATTTTCCACTGTACACTGGTAACTATTACTATCAGCTTGCTTCTTGAATAGCAAAAGTCCACTGGTAGAGGCGTTCAAGAGGTGATTGATCCCGAACGAATGAAATATTTTTTTCAGGTCAGTCATGTCATTATTCATTATTGCATATCGAATTGCTTCATCTTGTTATAAAGCGTCTTACGGTCAATATTCAACAATCGGGCCGCTTTACTTTTGTTAAAATTAACCTGACGAAGTACTTGAAGTATCATGTCGTATTCAGCCTCACTCGCCACGGTTTTCAGGCTCGGATTAGGGTCCAGATCAGTAACAGTGGGAAGCTCCTCGGCTTCGGGACGGGTAGTGAAGTCTTCATCCATCTCCCGTAGCTTCTGAAAATTAGCGATTTCGAATGGCAGTGATTTTTCTTCGATATAATCACCTGCCGAAAGCAGCGTAGCCCGCTTTATTACGTTTTTCAACTCTCGCAGATTACCCGGCCACTCGTAATTCATGAAGTCCTCGACTACGTCTTTGGAGAACCCCTTTATTTTTTTTCCTAGTTCTTTATTGGTAGAATCAAGAAATGCCTCAGCAAAGAGCATCAAGTCCTCCTTACGGTCGCGCAGGGCAGGCACTTCCATGCTGAACTCATTGAATCTGTAATAAAGATCCTCTCTAAATTTTCCTTCTTTGGCCAATTCCAGTAGCCGCTCATTACTCGCCACTACGATTCGCACGTCGAGGTCAATTTCCTTGTTACTGCCGATACGCCGAACTTTTCGTTCCTGCACCACGCGCAGTAAGGCCATCTGAATTTCGTAAGTTAAATTGGATACTTCATCCAGAAAGAGTGTCCCGCCATTGGCTAACTCAAAGTGGCCGATCTTGGTCTGCAAAGCTCCCGTAAAAGAGCCTTTCTCGTGACCAAATAATTCACTACCCGCCAGTTCTTTGGAGATAGCTCCACAATCCATCGCCACGAATGGTTTCTTATGCCGATGCGACCGGTTGTGAATTTCGTGGGCAATTGCCTCTTTCCCTGCCCCGCTTTCACCGTAAAGTATTACACTGAAATTGGTAGGCGCGACCAGATCGATCTGACGATAAAGTTCATCCGAGACCTCACTGGTGCCTATAATATAATCCGAAGAAAATTTTGATTTTCGTTTCGAAGTACTTTTGTTGCTAACTGCCTGACTGGCATTTTCATCTTCCTCATTTTCAGCGTCAGCCAAGGCCTTTTTTACGGTAACCAGTATCTCATCGGGAAACAGCGGTTTAGTAATATAATCGTAAGCCCCCTGCCTCATCACGTTTATAGCCGTTTTGATATCAGAGTAGCCTGTGATGATCAGAACAGGTACATGAGGCAGTTTTTTCTTTATACTTACCAGGAGATCTGCTCCCGTTACATCACCCAATCTGAAATCAGTCATCACCAGGTCAGGCTTGAACTCCTCCACCAATTGCAACCCGCGTTTGCCATTTTGGGCCGTTTCAACCTCAAATCCGCTTTTGGTAAGGAAGCGCTTTAACAACATGCAAATATCGACTTCATCGTCAACTACCAGTACTTTTTTCATCAATAACTTTGTTAGGGATTAGTTTCTATATCTCAACACGTAGCCGGGAAGTCGGAATGCCAAGTTGTTCACGGTACTTTGCCACCGTCCGGCGGGCTACCAGATAGTCCCGTTTGGCCAGTAAATCGGTAATCTGCTGGTCGTTATAGGGGTGACGTTTGTCCTCAGCTTCCACAATTTCCTTGATTGCCTCCTGGATGGCTCGGTTAGAAACCTCAGTACCATCTTCCCGCGCAACTCCTTCGGTGAAAAGGTCTTTTAACAAAACAATGCCAAACGGCGTCTGAACATATTTGTTCGTCGTAACCCGCGACACCGTCGAAATATCCATATCGATTATTTCAGCTACATCTTTAAGTATCATCGGCTGGAGTTTTTTGATGTTTCCAGTCTGGAAGTACTCATATTGTAGTTTCACGATAGCTTTCATGGTATTAAGCATGGTATTCTCGCGCTGCTTGATAGCATCGATAAACCACTTGGCCGAATTAATCTTGTTTTTAAGAAACTGGCGGGTAGCCCGATCTGTTTTTTCTTCGGCCATTTTAGTGAAAACCCGACTCATGCGTAAAGCTGGGCTATTCCCCCAGGCAAGCTGTACTTCTATGTCGCCATCGTTGAGGTAGCGCATCAGAAAATCGGGCTTGATGGAGTGGTTCAGACTGGAATCGCTTCGCAGACCGGAAGCGGGCTTCGGATTGAGGGAGACGATCACCTGCAGGGCGTCTTTAAGATCATCCTCGCTGATTTCGAGTGTCCTTATTATTTTGTCGTAGTTACGAGTACCTAATTCGTGAAACAGGTCAGCCACTATTCTTCTCGCCAGTTTCCACTGCTCGGTGTCGGAGTTTCGCCGATCGAGCTGAAGAAGGAGATTCTCCTGTAAATCACGGGAAGCTATTCCGGCGGGTTCGAGCTGCTGAATCAGGTGCAACATCTCCTCCACTTCCTCAGCCTTGATGTACAGACTATTGGCAAAGGAAATATCATCGGCAATTATATCGCACTCACGCCGCAGAAAACCATCCTCGTCCAATGAATCGAGGATAAAATCGGCGATAAGTTCTTGTCTTTCGTTTAGATCGAGGAAATGAATCTGCTCTTTGAGCTCTTCCCGGAATGAAACCACCTCCACCATCGGGCGAGTGTACACTTCGTCATCAGGGGAGTAGTTGTTAGCATACGTTTTATAATCAGGGATATCATTGTCTCTGATTTCATCCCAATCATAATAGTCCTGAACTTCGGGAACTTCATCGTTCCCAACCCCTACGGTTTCGCCTTTATCGGAAACTTCATCCAAGTCTTCTTTCTCCTTGGCAGCCTCATCCTTCCCCTCTTCCAGTACGGGGTTCTCTTCCATCTCTTCCTTGATGCGGTTTTCCAGTTCGAGGGTAGTCAGATGCAACAAATTGAGCATCTGTATCTGAAGGGGGGAATACTTTAACGTCTGGCGTTGAACCTGCGTTTGTCTCTGCATATTGCTCAGTAATAGATAATTTTTTTACTTAGTTAGAAAATCTGATTCCAGCGCTTTTCCTCCGGTCTGCGTTTTTAGTGGCTTCGCTACCGAAGTATTTGAGTACAACCGTCAAACGCCACCTTGGTTCCTGTTTAAAATCATTTTCAGTATCATCTTCGCGCTGGACAATTTTTTGTAAGATAAACATTTTGGGCAGATTTTTTCCCAAATTGAGTACTTTTGTGGAGAATCTCCGTCAGCATCCCACCTTACATGAACACGTCCCCCGAAAGGCATTTTTTAAAACGTTCTCTGTCTGAGGAGCAATTGTCCTGGGCAATCAGATTTCTTTTCGCCATTTCGGTCTTTCTCATTGTTATTCTGTCAATTAGCTACCATTCCATTAATCAGGAGCTCATATATTATTCAGAAAAAGTTGATCATACCCATGAAGTACTTAATAATGTCCAGGACATACGTACCAGGCTTTATCAGGTAACTTACTATGGTAGGGCCTATCTGATTATATTGGATACGACCAACCGGGATAATATGCTTGAAAAGCTGGCTTCAATTCCTCAAAGAATAGAGAAATTGTCTGAATTAACCTATGATAGTCCTAACCAGAAAACTACGGTCGATTCACTTCGCCAGTACTTCGCTTTATATGAAAAATCAGTTGTAAGTTTCGGAATGTCAGATCCAGGATTGCTGGACATGGACAGAAAGCTGACGTTACTTAGAAATGGCACCAGTAAAACGGAAAATCTGACCCAGATTCTTGACCAAATAGCTTCTGTGGAAGATAGACTTATGCAGGAGCGCGTCATTAGCCGCGACAATTATAAGCAGCAGATTTTTCGGTTTAACTGGGTAATTATGGGCGTGGCTTTAGCCTTTCTGCTCTGCTCGTTCCTGTTGCTTGAACGTGAACTCAAACGGACTAAGGGCTACCGAATCGAGCTGGAAAACCAAGTAGAAAACCTTAACCGATCGAATGCCGAACTCGAACAGTTTGCCTACGTTGCATCCCACGATTTGCAAGAACCACTGCGAAAAATTCGCTCCTTTGCCGATCTTCTGAAAACTAAAAATAAAAATAACCTGACCGAAGAATCGAAACAGATTGTAGGGAAGATAATTAAGTCCGCCTCCCGAATGCAACTGCTTATCGATGATTTGCTAGCTTTCTCTCGCAGCATTGACTCGTCAAGAGAGATTGAAGAAGTGGACCTGAACAATGTGCTGCAGGATGTCCAAGCGAATATTCAATCCCGGATTACGGACCACAAGGCAGAAATACGAGCGGAAAGGCTGCCTACTGTAACGGGCTATAGCAACCAACTTTTCCAATTGTTTGAGAATATTCTATCCAACTCCTTGAAATACTGCCAACCTGGTCTGTGTCCAAAAATCGAAATCACGTGTTCAGATATTCAGGGGAGTTCTATAAACGGAGTCAAAGAATCACAGCTGGAAGACCTGTTTCACCGCATCGTGATCAAAGACAACGGCATTGGCTTTCGTAATGAATACGCAGAGAAAATATTTGTGATTTTCCAACGCCTGCACGGTCAGGACGCTTACCAAGGTTCGGGAATTGGTCTCGCTATTTGCCGGAAGGTTGTATCCAACCATAACGGCTACATCATGGCCGACGGAGAGGAAGGTAAAGGTGCAAGATTTTATATATATTTGCCCCAAAATTCATCAACAGCATAACGGAAAGAATGGAGGAGTTCAATATAATATTGATGGCAGACGATGATGCTGACGATCGTTTCTTGGTACAGGCTGCCTTCGAGGACAATGACATTCATCACGAAATGATGTTTTTTGAAGATGGCGAGCAGCTTCTTGAACATCTGAATGCCTCACCCTTCGAAGGCAAAACCCGATTTATTCTTCTTGATCTTAATATGCCTAAAAAGGATGGTAGGGAAGTTTTGCGGGCTTTAAAATCAAACACGCTGCTAAGTAAAATTCCTGTCATCGTCTTCAGTACTTCCAAAGCACCGGATGATATCCTTTCTTCCTACGAACTTGGAGCCAACAGTTATGTTGTGAAGCCTTCCAGCTATGAGCACCTAAAAGAAGTTGTTAAAAAAATCAGTGACTTCTGGCTAAATACGGCGATTACCCCCTAAACTGTTCACTTCACTCGATAGGGGGCATTTTATCACTGGCAGATCGGATTTCTGTATCCGTAACAGGTACAGGGATAGTATCTTCCTCCACCAAAGCAGGCAACGTTTCTGTCGAATCATCTACCACCACAGGCGGCAGTGTGGATTCAACTACTACAAGTTCAGTAGTTTCAGAAATTTCATCCTCCTTCTCCTCAGTTACATCCTTTACCCAGTGCAGTGCTTTAATGAGAGCTTCACGTCCATACTTTTCTGTATAGTTGAACGCCAGATTCTGCACCATGTTGGGAACAAAATATTTGAAAGGAAATGGCAGTCTCTTGAGCACCGTCTTTGCAAGCAGAGTATTTATTCCCATTTGCAATCCCATCCCGACAAGCCCTTTTTTCTCCGTTTTATTTTTGACCATTTTCTTGGCTACCGAGGAGACAATCGCCAGTGGCTTGGCCTCTTCTTTCCATTCTCTTTGATCCGCATCGAGCTGTGATTTTGCTACTTGCAAATCATTGTGAGCTTTGGCTCTCTGCGCCTTCAGATCATCATATGAGTTTATCATCTTTGTTTCGGTAAAGTTTCTTCAAAAAATTATTCATTAACGGCAGGAAAAGCCACTTGTTACGATTAATATACACTACCCCTCCGATCAAACCATACAACACCGCAACCAGCAAAAATCCCAACGCACTATTTTCAGTTAAGTCTCCCAGCCATAACGCCAGTGAGATACTAGCGAAAACCAGGAAAAAAAGTCCCAAAACTGCCAGTATAATTCCCATGACAATGGAAGTAACAAGATTGGCCGTTTTGTCAGAAACGTCCAGGGCAATCAGGTTCCAGCGAGCCTCGGCATAGTCGATCACATGCTGGTATGTGAGTTCCACTTTTTCTTTGGCATCTTTAAAAATCATAGATTCGTTAGTTTAGAGATGAGGAAATATTCCGCTCAGTTCTTACCAAAAGAGGTAACACTAGCTTGGCACTTAGTGTTACCTCTTTCATTTGGCAAAGCTGCATACCAGCATTACTTCATCTTATTGACGGTGCTTTTCGCCTCGTCCAGCTGCTCATCAGCGGCATCAACAGCATCATTCTTAAAGCCTGTTGCCTTGCTTACTACGCGGTCAGCAGTATCCTGAACCTTAGCCTTTCCTTTTTCAAGCGCTTCCAGCGCCTCATTGGCCCATTCGTTTGCCGACTTCTTTATTTTCTTGCGAGTTTTAGTCCCATCCTCAGGTGCGAAAAGCATCCCAACAGTAGCACCTACGGCGGCGGCAATAAATATGCTAAAAAAGACTTTGCTGTTATTCATGATGTTCAAGTTTAAGTAATTAGGTGATTGAAAATTGGAGGTGAAAAATATCAAATTTACGTTTTCAGAGACTAAAATCCTATACCAACGGCTTCTGGGGTGATTTGAGGGGCCTTTCCGCCAGGAGTGGGAATTTTTTTACACACCATGAAGACCAATTTCCTAAAACGAGGGAGCGCTCAGATACAATTAATGGATTAATGGCTGGCAGGGTTCTTTTTCTGGTGCTGACGTGGTTGAATTTTGGTCGACAATACACTGTTTAGCATCATTACGATCATACTAAATCTACGCCCATTTTATGTGGAAAAACTATGAAAGTTGTAATTATTGAGGATGAAGTAGAATTAGGTCAATTAATTGGCAATTTTATCCGTCGAAAGGCAAACAACAATACCGTAAAAACCGCTACTACCATTCATGACGGGCTCCTCTACGTAAAAGAATTACATCCTGATCTGGTCTTTCTGGACAACAACCTGCCTGATGGGAAAGGCATCAACTTTATTGGCGACATAAAAGGGATGGGTAATCTTCGAATCGTGATGATGAGTGCCATGACTAATCTTCGGGAAGAGGCACTGAAAAAGGGAGTCGACTTTTTTATCGACAAACCCATTAGCTTTGTAGAAATACAGAAGATACTCAATGAGTGAGCTTCACAGAAATGTGGAATAACCCGACCCGACTCTTCGTCACACTTTTTTTTCAGGCTACCCTCACCTTTAGCGCTTCCTCTTCGCTTTTTAATTCACTCGTACTCACGTCACCAGCAGGATCCGTACTTTCTGCTGTTTCGGTTTCTACTTCGAATCGGGCATCGATCTCTTCTTTTTGAGGTTCGCCCAACACGTAACCGAATGCTTTGAGACGTTGGGAATGGTCGAATACAACCTTAAGGATAGCAATAGAGGGCAGCGCCAGAATCATCCCGGGAATCCCCCACATCATCCCCCCCAGTAGCAGCGCTACTATAGCCATCAGCGGGTTAATGCTGATTTTTGAGCCGACTATATAGGGTGTAATAAAATTACCTTCCAGAAATTGAATACAAAGGAAGACAGCCCCAACTCCCACGGCATACATAGCGGAATCTTTGGTGACCAATGCCATCATTATAGGAAGTGAAGAACCAATAATGACTCCAACGTAAGGAATAAGCAACAGCAATGCCGCAAAAAAGCCAAAGAAGACCGCATATTTAATACCAAAAACCAGTAACGTGATGGTGTTAAGCGTTCCGACGATTACCATCACGGTAAAAAGCCCAGCCAGGTAGTTATGGATCACATCATAGATGCGAAACAGAATTCTATTGACCCGCTTTTTCTCTTTCTCGCCCAGCAAATTATAAAGGAAGTTACAGAAGAAAGTGCGGTAATACAGCATAAAGAACATATACAGAGGTATAAGCGCTATATCCGCTAGAATGGCGGTCGTCGTCAACAAGGCTGATGACCCTGTGTTTTTCAGCAGATTGGCCGACATATTCTCCAAATCGTCAATTTGGGTGGTAGTCTGGAATCCGAATGTTTGACTTATCCATACTTCAAACTGTTGAAACATAATGTTGGCCTTTTCATAGAAAGTCGGCCACATATAAATCATGTCGGAAATCTGCATGAATGAAACGTACAGGACTCCCGCGATAAGACCCAAAAATATAGTAAGCGTAAGTACTATGGCAGGAATTCTTCTCATTCCCCGGTCTTCTAGCTGTAAAGTGATAGGTGACACCAGAATCGAGAGGAGCCCCGAAACCAACAGTGGCACCAGAAATGATTGCAGAACGATGAGCCAGTAAACCGTCAGAGTGACGATAATCATCATGGCGCAAACCAATACCGGCTTGGAACTATCAGAAGTTTTGAATGATATCATTTGAAAAAAAACGCTCAGCCCCATTATCACAATTCCCACGCCAGGAATGCAATCTTAGCCCTACCAGATTACTGTACAAAGAAACGATCTTAATTGAGTAAATCGCTTCCCGAATAGTAAATGATTGAGAACTTCTTTCCACAACTTCAAGGACTAGTTGTACAATCAAGTCAATGGTTTAGTTTTGGATACAATCCGTTGGTAAAAAAGCCAAAGTCGGCTTTTGGTTAACTTTATAACTAACACTACAATAAAATGAAAAAAGTAACATTATTAGCTTCTGCTCTCCTGGTGGGATCCATGCTCACTTTTACTTCGTGCAGTGAACAGACCCAGAATAGTGCCGAGAACACGGTAGAAAACGCGGGGGATGATATAGAAAACGCCACCGACGATATGGGGAGCGACTTTGAACAAGGAAAGAATAACCTGCGCGAAGAACTAAACGAGGGCGTAGACAAACTCGATAAAAAAATTGAAGAAGCAGACGCTGAAATAGAAAAAGCAACGGCAAATGAAAAGACCCGTTGGGAAAAACGAAAAGCCGAACTTGAAGAAGAGCGGCAGGACCTCAAAGCTTCTTTGGATGACCTAGGGGATCGTACCGAAGCAAACTGGGAGGAGTTTAAGAACGACGTAGACAGGAAGATGGAGAAGATTAAAGCTGATCTGGAAAGCTAAATCTATTGCCTTTCTATAAAAAAATGGGTTGGGAAATTTATTTTCCCAACCCATTTTTTGTGCTCTCAATCTATTCTTTGAAGGAAAGCAGAAGAAGATCGCAAATTGAGACTGGTCGGCAGGTATATTTTTCCGGTTTGCTCTTTTATTGCCATGAAGTACCTGCTGACTCGCATTGGCTCCCTTTTTCTGCTTATCCTGTTGCTGGAAGGTTGTACCGGGAAAAGCCACTTTTCCCATGTGAAGGAACAGCCAAACATCCTCTTTATTATGGCAGACGATCATACGTCTCAGGCTTGGGGGGTTTACGGAGGTATTCTGAAAGATTATGTAAAAAATGATAACATTGAGTGGTTGACAAATCGCGGGGTAGTTCTGGAAAATGCTTTCTGTACAAACTCCATTTGTGTGCCCAGCCGGGCAGCGATTTTAAGCGGACAATACAGTCACCGCAATGGGGTGTATGATCTGGACGATGTATATGAACCCGACAGCGCCAATTTCGCCAAACTACTTCAGGCCAACGGCTACCAAACGGCCATCGTGGGCAAGTGGCATCTAAAAAAAGAACCCACCGGCTTTGATTATTACATGGTACTTCCCGGTCAGGGCCGCTACCACAACCCTATCCTGAAAACCAAAGACAACTGGCAGGATGGCAATGCCGGCGGTAAAGAGTACCCGGGTTTTTCGGCCGATGTGATTGCCGATCAGTCCATTGCCTGGTTGAAGAACCGGAATTCCGAAAAGCCATTCTATCTTTCCATGCACTTTAAGGCTACCCATGAGCCTTACGATTATCCCGACCGCCATAAGGATTTCCTGGCGGATGTTGAACTACCTTATCCGCCGAATTTTGAGGATTGGGGCGCTGCCACGACGGGGCGCACGCACGATGGCTGGCCGTTGGAAATATTGGGAGAACGCTACGTGGATGGTGCGGGCACAAAGTACCCTGGAGATTCT
This sequence comes from uncultured Persicitalea sp., assembly GCA_964500445.1. Taxonomy (GTDB): domain Bacteria; phylum Bacteroidota; class Bacteroidia; order Cytophagales; family Spirosomataceae; genus Persicitalea. The sequence continues at coordinate 40,807 of CAZCOG010000022.1, read as the reverse complement.
TTCTCTTTGCAAGAGCTGGATTCTCTGGCCGCCCGAAAGAAGACCTACCAAAAATTCGTCAAAGACTTTTTGCGTTCGGGTGCAGCCATTGATGACAACATTGGCAAGCTCATCAACTACCTGAGAGAGAGTGGAGAATTAGACAATACAGTGATCATCTATACCGCGGATCAGGGGTACTTTTTGGGCGAACACGGCTTTTTTGATAAAAGATTTATCTATGAGCCTTCGCTCAGGATGCCATTCGTTATTTCCTATCCCAGAGAATTCAAAGGCGGGCGGCGCATAGATGATATCATCCTTAATATAGATTTCCCGTCGCTTTTCCTGGATTTTGCGGGAGTCGGGCAGCCAGGTAGTATGCAGGGGCGAAGTTTCCGGGCTAACCTGGCGGGCCGCACACCCAGCGACTGGCGTAAGGACATGTACTACCGTTACTGGAGCAACGAGCCGCGCCGTCCGGCTCATTTTGGTATCAGGAACGACCGCTACAAACTGGCCTTTTTCTACGGGCAATCCCGCACCAAGACCGAGCGCGATAGGATGCAATACCCACCCGGCTGGGAGTTCTACGATTTACAAAAAGACCCCGGCGAAAATCGCAACGCTATCGATGACCCGGAGTACCTGGAAATAATAAAAACCATGAAAGCTCGCCTCAAGACGATTAAGGCCGGGAGCGGCGATGGGCCAGAATCCAATGAAACCATCAAACAAATAATCGAACGTAATTGGTAAATAAAATGAAGCGTAAAGTACTTGGTATGTCTCTGTTGGTGGCTGGCGCTGCTTGTTTGTTAGCCTTCAATTCCTACCAAAAAACCAAGGCTGACCGGCCTCCAAACATTGTCCTGGTGTATATCGATGACATGGGTTTCGGCGATTTGGGGCGTTCTGGTGCGGTGGATTACACGACGCCCAACTTCGACGATATGGCCAGCAAAGGGATGTTTCTCTCGCACTACTACACACCACAGGCGGTATGTACCGCCTCGCGAGCTGGCTTGCTGACGGGCTGTTATCCCAACCGCCTTGGCTTTGCCGGCGCCACCGATCACTCGGCCAAGACGGGTATTAACGCCGACGAGGAAACAATCGCCGAACTTCTCAAAGCCAAAGGCTACGTTACCGCCGCCTACGGCAAGTGGCATTTGGGCTTCCAAAAGCAGTTTTTACCCTTGCAGCACGGCTTCGACGAGTACTTTGGCATCCCCTACTCCAACGATATGTGGCCCAATCACCCCGTCAACAAAAACTACTACCCGCCACTGCCTCTAATCGAGGGCAACGAAACGGTAGCTACTAATCCCGATCAGAGCCAGTTTACTACTTGGTTTACCGAGCGCACCATTGGTTTTATCAAAAAAAACAAAGACAAACCATTCTTTGTCTACCTCGCCCACCCCATGCCGCACGTGCCACTGTTTGTGTCTGATAAGTTCAAAGGAAAATCAAAGCAGGGTTTGTTTGGAGATGTGATAATGGAACTGGACTGGAGCATCGGTCAAATACGGAAAACCCTGCAAGAACAGGGACTGGCTGAGAACACGTTGCTGATTGTCACCTCCGACAACGGCCCCTGGCTTACCTACGGCAACCACGCAGGTAGTTCGGGTGGTTTTCGCGAAGGCAAAGGGACAACTTTCGAAGGCGGGCATCGGGTACCTTTCATTGCTGAGTGGCCGGGTGTCATTCCGGCGGGTGTTGTCTCCAGCAATTTGTCAGCTGGCATCGATGTGCTACCAACTATCGTGGAAGCTACCGGAGCAAAACTACCCGTGAAACGCATCGACGGAGTAAGTCTGATGGCTAATCTGAAAGGCAATCTGGCGGTAAAGCCTCGTGATTCCTTCTATTTTTATTACCGACGAAATAATTTGGAAGCCGTGCGCCAGGGCCATTGGAAGCTGGTGTTCCCTCACCCCGGCCGCACCAACGAAGGATTCAAACCCGGAAAGGACGGACAGCCTGGGGGCGGCAATGAAAATTTCAATCATGTAGGTGGCCTGTATGACCTGCGCCGCGATCCGGGTGAGCGGTATAATGTAATGTTCGATTTCCCGGAAATCATGACTGAGCTAACAAAAGTTGCCGAGGAAGCCCGAAAAGACCTGGGGGACGGTCTGACGGGCCATCCCGGTGAAAATCGTCGTCCGATAGGACGCGTGGCCGAATAAATATTTTAAAAAAATGTTTTCTGCAACTACGTAGTTTGGGCGATTTACCTGTCTGTATTTAAACGAAACTTGAATAATTTCAGGAAAAAGTAGTTTAAATCACCGCCTGATGCCCCAAAAACTACCTTCTGACCTATCTATCCAAGCCAATCATTCCCAAAATCAAAATCCCAGAGTGGGTTTTTCGTCTGGGAACGAGGGAGAAAAAACGAACTCCAGGTACTTGGTGGAGGACACCGAACTCTTTGTCCGCAAAACTTTTGAAGAAGATCCAAAAAAGGGTTGCGAACTACTGTTCCGGTTGTATTACCGGGCTATGTGCACTCATGCGGTGCGGTTTGTCTATTCCAAAGAAATAGCCGAGGATTTGGTCAGCGAAATTTTCTACAAATTCTGGGAGAAGAACACCTACCTGGCCATCACCACTTCCTACCGCGCCTATCTTTTCCAATCGGTACGCAATCGAGCGTACAATTACCTTTCAAACGATTTACGGAAATCGGATTCACTGTCGGCAACTCAGATTCCTGAAACGCAGACTTCTGATTCGCCTGAGCAAATCATGCAGTTAGAAGAGCTGCATCACTCCATCGACAGGCTCATTGCTTCATTACCGCCGCAATGCCGCAAAATATTCCTCATGAACCGCTTTGAAGGACGCAAGAGCAGAGAAATTGCGGCCGAACTCGATCTTTCAATCCGAACCGTCGAAACCCATATTTTCAAAGCGTTAGGCGTTTTGAAAAACGGGCTGAAAAATCAGTGGCTTTGATCGCCCTCACCCCAAGTTATTTCAACTATCCACTACGTAGGCCGCCTGGAAATACTGTCTATCAAGAAAGCCAGCTAAAAGAATATGGAATCATCGATCAATAAACAGCTTATTTTAGATCATCTGGCCGGGAAAAGTACCCCGATGCAAAAATTATCAATCGAGGCATGGTTGCAAGAAAGCGAGAACCAGGAATTATTTTACCAGTGGCTGGCCGAATGGGAAACCCAGTCACCGCAGTACCTGCCCGAACTAGAAAATAAACTTACTGCCTACGTCGAGTTTCTGGAGAGAAAATCAGAATTGCCCGAGACAGCAGCGAATCAGGAAGCAGAAAATTCCTCAACCGTAAGCAAAAGATCGTGGCTGCACTGGCTATCGGCAGCGGCACTATTGGTGCTGTTGGGCGCAGCTGGCTGGTATGGACAAAACAGGCTACTTTATAAAACCTACCGTACTAATTATAATGATACCCAATTCATTGAGCTATCGGATGGCTCTACGGTAGAATTAAATTCAAATTCCCGCCTTCGGGTGCCGCGTTTTGGGTTTGGTGCCAAAACCCGTGAAGTTTTACTGTCCGGTGAAGCCAACTTCTCTATTAGTCATACTATTGACAACCAGCTTTTTTCGGTCAAAACCGAAAACAACATGGAAGTAATGGTATTGGGTACCGAATTTACGGTATTCGCCCGCGACCGTGGATCAAAGGTAGTCCTGAACAAAGGAAAAGTACAGCTCCGGTATCAGCAGGGCGAGGCACGCAGGAAGGTCATGATGAAACCCGGCGACCTGGTGACGCTCGATCCACAGGGACACGCTAAACTCCGGCACACTCCTTCCCCCCAAAATCACGCGGCCTGGGCTACCCACCGCTTTGTATTCGAAGGTACTTCCCTTGAAGAGCTCACCTACCTTTTTGCCGAAAACTTTGGCTTGAAAATAAGAATTGAAGGCGAAGAGTTGAAGCAGCTCACACTTTTTGGCTCATTCCAGGCCGAAACCGCCGAAGAGCTTCTCCGTGCTTTGACCGACGCAGCCAGCCTGAGTTTTTCGGCCAAAGGGGATTCCATTGTTATTACCCGAAACTGATTTTATATATACTAAACCTATCTTTCAATGAATAGAAAAATACAGATTATCATTTCGGCGGGGCTCCTGCTGGGGCTGTCGCAGCCTATGCAGGCCCAGCTTCTGGCCAAAGCTACGAACCTTAGCCGCCCCCAGGGCAGTACCCAAATCAGAATGATGAAGCTTAAAGATGCCCTGGCTGAGCTTAAGAAAATTCACAAGGTGGACATTCTCTTTTTTGGCAAGAATATCGAAAATTACGAAGTACCCGCCCAACAATACCGGGCATCGAGGCCCGTCGAGCGGGATCTGGACCAATTGCTCAAACCACTAAATCTGAACTACAAAAAATCGGGAAAGGGGGGGTATGTAATTACGGAAGAGGGAACGGAACGAAAGACCAGCCCCGACCGTAAGTCGACTTCGGCCGCTGAATCTACTTCGGAAACGGAACAGCCGGAGTTACTGACCAACAGCATCCAACCCCTAGCTAGAAAGGAAATTTCAGTGGAAGCAGCCGAGATTTCGGTGTCGGGTAAAGTTACGGCCTCCGACAACAATGAGCCGCTGCCGGGGGTCAGCGTGCTTGTGAAAGGTACTTCGCAGGGAACAACTACTAATCAGGCGGGTGAATTCACGGTGAATGTTCCTAATTCTTCCGCGGTACTCGTGTTTAGTTTTGTCGGTTACGTTTCGCAGGAAATCCCCGTCGGTAGCCAAACACGTATTAATCTTAGTTTGCAGCCCGATACCAAAGCGCTGAGCGAAGTGGTAGTGGTGGGGTACGGTACCCAAAAGAAGAGCGACCTGACGGGTTCGGTGGCTTCCATCGGCGAGAAAGACTTTACACAGGGCGTGAACAACTCAGCACTTCAGCTACTGAACGGAAAGGCATCGGGGGTGCAGATTAGCCAGTCCAGCTCGGCGCCGGGTGGCGGGATTGCGATTCGTATTCGGGGGGCGGGTTCCATTAATAGCAGCAACGAACCCCTGATTGTAATCGACGGATTTCCCGGCGCCACAACTACCTCCATCAGCCCCGAAGACATTGAGTCCATTCAGATTTTGAAAGACGCCTCGGCCGCGGCCATTTATGGGTCCAGAGCTGCCAACGGGGTGGTGCTTATTACCACCAAAAAAGGCAAATCCGGTGCACCAAGGGTCAATTACAGCGCCTACCTTGGAGTTCAGACGGTCGCCAAACGGATGGATTTGCTAACTACCGACCAATACATGGAAGTCCTGAATGACCTGTCAACAGAGCAGACAGGTAAACCAAAATTCACGCCCGATCAGATCAGTGCCATCGGTAGCGGCACCGACTGGCAGGACCAGATTTTCCGCACCGCCCTGGCGCAGAATCATCAACTGTCGTTTTCGGGCGGGTCGGATAATTCCAACTACTACCTGGGATTAAACTACCTCAATCAGGACGGTGTGGTCTTGGGCTCGGGTTTGAAAAAATACAACATTCGCCTCAACTACCAGGTGAATCCGACAGACAAGCTAAAAGTCTCGCTCAACCTGAATGCCAACCGCTCCGCCACAACAAACATCCTTACGACTAACTCGGGCAATGAAAACGCCGGCCCCATCAATGCTGCTTTACAGTTCGATCCCACCATTTCTCCCGAAAAAGACGAGAACGGTCAGTATCGTTTTAACCCGTTGATTTCTTTAGAAAACCCGCTTGCACTTGTCAATGGCTTCACTCAAAAATATGTAAACAACCGGACCTTCGGTACCCTGGCGGCAGATTACACGATCTTGAAAGGCTGGACAGCTACCTTACGGCTGGGGGGCGATATCGCCAACGATCGTCAGGATAGCTACAACAGTACCATTACCCAAAAAGGCTTGTCTTCGGGTGGCATCGGCAGTATCAACGCGGGTGAGGATACGCACTGGATCAGCGAACTTTTCACCACCTACAATCACACTTTCAACGGCATTCATCAACTCTCGGTCCTGGGTGGAGCTACGCTGGAAAAATACGACAACAATGGCGTGGGGGCGTCTTCAATTGGTTTTCTGTCCGACGCCAGCCAGACCAATCTGCTGCAAAGTGGTGACGGCGACCGTGGCGACAATGTTAGCAGCGGCCGCTCGACCAACCAGCTGAACTCCTACCTGGGTCGGGTAAACTATACTTTGAAAGATAAGTACTTACTAACAGCTTCCATCCGGGCCGATGGTACTTCCCGCTTTTCCGATCAGAACAAGTACGCCATATTCCCTTCTTTTGCGCTGGGCTGGCGTATTTCCGAGGAGCCTTTCCTGCGAAACAATAATCTGTTCAGTGATTTGAAACTCCGGATGAGCTACGGGCAAAGCGGCAACCAGGCCATTGGCAATTTTCAAACCCTCACCACCTTTATCGCCAGCGGCCGGGCCGTGCTGGGCGGTGGATTGCTGCAAGGCGTAGAACCCGCTCGTATCCCCAACCCCGATTTGCGCTGGGAAACCACCGAAGAACTGGATTTAGGGCTCGATTTTGCGGTCCTTCGAGGCCGGGTTAGCGGATCTTTGGAGTACTATATCAAGAATACCCGCGACCAATTGTTCAACAAGCCATTACCAACTACCTCCGGATTCGGTAGCCTTTTGGTGAATTTTGGTAAAGTGCGCAACCAGGGCATCGACCTTATGCTGGAAAGCCGCAATCTAGTCAATGATTTTAAATGGAATACTAACTTCACTTTTTCGACCCTCAAAAACACGGTTGTCGAATTGCCCGATTTCATTTCCCAGGTACTTACAGGCGGCGTGGGTTTTACGAACAACTACGCCATCGTGCAGGAAGGTTCGGCGATGCGGTCATTCTACGGCTACGAAGTCGATGGGATTTACCAGACGGCAGATGAGATCAAGAACTCGCCTTCTCCAACTTTCAAGCCCGGTTATCCGCGTTTTGTTGATCAGAATGGCGACGGAAAGATCACCCCGGACGACCGTGTCATACTGGGTAATCCTTTCCCAAAACTACTGTTTGGTCTCAATAACTCCTTTTCTTACCGCGGTTTTGGCCTGGAAGCGCTCATCACGGCAGTGCAGGGAATCAGTGCTTTGGATAATAATATCGTTGAGTCGCTCTATCCCATCAACTTCGAGCGCAACCGCATTGCGGAACACTACCTTGACCGCTGGACACCGGACAATCCGGGTGCAAAGTACCCGTCGGGCGTGAATCCGAGCGTTTATGGCGGGGCTTTGGCCGTAAACTCACTCACCATCAACGATGCATCATTTGTACGCTTAAAAACCGTCACACTGAGTTACGCCATTCCGGTCAGCAGGAAAATTCGCTCGGCATCGGTTTACGTAGCGGCCGACAATCTGCTGACCATCACCAAATTTCTGGGATTCGATCCTGACGCTAACGCTTCCGGTACGGGCATTGAGCGAGCCAGCTACAACAGCTACCCACTTAACCGCACGGTACGGTTTGGGGTAAATCTTGGTTTTTAGTCGAGAGTAGAAAGTTCAGGAACGCTTGCTAATCACATCACTACCTAATACCCAATTTCATGAAAAATTTATTAAAAAAATCAGCTGTCATCGCGCTTGTGTTCAGTTGCCTGGTCCCCATGGGTTGCCAGGAATTTCTGGCCGAAGAAGTCTATACTCAATACGACCCTCAAAGTTTTTTGCAAAGTGAGGATGGAATCAAAAAAGTACTTTATGGCGCATACAGCCGCTCGCAGGTAAACAATGGAATGCGGGAAGACCAGTGGACGCTATCAGAATTCCCCACTGATATGACCCTGGAAAGCGGAGGGCAATTCGAGAAAGACGCTCTGCCATTTATCAATTTCCAGTGGGATGCATCATCTGGCTTCCTGCGTAATATCTGGGTCCAAATGTACATTGCCGTGCGGGATGCCAACGTATTGCTGGAAAACATCGATAAAGTGACCTCCATCCCTCCCGCGCGGCTGGCGCAGTACAAAGGAGAAGCGCAATTTATACGAGCAGAGGCTTTCGCCCATTTGTACAGGTACTTTGGCCCGGTTCCTCTGGTACTGACTACCAGTACCGACGATTTGCAGCCTGCCCGCCCCACCGATGCCGAATTCGTCGCCTTTGTGGCAAGCGAACTAACCGAAGCCGCCAAAAACCTGCCCGTGAACCAGGCTCTGCGGGGCCAGGCAGACAAGGGCACTGCATTAGCCGTGTTAACTAAGTTCTACCTGAATACCAAACAATGGCAGAAGAGCGCCGATGCGGCACAGGAATTAATTGCGCTAAATAAGTACAAGCTCTATCCACAGATTGAAAACCTGTTTGCCACCGAAAACGAAAACAACGACGAGTTCATTTTTATCTATCCCTGTCTGGCCCAGGGGCCCGGCAATGTGTACATGCCGCATGCATTCCCGCCAAACTACCCCATTCTGTCCAACTGGATCAACTACGGGGCGCAGTTCAGAACCTATACGGCTTTTTACAAAACCTTCGACCCCACCGACCGCCGACTACGCATGTTCGTCACGGAATACACCGATACGAAGGGAGTCAAGCAGAAATTGCTGGAAGACGCCAACGGCAAGCCACTTGATAACGCCCGTAGTTTTAAGTACACTCCCGACCCTAATGCTATTTCCCAAAACAATGGCAACGATATTCCCGTGATTCGGTACGCCGATATTCTGCTCAGCCGGGCCGAGGCACTCAACGAAGTACAGGGCCCCAATCAGGAATCCATCGACCTGATCAATCAAATAAGAACGCGCGCAGCGGTACCCGCAATCAAACTAGCTGATTTTGCGAGTAAAGAAAAACTACGCGATCATCTATTGAAGGAGCGAGGTTGGGAATTTTTTACGGAAGGCAAGCGCAGGGAAGACCAGATTCGTATGGGGACTTTTATTTCGAGTGCCATAGCACGGGGTAAGAATGCCCAGCCTTTCCATGTGTTGTATCCTCTGCCCCAGTCAGAAATCGAAGCCAATCCCAATTTGACGCAGAACGAAGGGTATTGATTCTATTTTTTTAAATTGGGATCAATACCGATACCTAGTCGATTTTAACTTATTCTATAGATGCAAAATAAAGCCGCTGCTATTCGTTTGAAGGTTTTTTCTGGAATTTTTGGGGCATTGTTGCTGCTCGCAGGCGGCTGCGCCAGACCGACAAAAAACTCGGACGCCAATAAACCCAATATCGTTTTCTTCCTAGTTGACGACCTGGGTTGGACGGATATCGGGGCTTTTGGAAGTAGCTTCTATGAAACACCAAATATTGACTCCCTGACAGCAAGGGGGATGAAGTTCACCAACGCCTACGCCGCCTGTCCGGTCTGCTCGCCTACTCGTGCCAGCATTATGAGCGGCAAGTACCCAGCCCGGCTGAAAACTACCGACTGGTTCGGTGCCCCGCAGCCCACGACGGTTGGCAAGCACTGGACCAAAAATAAACCGCTTTTACCCGCCGAATACCTGGAAAATTTGCCCCTGGAAGAAACTACCTTGGCGGAAGCTTTTAAAGCCAACGGTTACGGCACTTTCTTCGCCGGCAAGTGGCACCTGGGAGAATCGCCGGAATACTGGCCTGAAAAACAAGGCTTCGACGTGAACAAAGGCGGGTATTGGGCTGGTTCGCCCCGCGGTAATCATTACTTTACACCCTACGATAATCCTCGCCTTACTGATGGCCCAACGGGTGAAAATCTGACGCTTCGCCTGGCGGATGAAACGGTTTCTTACATTGAGCAGCACAAATCCGAACCCTTTCTGGCCTACCTTTCCTTTTACGCAGTACATAATCCGCTAGGAGCACCTCAAGCTTTGGTGGACAAGTACACCGAGAAAAAGAAGCGGCTGGGACTGGAAGTCCAGTGGGGCAAAGAAGGCGATAACAAAGTACGGCTGAACCAGTGCCTGCCCGTGTATGCTGCCCTGGTTGAAACTATGGACCAGGCAGTTGGAAAAGTACTAGCATCCTTAAAAGCCAACGGGTTGGACAAAAACACCATCATTGTCTTCATGTCCGACAATGGCGGGCTGGCTACCGCCGAAGGCCAGCCGACCTCAAACCTGCCCCTCCGGGCTGGAAAAGGTTGGCTTTACGAAGGCGGCATTCGTGAGCCGATGGTGATCCATTGGCCTGGCGTAACCAAAAGCGGTGCGGTTACTGACCAGTTAATGGTAAGTACCGATTTCTACCCTACCCTGCTGGAAATGGCCGGCCTTCCCTCCCTACCCAACCAGCATGTCGATGGCATGAGCCTGGTACCCGTTCTGAAAGGAAAAAAAATAAACCGTGGACCGGTTTACTGGCATTATCCGCATTACGGTAATCAGGGAGGTTCACCGGGTTCGGTAGTGCGCGATGGCGATTGGAAACTGATCGAGTGGTTCGAAGAAGGTCGGGGGCTGGAACTCTACGACCTCAAAAATGATATTGGCGAGAAGAACAATTTGGTGGAAAAGAATCCGGGAAAAACCCAGGATCTACACACCCTTTTACGGAATTGGCGGCAGGAGGTTGGTGCCAACATGCCAAGCAAGAATCCTATGGCGGCTCAGGCCAGCGGAAAATAATGCTGACGAAAAAAGCGCATTGCTGTGACGGAACTTGAACGATACATAACTTCCTACTTCGGGATTCAATCCAGTAGTCTGGAAACGATTGCCGCGTTATTCCGGCCTGAGACCTTGGCTAAGGGAGATTTTTTCCTCAAAACTGGCAAGAGTTGTGAACACCTTAGCTTTATCCGTTCGGGTTTACTGCGAATTTACGTCCCCACCGAGGGCGGCAATGAAGTCACTCAGTGGATTTCAAGTCAGGGCTTTTTCATCACTGACTTATCGAGTTTCATTTTCGAAACACCGGCTCGCTGGACTATCCAAGCGCTGACTGACGTTGAGCTTTTCACCATTAGTCAGGCCGATTACCAATCCATCGGAAAACTGGTGCCGGAATGGCATCCCCTGGAGGTACGGTTTATTGCCCGGTGTTTCACCGTCATGGAAGACCGAATTTTCGCGCATCTATCCATGACCGCCGAGGAAAGGTATTGGGCATTTTTTGAAAACAACAAAGAACTCTTCAACCAAGTACCCCTGCAATACATTGCTTCGATGCTCGGCATGACGCCCGAGACTTTTAGCCGAATTAGAAAAAGAGCAACTTTATAATTTCTTGATATTAGTCAAGAGCTTCTGAGTACCTATGTCGGAATTTTGTGGTGTTCAATAAAACAACCAAAATTCTAAACATCGCAATCATGGCCAAAGTACTCAAAACCGAAATTCGCATTGAAGCCACGCCCAGTCAGGTTTGGGCCGTCCTCACAGACTTTGAAAAGTACCCTGACTGGAATCCATTCATCAAATCATTAACTGGTAATGTAGCCGTAGGGCAGATTATCATAGCTCGGCTCGAACCTCCCGGAGGCAGCGGGATGACTTTCAAACCGAGGGTACTTGCCTATGAAAAAAACAAGGAATTCCGCTGGTTGGGAAATCTATTCTTCAAGGGGCTGTTTGATGGCGAACACCGCTTTGAACTTACCGATAACGGCGACGGCACCACAACTTTGGTGCATAGCGAACATTTCAAAGGAATTCTGGTACCATTGCTGAACAAGATGATCGAAGTCAACACCAAAAATGGCTTCGAGGCAATGAACCTGGAATTGAAAAATCGGGTAGAAAACCTGAGTACCTAGCTCAAAATATCGTGAACTACCTTACCATGGACATCCGTCAGGCGGAAGCGGCGGCCCTGGTGTTTGAAGGTCAGCTGTTCATGGTCAATTCCGAGAATATGCAGGAGCGTAGCCTGGAAATCATGAACGTGTACACCTTTCTCAGCGACATTATAGCTAAAATCGTCCGTTTTGCCATACACCATGCCCGCCTTCACGCCCGCGCCCGCCATCCACATCGTGAAGCAGCCGGGATGATGGTCGCGGCCATAGTTGGTGGGTGTGAGTCTTCCTTGCGAGAAGCTTGTGCGGCCAAACTCGCCCCCCCAGACTACCAGCGTATCGTCCAGTAATCCTCTCTGTTTCAAGTCCTGAATGAGGGCCGCATTGGCCTGGTCGGTAGCCCTGGCCTGGGCTTTCATCCCGCCCGGCAAACCGCCGTGGTGGTCCCAGCCCATGTGGTAGAGTTGGATAAACTTCACGTCTTTTTCGGCCAGTTTTCGGGCTTGCAGACAGTTGGCCGCATAAGTACCGGGAGTGCGGGCATCCTGGCCGTAAAGCTCGTAGATGTAATCAGGTTCGTTGGCGGTCGAGACGGCGTCGGGGACAGAAGCCTGCATTTTGTAAGCCATTTCGTACTGACTGATTTTGGAATGAATCTCAGGATCACCCCAGACATCGAACTGGTGTTCATTCATGGACTTAATGAAATCCAGTTGCTCCCGACGGTCATTTTCGTGCACGCCGTAGGGATTTTGCAGATAAAGTACGGGTTCATTCCCCGCCCGGAATTGCACACCCTGGTGGTGCGAAGGCAGGAAACCATTGCCCCAGGCCGCTGAACTTAATGGCTGTGCCCCCCCTCCTTTCGAAATCATGACCACAAAAGCGGGCAAATTCTGGTTGTCGGTACCCAGCCCGTAGCTGAGCCACGAACCGATGGAAGGCCGCCCCGTCTGCTGCGAGCCGGTTTGCACCAGCATCACGGCGGGTTCATGGTTGATAGCGTCGGTGTACATGGAATTGACCACACAAAGATCGTCTACCATGGCGGCTGTATAGGGAAAAAGTTCGGAAACCCAGGCTCCCGATTGCCCATACTGCTTAAAATCGTAGATGGATTTCACCAGCGGAAAGCTCGACTGCCCCGCTACCATTCCGGAGTTTCGCTGGGTCTTTTTGATCGAATCGGGAATTTCCTGTCCGTGCCATTTGGCAAGCTCAGGCTTGTAATCAAAAGACTCCAATTGTGACGGCCCGCCGCTCTGAAAAAGGTAAATTACCCGCTTGGCTCGCGGGGGAAAATGAGAGGTACCTAATATGCCTTTCTCCGCACTTTTGACAATCTTTGTATTGCCGTCGCCAAAAGTGGAAGAATGCAGCAGACTTCCCAACGCCAGCGAACCGAAACCCAGCGAGGCCGTTTTGAGAAATCCCCGGCGGGATTCTATCAGGTTGATTGCTTTTCTTAGTTCGTCCATTTTGGTCAGTTTCTGGAATACCCTTCCGAAGTATTCATTAATCCATTGATCACAAATGCCAGCGCGGCCGTTTCGGCGGGGTCGAGATTCGGGTTTCTTTTAGAATCTCCGGTGTCGAGATAAGCGATGGCGTCGTCTCTTCGCTGGTCGTATTTCTCTTTTTGCTTTTTATAAAAAGCGTCCATCATCTTTTTTTCCTCACTGTCTGGTTGACGGCCCAGCAGTGTGCGAAAGACTACCTTGAGTTGCTTCTCAGCGGTTGGTTCCTGCATTTTTATTTTTTCGGCAAGTACCCGGGCGGCCTCGATCATTTGCGGGTCGTTCAACAGTACCAACGCTTGCAGCGGCGTGCTCGTCGAACGCCGTTTTACGGTGCAAAAAGTACGGTCGGTGGCGTCAAAAATCATCATTGTGGGTGGTGGCGAGGTACGCTTCCAGACCGTATACAAGCTACGGCGATAGAGCCCATCGCCTGATTCCTGTAAGTACTTGTATCGCCACGGTTTGTTCGATATTTCATCCCAAAGGCCGGGTGGCTGATAGGGATAAACACTTTTGCCGCCCTGCTTGTCTACGAGCAGACCACTCACGGCCAAGGCATTGTCGCGAATCATTTCGGCGGAAAACCGAAAACTCGGTCCTCGTGCCAACCAATCGTTCTCGGGGTCTTTTTCGTAAAGCTCAGGACGAATGACCGACGACTGCTGGTAGGTCGCCGAGAGCATAATTTGCTTATGCAATTGCTTCATATCCCAGCCCGATTCCATAAATGAAACCGCCAGGTAGTCCAGCAGACCGGGATTGGTGGGCAGCTCTCCCTGATTGCCAAAATCGTCAGGTGTCTTGACAAGCCCTTTGCCGAAGTGCATGGCCCAGATCCGGTTGACGATGACGCGGGCCGTCAGTGGGTTTTCCTCGTCAAAAAGCCACTGGGTCAATCCCAGTCTGTTTTTGGGGTACTTGTCAGTATAGGGAAGTACCGAACTTAATGCCGCAGGTTGCACTTCGTCCGTTGGACTATCATACACGCCTCGGTTCAGTACAAATGTTTTGCGGGGCTGGGGCAGATCACCCATCACCATAATTTCGGGAATGCGGTCAAGTACCTGCATCAGGCTATCGCGCCAAAACCTCACTTCCTGATAAGCGGGGCTCTCTATTTTTCTTTGCTGGGCATAATGATCGTTGATCAGGCTTGAGTTTAAAGCGATCGCTTTGGAACTGGCTTTCGGGCTATACAGATGCAGTACTTCCAGCGCCGAAAGCTCTTTGTCGAACAGCCGCAACTCGTCGATTCCGCCGTTTTCAAAAGTGATGATACGACCCACGACACCCAGTTGCAGACCATGAAAGCCGTAAGTATGGATGTTCGGTTCGAAAAGGATGGATTTATACACTTCCTTCCCCAAAACATCGACTGCGATTGGCAAGCCGTTGACGTAAAGATGCACCCCTTCGGCTCTCCCCGAACCATCATAAGTGATGCTTACGTCGGACCACTTTTTGATTGGCAAAGGCCGTTTCGCCACAACTTCGATGGCGTTTTGTGGCCAGGAGTGGGCAATAACGAAACGTAACTTATTGTCTTTTAATAATAAAGAATACCCTTTCATACCCAGGCGTTCGTCTTCAGCGTGGACGAATACGCTGACATCTTTGTAGAGTGTATCAGGAAAAACAGAAAGACTTGTGGAGAATGGAACCGTATGTTCGTACCAGCCTAGATTATTCGGTAAAGCCGCCGTGGTAAATTCATTGATAAATAGTGCATTGCCCCGCCTGCCTGGTTTTAGCAATGGCTCTTTAATTTCCAGCGCATTTGCCGGATTCTTTGCTTCGGGCGTCTGGAATATTTTGTCGCTGACGGGTGTCAATTTGTTAAAAGGATAATGGGCGATGGTACTTTGATTCAACGCTTCATCCAGTTCTGCCAAAATAGCCTCTTTGTCCTTTTTAACTGAAACCTTTTTCTGAATTCCGTGTAGCTTTTGTTCCGAATCCTCGATTTTATTTTTGATAAAATTGATAACGGCTTCATTCCTGGCATTGGTCAATAACAGCGACGGACCGGGCGTCTGGTCGGGACCATAAACTGCCGTTCCGATCTCGTTGGTACTGTTGAAAAAACCGAACATTCGGTAGTAGTCTTTCTGGCTAATCGGATCATATTTATGGTCGTGACAGCGGGCGCACTCTACCGACAAACCCAAGAAGGCTTTGCCGAGCGTATTGGCGCGGTCGGCTACGTATTCTACCCGGTACTCCTCGTAAATTATGCCCGCCTCCGAATTGCGGCGGTGCAAGCGGTTGAAGGCCGTGGCCAGTACACTCTCTTTGGTTTTATTTTTGACCAAATCACCCGCCAGTTGCCAAGTGACGAACTGACGATAACTCATATTTTTGTTGAAAGCCTGAATGACCCAGTCACGCCAGGGACTGACCTCCCGGTGCTTATCGTCGAGGTAACCGTCGCTGTCGGTGTAGCGAGCTACGTCCATCCAGTCCACGGCCATGCGCTCGCCGTAAGCGGGTGAAGCCAGATAGTAGTCAATCATTTTCTCATAAGCATCGGGCGATTGGTCGGCCACAAAAAGATCGATTTCGGCCAGCGTAGGTGGCAAACCGCAGAGGTCGAAGCTAGCCCGGCGAATCAGCGTCTCCTTGGTAGCACGCTCGGCGGGTTTAATGCCCTTGCCTTCCAATTTTTCAAGGACATAGTTGTCGATCGGATTTTTTACCCAATCCTCGTTTTTTACCTCATGTACTTTCTCTTTTTTCGGCCTGATGAAAGACCAGTGCGGCTGGTACTCGGCGCCTTCTTCAATCCATTTGACCAGGGTGGCCTTTTCTTTTACCGTGAGTGAAAGATGGGATTCCGGGGTTGGCATCACCTTCTCGGGATCCTGCGAAAGTATGCGCTCAACCGCGGTACTTTTGGCGGCATTTCCGGGAACGATAGCGTGGTACTTCTCAGCCTTACCTAAAGCACGATAGGCTTCCTCGGCTATGTCAAGCCGCAAGCCGGCCTTGCGTTTATTAGCATCCGGCCCATGACAGGCGAAGCACTTATCGGAGAGAATGGGTTTGACGTCGTAATTAAAATCAAGATCCGAAGGCAGCAGGTTGTAGGCTTCCTGTACGTCTACGGGCAGGTCAGGGCCGCAGGAGACGCAAAGTACCGCCAAAAGCAAGATCGAAGCTGGGAAAATTGTCTTCATGAGCGATATAGTCGTAGCCACAATTTACCAGTTTTTCACGACAATGTTCAACTTCTGCCACCAGTCAATTGTTCCTGCAAGGCTTTTAACTCATCCCACTTACCATCACGGGCCAGCGCGGCTTGCTGTGGCCAGGACTTGGGATTATGAATCTGGAAGCGTGCCCCGGCAGCACTCAATAATGAAGCCAAATGCCGGGGGTCGGTGGCAGCTAGTTTGGCAAAGGTGCGAATGCCATCGGCATTGAGTATCTCTTCAATTTTAGGCCCTATACCCTCGACCAATTTCAGGTTATCTGCCACCGACTGGATTGATGGCACAATAACAATATTCTTGGTGGTTTCAGCCGGCGCGGTCATTACCGGAGCAACAGGCAGCTCATAGCTGCTTGCTACCGGTGTCACTGCCCTGGCCGGGGTAGTGGCAGCCAAACCAGCCCGGCAGTCGTCTACTTCAGCACGACGTTCGTCTATAATCTCACGCAGACTGTTGATTTGGCCAGACAGTAGCAAACGCGCCAGTAGCCACCCCAGGAAAGCCGCCGCCATTAGTAAAATCAGAATTTCGGCAATAGCTACCGGACGGCTTAAAGGTTCGAGTTGTAAAAGCAACATAGTGGGGGAGAAATAATGTTCAGGAAACATCTCTTTTGTTCAATATATCCTGCCAGGCTTTGAGTTCGTCCCATTTACCATCTGCGGCCAGCGCGGCCTGTTGCGGCCATGATTCAGGATCGTGCATGTGAAACCTCGATCCACCCGCGCGCAGTATATCTGTCAATCGCTCATTACTGGCTTCACTCAAATGGCGAAAGGTGATGATTCCTTCTTTATTCAACAACTCTTCTATTCTGGGACCAATGCCTTCCACAATTTTCAGGTTATCGTGTTTTGGCGGGGCTAACGGCAAATCGGCCACGGGTGTGGGGTCCATTGGTTCTGCGGCTGCGGTTGGTACTTCCTCCGCAACGGGCAGAATATTTTCTTCTCCTTCCACCGCTTCCGGTGGACTGGCATTCTCTGGATTATTGTTTTCCTGTATTCGCTGGCAGTCCTCAAGTTGGGCATCCAGGCCAGCGAGTTCTTCTTCCAGTTCCATGATCAGACCACGTCGACTACGATATCCGATAACGTAGCCGATAATCCCGGCTCCCACCAGCATCAGCATGTGCTGCCACCAGGCATTGGGATTGTTGAGAGGGTTCAGGTCAAACATAATAGGGGTTGGTTATTGGATTAGTTGTTGAGACGGTTAGTTGCTTTCATACCTTATACTCTGAATAAACATGTCCACAACTACCCATAGTAGCTATTGTACCACAATTCCGACGCGACGGTTAGCACGACGACCTTCCGGGGTGTTGTTGGACTCTTTGGGCTGAGTTTCCCCTTTGCCGTCGGTCACAAGCTGGTCAGCAGCCATACCCGCGCGAATCAGTTGCTTTTTCACTGCTTCGGCCCGTTGTCTGGAGAGTCTCAGGTTTGTATCGTCATTACCCTCATTGTCGGTATGGCCGGTCAGCAGAAGCTTTTTGTTCTGATTGGCAGCCAGGTACTTTCGGGCTTCTTCGATAAACTGACGGTTGGCCTCTGTCTCGATATAGCTGGCACTGGCGGTAGCAAAATATAAATCCATTGGTTTGAAGACGCTTTCATATTTCTGAGCATTGGCCAATCCCTCTTCCGAGTCAGGAAGGGGCGCTAAAAAATCGAAATCAATACCTCCTCGTATCGAATCAAAAGTACTTATTATGCCATCATTGAGCTGACCACTGGTCTTGACATTATCCGCATCGGCGCCACGGCTTACAAGGTATGTTTTAATCCCTTCCGCGCGAGCAATGCCCAGGTCAGGATAAGTAGTGGCATTAGTTTCGGTAGCAGAAAAAGAGCCGACAATGCTGAGCCGTTTGTCAGGGTTGGCAGCCAGGTAAACCGCCAATGAATCGAGTTCGGTTCGAACGCGGGTCAAGTCGGCCTCCGCACCAGACTTCGCAAAGCCGAAATTACCATTAGCCCGCAAATCAATTCCACTACTATCAGTAACATAGAGGGGCTCTTCCACAGGAATCTCTACTACTTGTGTCGCCTCGGGAGTGGCTTCATAGCAGAGCTCCTTAATGTGGCAAACGTGCCAATACGTAGCCAGGCCCATCCATACGAACAGTACAATCCACCAGGGTGCATTGTTATTTGACATAATTTTGGAGGAGATTAGGGTAGTTTCTGGAAATGAACGGTCCGGCAATATGTCACCCGAAAAATTGACATACTTCTTACAAAGTAAGGTTTTGCTGATATATAATCAAAAAAAGCCCGCTTCTCTAAGAAAAAGCGGGCTTTATTCAAACTATTGGGTACTTAACGATTCATTGAGATCAAAAACTCTTCGTTATTACGGGTTCCTTTCATGTTGTCGAGCAGGAAGTCCATGGATTCCATGGGGTTCATGTCCGACATATGTTTGCGGAGTATCCACACTTTCTGCATGGTTTCCTTGTCCAGCAGCAGATCTTCGCGGCGAGTACCTGAAGCCACCACGTCGATAGCAGGATAAACCCGTTTGTTGGCTAGTTTCCGGTCAAGTTGGAGTTCCATGTTGCCCGTTCCTTTGAATTCTTCAAAAATCACCTCATCCATTTTGGAGCCGGTATCGATCAGGGCCGTGGCGATGATCGTCAGCGAGCCACCTTTCTCTACATTACGGGCTGCGCCGAAAAAGCGCTTGGGTTTATGCAAAGCGTTAGCGTCCACCCCGCCGGAAAGAATCTTGCCCGATGAAGGTACCACTGTATTGTAGGCCCGCGCCAGACGCGTAATAGAGTCTAACAATATAACCACATCGTGACCGCACTCCACCATACGTTTGGCTTTTTCCAGCACAATGCTGGCTACTTTGACATGGCGGTCGGCCTGCTCGTCGAAAGTCGATGAAATCACTTCGGCCCGCACGCTGCGTTGCATGTCGGTCACTTCCTCGGGGCGTTCATCGATCAATAATATAATCAGAAAAACTTCCGGGTGGTTACGGGTGATCGCGTTGGCAATTTCTTTCAGCAGTACCGTCTTACCCGTTTTTGGCTGGGCTACGATCATACCGCGCTGTCCTTTACCGATGGGAGCAAATAGATCAAGTACCCGCGTGGAGTATTGATCAGGACGCGTACTCAGATTGAGTCTTTCTTCGGGAAACAGCGGCGTCAGGTACTCGAAGGGTACCCGGTCGCGGATTTCCTCGGTTGTTTTTCCATTAACGAGCTCTACACGCAACAGAGCAAAATATTTTTCCCCTTCCTTAGGGGGGCGGATCTGACCTTTGACTGTATCCCCCGTTTTCAAACCGAAAAGCTTGATCTGGGATGGCGAAACATAGATGTCGTCAGGACTCGCAAGGTAGTTGTAATCGGCTGAACGCATGAAGCCATAGCCTCCATCCTGCATGATTTCAAGAACGCCTTCGTTGGTGATGAGGCCATCAAACTCACGCACGTAGTTGTTATAATTGCGCTTGATTTTGTTGGTTTGGTCCTCGCGGGGCGGATTGTTGGGGCGCTCGTTGTTGTTTTGTCGGTCGTTAGAATTCTGGCGCTCGTTGTTATTCTGACGGTCGTTATTTTTAGGGCGAGAATTTCTGTCAGCACTGGTACTTTTAGTATCTTCCTGCTGGACATTACCCTTAGATTCCGGTTTTTCCTTTTTCTCTCTTTCCTTCGCCGGTGCTTCTTCCTGGCTGGCTGCTTTGGGTACTTCGGCGGCTGGTTCCGGACTTAGCTCGTTTTTAGAACCAGGCGTCTGTTCGGCCGTAACAGCAACGGGTTCTTCTTTTTCGACAGCCTTAACCGAGCGTGAGGAAACTTTGGCCGTCGGCTTACGGCGAGCCGGAGCTTTAGGTTTCTTTTCGTCGTCAGCTTCTTTCTTTACTGGCTGGTCCGTGTCTTCAGTACTCGCCACGTCTTCAGTACTCGCCACGGCTGGCCGCCGGGCGCGCTTTTTCTTGGGCTCAACCAAGGTAGTTTCACCCTTTTCTGACTCGAGCACACCGGGCATCACGGCCTGCTGCCCGAGGATCTTGTAAACGAGTTCTTTCTTGGAGAGTTTGCCGTAATCTTTAATGGCAAATTTTTCCGCGATCGTACGCAACTCCGAGAGGAGTTTCAAATTCAATTCATCAATTGTAAGCATAGGGGAATGGGGAGTAAAGAAAGACTTTACCAGGTAGGGTACTAGTAATGATTAGTTGACTGTTTAATCGGTTGAAACAATGATTGTAAAATCACATCGAAAAGACTGATGGAGTATTCGAGGGTGAATCAGATAAGGAAGTAGGCAACCCTGGGGAAGTCCGCACGAGGGCTAAGAAAAGTGTATCGGGGATGGCAAAAGCTTGAATCGGGTGCAATGATAACGCAATTTCGCCAAATTACAATTTTAGACGCTTTTGTTTTGCATTGGAGTTGCCCCGAAAGTTTAATGGATAACGTAAAAGAACGAAACAAGTTGTTTCAGGCAACTAGATTAGGATATAGGAAACTATGGCGGAAGGCACTGGTCGCTAATATATACCAATGCTTTTACAAATGCAAATCCTGAGCATTTGGTTCCTGACTATCTACCTTTTTAGAATGAATTCTGGCATAAAAGGAGTTTAGAGTGGTCCAAATCCTGATTCCTTAGGCGATCAGTTAGTTTATGTCCAAATAAAAGGGGACTTTTGCGGAATTATGAACCTAGTGGTGGACGCAGGCAATACCTTTTCCAAAGTTGGCTGGTTCGAGGGCGATGAACTCCGGCGCCACGAATCACAGCTGACGTTCCCGGAATTGCTGGATATACTTCGATTGGTAGAAGTAGAGCATGTGATTTTTTCGTCGGTGAGCCACGATGCAGAAAAAATACAAGAGGTACTCCAACCAAACGTACCCGTTTTGACTCTAAACAGCCAGACACCCTTGCCCATTGTGAAGGATTACGACACTCCGGACACGCTGGGGGCCGATCGTATAGCGGCGGCGGTGGGAGCAGTGGAAGTTTTTCCAGACGAGGACCGGCTGGTAATTGATATGGGTACCTGTATTACCTACGATCTGGTAGATCGGGCAGGACGTTTTCAGGGCGGGGCTATTTCTCCGGGAATGCGTATGCGATTCAAAGCCATGCATTCGTTTACCCAGCGACTTCCGCTCGTCGAACCTGAAAGTGAGGTACCATTGGTGGGTAAAAGCACCCGGGAAGCCATGCTGAGCGGTGTCATGAACGGTCTGGCCGCCGAATTGAATGGCCTGATTCTGGCGCACCGCGCCGCCACACCCGGCTGTCGGGTGGTACTTTGTGGAGGCGACGCTCCTTATTTTGCCACTATTTTCCAGTTACCCGTAGCGGTGGTGCCGGAACTGGTACTCATTGGATTGAACCGTATTTTAATTTATAATGTCAATTTACAGAAGCACTAATTCAATTACTGCCCTAATGCTGGGAGCCCTAATATTTGCGGGTTGCATTTCCAACGTTCGAGCGCAAGGTCTGGGCAACTCGCCCTACACAGTATTGGGGGTAGGTGAACCTTACAGCGATGCCTTCTCCTCAAATCAGGGCATGGGAGGAGCCGGGGTAAGCACCAGCAATGGCATTCACGTCAATAACCTCAACCCTGCTTTATGGGTGCGCAATCGGTATACGACTTTTGAGATTGGGGCCATTGGCCAATACAAGCAAATAAAGGCGCCCAACGCCTCACAGCGGGATTTTGGGGCCAACATCGGCTACCTGGCTCTTGCGCTTCCCGCAGGAAGACGCTGGACGACGGGCATCAGCCTGAAACCTTACAGCTTCGTCGATTTTGAGAGTAGAAGCAGCGGTAAGGTGGCGAACACTATTTACGACACTTATTACTACTATTCGGGCAAAGGTGCCATCAACCAGGTGTCTTTCAACAACGCTTTTCAGTTGGGTAAGTACGTCAGCGTTGGCCTTGAATCTTCTTATCTCTTCGGAAATGTTCGCCGGGCCTCTGAGTCGCAACTACTCATCGGTGATGGGGCCGACTATTTGGTAAGTCGTACCGAGCGCAACAGCTATTCGGATTTTTTGTTTCGTGCCGGTACGGCAGTTCGAATTCCGATAAAGAAAGACAACAAGCTAAATCTTAACCTGGGAGGTACTTACAGTTTCGGCACTGACCTGAAAGCACGGCAGACAACGAGTTTTGAATTGACCAATAACAGTTTCGCTGTAGGTCTGCCTGATACACTCTCCAATAACGCCAAAGGTGGTGTCCGGCTGCCTTCGCAATATCGTTTCGGAGCAAGTCTGGAATGGCCTTATAAACTCACGCTTAACGTGGATTACTCGCGGCAGAACTGGTCGCAGTACCGCAGTTTTGCCGGGACTAACGACGGGCTGGCCGATGCGGGTCGCGTCCACCTTGGACTGGAATACATTCCCCAATTGGCCGCCAGTGCGGGATATTTTAAGAAAGTAGAGTACCGGCTGGGTTTTAGTAGCGGTACTTTGCCATATAGTCCTGAAGGAACACAATTAAAGGATACAAACGTGTCGTTTGGAGGTACTTTCCCCGTTGGCCTGAACGGGAACTCTGCCAACTCGTTCACACTTTCATTCATTGCCGGTCAACGTGGCGTCGTCAGCAACCAGGCGATTCAGGAGCGTTACGCAAAAGTAGTTCTGGGAATCACGCTGGTGGATAACTCGTGGTTCCAAAAAGTAAGAATTGATTAAATATCTGAAAGGATATTGATAAAGTACTTAAACTACTAGATCCAATGCAAAAACTCAGTTCGGCTAGGTATCTATACTTTATCACGGTGTGCCTTTGTACGTTTATGTCATTGTGCCTTTTCAGCTGTGTGGAGAAAGCTGACCCGGAAGTGGAGTTGTATCAGGGGCCTTTGGAAGAAATCTATGACGTTCAATTGCTGTATAGCGAGGAAGGTCAGCAACGGGTAGAAGTGGAAACCCCTATTCAGTATCGTTATCAAAATGAAGACAAAATTTTTCCTGACACGGTCAACATTAAGTTTTTCGACCCTGGCAATGGGCAGGTTGTCACAACGTTACGCTCCGATTCGGGACGTTTCGATAATGCACGAAATCTTTATATCGTGAAAGGAAATGTGGTGGTGGTCAATAAAGTGGAGCAGCGCCGCCTGAAAACGCCCGAACTATACTGGAACCCCACGACCCGTAAGGTTTTTACCGATGAGAACGTCGTGATCGACAATCTGGTTACAGGTTCTTATACAAAAGGGAAGGGCATGGACGCTAATCAGGATTTCTCGGCCATGACCATCCGCAAGCCCTACGGTATTTTTGACGTCGACCCCGGCCTGCAGTAGCCAAAAGCAAGTACCTACCGGCTTCCAGTTGCCCCGCGGCCGACTTTATATCGGTTAGAATTATTCGCAACGATTGAGCATTGCTGTCACTGAATCCGTTGGTGTATAAGTCGAGTCCTTCCCCCAGGTAATATTTACATAGGTTACGATTTCGGCAATCTCGATGTCAGCTAATTTAGGATTGGCGGGCATGGGGCGGTTGTAGGTCTTCCCTGCTACCTCAATTTCACCCGCTAGGCCATTCTTAATAATACAAACCAGGTCAGCATTTCTGTCCAGATAAGAAGAACCCTGAATGGGCGGATAAAGATTGGCCAGTCCTGTGCCTTCAGCCTGATGGCAATTGGCGCAATGCGCGGTGTATAGTTGATATCCCTCCGAGTAATATTGCTCCCGCTTGAGTTCTTCGGCATTCTGGCAGGAAGAGAAAGTGAGGGTCAGGCAAAGAGCACCGCCTGCCATCAGCGTAGTAATGAATTGACGCTGGCTACTCACCCGACGCGCGTTGAATAGGCCATAAAGATTACTATTCATATTCGGCCAGCAAAATCTCAATGTCCCGGATCAACTTCTGGGTTCCTTCTTCACTCGTGCCATCGTACATTCCCCGCACATGCCGATCTTTATCCACCAGTACGAACGCGCCGCTGTGAATGTAGCCCCCCTCGGCGGCCTCATCTTCTTTGGCAGTTACGAGATAATGACCCTGACCGATGTCGTAGATTTTTTCCTTCGGTCCCGTCAGGAATTCCCATTGAGTACCTTCCACGCCCAAATCCGCCGCATACTTATCAAGTACCTCCGCTGTGTCATGATCAGGATCAATGCTATGCGACAAAATCATAAAGTCAGGATTGTCCTTATACTTATCATAAACCTTGATCATCTGCCGCTTCATGACGGGACATATCGTAGGACAGGAAGTGAAGAAAAAATCCGTTACGTATATCTTCCCCGCTACATCCTTTTGCGTAACGGTATCCCCTTTTTGGTTGACGAAAGCAAAGTCGGGAATCGTATTATAAATCGTATCTGTAACTACTTTCCCATCTACTTCCTTCGTCACGGTATCCCGTTCTCCCAGAATCGGAAGTCTTTTGGGCTCCTTATCACACGCCAGAATTCCGACAAGTAGCACTACTAAAATCAAACTATTATTCAGTATCTGGTTCTTCATCACGTATAGCCTCTGCTTTGTACTAAAAAAAATCATTTCAAAAATTCCCGCGCGGCGTCAAGACTTTGGTTTGTTCTTTTCTGCACGTCCGAGATTTTGTCTTTTTCCAGACGAAAATAGACCAGCGCATCGCCCGCCGGGAGTGCTTTCGCCGAGTCTCCCCGGTATTGGTACATCCACTCCATCATCAGGCTGTCCGCCGTGGTGAGTTCTTGGCTGATTTCCAGCGCTTTCATTTTCTGTTCGGCCAAAGTGGTGCTGCTAACCCCTTCCTGCTGCAGGCTATCCAGTTCCGTTAGTTTAGCTGAAAGCTGTTTTTTTACATTCATTATATCTTGCATTTTCGGCATTACCTGGTCGTGGATCTCCATTACTTCATTTTCAAGCTCTTCTACCTGATCTGCGTCCTGATTACAGGCAGCAAGTGAGATAAAAAACAGGAAAGTGATGAAAAATTTAGTGTTCATGAGGGTCAAAGTGAAAATTTGGAAATAGTTGATCAAGGCACAAAGATAGCCTTCTAATCTCCGGTAGCCAAAGTTCAAGGAAAGACACTTTCCTGGTGCCCAGAATACTTTTTCATTGATTCATGTAAGGCGCTATTTGTAGGCGTATTGCTCATTTGTGATCGAAGCCTAAGCCTGGCTTGATTTTTATAAGATCTGAGCGATAGTTTTCGGCTCGATTGATTTTTCAAAAAAAATCACGGCGTGCTCTGCCAATTCTGAGTTCGCAATAAAATCGCAGGAGTATAAATCACCCTTGACAAATAGTGCATTCTACTTTGTCCAGAAATTTTTAGCATGACTGGTTTTAACTGACGATTTAAGAAAAAAGTGGGGTCAATGTGATCCAATACTGAAAAATCAGCGTAGTTCGGCGAACTACCATCTCAAACACAACTCATAACTAACATTACTATGAAAAAATCCTTTAAAAAATGGGTTTTAACCCTACCGCTCGGCCTATTGTTTACGGCTATCGTTTTACAATCCTGCGAAGACCACCGTCTCCCACCCACCGCACCGACACTTCCAGACCAGATTTTCTACGCGCTTACTGACAACAATCAAATTTACGAGTTAAATGTTCGGAACACTTCTGCTCCGCTGCGCACCATTTCGATAACCGGACTACAACCCGGCGAAACGATTTTGGGTATTGATTTTCGTCCCGCTACCGGACAGCTTTACAGCGTTGGTTCCACGAGCCGACTATACCACATCAATCTTCAATCCGGGGCGGCTACCGCGCTTGGTACTGGCCCCTTCACTCCTGCTATTGAGGGCACGATGTTCGGATTTGACTTTAATCCAACCGTCGACCGTATCAGGTTGGTGAGCAACACGACTCAGGATCTAAGGCTTCATCCTGAAACCGGAGTAGTTGTATCTATTGACGGCAACCTCAACGGCTACCCGAATCCAATGGTGGCAGCGGTAGCTTACAGCAACAGCTTCGCCGGAACTACTACCACCCGACTCTACGACATTGACGCCAACACCGACAGGCTCTATTTACAAGACCCTCCCAATGATGGTGGCTTGAAAGACATCGGTCCTCTGGGCATCGATATCAGCGCAGTAGGTGGCTTCGATCTTTCATCAGATGACAACTATGGCATCGCCTCCGTGATGTACAATGGCAAATGGGAGTTGGATTACGTTGATCTGATGACCGGAAAACTGCAAAAACTGGGCGATTTGCCGTCTGGTACTATTACCGGAATTGCAATTCCTACCCGCCCGGTGGCCTACGCGGTTGATGTCACGAACACTTTGCACATCTTCAATCCCAAGAAGTTTCCGTTCACGAGCCTCACTCGTAGCATCACGGGCCTTCCAGCTGGCGTGAACATTGAAGGAATCGATTTCCGCCCTGTCAATGGCCAACTCCACGCGCTGGGCAGCAATGGTAATCTCTATGCAATCAACTTATCCAATGGCGCAGCCAGCTTCCTCTCGGTACTGAGTGTGTCATTGGATGGTACCAGCTTCGGCGTGGACTTCAATCCTGTTGCCGATCGTTTGCGAATCGTAAGTAATACCCGCCAAAACCTCCGCGTAAACGTATCTACCGGAGCGGCGATTACTGACGGCACGCTTACACCTGTTTCAGGTACCGTTGTTCCTTTTGTTAACGGAGCAGCTTACACCAACAGTTTCGCGGGAACTACCTCGACGGTGCTTTATGATATAGATAGCCAGACGAGTAAGCTGTACAAGCAAAATCCGCCAAACGACGGTGGCTTGGAAGAAATAGGTAGCCTGGGTGTAACGGTAGATGCGGCCAATGGCTTCGATATCGGAGGCACGACCGGAGATGCCTACGCACTCCTTACGGTAGGCGGCGTATCAGGCTTTTACAAGATTAACCTTACCAATGGTTCTGCCTTCCGGATCGCAGATTTCCCGGTTGGCGTGAAAGGCCTGGCGCTTGGCTTCGGTCTGTAAGTTTTTTGTATCCCTCACAAAAAAGGCGTTAGAAAATTTCTAACGCCTTTTTTGTGTTTTATACCTCACTCTTTTGTTTCCTCCTTTTCACTCAAATTGGAACGCAAAATAGGTACAAGCGCCTTTCCCGGTGTTACGAATGGCGTGCGGTACCTGCGATTGCAGAAAAATGATGTCCCCTACCCCGGCGGGCATCCATTTGCCGTCGATGCTCTCTTCGGCTTCCCCTTCGATCAATAACAGAATTTCGGCCGCTACGTGAGTATGGGGCGGGTGACTCATCAGACCTTCGTTCAGGGTTGTGATGTGCATTTCGAAACGTTGGGCTTCGGTAGTTTTTTGGTCGAATACGTTGCGGCGGCCACCTTTATCGTGCGGCTTGTATTCCATATCTTTCCAGTGCCTTACAAATGATTGTCCAGTATTGGCGGCTCGTTTTGGGTCCGGCGCAGTTGCCTTGTAGCGCATAACATAGTAGCTCACGGGTCGATTCCCCCGATTCTCAAAGCTATGAAAATCGTTAGGCAGAATAAGCGCGATACTACCTGTTTCGAGCGTGTCGGTTTTTCCAGCGATAGTCACGGTGAGTTGGCCCTCTTTTACGATGACAAGTTCTTCATCGGAATGACTGTGGCCAGGATGAGGAGCCTGGCCGGCGGGCACAGTGGTAGCATGCACCTTTAAATGCCGGAATGCTGGCGTTGAGCCTTCCAGGAAGACGCGCTGTTGAGAATGAATATTATCATTTACAGAAACCTTATCCCAACGGTACACATCCGCCGGAATTAAGGTAGTTTGGGCAATACCGATATAAGGTAGTAGCATGAGTATTTTTGTGATAACGCATTTGTTGTTGAACAGAAAGTTGTTGTTCATAGTATTTTTTAGGAAAGGTACTCTATATTTAAGGCGCCAAATCAAGTACCGCTTTTTTCTTTAAATAACCCAAAAAACTCATGTCAATATTTTACCGGGCAGCTAGTTTAGTCTGCTTTCTGGCCTTTTTGCAGTTTTCCTGTTCTAGTTCAAAAACGTCGCAAAAGGCAACGACTGCCTCCGCCACTAAGTCCGATAGCACGGATAAGGCTAAACCTAAAACGGCCATGAAACCCTACAAGGCTGTGATCACCAAGGAAGCGGTATCCGACTCAGGTGTTTTCACAATTCACAAAGTGGGAGACAAGTACTTTTACGAAATACCGGATTCACTTCTTAAGCGTGATTTTCTCTGGGTCAGCCGGTTCGTCAATTTACCAACAGGGCTGGGTGGAGGTTACGTAAACGCCGGTTCTTCGGTGAATGAACAGATGGTGGAGTGGCAGAAATTTGGCGATAAAATTGTGTTGAAAACCAAATCGTACCGTTCGGTGGCTGCCGATTCGCTTCCCATCAATCTTTCGGTTCAGGCCAACAACTACCAGCCGACGATCTATGCCTTCGACATTGCTGCACTTTCCAAGGATTCTTCTGCCTACGTAATCGATGTAACGAAGTTTCTGAGCAGCGACGTAAAAACATTTAGCGGCCTGGATTCCGAAATGCGTAAGACCTACAAAGTGAGCAGACTGGACGACAGCCGAAGTTTTATTCAAAGCGCCAAGAGTTTTCCTTTAAATATCGAGGTAAAGCAGGACTTTACCTTCGACGCCGCCGAGCCGCCCTCCAATTCCGAGACGGGGGCTATTAGCCTGTTGATGAACCAGTCGATGGTACTGCTGCCTAAAGTACCCATGCAGCCGCGCATCGACGATTACCGCGTGGGGTACTTCAACATCAGGCAAATCGACTACGGCTCGGAAGCGCTCAAAGCCGATGAAAAATCATACATCCGCCGCTGGAAGCTGGTGCCAAAGGATATAGCCGCCTATCGGCGCGGCGAGTTGGTGGAACCCGTAAAGCCCATTGTATACTACCTCGATCCTGCCACGCCCGACAAATTGCGGCCCTACATTAAGGCAGGGGTGGAGCAATGGCAGGCAGCCTTCGAGACGGCGGGCTTTAAGAATGCCATCATCGCCAAAGATCCTCCTACCGCAGAAGAAGACCCCGATTTCAGCCCGGAAGACGTTCGTTATTCAGTAATACGGTACGTGGCAAGCACTACCCGCAACGCCGTGGGGCCGAGTGTATCTGACCCGCGCTCGGGCGAGATCATTGAAAGTGATATCATCTGGTACCACAATCACCTCCGCTCCTACCGCAACCGTTACCTCCTGGAAACGGGCGCAGCCAACCCCACCGCCCGCACCCTGGATACGCCGATGGACGATCTGGGTGAGATGATGAAGGAAGTCATCACGCACGAGGTCGGCCACGCGCTGGGCCTGCCGCACAATATGAAGGCGAGTGCCGCCTACCCCACTGACTCACTACGCTCGGGAGCATTCACCCAAAAGTACGGCATTGCAGCCACCATCATGGATTATGCCCGCTATAATTACGTGGCGCAGCCGGGCGATCAGGGAATCCGCTTTGTGCGTCAATTAGGGCCTTATGACCACTACGTTATTAACTGGGGATACCGCTACCTGCCCGATGCTACGAACGCCGAAGCCGAAGTACCGACGCTTTCCAAATGGATCGACGAAAAATCCGGTGACCCAATCTACCAGTTTGGCAGCGGCAACGGTGGTTACGACCCGGAGAGTCAGACCGAAAATATAGGCGCAGATTTGGTATTGGCAAGTACTTACGGGTTAAAAAACCTGAAACTCGTAGCTCCCAAACTCTACGAATGGACGGCCGAGAAGACTAACGACTACGACGATCTGGAAGAACTTTACGACGAGTTGTTGGGCGTATGGAGCCGCTACATCGGCCACGTGGCCACCAACGTGGGCGGTGTAGAGGAAAACCGTCTGAAACCCAATCAGGAAGGATTTATTTATGTTCCGGTGGATGCCAAGACACAAACTACCTCAGTGAATTGGTTGCTCGATAACGCATTTTCGTCGCCGGAATGGCTGCACGAGGCTAAAATTTCGCGTAATATTCACCATGCCAACTACGTAGACGAAATTCGTTCCCTGCAGGTACGTCACCTGAACAGTCTTCTCTCGCCCGACCGGCTGGCACGGCTCATGGAAAACGAAGTGAATGAGGTGAATTATAACGCCCTAGATATGGTGAGCCAGCTCCAGCGCGGGATTTGGAAAGAAGTATACACCGGCGCAGCCATCGACATTTACCGCCGAAATCTGCAAAAGGCTTATCTGGATCGCATGAACTACCTGCTGAACGAAACGCCGCCTACCAGCCGCCGGACCGTGACTCCTGTCGATATCAGCCAATCGGACATTCGTTCCATAGCGCGAGGCGAATTAGTGAAATTACAGCAGCAAATGAAGAGCGCCCAGAATCGATACAAAGATGACCTGACACGCTACCATATTCAGGATGCGTTGGTCAGAATTGATAACATTTTGAATCCTGTAAAAGGGTAAAAGGAGTGATGAGTGATGAAAGTTAAATTATTCATCACTCATCATTCATAATTATTTACCCGTGGCTTTCTTGATGGCCGCCGTTTCCTCGGGATCGATAGCCGTGCCATCGCTTTTCAGGATTTCGTGGAACCAGATTTTCGGCTCACGTCCGTTGGTGTAGGGGTTCTGCCAGCTATCCCAGGGCAGGTAGGTTTGGGTTTTCCCAGCGACGAAGCCCCAGTTGATCATGCCTACATTGTATTTTTTGGCAATCGGCAGGTGTGTCTGAAACTTACTACCGTTGCCCCGCGCCATGAATTCCGTACAGATCATCGGGCGGTTCTGCGTTTTTAATTGCTTAATGACCTGCTCAAATTCTTCGGGGCCATTGTAGTGGTGGAAAGTCAGGACGTCCGAGTTTTCGTACTGAATTTTTTCCATGGCGCTCCAGTTCTTCGGATCACTCACATCGCGATTCTTATTAAAAATCCAGGTACCGGAAGATAGCGGTTGCATGGGGTTAACGGCACGCGCCCAGGCAAAAACGTCAGGTAGTAGCCGGGTGATGATTTCCCGCTTATGCTCAGGTTCCTGCTTGAGTTTGTTTTTACCATAGCTGCTATCGTTGGTATTATCAGGTTCATTCCAAACGTCCCAAAGCAGGATGCGCGGATCATTGGCAAAAGCGCCAACTACTCCTTGCACATACGCTTTCAGGCGCGGATATTGCGAGACGTCGGTAAGCGCATCAGCGCCAGGACTTTGTGCCCAACCGGAGTTATGTACTCCGGGCGTGGGTTCATGTTGCTTGCCAAGTTTGGGGAAAGGGTCCCAACAGGAATCGAAAAGTACCAACATAGGTTTGATCTTATGTTTGGCGGCGATGTCCAGAAACTGATCGAGGCGCTTCTTGAAACCCGTCGAATCCTGCCAGAGCAGATCGTGTAAGTACACGCGGGCAGTATTGGCTCCCAATTCCTCGGCCCAGCCCAGTTCTTTGTCTATTTCCTCAGGGTTAAAAGTTTCGGCCTGAAACATTTCCAACTGGTTGATGGCACTGGCCGGATTATAATTCGAGCCGAAAAGCCAAGGTTGTTTGGCGTACCAGGCGTCGGCTTTAGCCTGACTCCAGCGCTCGGGCTTTGGATTCTGGGCAAAAGTGAATGTGAATGAAAAGGCAAAAAACAGAAAGAGTATTTTTTTCATGTGATGGGTTATTGTAAAAAAATGACTACTATTAAGTAAAAGCAGAATAGAATAAATTTCACCTCATTTTTCAGAAACTAGTTAACCTCGATCCGAAGCAAACTCATTGAAGTCGAGTTATAACGAAAGTGAAGCGCCTAATTCATTTCCTCTACACCCTCATAGGGTCATGGTACATCGAACTACCTTCTATCGGTCTTCCAAGTATTAATGCTTCTGAGAAGTCTTATTATAAAAATATTGAAATTATGATATGAGAACTCCAACCATACTGCTCCTCGCGATGCTTTCCCTTCCTACCCTTGCCCAGAAGCCTGTACGCCTGGCCGTGGCAGGCCTGAGCCACGGCCACGTAGGCTGGGTATTTAACCGAAAAGAAAAGAAGGACACGGAACTGGTAGGTATATATGAAAGGGACAAAGCCCTGGTGGAAAAATTCATCAAGCGCTACAACCTCGACCCCAAGCTTTTTTACCATGACCTGGACAAAATGCTGGCCGAAACCAAACCGGAAGCCGTTTCTGCATTCGGGCCCATTAACGAACATATTATCGTCGCTCGGGCCGCTGCACCACGCAAAATTCACGTGATGGTGGAAAAGCCGTTGGCGACTACCTATAAGGACGCTCAGGAAATGGCGGCTTTGGCAAAAAAATACAACGTAAAAATTCTGACTAACTACGAGACTTCCTGGTACTCCAGTAATCAGCACGTACAACAACTCTACGCCGATGGGAAGCTGGGCGAAATTCGTAAGGTAATGGTGAACGACGGGCATCAGGGTCCACGTGAAATCGGTGTCAGCGATGAGTTTTTTGCCTTCCTTACCGATCCGGTGCAGAATGGCGCAGGCGCCCTCACCGACTTCGGCTGTTACGGTGCCAATTTGATGACCTGGCTGATGTATGGAGAGAAGCCTCTCTCAGTTACAGCCGTCACGCACCAGAATAAGCCTGCGATATATCCCAAAGTAGACGACGAGGCTACTATAATTCTGCAATATCCCAAAGCGCAGTGCGTGATTCAGGCTTCATGGAACTGGACTTTTGGCCGTAAAGACATGGAATTGTATGGCACCAAAGGCTACGCCATCGCGGTTGACCGGACCACCGTCCGGCAACGCCTTGCTGAGAAAAGCCCAGAAGAAACGCTGAAACTCGATCCCCGACCTGCCCCCTACGAAGATCCCTTTTCGGTACTGGCGCAGGTTGTGCGCGGACAATTGACATTAGATCAGAACGATTTATATGAACTCCCTATCAACGTGACGGTCGTACAGATTCTGGAAGCGGCAAAGAAATCAGCGGATACCGGGCAGCGGGTAATGCTGGATTAGCTCCTTAGATTACCCTTACGCTGCATCTGAAAGTTCAAAAAACTACATAACAGGATAATTTTATACTGTATCCCTCAAAATCAGACATAATAGTAATTGCCTGACAATCATCATTATGATGCAGCTATATATACTATTTTAAACTAACTTTTGCCTAATAATAAAAAGTTAATTTGGAATTTCAAACAATAATTCTCTCCTTTGTTGTCTAATTTTTATCTTATACAAACAATACAATGCAAGAAGGAACAGTTAAGTTTTTCAATGACACCAAAGGATTTGGTTTCATTTCCCCATCCGATGGAGGTCAAGACATTTTCGTACACGTTTCCGGCCTGGCCGACGACATCCGCGAAAATGACCGCGTGTCCTACGAAGTTGAACAAGGCAAAAAAGGTCTAAATGCAGTTAACGTAAAAGTTATCTAATATTTGTCCCAAGTAATTGGAAGGGGCGTACCAAATCGGTACGCCCCTTTTTTGTGTCTTAGACTTTACTTTGCTTATCGCAGGTCTTCCCGGAAACTATCCTTCGCCAGCCGTACCTGCAGCCGCAGGTTCACCGAACGGTCGTTGGGGTTATTGCGTCCGCCCCCGGTACCAAGGCTAATTCCTCCGCCCCCGAAGCCTCCTCCGCCAAATCCACCACTTCCCATCCCGACACTGATGCCAGGTGCAATACCACCCAGACCACTGCTACTGCCTTCGGTCTTGATGCCTACTTCCAACATTCTGGCCTGCCGGGCATCGATGCCCAACTGAGCAAATGGAATACTAAATTGTTGGGTTAGCTCCTGATTCTCGTCCAGAGCGATGCGAGCACGGATACCCGCCTGATTGTCAACCAGGTTAATGAATCGCTCCCCCTGCTTGTCCTTCCATAGCGCTTCCTTATTGAAAGCTTCTATCATACGACTCAGACTAAGGCTATTGGGTAAGTCAATCTGCATTTTGCTCAAAGCCCTCTTGTCTTCGCGAGTCACAACCGGAAACAAGATAGATCTATCTTCACGACTGTTCTCGGGACTGAATGTCAGGCGTATTCCGTTGGTCAGGATTTGTTTTGTTGTAAGCGGATCGCGGGTTTTGAGCGTAATGTACATAAACTGCTCATCATTGATTACTCCAAACCGCAGCCGCGACTGCTGATCAAGTCCATCGAGTGTGCCCTGATCCACATAGGTAAATGGCGCATTCCACTTAGCATCATAAGGGACTTTTTTTGCAGTATTGCAGCCCGATAATATCTGTGAAACCGCCAGCAGGACGATGGCAAAAACTATGGTATTTTTCATTAAAACATGGGTTAAATTATTAGTGTAGAACTAACGTAATTTATCGCCTAAGATTACAAATATGCTTGAAAATCCAGACTGACCAAATCTAATATTTGGTCAGTCCAAGGACACTAGGTTATTTTTCCTTAATCCAATACCTCCCCGCAGAAAACAAGTTCATCTTGTCTTTCCTCGCCGACTGATGCCTGATTGAACTATCTTCTAAGCCGCTACGCAAGCACTACTTTTCCAAGGAACAACCTGCTAAATAACATTAACACCTGCCTGTAATGGTACTTCCGCCCGGTATCAGATTTTTTTCTGGTGTATTCAGACAATTATTTTGCGGATAACTTTGTAGTAAAGAACCGCGCAATCATTGCCAGACTGACGTAGCTGACGTATTGGTTCAATTTATGAACAGCCGGGTCCGTTGCTGCGGTCGGCAGTCAGCCTTATTACATTTTTAACCCACTACTACCGATGTCTACCTACTGGCTTTTTATCATTTTTTCGGCACTGCTTTTTGGATTTGTCCTCTGGATGCTCTTTTTCAGACAGAAAAAGAAATTGATCGCACCTTCGACTTTTCCCGAGGATTGGCGAAAAATTCTTGCTCGCGAAGTACATTTCTACGAACAATTACCCACGGCGGAACAATCGCGCTTTGAAGATGAGATTATCCATTTCTTTGAAAATACGACTATAACCGGGGTAGAAATGGAAGTCGATGATACCGATCGCCTGCTCGTAGCGGCCAGTGCCGTCATTCCATTGTTCGGGTTCCCGCAATTACGCTACCGAAACATCAGCGAAGTACTTCTTTATAAAGGTACTTTCAACGCCGAATACCAAACCGAGGGGGAGGCGCGGAATATTCTGGGGCAAGTGGGTTCCGGTAACATGAATCGCTTGATGATTCTTTCTTTACCGGCTTTGCACCAGGGCTTTGAAAATGAAAAAAGTAAAAGTAACGTCGGTATACACGAGTTTGTCCACCTGATCGACAAAGCCGATGGCGGCACCGACGGTGTACCAGAAAACCTGATGCAGAAACAATATGTACTTCCATGGCTGCAACTCGTTCACCAGGAAATTGAGAAAATAAAGGAGAATGAATCGGACATAAATCCTTATGCTGCGACCAGCGAGGCGGAGTTCCTGAGCGTGGCGAGTGAATATTTCTTTAGTCAGCCAGATTTATTCGAAGAACGGCACCCGGAACTTTATTCTTTAATGACCAAGATATATCGGCAGGAGCCGTAAAAAAGAAATCCCCTCATCGAATAGATGAGGGGTTTCAAAGTCACTAACTTAATACTCTATTTCGCGAACCATAGTTTCAGCCGCATCGTATTCTGCCCACCCTGACGCGTCAACGCCTCCGTGAAATTGGCAAAATTCAACGATTCTTCTGAACCGGGATAAGCCAGGCGCGTCGGGATAACGTCATTGTTGGCGTTGGAAACCGGCGCTTTCAGGGCAGGGATACCCGTACGGCGAAATTCGGTCCAGGCTTCAAGTCCCTGGCCGTAAAGTGCAATCCATTTTTGTTCCATAATCTGCGTGTAGCCATCGGTCCCACCTTTCAGGGCGTTGGTTGTCAGGTACTCGGCCGATGGCGTCAGGTTGTACTGCTTGAAAGAAGCCGTGATGGCATCTTTGTAATTAGCCGCCGCGTCGCCCGCCGAAGCTATACCTTTATAGGCCAGTTCGGCTTTGATAAATAGCAGTTCGGCGTAGGTCATAATAGTACCCGGCGCGGTAGCGGCCGTAAAGTAAGCACCCACTTTGGAGGTCTTGGAAAGGCCCAAAGCGTTGGCGTCCGAATTGGAAAGGCCATTGGGAACCCCTTTATAATCCCCTCCGTCGGCGGGCAAGTCAGCGTATACCGTCAGTCGAGGGTCGTTCAGGCTTTTCAGTTTATTCACGATTGTAGCGCTGATGCGGTGGTCGTCGCGGGTTTTCCGGTTTTCGTTCACCGGATTGTTGTTGGGCGCGCCGGAAAGATAGGCAAGCTGGACATTATCGGCATTTGAAGCCAGTACCGGATATTGACCGGGATCACCCAGGATTCGGTTGATATCCGCCGAAACATCCACTTTGCCATTCATGCGGTTCAGGATACGAAGGCTAAGAGAATTGGCGAACTTCTTCCATTTCAGCATATTGCCCGAAAAGAGAATATCCCCCGATACAGCCAGATTGGCGTTGTTAAGAACAATCATATCATTGGCCGACTTTAAAGTTTTTACCAGATCGGCGTACACGTCTTTCTGCGCATCATAGGTTGGCTTTAAAGTACCTTCGATGCCTTGTATGGCGTCATTGTAGGGAATATCGCCGTACAAATCAGTCAGCACACTGAATACCCAGGAGCGCAGAATCAGCGCCACGGCTTTATAGTTGGGGTTCTGAGTTTCGTCGGCGATCTTAATGATCCGCTGGTAATTGGCCAGTGGCTCGACGTAGAAATCCCGCCAGCCATTGGAAATAACATCGTTAGTCACGATGTAGCGGTCGGCGTCGGTGTACTGGATACGGGCCCAATGCTGAGCGAAAAGGTTGCCGACATCCTGCCCCAAAGATCCACCTACGTACATGTCGACCGCACTTTGAATGCCATAAGGCAGGAAAAGATCCGCCGATGCCGAAGTCGGGTTGTTGGGGTTGGTGTTGATTTGCTCGAAGTCCTTGGTACAGGAACTTGTCACTGCGAGCGCTAAGGCTAAGACCGTAGTCTTGATATAAAATGTTGGTTTCATCGAATTTATGAATTTAAAAATTTTTGATTCGGCATAAAAGCAGGGTGGTAGTTTGATAAAGTGTGTTACAGATCGTCCCCACTTTCCTGCTTCCAGATGCCTTCACTTGGTTTATTTGTCGGTATGTGGCTTTGTCGCTTTTTCAAAGCTTAAAACTAATATTGAAGCCTACCGACCTTGTCGTAGGAATCTGCCCGTTCTCGATACCCTGCAGGTTGCCGTCGTTGTAGTAGCTTGTTTCAGGATCGATGTGCGGTACATTGCTGTGCAGAATAGCCAAGTTGCGGCCTACGACCGATAGAGCCAAATCGCGGAAGGGCAATTTCTTTACCAACTTGCCGGAAATGACGTAGCTAAACCTCACCTCGCGCAATTTCACGTAGCTGCCATCGAAGATGGTCGTTTCGTTATTGGTCAAACCATAATAGCTGTGGTGCCAGGCTTCGGAGGAAATATTGGTCGTGTTCGGCACGTAGTTGGGATTTTCGGCGGTACCGGTATTCACCACACCCTCCCCGACAATACCATCCTCGCGGCCTACGGTCGTTTCGGCAAGTACGCCCGTGAAGCGACCAATGTTAACCGATTGCGAGAAAATATCTCCGCCCTGCTTCATGTCGATGAGCGTGCTGAGTGAGAAGCGCTTGTAGCTGAAAGTATTCTGAATGCCACCGATCCA
This sequence comes from uncultured Persicitalea sp., assembly GCA_964500445.1. GTDB lineage: Bacteria > Bacteroidota > Bacteroidia > Cytophagales > Spirosomataceae > Persicitalea. The sequence continues at coordinate 2,769 of CAZCOG010000022.1, read as the reverse complement.
CTTCGGCGTGAAATTGCCCAGAATACGGCGAACCGGATCGATCTGCGGCAAACCGGCGGCGTTATAAACAATATTGCCGGAAGGATCACGCAGGAAACCCTGACCAAAGAAAGTACCATAAGGTTGCCCTACCCGTGCCTCAACCGCCATACCGCGAATATTGGTCGTACCATTCAGCTGATAAACATCCAATCCTTCGGCCAACTCGGCAACCTTATTACGGTTTCTCGCCCAGTTGAGGTTGATGTCCCAGCTAAAATCACCCGCTACGATCGGCGTAGCGCGTAGCTGCACTTCGACCCCCTTGTTTTGCAGTCGTCCGGCGTTCAGTAGTTTGGAGGTAAATCCGGTGGCATTCGAGATATTCACGTTCAGGATCTGGTTGTACGAATCCTGGTTGTAGTACGTCACATCGAGTCCAAGGCGATTTTTCCAAAGCCGCACTTCTGCACCTACCTCGAAAGAATTGGTCAACTCGGGTTTTAGATTCGCGTTCAGCAGCGTGTTGCTTTCGGCCAGTGTGGGGGTACTTCCCCAGGCACTTTTGTAGTCGTAGGTCTGCGCCGTGCGGTAGGGATCGGTGTCATTACCTACTCTTGCGGCACCCGCGCGGAGTTTAGCAAAAGACAGCACGTTCGACTCGACCTGAAAAATATCCGTAAGTACCGCGCTCACCGAAGCCGAGGGATAGAAGTAAGAATTATTGCCGGCGGGCAGGGTACTCGACCAGTCGTTCCGTGCCGTCAAATCCACGAAAAGGTAGTTTCTGTATCCAATATTGGCCGAAGCGTATGCGCTGTTCACGATTTTTTCGGAAAACGAGTTCTCTACAACGGGTCGCTGCCGGGAGTTACCCAGGTTCCAGACCCGCGGAATGGCCAGCTCGGTGGCACCCATGTAGTTGCGCTGGTAGTAGTTGCGCCGGTGGTTGCCGCCGATGTTCGCTGTAATGTCGAATTCACCGAATTTATGCATGGCCGTCAGCAGGAAGTCTGAGTTCGACTCCCGCACGAAAATCTGTTCTTCGTTATAGCTGTCGTAGAGCTTGTTGCCGTTGATATTGTCCTTCCGGGCAGCACCTTTGGTTTTGCGACGATCTTCGTAGAAATCAGTTCCCGAGCGGGCGGTAAGCGAGAGCCATTCGGTAAACCTATAGGTAGCGGCCACATTACCGTAGAGCCGATCGCGCTCGTTGGCTCTGGTACTATTGTTCAGCACGTAGTAGGGGTTAGTCCAGTAGTTGTTGTTCCAGTTATTCTGGTAAATACTACCCGGCGCAGTGTAATTCACCAGATCCGCCATATCTACCTGACGGCCAAACCAAATAAAGTACAATCCCCAGTTGGTGCGGTTATCGCTGCCGTCGTTCACGTAGTTTCCGGTGGCCCGGATGTTCAGTTTCTTGGTCAGATTCCAGCCGGCGTTGATCGACACCGTCCGGCGTTTGTAGTCAGTATTGGGTAAAATCCCCTTTTGATTGAGATCAGTGTAAGAAAGCCGGAAATCGCCGTTTTCGTTACCGCCCGTGATGGATACGTTGTTAGTCAGTGTACGACCCGTTTCGAAAAACTGGTTGACGTTGTCAGGATGCGCCACCCACGGTGTGGGCGTCCGGGTACCATCCGCGGCAATCGGTGAATTGAACTGCGGAAGCAACCGACCGTCCAGTTTAGGCCCCCAGCTTTCATCCACACCATCATTTACGCCTTTGCCCGTGCCATCTACGAATGAAAATAACCCCTTTGCACCCTGACCATATTCATTCTGCCAGTCAGGTAGTTTTAATGGTGATTCAAAAGTAGTATTCGTATTGAAGGAAACGCCGATGCCCTTGCTACCTTTACCGCTCTTGGTCGTCACCAGCACCACACCGTTGGCACCGCGCGAACCATACAGGGCCGCCGCACTGGGACCTTTCAGTACGCTGATGTTCTCAATGTCGTCGGGATTAAGCGAAGCTGCGCCGTTGCCATAGTCCACACCTGTACCGGAGCCGTAGTTGCCATTATCGATCGGCACGCCATCTACAACGAACAGTGGCTGGTTGTTGCTGCCGATGGAACTGGAACCCCGGATAATCATCCGTGACGAAGCACCCGGTGCACCGTTAGATCCTGTGACCTGCACCCCGGCGATTTTGCCGGTCAGTGCGTTTACGATATTGGTTTCGCGAGCCTGGGTTAGCTGAGTACCCTGAATTTCCTGCACCGAGTAGCCAAGAGCCTTTTTCTCGCGGGAGATACCTAAAGCCGTCACCACGATTTCGCTGAGTTGCGCGGCATCGTCGGTCATACCTATTTCAATGGTTCGTTTACCTTCCACAGGAATTTCCTGCGAAACGTAGCCAATGAAGGATACGACGAGTGTCGAATTAGGCGAGACCATCAACGTAAAATCTCCTTCAGAATTGGTGCTGGTACCACGATTGGTACCTTTAATCAGTACGCTGGCCCCCGGTAGTCCGGCACCGTCGGTTTTCGAAACAATGCGGCCCGAAAGGGAGTAATCCTGAGCCTGCGCGTGGGACGTCGCTATAAGAAAGACGGCCGCCAGCAAACAAATGAATGCAAACGTTTTTTTCATAAAAATAAATTTTAACAAATTGTACAATTAGAAGATTATTTTAAACATGGAATTCGCCACAACGTCCTGAAATAGTATAAAGTACCTATAAATGCTTCATGATAAATATTACAAATCGTTCTGCAATATCAATTCTTAACGCAATTATATTTCAATGTTAGGCAATTGTTAAATATGAAATAATGA
>CAZCOG010000021.1:0-92702 GCA_964500445.1 uncultured Persicitalea sp. | reverse complement strand
AATCTACAAGGTATTATTTTTATTAAAAAAAATTAAGAAATACTCAAAGTCAGATTGAACACTAAGTTAATCAATCAAATAGAAGAATCTACTTTTACCGCCGCGTTTCATTCCTACTTATTTAGCGCGTATTTTTGGGAAATATTTCCGAAAAACAAATAAACTTACAGACTTTAAGCTTAATAAACTCCCATGTCAACGCTCACCCAAGTTGCCCGCGACACGCAGGTATTCGACCTTATTGACAAAGAACTACATCGTCAGGAATCAGGCATAGAACTGATTGCTTCCGAAAACTTCACTTCCAAGCAAGTGATGGAAGCCGCCGGAAGCTGCCTGACCAACAAGTACGCCGAGGGCTTACCCGGCAAGCGATACTACGGCGGTTGCGAGGTGGTAGATGAGATCGAGCAAATCGCGATTGACCGCGTGAAAGAGCTTTTCGGAGCAAGCTGGGCCAATGTGCAACCGCACTCAGGCGCACAGGCTAACACGGCCGTATTCTTGGCCTGCCTCAATCCGGGTGATAAAATCATGGGCTTCAACCTGGCCCACGGCGGTCACCTGTCGCACGGCTCCCCGGTCAACATTTCGGGTAAGTACTTCCAGCCCGTTTTTTATGGTGTAGAGCCCGAAAGCGGCCTCATCGACTGGGATAAGGTGGAAGAAACCGCCGTTCGGGAAAAGCCGAAGTTGCTCATTTGTGGCGCGTCGGCGTACAGCCGCGACTGGGATTACGTCAGACTGCGGGCCATTGCCGACCAGGTGGGCGCGGTACTTTTGGCAGATATTTCGCATCCCGCCGGACTCATTGCCAAGGGCCTGCTGAATGATGCCCTCGAGCATAGCCACATCGTAACTACCACGACGCACAAAACCCTGCGCGGCCCACGCGGTGGGCTGATTATGCTGCGTCATGATTTTGAAAACCCATTTGGCATCACAACTAGCAAAGGCAAGACGCGCACGATGTCGTCACTGCTGGATTCGGGCGTTTTTCCCGGTACGCAGGGAGGGCCATTGGAGCATATCATCGCGGCAAAGGCGATTGCTTTTGGCGAGGCACTGAGCGAAGAATATTATAACTACGCTGTACAAGTACAGAAAAACGCCCAGGCGATGGCTAAGGCTTTTCTGGCTAAGGGTTATCAAATTATTTCCGGTGGTACTGACAACCACTTGATGCTGATCGACCTGCGTCCCAAGGGATTAACCGGCAAACTGGCTGAGAATACGCTCATCAAGGCTGACATCACTATCAACAAGAACATGGTTCCCTTCGACGACCAATCGCCGATGGTCACGTCGGGCATGCGCGTAGGAACCGCCGCAATGACGACCCGCGGCCTGGTCGAAAATGATATGGAACGGATTGTGGATCTGGTAGACGATGTACTTACGAACCACGACGACGACACCAAAATCGCCGCCGCAAAGCAGGAAGTGAATAACTGGATGGCGCAGGTGCCACTGTACAGCTAATTACTTATTTTTCTTATTATTAAATACAAAAAAAGCAGTTGCTCGTACATACGACAACTGCTTTTTTAGCTTTTGTGCGTATTTTCGCGCTTTGAAGATTTTACAAGAAATAAGAATACCCATAAAATGGCCTTAGATCAGGAATTTGAAGAAGAACTTGACGAGGAAGAAGGAGAAGGACAGGAAATGTCTTTTCTGGAACACCTTGAAGAGTTGCGATGGAATATTATTCGGGCGGTAGGAGCAATTCTGGTTTTCACCATTCTGGGCTGGACCTACATTGAAGAAATTTACCACTACGTTATTATAGCCCCGGCACAAACTGATTTCTGGACCTACAGAATGATGTGTAAGCTGGGTAAAGCCGTGGGCGCCGATGGACTTTGCATCGACAAAATCGATTTTGAGTTACAGGCCCTTGGTGTGGGCGAACAGTTTTCGATGGCCCTTACCTCGTCGGTAATCATCGGTTTGGTTTTTGCTTTTCCGTACGCTTTCTGGGAGATATGGCGCTTCATTCGTCCGGGCCTGAAAAGGTACGAGCGTAAAGCCGCGCGGGGTGCAGTCTTTTATGTGACTTTCCTTTTCTTTTCCGGTGTTCTTTTCGGGTACTACATTGTTACGCCGCTGGCGCTGAACTTTTTAGCTAACTTTAAGCTGGATGAATCCATTATCAATGAGTTTAGTATCAGTTCCTATATCAGCATGGTCGCTACGCTCACACTGGCTTGCGGACTGGCTTTTCAGCTTCCCGTCGTCGTGTTCGTGCTGTCACGTGTCGGAATCCTGACGCCCGCCTGGATGCGTGAATACCGCCGTCATGCCCTGATCGTGATCCTGATTGCAGCTGCCATCATTACGCCTTCCGCCGACATTTACAGCCAGATTCTGGTCGCGATGCCTTTAACGTTGCTTTACGAAATCAGTATCATCGTTTCGGGACGAGTACAAAAAGCAAAAGCTCGTGAAGAGGCGAGGCTCGCGAAAATCAATGAGAGAATGAATCGAGAAAATGACTAATAATTGATTCTGAATAGATGAATGTTAGCCAGTGATTCTTGAATAAGAAATAATCTGACATTCGCTAATTCGCCCACTCAAAATTAGCAAGGACCTCGGCCAATCGGTCGAGGTCCTCTTTTTGGTGCTGGGCAGTAATGACCAGGCGCACGATAGCCGGATCAGTCGGCTGTGGATAGGAAAAGTGCGAAGTCAGAATCCCGTTATCAAAAAGATAAGGATAGAGGCTCGAATCGCGACTACAAAAAACCGGGTAGTTTTCGATGGATTCAAAAAGGGCGGGCAAGGTTAGCTTCTGTCTGAAGTACTTAATATTGGCCAGCAGTTTTTTTTGCAATTCCTGATAAATACCCGTGGCAAGGTTTTGCCGCAAGGCATAAAAATACGCTGGTGCCGTTGGCGAACTACCTGCAAAGCCGGGAGATTGCCGGATAGTTTGGATAAAATCTTGGTCACCGAAAACTACCCCACCTGGTACGCCCAGTGCTTTGTTTAGTGAGGCTGTTACAATAGAACGGAAATTACTCTTCTGAGGAAGTTGGGAGAAAACTCCTTTTCCATCTTCGCCCAGCACGCCCAAGCCATGCGAATCGTCTGCGATGAGAAGAATTGAGCGATTATCTGGTAAATCGTGTAGCCGTTCCCAGGCGTAGGCTTCCACCCATGGAGCGCCAACTGCATCGGTATAAATCACGTGTTGAAGGAGCGGGTCACTTTGCTGAATTTTTTGGCAGGTACCTTCCAACCAATCGAGCCATGGTAGTTCCTGGGAAATGTACCCCTGACCCCAAAGAGCGGGATGTACTCGTGGAGCGTAGTGAGTCTGCACACCGGCAAGCGCCGTATTGCTCACTAAAAACTGCCCCGCCCACATTCCTGATGACATTACCAAAGCGGCGGGTGCGCCTGCAAAATCGGCCAGCGACGCCTCTGCTTCCTCGTAAATGGCCAACTGCAAGCTCCCGTTTCGCGAACTACCATAATGCGTTCCGTACTGCCGCAATCCTTCGGCCAGATAGGCCTGGAAAGTTTCGTTGTGGCCCATTCCCAGATAATCTGTTCCGCTAAACCATAAAAACTCCCTTCCATCGGCCAGGGTGACAGTACGACCAGGGAGGGAGTTTGTCAAGAATATCTGGGACATGAAAGAAAAGGGAATCGATGGTTTACGGTTAAAGGACAACGATTTACAGCTACCAATAACCAGACGACTAAACTCAAAGAACTAAATGATTAACCGCGCTCCCGTCCCATTTTCTTCGGCATATATTACTTTTCCATAATCGAAAGTCACGCCCGTAGCGGGGTCGTTGGAAATAAGTAAAGTACCATCCATATCCACGTAGTCGAGCAGGGGTAGTAAATGAGCAATGGCCGAGATACCCACACTGCTTTCGGTCATGCAACCAACCATGGTTTTCATTCCCAGATTTTTAGCGTTTGAAATCATCCGGCGGGCGGGAGTTAGTCCGCCGCATTTGGTCAGTTTCACGTTGACGCCGTGAAAAAGTCCGGCGCACGAATCGACATCGCTTTCCACAATGCAGCTTTCGTCGGCGATGACGGGCAGCGCGCTTTCGGCAAAAACCCGCTTCATCCCTTCGCGGTCAGCGGCGGCGAGCGGTTGCTCGATGAACTCTACGCCCAGCGTTTTCAATTCGGGCGCGTAGGCGATGGCTTGTTCGGCGGTCCAGGCGCAGTTGGCATCTACCCGGAAGCGGGCGTCGGTGTGTTTTCGCAGTTCGCGGACAATGCGCAGGTCGTCAGTCGTGCCCAGTTTTATTTTGTATAAAGGCCAGGGTACTTCCTGCATTTTCGCCACCATTTTCTCAACGGAGTCGATACCGATGGTGTAGTTGGTCAACGGGTTATGGTCGGGTGAAAGTCCCCAGCTTTCGTAAAGTTTTTGGCCCTGTTTTTTAGCAAAAAGATCGTGTGCAGCCATGTCGAGGGCGCAAAGGGCGAAGGGATTTTCCTGCAAGGCGGAATAAACCATTTCCCAAAGGTTTTCGGGCGTGCCCCACACGTAGCTTTCTACGGAAGACCGGACTTTTTCCAGTGCGGTCTTCATCCCTTCCATCGTGACACCGTAGTAGTTATTGGTGGTGGCCTCCCCAAAACCACTGAGATTGTCGTCCTGCAACTCCACAATCAAGGTGGGCTGTACGTCGCGGGAGTCGTGGGCGATGGTGAATGTATGTTTTAAATGAAGGTCTTTTTCGTGAAGGCTAAGTATCATGTTTTGGGCTAAACGGTTAAAGGCTAAAAGGTTAAGGGTCTTTTTAAGTTCTAGAGAACGGATGTTTCACAAATTTGAGGTCAAAAGGAAACCGAAGAACGCCGTTTGACCTTTTGACCCTTATCCCCTCTCAATTCCTCATATCCAATCCCCACGACAGTTTGCTTCGAAGGGTATCGAAGAAATCGTCATCGGTCATTTTAATCAGGCGGGCAGCAAAGGGCGCTTTGCGGACGGTGATTTTTACGCTCGAATCCACTACCTGCGAACGGGCATCCATCGACACCATGCAGGTATTGCTGCGGCTTTTAACCTCAAAATTCAGTACTGAACTATCCTGTAACACCAGCGGGCGCACATTGAGATTGTGCGGACTGACGGGCGTGAGGATAAAATTCTGCGTGTGTGGTACCAGCACCGGGCCGCCGCAACTCAGCGAGTAGCCCGTAGAACCTGTGGGCGTGGCTACGATCAACCCGTCGGCCCAGTAAGAGTTGAGAAACTCGCCGTTGAGATAAGCATGAACCGTAATCATCGAAGAGGTGTCGGTTTTGGTAATCGTGAAATCATTCAGGCCGAAATTCTGACCGTCGAAAATATCGCGGTCGGCCTCCATGACCAACATAGCGCGCTCGTCGATGTGGTACTTACCGCCTTCGAGCGCGGTGATCATGTCAGCGATGCGTTCGGGGGGCACGGTGGCTAAAAAACCCAACCGCCCCACGTTGATTCCGATCACGGCGGTTTGCCGCGCCCCGACCAACGACACCGCTTCCAACAAAGTACCGTCGCCACCGAGGCTGGCCATCAGCCGGGCGTCGAACAGGTCTTTTTCGGAAGTATAGGTACTTTCTGAAAAATGCTGTACTCCCATAGAATCCAGAAATTCCCGGAAAGGAGCAAAAAGTTGAATCTCAATTCGCCGCGCCCGCAACTCGTCGAACATGCCCTGAATAAATGGACGGGCTGATTCCGAAAAATTGCGTCCGTGTACGGCTATTTTCATACGAAACAATGAGTAGGTACTTTCTTCCAGGCCGAAAGATAAGGCGATGGCCTTGATTTTCAAATTATGGCCGGATGGGGGAGTATTTTGAAATAATTTCGGTTTGTGTGGGGGTAAAAGGGTTTTGGTGTGTCTATCTGCATAAGTCAATTTATTTTCTCAAAAAGCTAGATAAACTACCTCTTTTTATCCACCTTCAACCCATTGACCCGTGAAAACCTCAAAATCCACTACCCAGGTCACCGCCCTGCTATTGGCCGCCTCGATTCTCTTTTCAAGCTGCGCCAGTACCACTATGATCCGTTCGAACCCCAGCGGTGCCAAAGTGTATCTCAACGGTGAGCCCGTCGGGACCACCCCTTACCCGCACCGCGATACCAAGATCGTCGGTAGTACCACGACCGTACGGCTGGAAAAAGAAGGATATGCACCTTTCGAAACCTCCTTTTCCCGCAACGAAGAAGCCGACGTAGGAGCCATTATCGGCGGTGTTTTCTTCCTCTTTCCTTTCCTGTGGACCATGAAGTACAAGCCCACGCATACCTACGATCTCGAAGGTGGCTTCGGCCCCGACCAGAATACATTCATGCCGCAGACGCAACCCGCCATGACGCCCTTCATGGCTGACCAACTCCGTGAGTTGAAGCAACTACTTGATGAAAAAGTCATCACGCAGCAGGAATATGAAAAGCAGAAGGCGAAGGTTTTAGGAGAAAATTGAGGATTAATCATCGTCATCTTCTTCCTCCTCTCTCAGCCCGCGCCCGCACGAACGCAGATCGTCGTGGTGCGGGCATTTTGCTATCGAGACCCTTCACCGCTTTCCAGATGATCTCGCTGAATTCCACATCATTAATAGCATCGTAGCATCACCCGCCCGCCCCGCAAAGAACTTACCATATCGTCTTTCGAGCCACCTATTTCTGATTTTCAGGAGTTTAAATAAATAATTGTAGAGAGCCAAAGAAGAAAAAACGCAGGGAAAGACTTTTTCATGGAAACAGAATTTAAAGTAGCTTGCCATAAAATTACAAACTATGACCCGGAAAAGGCTCTCAAACCGTGTTAACAATTTGAGAATTCAGGCTCAATGACTAGTTTTACGGGTACTTTGTCAGAGGTTGAAGCTGATTTTTTCACTCTCAACCCTCAACTTTCAACTTTCAACTGTAAAAAATGCCCGAAATAGCGTTTAGAGATGCCATAAAAGAGGCCATGTCCGAGGAGATGCGCCGCGACGAGAAAGTGTTTTTGATGGGTGAAGAAGTCGCCGAGTACAACGGAGCCTACAAAGCCAGCCAGGGAATGCTGGATGAATTCGGGGCCAAGCGGGTGATCGACACGCCCATCGCCGAATTGGGTTTTGCCGGTATCGGCGTTGGGGCAGCTTCCAATGGACTGCGCCCTATCATCGAGTTCATGACATTCAACTTCTCGCTCGTCGCGATCGACCAGATCATCAACAGCGCCGCCAAGATGCTCTCGATGTCCGCCGGACAGTACAATGTCCCCATTGTTTTCCGGGGGCCCACGGGCAACGCCGGGCAGCTCGGGGCGCAACACTCGCAGAACTTTGAGAACTGGTATGCCAACACGCCGGGCCTGAAAGTGGTAGTTCCGGCCAATCCTTACGACGCAAAAGGTCTTTTGAAGTCTTCCATCCGCGATAACGATCCGGTTATCTTCATGGAGTCGGAAGTGATGTACGGCGATAAAATGGAAGTACCCGAAGAAGAATACCTCATTCCTATCGGCAAAGCAGAAGTCAAGAAAGAAGGCTCGGATGTGACTATCGTTTCCTTCGGCAAAATGATTCCCCGCGTAGTACTTCCCGCCATTGACGAACTAGAAAAAAATGGTATCAGCGCTGAGCTCGTGGATCTGCGTACTGTTCGTCCCATCGACTACGCTACCGTCGTAGAATCCATCAAGAAAACCAACCGTTGTGTGATCGTAGAAGAAGCCTGGCCGCTGGCGTCCATTTCCTCCGAATTGGCCTACCATATTCAGCGTTATGCCTTCGATTATCTCGATGCACCAGTAATGCGTATCACCAATCGTGATGTGCCGCTCCCATACGCTCCCACACTGATTGAAGAGATTTTGCCAAGCGTAAAGCGGACCGTGGACGCGGTAAATGCGGTCTTGTATAAGTAAAGGAAAGAAAAAAAACTAACTGCCGCAGATTAGTACCTGTGGGAGGATAGTGTAAGTATTATAAATTAAAAACAGCGGTCATTTGAGAGATTTTAATCCCTTAAATAACCGCTGTTTTGTTGTTCTAAACTCTTCGGTCAAAGAACCTCTTACTTATTCTTGGTGCGTGTAGTTTCGAACAGGAACCAGGTACGGCGTTCGGTGGCATCTACATACTCTTCCAATAGACTGGCTGTGGCTATATCGTCGGCGTCGTCGCAAAGCTTGTGAGTTTCACGCATGTTTTTGCCCATTTTCTTATTTTCATCGATTAGCTCTTTGAGCATATCCTGCGCAGGCACAAAGTCTTCATCGTTGTCTTTAACCGTTTGTAATTGGGCAATGTGTCCCACAGAGCGGATAGTGTCGTAGCCCAATTTCCGCACTCGCTCCGCCAGCGGGTCAATGGTAGCCAGAATTTGAGCGGCCTGTTCATCGAGTAGCAAATGGTAGTCGCGGAAGTGTGGGCCGGACATATGCCAGTGAAAATTCTTGGTTTTAATATACAGCGCAAAAGCGTCAGCCACCAGGGCATTCACGGATTCTGCTACTTTTTTACGGGCGTTTTCTTTCAGGTCAGAAGGAGTGTCGAGCTCAGCGACAGATTTTATAGAGTTCATGTTGGGTTTATTTTTATGTGATTTTATAATTAAAAATGATTAAGTATGTTGGCGTAAAAACTGTGCCATTACGCTTTTGTTCTTATTTTTTACCCAGTGCTTCAATTCTCTATGTCTATTCTTTCCCTGGAAAATGTCTCCGTCCGCAAATTCGATACACCCGTACTTTTTAATCTTGACTGGCAAATAAATCTCCCGGAACAATGGGCCATTGTAGGGGGCAATGGTGCGGGAAAGTCTACCTTGCTGGAAACCATCGCCGGACGTTGGGCCACGGCCGGAGGAGTATTGAGAAAGCAGGGAATCGTTGCGTTTGTAGCCAACGACTACTCCTTCCACCGCATAGCCCGCGCGGCGGCTCAGTACCACCAACAACGGTTTCAGGCGCATGAAGCTGGCATAGCGCCCACCGTCCGGGAAGTACTTACCGAACAAATGAAGCCCGTCGGGACAGTAAACGACCAGTCGGTGCGTTTGGAAGAAAGCCAGATTCCAGAAAAAAGTTTAGTAGACATTGCGGAAATGCTACAGCTTACCGCATTGCTTGATCAGCCGTTTATAACTCTTTCCAATGGCGAAACCCGACGAATGCTGTTAGCGCGGTCACTGGTCAAACGGCCCGACATCTTGTTGCTCGATCATCCATTTGTGGGACTTGATGTACTTTCGCGGCAGATTTTGCATAATACGATGGGGGAACTTATCCGGCAAGGTACTTCTGTTGTTTTAGCTACTTCGATTACCGAAATCCCTGATTGGATTACCAATATCCTGGAATTAGAAAAAGGAAGGATCAAGGCTAGAACTCAATTCGATGGGAATAAGGCTGCTCTTGAAAACAATTCAATTGCTACCCGGTCTTTCGAATCCTCTGTTGTTGACGATGATCCTGTTTTCACCAATTTCGATTACGCTTTCGATCTGCGAAAGATCAGAGTCGTGTACGACGGAAAAGCCGTGCTGGACGACGTTGACTGGAAAGTTAGGAAAGGGGAAAAGTGGGCGTTGACCGGACCGAACGGCTCCGGCAAATCTACGCTCCTGAGTATTTTGACTGCGGATCATCCGCAGCGATTTGCCAATGATTTCGATCTGTTTGACCTAAAACGTGGTGGCAAAGGCGCGTCGATCTGGGATATAAAACAAAAAATCGGCCATGTATCGCCCGAGTTGCATTTATATTTTCCCATTGAAACGACAGTTTTCAAAGCCATTGCTTCCGGCTTCTTTGACGCTACGGGTATTTATTTCAAAAAACTGAATGAAAAGCAAAAAGAACGGGTCGGGCGATTAGCCAAACTACTGGGCGTGGATCACGCAATGGAACGACCGCTCCTAAAACTATCCAAAGGAGAGCAGCGGCTGGTGTTGTTGGCGCGGGCATTGGTGAAGAATCCTCCTCTGCTCATATTGGATGAGCCTTGTCAGGGTCTGGACATAGGAGCAGTAGAGTACTTCAAATCCGTGGTAGATGCCATATGCGAGTCAGACGAAAGAACGCTAATTTACGTATCGCATTATCCGCACGAGATACCCCGTTGTGTCAACCATTTTATACGTCTGGAAAAGGGAAAAATAGCGGAGAGCCGATGAATATCAGGTCCCAGGCACGGAAAGCACAGAACTGAAATAAATGCAAAAAAGCCAGACTCGCGAGAATCTGGCTTCTTCCTTATTAAAACAACAACTATAAAACGCCTTACCCGTCAAAAAAGTTTTAGATATTTTGGGTTTTGAAAAATAGGTCTATTATTTTTCAAAAAAGTTATTCTAATGCAATTTTTTATTCAAAAACAGGTGATTTATCCACAATTAGTACAAAATGGCCGCTCGACAGCAAACCATCTATGAAGTTATTGTCAAGCCTTTGATTAAGGCCAACCCCTTTGGTTCGACAAAAGAAACGATCACGTATTTTTCCAATTTAAACAAAGCCGTAGACACCCTGCATACGGCGTTAGGTGCGCAGGGTTGGCCCAGTTCAGTCAGCTATTCAAGCATTTATCGGCGTTTGAAAAATCATGGCTGGTTCACCCATATTTTTGTAGTAGAAGGGGTCAGGTACTTCCAGCTGCACATTACTGCGCGCATCCTTAATCCTCACCTCACTACGCTCGGAATAGAGGAGATGCCTACGCCAAGAAGGAAAGGATAAAAGGTACCCTTGCAAGTACCTTCTATCTACAAAAAATCACTTCGCTTCGGGGTGGTACTGCTTCCACTCCCCGCTCTTGATATAGGCGTAGTACTTGGCAGCCTCTTTTTTCACCACAGGCAGCAGGAAGAACAAACCGATCAGGTTAGGGACAGACATGGCGAAAATCATGGCGTCGGAGAAATCAGTAACGGCACTTAGGCTGGCAGCAGCGCCAATCACTACAAAACAGCAGAAAAGTACTTTATAAAGGATGTCGTTAAATTTCGTTTTGCCAAACAAGAAAAGCCAGGCCTGCAAACCATAGTAGGACCATGAAATCATAGTCGAGAAGGCAAAAAGTACTACTGTAACGGTCAGCACATAAGGAAACCAAGGCAGTACCGTAGCGAACGATTGCGAAGTAACCTCCACACCACCCATACTGCCGGCTTGGTCGTAGTCTCCGGTAATAATGACCACGACGGCGGTCATGGTGCAGATGACTACTGTGTCGATAAAAGGCTCTAGCAGGGCCACGATGCCTTCGCTGGCAGGAAAATCAGTTTTGACCGCCGAGTGGGCAATGGCCGCTGAACCTACGCCTGCCTCGTTGGAGAAGGCCGCTCTACGAAAACCCTGTACCAGCACGCCAACGAAACCTCCGGCTACGGCAATGGGGCTGAACGCTTCGCCGAAAATCTTGCTAAAAGTAGCGGGCAACTGGCCGATGTTGACGAAAATTACCACCAACGCCGCGAGAATGTAAATGCCGCACATAAACGGCACAACCCGCTCCGTGACCGCGCCAATGCGCTTGATACCACCAATAATGACCATCGCAACCATACTTGCCATGAAAATGCCAAAGATGGTACCCGCTGAGGTGGAGGTGGATCCTACCATATCAAGGAATTGCTTGGCGGCCTGATTAGACTGGAACATGTTACCTCCACCGAATGAACCACCTACGCACATGATAGCAAAGAAAATGGCCAGTACTTTTCCTAGTCCCCCGTAACCTTTTTCCTGCAGACCTTTGGTAAGATAGTACATCGGTCCGCCGTAGACCTTCCCATCGGGGCCAATTTCGCGGTAGCGGACACCCAGGGTACACTCCACGAATTTGGACGACATTCCCAGTAATCCGGCTAAGATCATCCAGAACGTTGCACCCGGCCCGCCCAGCGAAATGGCAATGGCTACGCCCGCAATATTCCCTAAGCCAACAGTACCGGAAACGGCAGCGGTCAGAGCCTGAAAGTGAGAAACCTCGCCCGCATCATTGGGATCGCTGTAAGTACCACGAACGGTCTGGATAGCAGTTTTGAAGCCCCTAATGTTGATGAATTTAAAATAAATGGTAAAGAAAAGTGCCGATACCAGCAAAAAAATAACCACGAGAGGCATACTCGTGGCGGCATCGCTGCCCAGTTGAATGGGATAGAAAACGACATTGCTCACTGCCTCGGTAGCTGGCTGTACCCAGGCGTTGATTTTTTGGTCCAGTCCCTCTTCGGTGGTTTGGGCGAAAAGCGGACTGCCGGCCAGTGATACTATTAGTAGGGAGAGCAGAGAAAATTTTCTTTTCATAGGGAGGGTTTGTTGGAGATTGAGTTTACATTTTTTATTGAAATAATATTTGGCGCTAAAACGCTAAACTACCATAAAATTTCACAAATAAACAAAAGAGGTCCGTGAGAAAACTTCCTCACGGACCTCTTTCATGTTTGCCCAGAGCGATCAGCTACGGGTAGTTAAAAACTCAACTATCGGAGTTCTCCGGGTTATCGGGATTCATGCCGCTATGTTTCTGGCCGTAAAAGAAATAAATGGCCAGGCCGATAATCAACCATATAGCCAGTCGATACCAGCTTTCAACGGGCAGCGAATACATTAAGTAAAGACAGACGACGATGCCCATGATGGGTACAAATGGCACCAAGGGGGTTTTGAAAGCCCGGTGAATGTGAGGCATCCTGACCCGCATGAGCCAGACGCCCGCGCACACCAGGCAGAAGGCGAAGAGCGTCCCGATGCTGACCATGTGTCCTAGATCGCTTACAGGAACGAATCCGGCAAACAAACTCACGAATATCATAAAGAACAGGTTGGTCTTCCAGGGCGTCTGGAATTTCTTATGAATATCACTGAAAAATGGCGGCAATAGCCCATCCTTACTCATGGTGTAGAAGACGCGGCTTTGTCCAAGCAGCATCACCAGCATTACGGATGTATAGCCCGCCAAAATGGCCAGAATCAGGGCGTTTTGCAGGAAATCGTAGCCCGTAACGGCAAAAGCGGTAGCGGCAGGCTTGGCATCACCCTCAAATACCGTATAGTTGACCAGACCCGTCATTACGTGCGCAAACAATACATACAGAATGGTGCAAATGATCAGGGAGCCCAGAATGCCGATCGGCATATCGCGCTGCGGGTGTTTAGCTTCTTGCGCCGCCGTGGATACAGCATCGAACCCAATGAAAGCAAAGAAAACTACCGCTGCGCCTGTAGCGATGCCTGTCCAGCCGAAATGATCGTACTCACCCGTATTGGCGGGGATGTAAGGTGTATAATTGGCAGGGTCGATGTGACTCCAGCCCAGAGCGATAAACATCACTACGACCAGTAGTTTGAGCGTTACTAGAATATTGTTCATCAAAGCCGAACCTTCTGTGCCGCGAATCAGCAGGAGGGATAACAGGCACACGACCAGAATAGCGGGTAGATTGATGAGACCACCGGTAACGAGGGTACCGTCGCTCAAGGTCACCTCTTCAAAAGGCGAACAAACCAGTTCGACCGGAAGGTGTACGCCGAAGCCGCCCAGAAATTCCAGTAAGTATCTTGACCAGCTCACGGCCACGGTAGCTGCACCGAGGGCATATTCCAGGACCAAATCCCAACCAATAATCCAGGCCGCAAACTCACCCATAGTGGCGTAAGAATAGGTATAAGCGCTGCCCGCAATAGGAATCATGGAGGCGAATTCGGCGTAACAAAGGCCCGCGAAGGCACAACCGAAGGCGGCCAGTACGAACGAAATCGTCACTGCCGGACCTGCATGCTCAGCGGCAGCGATGCCTGTTAGAGAGAATAGCCCCGCGCCGATAATGGCCCCAATACCCAAAGCTACCAGACTGGTCGCGCTGAGGGTACGTTTCAGTTGGTTGCCCTCGCCCGTCGATTCGGCCATGAGTTTATCCAGGGGCTTGGTAATCCAGAGTTGATTCATAGGTAAGGTAGAATTATGAAATACAAATTACTGAGATAGTAGATTAAGAGATAAGATTTTGGTATCGCGCAGTTTTTGCGAAACTAAGGGAAATTTGTTTGAATCCGAGGATTTACCAAAGAAAAAGGGGGAAAGCCAACGACTTTCCCCCTTTTTCCTACGGTGCTACTATGCTCTGGCTACTTTTCCTTTCTTTGGAGCAGTCTCCGGCTCATCCACGATGGGATGCTTGAGCAGGTCACGTTGTAACGTATCTACCACGATAGGCGCGGCTACGAAAAGCGATGAGTAGGTACCCACGATAACGCCGATGAGCATCGAGAAGGTGAAGCCGCGAATCACTTCACCACCGAAGATCAGCAGTACGATCAAAACCAGCATCGTCGAAATACCCGTTACAGCGGTACGGCTCAGCGTACTGTTCAGGGCATTGTTGATAATGGTAGGTACGCTTTCTTTGCGCGCATTCTTGTCGTTAAGGTACTCACGAATACGGTCGAAGATTACCACAGTATCGTTCATAGAATAACCCATGATCGTAAGTATGGAACCGATGAATGCCTGGTCGATGTCCAGCGAAAAGGGCAACCAGCCATTGAATAGCGAGAAGATGGCCAGCAGCACGATCACGTCGTGGAACAGGGCCGCCACCGCGCCATAGCTAAACGCCAGCCGCCGGAACCGAATGAAGATATAACCAAAGTTGACCGCTACCGCCAGCAGAACGGCCCAGAAGGCAGAGATCATAGTATCGTAGGCGATAGTCGGGCCGACTTTGGCCGAACTTACGATTTCTGCCTTAGTATTGCCCGGTACCTTCGAGACACCTTCCATGATCTTTGCCTCAGCCTGTTTGTCGGCGTCGGGCGAAGTGTCGTCGATCAGGTAAGCGGTTGTAATCTTCACCTGATCGAAGCCCCCAAAGGTCTTCACCTCAGGGGTAGTACCTAGCGCCTCAGTCATGGCCTTACGTACTTCGTCGGTGCCAACATTTTTCTCGAAACGCACCGTGTAAGAGCGTCCGCCCTTGAAGTCGATACCGAGGCCAAAGCCTTTGAAGATAAACGAACCGATACCGATCAGGATAATGGCTGACGAAACGTAGTAAAACCGCTTCCGCTGCGTAACGAAGTCGAAATTAGTGTCCTTAAACCAGTTCTTAGTCAGGCCGGAATAGAATTTCAGCGTTCTACCCTGTTTGATGGTGTATTCCAGCAGCAACCGGGTGATGAAGATCGCCGCGAATAGCGAAGTAATCAAACCGATGACCAGCGTGGTGGCGAATCCAAGTACCAGCCCGGTACCAAAAATGAATAGGATCACGCCCGTCAGTAAGGTCGTCACGTTGGAGTCGATAATCGCTGAAAGTGCGCTCTTGAAACCATCGCGTACGGCCACGGCGAAGGGTTTGCCGTTTTCAAGTTCTATTTTTATTCCCTCATAAATCAGTACGTTGGCATCCACCGACATACCGATTGTCAGCACGATACCCGCAATACCTGACAGCGTAAGTACCGCGCCCAGCGAGGCCATGACGCCCATCAGGAAGAACAAGTTGACGAATAGCGCCACATCGGCAATCCAGCCCGCACGGCTATAATATGCTACCATGAATACGAGTACCACAATCAAACCTACCAGTGAGGAAAGTACGCCCGCCGTTACGGCTTCGGAACCCAGTGTAGATCCAACTACGGCCTCCTCCACGATGTTGGTAGGAGCGGGTAGTTTACCGGCTTTCAGCACGTTAGCCATATCCTTGGTTTCTTCCACCGTGAAACTACCCGAAATGCTTGAATTACCATTGGGAATCTCGCCGTTTACGTTGGGCGCAGTGTACACCTGGCCATCCAGGATAATTGCCACCTGACGGCCTATGTTGTTGGCCGTCAATGTCCGCCACTTGCGAGCACCTTCGCCATTCATGCGCATACTTACTTCGGGGCGTCCGCGTTCGTCGTAGTCGTGAGTCGCGTCTACGATCACGTCACCTTCCAATGGAGCCTGGCCATTTGGTTTTTTGATAAAATAAAGTGGCAGAATGAGTTGCCCATTGGTAGCATCGATGCCCTGACGATCCCACATGAATACCAAATCAGAAGGGAAAAATGAGCGAACTTCGGGGCGATGCAGGATTTCCATAGCCCGGCCCGTATCTTTCATATAAACGCCTAAGCCCTGTGGCAGCGGTACGAAAAGGTTGGTCAGAGCGGCGGTCTGCGCGGCCAGGGCCGAAGTGTCAGTAGCGGCAGAGTCGCCACGCTGGGCCAGCAGTTCTTCCAGATTGCTCGGGGTAGATTTCTGAGTCGTGTCCGTAGTAGCGGCAGCAGCCGGGCGATTGGCTTTCTCGGCGGCTTCCTCCCGGCTCAGGTACTGGCCGAGTTGATCGAGACCAGCATTGATTTCATTGACATTATAGACTTCCGCAAATTCCAGCTTGGCTGCGCCTGATAGCAGGCGGCGTACGCGCTCGGGGTTATCCACACCGGGCAACTCGACCAAAATCTGGTTTTTGCCGGGAAGGCGCTGTAGGTTGGGATTAGTCACACCAAACTTGTCTACCCGTGCCTGAATGATCTTATAGGCCCGATCGATGGCACCTTCGACTTCCTCGTTCAGCATGGCGATTACCTCGCTGTCGGACGAACTACTGTTGATTTTACTGCGGTTAGCGCTATTGGCGAATACACTAGCCAGGCTGGTATTGGGGGCCAATTTCTTGTAGGCATCCACGAACAGATTCACGTAGCTGCTCTGGCTGGTCTTCTGCGCTTCATTGGCATCCTTGATAGCCTGCTGAAACTGCGACCCGCGGGCGTTGCTGCCTGCAAGTCCTTTAACAATATCGGCAGGGGCGACTTCCAGTACCACGTGCATGCCGCCCTGAAGATCGAGGCCCAGGCTCAGTTGACGCTCCATAACTTCCTGCAGCGTGTGGCCCAGATATACGTCCTCCCGCCAAAGAGAATCGATATAGGCTTGTTTCTTAGTATAGTCCACCTTGCCCTGAGCATCGGTGGCGTAAGCGACGGCGTCGGCAGTGTACTTCCGCGCTACGAAAGTGAACGACAGGTAATAGATACTAATCAGCGCTATTACGATCGTCAGGGTGATTATTCCGGTTTTATTACGCATAGGTCAATTTTGAATGAATGAATTGTAAATACCATTCGGCGGATTTATTCCGTCCTCTTTGCTACCTGTTTACGCTAACTCGCAGCAGTAACAGTGGCAGCCGATTGTTGATAGGAAAAATTAATGTTCGGGATAGAATGGCGAACGGCATTGAGCAAAAAATATTCACTCAATCATCACCGCGCGGGCGGCCCCGTTACTCATTCACGATTGAAATCACGGTCCGTTGGGCGCGATGTGGTGGCCGAAAACGTAGCGGAAGTAAGAGAAGTAGTAGTAGGACGTTCGGGCCGCGAGAGGAATAACGACCTTTTCCTCAAAATGATAGAGAAAAGTTTGCGGCAGCGTAAAAAACGACTGCTCGAAATCGAACGATAGGGCGGGCGTTACTACGGCGTGAAGCGATAATTCACTTACCGTAGCTGCATCATCATTAGTCGAATCGGTCGAATGGCTTTTGGTCTTTTTGCCCGACTCCTCCGTTTTCTCTTTCTCGACAGGCGAGGAAGCCAGAGTCCACGACTTTCCCGCAACGGCTACTAACAGCAGCATGGCTGCCAGTAAGCTGCTGATTATGCGGGAAATATGATGCTGTTTCGACTGCACTCAGTTGTCTTTTCGGGATTGGGGCGCAAAGTTGGTGCCAAAATAGGGAAAATGCAAGAAAATATTCAGGATTTTACTTTTCCCAATCCACTTGTTTAGAGGGATAATACCCGATTCCCATGGCGTCCATTCGCTTGCCTTGCTTACCCAGGCGGACGCGGTATCCCGCCCAGTCGCGTACTGATTTTGGGGACCAGCCGATTTCGGCCAGGCCGGGAAGACGCGGGAAGGCCATGTATTCAAGGGCATCCATATCGGAGATTGTTTCGGTCCAAATCGGGGCTTCGATGCCTAAAATATTTTCCCTGCTCACGCCCGTTACCATCGTGGAAGGCTCCCAGTTATAAGCGCTGTCCAGCTCGATGTAAGCCGCCCAGTGCAGCCCATACTTGGAGGTAGAATCGTACTGCATGTCCAGATAAGCTTTTTTGGCCGGAGACATTATCAGCTTGGCACCTTGTTTGGCCGCCGATTGAGCGTACTCGGCTTTGGCCCAATACTGCGCCACCGACGTGGGCTTCAGGCTGGCGTTGGTAACTTCATCCCAGCCAATCATTTGCTTGCCGTGCGATTGCACGATATCCTGCACGCGATTGATGAACGGGATGTAGTCTTCCATCGGCGTCACGTGCGACTCGTCGCCTCCGACGTGGATGTAGGGGCCGGGCGTGAGGGCAGCCAGTTCGCGCACTACATCATCCACGAACTTATAAGTAATCTCCTTGCTGGTGCAAAGTGTACTGAAACCTACCTCGATGCCTTCGTACAGCTTCGGGTTGGGGTCTTTCTCATTACAGTTTAATTCGGGGTACGATGCCAGGGCAGCGTTGGTGTGTCCGGGCATGTCGATTTCGGGAACGATCGTGATATAACGGCTTTGCGCGTATTTGACCAAATCGCTGTACTGTTCCTGGGTGTAGTAGCCGCCGTTACCTCCGCCCACGTTGGTACTTCCCCCGTAGGTAGCCAACTTTGGCCAGGATTTAATCTCAATTCGCCAGCCCTGATCGTCCGAAAGATGCAGGTGCAACGCGTTCATTTTATAAGCCGCAATGAGGTCAATGTAGCGTTTCACGTCTTCTACACTAAAAAAATGCCGGGCCACGTCTAGCATCGCGCCCCGATAGGCGTACTCTGGGTAATCCCGGATAGTACCTGTCGGAATTTGCCACGGGCCGGGCTGCTTGTCTGACTTCTCTATTGCGGCAGGTAGTGCCTGCCGTAGTGTTTGAACACCCCGGAAAAGCCCAGCAGGCCGATGAGCCAGCAGTTTTATAGTATTTGACTTAATGGTAAGTTCGTAGCCTTCGTCGCCCAGCGTGGTGTCGGCGTCAGTGAGAGTCAGAAAAATGCCTCCTGCCGCCGAGGTGTCGTTTGCCGTTTCCACCTCGATGCCCAGGCCCGTCGCCGGATTAAGGTGATCTGCCAGGTACTGTGCGATATTCCTCACCTCTTCGCTGCCAGGCTGCGCGTATATGCTGGTATTTTCATTAAGCTCAAAAACACTATCGGTGGCCGTCACGGACACAGGCATGGGAATCAGGCTTTGCTCCGAAAGCTTGGGGGGATTCTTGCTGCCACACGAAAGAATCAGCGTAATCAGGACAATTGATGCGGAAGTTTTGAGAAGAAGAGGGCGCATTATGTTCAGCATGGAAGTTTTAGGAAAAGAGCAAAAGCCAAAACTACTTAATTTTCCCCGAAGTGCCGATGGTAAAACCGGACGCGCGTGTCACCCACATCGATAAATGTGATGGATGCATCTTGGTCGCCGTAGATTTCGAAGTCAGGAACTCGGCTATGGCCGACTACCTGGTGGAAATTGGGCAGAAAGTCTTCTTTAATTTCGGATTGGTCGGCCCAGATCGGACCACCGCAAGGGTACCAGCCACCGCGTTTGCGTCCCACTTCAAATAGGATGTCGCGGTACTCGCTGTGGTAAATTTCGTTTAGCGATTCGGCCAGGTTATTTTGTTTAAAATCGTTCAGAATAGGAAGATTTCGCTCGTACCAACATCTGGAAATACCTGCGTGGGTAAAGAGGTAGTTATCGTACTGCCAGGCGATTTTGAATAAATCTTTATTTTCCAGAAACAAATTGCCTAGTGTTTCCTGCAAGTCGGCGCGGTGACCGGAACACTGATAAAGCGGATGGTGCAGGTACTGCGCATCGTGATTGCCGAGTAGCAGCGTGACGAGCCCGGAATTGTTTTTTTTGAAGGCGATAATTTCTTCCAGATTCTGAATCACATCGAGGTCGGGAATGGGTTGGTGCGGATCGACATAGTCGCCAATAAATATGATCTGGTCGGTTTCCTCATCTTTTATTTCTTTCCAGGCGTCTCGCCCATGGACGTCGCCGATGGCTGTGATGTGCATGATTCTGTTTTTTTGAGTAAATCGCAGCGAAGACTTTTCGGATCCCGTTTGGAACCGGAAAGTGGCTTCTCAACTCAAATCAAAAGTACTAATTCTTTCCACTTTGCTGCCCATGAATCCCGAAATCCGAATTGTCGAAGAAAAAGTCCTGTCCGATAACTGGTACACATTACGCAAAATTACGTTCGACTACCAACGAAAGGATGGTAGTTGGGAGCGACAGTCGCGCGAAGCTTACGACCGGGGCAATGGAGCTACCATACTGCTTTATAACAAAGAGCGACAGAAAGTCATCCTTACCCGGCAATTTCGACTGCCGACCTACACGAATGGTAATCCGACGGGCATGATGATCGAAGCCTGCGCGGGCCTGCTCGATAAGGATAATGCGGAAGATTGTATCCGGCGCGAAACAGAAGAAGAAACCGGATATCAGGTCCGGGAAGTGAAGAAGGTTTTCGAGGCGTATATGTCGCCGGGCTCGGTAACAGAAATTCTGTACTTCTTCGTGGCGGAGTACAGTCCGGCTATGAAGGTGGGAGAAGGCGGCGGTCACGCCGATGAGCAGGAAAATATCGAAGTAATAGAACTAGGCTTTAAAGAAGCTTTATCTATGATCCAAAGCGGCGAGATCAAAGACGCCAAGACGATCATGCTGCTCTACCACGCGAAGTTGAACGAACTCCTGTAACTAGAACAAAGACAGTACTTTAAAGTACTGTCTTTGTTTTTAGACCGATAAGTTCACTCGGTGAGAATTACAAACTCTACTCTGCTGCCGGTGCCGATTTCTTACCCGTAAACTTATCCATCAGGTCACGCAGCATCTGCTCGGCTTCCGGAAAACTTTCCTTCAACGTATCGGTTCCTTTGGTTTTGAGTTGCTCGAAATAGTCCGGGACTTTGTCCACTGCTCCTTCGGCTTCGTCACGAAGATTGGTAGCTTTTGATTTCAGGTCCTCCAGCATCTTTTCGCCCTCTTCAGTTTGCAGGTACTTGTACATACTGGCTCCGGCGGCGGCTCCCAGTACAAATGTGGCTAAGTGTTTGGCATTTACGCTCATAGTTTCTAAGGAGGTTTTGATTGTAGTTTTTACCAAATGTACAAAAACTATTCCCGGCCATAAAACCATTCATCATATAGCCCGCCCATACTTTCGCTGAAAGTCGTGAAAGTACCTTTTTAGAAAGGCGTCTCTTCGGCAATGCGTGCTTTTAAGAAAGCCTGCACGTCCCCCCGGGGCTTACGGCAGAGGTACACACGGGTGCCGTACTCGCGGGCGTTGATATTCTGAATCCGGCCAATTTCTTTGATATCACCAAAGCCCCGTTGAAGGTCTTCCCCCAGCTCGTCGTTGACATAAATGAATTCCCGGATTTCATGATTAAGCAAATCGGGTGCCCAGTACAGGAAGCTTTCGCTAAAACACATCGGTTCGGGCAATGAATATTTCCTACCAATAATCGATACAGCACCCGCATGACCGTAGTTTTCGCAGTAAATGAGGACATTTTTCTTATCTCCCGTCTGCTGGTAGGCGCGTTGCACGATGCGCGTAAGTTCTTCCCAGCCCAGCATATCGGCGTAGTCCTGCGGGAGAGAGTGGATGGTACCATCCTCGAAGCGCCTTCCTGCGTCGACGCCATATTTTTTGTCAAGATTATCGAAGTAAGCGGCCAATCCTTTTACAGCGTAAATGGGTAGCCCAAGGGGCAAAAGCGGCACAACAAACAACAACATCGAAACAGGAAGAAGAATTTTGCCAAAAGTTCTTACCAGAATATTTTCCCAAAAGACGGCTCCAGCGGCTAATAATACCGGAAATACCCCAGCTGTATAGTAGCTTTTGCCGCGCACCAGGCAAAGCAACCCAACTGTAAAGAGTACTATAAGGGCCACACTGCGGTACTTTCGGCGGCTCAACAAAAAGTAAAATCCCGGCACAAGTAGTAGAAGCACAGAATAGCCCATCAGTAATTGATCCGCCAGAAACTGAACGCGATCGACATGTACCAACTGACTATCGTTCAGCGCAGCCATATGCTGCAATACCGGGAAGTCGTGCTGGATTTGCCAGATTAAATTGGGAAGAAAAATAAGCAGACTCAGCCCAAAGGCCACATACAAAGCCTTGCGGGTGAAAATCTTTCGCTCGTCGGTGAACAGCAGAGCCAGAAGAGCGCTGGCCGCCCAAAGCGTGATAAGGTACTTGTTGAGCAGGGCAAGTCCCAAAGTAATGCCCAAGGCATATAGGTGCCTCTCAGAGGAGGTATTCAGGAAACGGACAAGCCAGTGAAAAAGCAGCGTCCAGAAAAAAATGTCGAGATAAACGGGCTGAAACATAGAAAATGCCCTCATAGTAAGCGGCGTAAGTACCACGCCGATACCCGCCAGAACCTGTGCGTAGTCTCGCCCGCCCAATTCGCGACTGATAGCCGCCACGAGCATCACCATTACACCGCTGAAGAAGGCTGGAAGCAGTCTCACCGCCCAGACTGAAAAACCCAGCGTAGCTTCTACCAACCCGGCCAGCCAGCCCGTCAGCGGCGGTACTGATGCGTAACCCCAATCCAGATGCAATCCCTGCGAAAAGTAGAGGAGCTCATCGCGGTGGTACTCGAGATTTTGGTAAAATGCCAGGTGTAAAACCACATTCAGCGCGGCTATGCCCCATAAGAGATAAGGTACGCGCTGAATGGATTTCATTATAGCTTAAAAGGATTATTTTATTTCAAAAACCGCCTGCATGCGGTAGCTCAGCTTTATTTTCTGATAATCAAGATCACTGTCGGGTACGCCACCGGCCTCAGCGGAAGCCATACGCATGCTGGACTTATACATCGGCTGCGGATAGGAGGCACCCTCTTCCAGTTCCCGAATTTCCAGAACCTGACCGGCTTTTTCACCGATAGCATTCAGCAGGAATGCAGCTTTCTCCTTAGCATTTTTCAGCGCTTCTACCTTCACCTGATTCTTGAATTCTTCCTTGCGGGAATGATCAGTCCGGCTCATGTAGGCAGACTGAATGCCCCGGCTGTCTACTTTTGAAAGAATTCCGTCGAGCTTATCGGCACGTTCTACTTTGAGCTGGTACTGCTTGCTTTCCAGGAAAGTGGCGGGCTTTTTGTCTTTTTCCCAATTACGCTGGTATCCGCCCACGCCGCTTACGGACAGAGCTTCCTTCGGCAGGCCGGCTTCAGCTACTGCTTGCAGAAGTTGCTTTTCCAGTACGTTGATCTGTACTTTATCTTTCTGGTTTTTCTCGTCTTTGAAGTATTCCTGCAGCGAAACCGTAAAATACAATTCATCGGGCATCACTTCCATTTCCGAAAAGCCCGTTACTTCAATGCGGCGGGTTTCTTTGTTCACCACGGTAGAGGTTTGGGCTAAGGCAGGTAATACAATAATTAAATTGGCGAACAGAGCCGCTATTACAATTGAGGATTTTTTCATGGTCTTTCAAATACAATGGTTGGTTAAAGCACATGGACAAGCAAAGCGGATTGTCGTTTAAAAATGCTTGCCAGTGGTTTCGCCAACCAATTAGCCCTGTCCTCAGTCGGGCAGTACCTTTACCATCACGTTTTTGTAATAGATCACACTCTTGGGATCGTGCCCCTGCAAGGCTACAGTACCGTGGCTCAGGCGTTTCTGGGCATCTTTAGGCTCGGCAGGTTCCATGTAGTCGTTGATGACTTTGCCGTTCACTTTCACAGTGACATGCTTGCCCTGTACTTCGATTTCCTCGGTATACCATTCACCGTCTTTCACATAGACGTCCTTCACATCCTGGAAAGAATACACGCTGCCCGTCTTGCGCCAGTCAGTATGTGACTGGTTCACCTGAATTTCGTAGCCTTTGGCGGGCCAGCCTTCGGGCTGGTAAGCCGTATGGATAAACATACCCGAGTTGGCGCCGGGCATAGTCTTGATGTCGGCCTTAAACGCAAAATTCTTGAAATCGTGGTTTGCTACGGGGCCGTCGTAGAACATATGCGCCCTTGGGCCAGCGACTTTGATCATGCCGTCTTCCACCGTGAAAGTACCGGGGCTTTCGTCGGTGATCTTCCAGCCGTCAAAATTTTTGCCGTTGAAAATAGAAACCCAGCCTTTTTCCATTTTTTGGGAAGTAGAGGCGTCTTTGGCGCAGCCGACAAAAAGTAGTGCAACAGCGAATAGTCCGAGATATTTCATGTTTTGGTTGTTTTTCAGGTTAGTTATTGTCTTTTGAAAAAGTAGGTGAATGGCGGTTCATACTTAGCAAGGAGGAGGAAGTTGTCCTATTTAGTTAGTTATTGCATTATTGTTATTGGTTACCGGAAATATCCACAACCTTGCTTTCACTCGCAGTACCATGAACAACGAAGCTCACGCAAGAATACGAATAAACCAGCTATTGAAAGAAGCGGGCTGGAGATTTTTTGCTGATGAAGCGGGGCCAGCCAATATTCTGTTGGAAAATCGGGTCAAGATAACTCAGCTTGAGATCAACGCGTGGGGCGAAGATTATGAGTACACTAAAGACGGTGCTCTTGATTTTCTGCTTACTGACAACCACGGCAAGCCCGTCTGTGTGTTGGAAGCAAAGAAGGAAAGTCTGCACCCCTTGGTAGCCAAAGAGCAGGCGCGGAAATACGCGAAAACCGTCGAGGCTCGCTTCGTGATCCTTTCCAACGGCATTGTGCACTACCTCTGGGACACTAAAAAAGGTAATCCTAAGCCTATCTACAAATTCCCTTCGCCCGAAGAAATAGGAGCCATCAAAGACTGGCATCCCAACCGGGAAGTGCTGGTCAATGAACCCGTGGAGGTAGACTACATCGTGGCCGTGCAGATGCCGGATTATGCCTTGCGGCCCGGTTGGGTGGGTAGCGTTGAGGCCAGCAAGGATTTTATTTGGTCCAACGGCCTGAAATTTCTTAGAGAATATCAATCAGAAGCTTTACAAAAAATCCAACAAGCCGTGGCTGGGGGCAAGGACCGCTTTCTGTTTGAGATGGCGACCGGAACGGGCAAAACGCTAACCTCGGCGGCGGTGATCCGCCTGTTTCTGCGGTCAGAGAATGCGCGGCGAATACTTTTTCTGGTGGACCGTCTCGAACTGGAAGATCAGGCCTGGAAGGCATTTACCAACTACCTGAAACCCGACTATAGCACCTTTATTTACAAAGAACACAAGACCGACTGGCGGGTGGCCGACATCGTCGTAACCACGATTCAGTCGTTGATGGTCAACGACCGCTACCGCTACCAGTTTAACCCGACGGACTTCGACCTGCTGATTTCCGACGAGGCTCACCGCTCCATTTCGGGCAATGCGCGGGCGGTGTTCGAGTACTTCCACGGCTACAAGCTTGGCCTGACTGCCACGCCCAAGGACTACCTCAAAGGTGTCGATCCCGACAAGGTTCGGGTCGACGACCCGCGCGAAATAGAGCGGCGGATGCTGCGCGACACCTACGCCACCTTTGGGTGCGAAGGCGGCGAACCCACGTTCAGGTATTCGCTTCTTGACGGGGTGAAGGATGGCTTCCTTATCAATCCCTGGGTGCTGGACGCCCGTACCGAAATCACGACCCAACTGCTGTCGGATGAAGGGTACGCCGTGACCCTCACTCATGAGAACGGCGAGGAAACTGAAACTTTTGTATCGCGAGATTTTGAGAAAAAGTTTTTCTCCGATAAAACAAACCACATTTTCTGCCAAACCTTTCTGCAAAACGCCCTGTGCGACCCAATTACGGGCGAAATCGGCAAGACGATCATTTTCGCTGTGAGCCAGAACCACGCCCGCAAGCTGGCCGAGATCCTGAACGAGCTGGCCGACCAGCTATTTCCGGGAAAGTACGTTTCTGATTTTGCGGTGCAGGTCACCTCGCAGGTGAGCGACGCCCAGCAAATGACGATCAATTTTTCCAACAACAACCTGAACGGCAAAACATCCTGGCTTGACGGCTACCCCTCGGGTAAAACCCGCGTGTGCGTGACAGTAGGCATGATGACTACGGGGTACGACTGCACCGACTTGCTGAACATCTGCATGATGCGGCCAATTTTCAGCCCGGCAGACTTCGTGCAGATTAAAGGCCGGGGCACCCGGACACACACGTTCGAGTATAAGTTTAAGAATCAGTTGGGCGAGGAGGAAATCATCCGGCACGAGAAGGAAGCATTCAAGCTTTTCGACTTTTTTGCTAACTGCGAATATTTTGAGGAACGCTTCGACTACGACGAAAAACTACACCTGCCTAAGCCTCCGAAAGGTAATGGCCCCGGTGGGGACGGCCCTGTGGACATCGATAAGTACACGAGCTTTCGCCCCGACCCGCTGGCGACTTTGAAGGAGCAGCACATCGGCTACGAGGGCATGAAGATCGATCGGATGCTGTTCCAGAAGTTCGAGGATCGCGTCGTGATGGACGACATCATCAAAAAACACGTGGAGTTGGGCAACTGGGAGCAGGTGGTGAGCCATATAGAAAGCGAGATTTTCGATAAGCCCGACCAATATTTCAGTCTGGAAAAATTACGGAAGGCAGCCAAGATTGACCGCAAGGTATCGATCCGCGAGGTGGTGGAAAAGATTTTTGGCATTATACCAAAGTTCAAATCCAAGGACGAACTGCTGGAAGAGGAATTTGACAAGTTCATTTCTATTTATCCGCCGCAGGAAGATGTGAACCTGCGGGCTTTGAAGTATTTCTTCAAAGCCTACATCGTGGATCAGGACGTACGCAAGATCATCAGCACCAAGGATTTTCAGGCCCTGCACACTCACCCTACGCTGACCATCGCGCAGTTCAGGGAGGTGGCTCCTACCTACCGGGAAGTAATTCCGGTGTATATTCGGGATTATATCAAACTGGATAAATTTGCGGCCTAATGGCAGACAAGTACCAGAATAAGTACCGAATCGCCTCGGCCCGCTGGCAGGAATGGGACTACGGTTGGGACGCCGCCTATTTTATCACGATCTGTACCAAAGACCGGGAACATTTCTTTGGAGAAATCACCAATGATAAAATGGATTTATCTCCGGCGGGAGTGATTGCCGATGTACTATGGCACGAAATAAAAAATCACGCCAAAAATATTGGGTTGGGTGCGTTTGTAGTAATGCCTAATCATGTTCATGGGATATTGATTTTGGATGGGAACGATGGCGGCGGTATTGGCGGGATGAACGACGGCATGGATGGAAACGTCAACGATGGCGTGGATGGCAACGTAGAGACAAGGCATGCCTTGTCTCTACCACAACCACAATCGCCACAATCTGAAAAATCCCCCGGTCAACGCCGATTCCAAAACCAGGGTAAAAACACCATTTCGTCCATCGTGGGCGGGTACAAATCGGCCGTGACCAGACACACCCACCGCCTGGGCCTGGAATTCGACTGGCAGGCCCGGTTTCATGACCATGTCATCCGGGATGAACCATCTTTCACCAGAATTGCGGAATACATCAACAGCAACCCTAAGAATTGGAAAGACGACCGATTCTTCGACTAACTACCATGCTCGACAACGACACCAAAAAAAGAATAGACGACTGCCGCGACATCCTGGTCGGCAAACTACCCGACCCCAAGGCCCAGATTGAGCAAATCACCATTGGGCTGATTTATAAATTCATGGACGACATGGACCGCGAGGCCGTCGAACTGGGCGGCGCGGCCAAATTCTTCACCGACTACACCATTCCAGACCCCGAAGACCCCGCCAAAACCAAAACGGTTGAATTCGAGAAATACGGTTGGAGCCGCCTGTTCGATGCCAAAACGACGGCCACCGACATGCTGAATCTGTACGCGGAGGCCATCGCGGGCATGGACAAGAACCCCAACATTCCGGCCCTGTTCCGCGAGATTTTCAAGAATGCCTTCCTGCCCTATCGCGACCCCGAAACGCTGAAAATGTTTCTGAAAACGATCGGCGAATTTGAGTATACCCACAGCGAAAAACTCGGTGATGCCTTTGAGTATCTGCTGTCGGTGATGGGTTCACAGGGCGATGCCGGGCAGTTCCGCACGCCCCGGCACATCATTGATTTTCTGGTGGCGGTGGTCGATCCCGGCAAGGGCGATACGATTCTGGACCCCGCCTGTGGCACGGCCGGATTTCTGATTTCGGCCTTCAAGCACATCCGCGACAAGAACGCCCACGCCCTCACGCCCGACGAGCGCAAGCGGCTGATCCGCAACGTGGCGGGCTACGACATCTCGCCCGACATGGTGCGGCTGAGCCTCGTCAACCTCTACCTGCACGGCTTTTCGGACCCGCATATTGTGGAATATGACACCCTCAGCAGCGAAGAGCGCTGGGCCGAAACCTTCGATGTAATCCTGGCCAACCCGCCGTTTATGAGTCCCAAGGGTGGCATCCGGCCCCACAAGAAGTTCACGATCAGCAGCAACCGCAGCGAGGTACTTTTTGTGGACTACATCGCCGAACACCTCGCGCCCAAAGGTCGGGCGGGCATCATCGTGCCCGAAGGCGTGATTTTCCAGAGCGGCAAAGCCTACAAGGAACTCCGCAAAATGCTGGTGGACGGCTATCTCTACGCCGTGGTAAGCCTGCCCGCTGGCGTCTTCAACCCATATAGCGGCGTGAAAACCTCCATCCTGCTCATGGACAAGGCCCGCGCCAAACAGCGCGACGAGGTACTTTTTGTGAAAATAGACAATGACGGCTACAACCTGGGCGCCCAACGCAAAGCCGTGAAAGGCAGCCAACTGGACGAAGCCGTTAAAATCATCCACGCTTTTGCCCAAACAGGAAAGTATCCCGAAACTACCCTCGCCCACGCCGTACCCAAAACCGAGATTGCCAAGAATGGAGATTATAATTTGAGTGGAGAGCGGTATCGAGTGAATATACTACAAAGTAGCAACTTTAAATTAGTTGATTTAGGAAAAATCGTTAAACTTTCAAGTGGTAAAGGATTGACGAGTAAGGAAATGAAGAGTGGGGAGTACTGTGTTTATGGTGGAAATGGAATAGTAGGGTTTCATTCTGAGTTTTTTGTGGAAAAGTCCACAATAGTGTTAGGAAGAGTTGGGGCATATTGCGGTGCAGTTCATATTACAAAACCAAAAGCCTGGATTACTGATAATGGCCTCTATGTAACAGAGCTTCTTAGAAATGATATCAATCTATTATTTCTTGCCATGATGTTAGAACATTTAAACCTTAACAGATTCGCAAAAGTCGGTGGACAACCCTCGATTTCTCAATCAACAGTGAAGGACCAAAAAATCCCCCTCCCGCCCCTCGCCATCCAGGAAGAAATCGTCGCCGAAATAGAAGGCTACCAGAAAATCATCGACGGAGCCAAAGCAGTGCTGGAACACTACAAGCCCAAAATCGACATTGATCCAGATTGGGAAAAGAGGAAGCTAGGTGAAATTTCTGACTTCAAAAATGGGCTAAATTTTTCAAAGGAATCAAAAGGTGAACATATAAAAATACTCGGCGTAAGTCATTTTAAAAATAATACTACTGCCCCGATTGACGAATTAGAAGAAACACAAATAGATGAAAACTTAAATGAAAATTATCTTCTTAAAAAGGGTGATATAGTATTTGTTAGATCAAATGGAAATAAAGATTTAGTTGGACGGAGTATGATTGTTCCAGAAATTCACGAGAGAATTTCCTTTTCTGGCTTTACTATTAGGTGTCGATTGAATGAGGGAATTGAACCATTTTATATTGGGTACTTATTAAAATCTGATTTTCATAGTAAGATTATGAAGAATGTTGGCCGTGGAGCCAGTATCAGGAATCTATCCCAAGGAATTTTGAATGATATACCAATCCCCATGCCACCTCTCGAAACCCAACGCCAAATCGTCGCCCAAATCGAAAAAGAGCAGGCGTTGGTCAACGCCAACAAAGAACTCATCGAAATCTTCGAGCAAAAAATAAAGGACCGGATTGCGAAGGTGTGGGGTACTTCGTCTTCGCTCAGTACAGATTCTTCGGCTTCGTCCAGCTCAAGTACTTTGGCGGAGTTATCCGCAATCGACGAGCCTGAGGAAGCGTTGCCGATGGCCGCAGAGGAAAAGGTACAATACGGGCTGTTTGACTGATTCTATTATGCTAATCGTCACAATTTCCATCAGGAATCGCGCCCGTTATTTCGTCGAAACCGCCGGTAGAGACAAGGCATGCCTTGTCTCTACCGCATGCCTTGTCTCTACGTCGCCGCCATCGTCGTTTTCTATCTTTCGCTCTGCAACACAGCCATCAACGCCTCCTTAACCTTTCCGTTTTCTAACAACTGCCGGGCGTGATCGTGCAGCAAATCCGGGTAGTACTGGCAGCTCAATCGCGCCTCTTCCCGCATAGCCAGTATTTCTTCACGCGTCCCAAAATCCGTAATCTCCTGTTCGGTTGGGTACTTTGTCAAACTACCCAACTGCCCCAAATCGTTACCCGTCAGAATCTTGGAACGACGGACGCTTCCGGGCAGGCCATCCACACCGATGCCGTGCTGCGGGCGGGGTACTTCAAAAATGGCGTCGCCGCTTGCCCTCGCGTACCAGTCGCCGCCCATACGCGCTACCCAATCGGTACGAGTCTGGTCGATCTGGCCGTTTTCATCCAGAATGCTTTCGGCAAAATGCGCCAAAACTACCTCTGCGATCACCAGCACCATGGTTCCGATTTCTTTTGTTTCCAGTACTTTGCACTCAAACTGCGCCGGAGACTCGGCCACGCGCGGCGGTTTTACCCGCTCGGCGGGCAGCATTGTGAAGCCCGCTTTGTCAAACTCATTCACGCCCCGCTCGTATTCTGCGCTGCTCAGCGACATTTGCTGCACCATATCGTAGGTCACCATGTTGATAACTATCTCAGGTACTTCCCGCAGATTCAGTGCCGTATCTTTATAGGAACCATCGCGCCCGCGCCGTCCGGGCGAAAACACCACTATAGGCGGGTCGATGCCCATGTAGTTGAAAAAACTAAACGGGCTGAGGTTGACGCGGCCGTCTTTATCCACCGTACTAGCCAGTGCGATGGGGCGCGGGGCTACGGCAGCGGTCATATATTTATAAAAAGCGCGGTGGCCAAACTCGGCGGGGGCGATGGATTTCATTTTTTGATTTGGGATAGGGAATTCCATAGGAAAAGCTATTCAATTTTGATTCTTCTCTAGGAAGCGGTCGGTGGAATTGGGTGAAGGGGGAGCACAGTACTTCGCACTTCTCCAAACCCCACGCGCACTCCGTCCCGCTCGGCGCTACCGCGCATAACTACCTCATCGCCATCTTGCAAGTACTTACGCTCTGTACCGTCCGACAATCTAACTGGGTTCTTGCCGCCCTCGGTTAGTTCCAGAAGGCATCCGCTGCCATCAGAGCCACTGATAGTACCCGTCGCCAGCAGGTCACCCACGCGCAGATTACAGCCTGATATGGTGTGATGGGCGATTTGCTGGCGAATGTTCCAGTAAAGGTGGCGGGCATTAGTGCGGCAGACCGTTGTTTCTGATTTCTCGTCAGGCTTGATAACTACTTCCAGGTTTAGATCAAAATTCAATGCGCCACTAATCCGCAAATAGGGTAAGGGTTCAGGATCTTGCGCCGGTCCAGTCATACGGAAAGCTTCCAGCGCGTCCAGCGTCACGACCCAGGGTGATATAGAAGTGGCAAAATTCTTACTCAGAAAAGGCCCCAGCGGCTGGTACTCCCAGCGCTGAATATCCCGCGCCGACCAGTCATTGACCAGCACGCAGCCGAAAACGTAGTCTTCCGCCGCGTTTGTCGTAATGGGCCAACCTAATTCAGAATTTTTGCCAATGATGAATCCCAACTCTAATTCATAATCCAACGCCTGGCTGGGACTGAAAAGGGGTACTTCGGCGTTGGGAGGAAGTATCTGACCACCGGGGCGGCGAATGGGAGTGCCTGACACCACTATGGACGAGGCACGACCATGATAGGCTACGGGCAGGTACTTCCAGTTGGGCAATAAGGGATTATCGGGCCGGAAGAGTTTCCCGACGTTGGTGGCGTGTTCGAGGCTAGAATAAAAGTCAGTATAGTCGCCGATGGCTACGGGCAGATGCATTGTAACTTCGGCTTGTCGGATCAGAACACGGTCAGCAACTCGATGCAGCACCGAGTCAGTTTGGGAAAGTTGTTCCTGTAGGATACTTCTGATCTCACGAACTACCGTACGACCCAACGCCATGAAGGCATTCAGGGTACTTTCCTGGTAAATAGTCTCCGCTACCTGGCTCGGATGCAGAACGCCGAGCCGGGTAGCGGCGGACATATCGATGATCCATTCTCCGATAGCTACTCCCACCTTGGGCGGCTCCGATTCGTTGCTGAAAATACCAAAAGGCAGATTATGCAACGAAAAATCGGAATCCGGCGCGATGTCGAGCCACGGAGTCGGGAGCGTCATTCTTTTTCGCTGAAATTATTATAAATCGAATCCATGATGTGGACAAACTGTTGGTAGTCTGCCTCGTTCAACTCACCCCATCCTTTGCGACGGATTTCGGCCACAATAGGAAATGCCTCGTCGCGGACTTGAAGGCCCTTCTTGGTCATGTGGATATTGAACTTCCGGCGGTCGCCCACCGCGTTGCGCCGCTCCACAAAGCCCTTTTTCTCCAGCAGGTCGATGATGCGCGTCACTGTCGGTGGATCTTTATAGGTGACTTCGGCCAGGGCATTCTGGCTGATACCTTCATCTCGGGAAATATGATCGACCAGAACCCACTGATCAACGGTAAGATCGATGCCCTGTTCATTCAGCATTTTTTGCAGCGAACTGCGGATTTTTTTGATCGTAGTGTCGATCTTGAAAAAGTAGGCGCGTTGGTCAGAGTGATGGGTCATGATGACAGCGGAGCAATAGAGATATTTTGGTATAAATCTCACAAAGATAATCGCCGTTAACTATTGCTATGCTAACAAATCACTATTTTTTTTGCCAAAATCTTAGTGAACGGCGGTTTTTATTGTCTCTCTTTCCAATATTTTCCCAATTTCCGCTACTGAGCCGTAAAGCTGCTCGTACGAATCGATCACAAAATAATGTTTCTGGTAACGGTCGATATGATAGGGCGTTTCGAGTAGTTCAGCCACAGAAAAATCGAGCTTTGGTACGTCGTTGCGCAGGCAGTATTCGCTCTCGCCGGGCGAGGAAATAATCCCTCCACCGTAGATTTTCAGCGCTCCATTTTCCCGAATCATCCCAAACTCCACCGTGTACCAATACAGCCGCGACAACCGCTGCAGGGCTACTTCGTCGTCGATAAACCGCAGGGCGACTTTACTCAAATCGGCCATAAAATCACAAAAAGCCTGATTGCTGAGTAGGGGTACGTGGCCAAAGGTATCATGAAACATATCCGGCTCTTCCAGGTAATCCAGTTGCTCAGGCTTGCGCAGCCAGGTGGAAGCCGGAAACTGCCGATTGGCGAGATGCTGGTAAAATTCCTGGTGCGGAATCAGCCCTGGTACCACATATACCTCCCAGCCCGTCAACTTCTGCAAACGAGGATTGGTATCTTCGGCAAAATTTGGAATGTGGTCAGCCACAAAACCAACCTTGTCCACACCACTGAGGTACGCCTCGCTGGCGATACGTGGCAAAATCTCCATTTGCCGCTCGAACAACTGCCGCCACATGTCATGGTCGGCGGGAGTGTATTTTTTATACGGTTGTTCCATTTCTGATTTCGAATGAGCGAATGGGTGATTGAGTGAATACTCTCCACTTACTCAACCATCCATCCAAAAATTGATCATAATGTTCCTCTTAGTTCCTGTTCCCTTTCAATCGCCTCAAAAAGCGCCTTGAAATTTCCCTTCCCAAAAGATTTTGCGCCTTTACGCTGGATAATTTCGAAGAACAGCGTGGGGCGGGGCATGATGGGTTTAGTGAAAATCTGTAATAAATAACCTTCATCGTCCCGGTCAACCAAAATGCCGAGTTTTCCGAGTTCACTTAGTTCTTCATCAATGTCGCCAACGCGGGAAAGCAGATCGTCATAATAGGTTTGAGGTACTTGTAAAAATTCCACGCCACGGCTTTTGAGTTGCGTTACGGTTTCGACGATGTCGTCCGTAGCCACGGCAATATGCTGGATACCGGGGCCATCGTAAAAATCAAGGTACTCTTCCACCTGCGACTTCTTGCGGCCTTCGGCGGGTTCGTTGATCGGGAATTTGATGCGGCCGTTGCCATTGCTCATCACCTTGCTCATCAGGGCAGTATAGTCGGTTGAGATATCCTTGTCGTCGAAGGAAACCAATTGGCTGAATCCCATTACTTCGGCGTAAAATTTTGTCCAGACATTCATCTCGTGCCAACCCACATTACCCACCATATGATCTACATAACGCAACCCGACAGGCGTGGGCTGGTACTCAGGCTGCCATGCCTTGAAACCAGGCAGAAAGACACCATCATACGCTTTTCTTTCTACAAAAATGTGCACCGTATCACCGTAAGTGTGGATGCCCGAGCGAACGACGCGGCCGTGTTCGTCTTCTTCTACGGTGGGTTTCAGGAATGATTTGGCCCCTCGTCCGACGGTTTCTTCGTAAGAATAAGTGGCATCGTCTACCCAAAGTGCCACTACGCGTACTCCGTCGCCGTGGCGGTCGAGGTGCTGGCCAATGGCGGTACTTTTGGTTAAAGGCGAGGTAAGTACCAGGCGGATTTTATCCTGAACCAAAACGTAAGATTCCCGGTCGTGCAGACCCGTTTCCAGGCCGGCGTGCGCCAGCGGCTGGAAGCCGAAGGCAGTTTGAAAATAATGCGCCGCCTGCCGGGCATTGCCTACATATAGCTCCAGATAGTCCGTCCCGTTTAAGGGCAAAAAGTCTGACGTTGCATTTCGGTCACCGACTGGTTTTTTCTCAATGACCTGATCTATGGGTTCTAGGGTTTGCATTTTACTTAGGTTTAATAATGAGCTTTATTCAAAGATTATTGAAATTATAGCCAGCTACCTGTTATTCGTGCCAGCTTCGGTAGTACTTTCCGTCGTCAATGGCCAGGGCGGCCTGCGTGAGCATCAGCGGGCGGAAAGTATCCACCATCACGGCCAGTTCTTGGGTTTCTTTTTTTCCGATACTGCGCTCGTAAGCTCCCGGATGCGGGCCGTGCGGAATGCCGCCGGGATGCAGCGTGAGATGGCCCGCCGCAATGTCGTTGCGGCTCATAAAATCGCCGTCCACATAGTACAGTACTTCATCGGAGTCGATGTTACTGTGGTTATAAGGCGCAGGAATGGCTTGTGGATGGTAGTCGTAAAGTCGGGGGCAAAATGAACAGACCACGAAGGCGTCGGTCTGGAACATTTGGTGAACGGGCGGCGGCTGGTGCACGCGCCCGGTGATCGGCTCGAAATCGTGGATCGAAATACCCCAGGGGTAGTTGTAGCCATCCCAGCCCACCACGTCGAACGGGTGCGTGGCGTAGGTGAGCGAATGCAGAGCATTCTGCTTCTTTATTTTAATCAAAAAATCTCCTGTTTCATCGTGCGTTTCCAGGTCAGCAGGTAGTTTATAGTCCCGCTCACTGTACGGCGCGTGCTCTCTGAGCTGACCGAAATGATTGCGGTAACGGCGCGGCGTTTCCAGCGGCGAATGCGATTCGAGATACAGCAGACGGTTCTCCTCCGTCTCGAATTCGATCTGATAAATCATCCCGCGTGGAATGACCAGATAATCACCGTATTCGAAATGAATCGAGCCAAAAGCAGTGCGTAGTTTGCCGCTGCCTTTATGGACGAAAAGGAGTTCATCAGCGTCGGCATTTTTGTAGAAATATTCGGTAAGTGAGAAACGGGGAGCCGCCACGCCCAGGGTAAGATCTTTATTCACCAAAAGCGGTACCCGACTATCCAGAAAATCGTCCATCGGCTTTATTGAAAAGCTCAGAAGTTTTCGCATCGTCAGGTTATTTTCTACCGCAATTTTCGGGCTGATATCCTGCGGTGGAGCCACTGCTTTTACCTGAGTAGGCGGCTGCAAATGGTAAATTAACGATGAAGTACCCTCAAAGCCTACTGTGCCGAATACCTGTTCATGGTAAAGGCTACCGTCTGGCTTCCTGAACTGGGTATGTCTTTTGGCTGGAATTTCGCCAAGGCGGTGATAGATAGGCATAATTCAAAAATTTGCTGCGTAAATCAATTATATAGTTGTTTTCACAACAATTATACAAGCAATTTATTATTTCAACAAATTTTTGTACTATTTTATTGTACTTACAGATTTCATGCCCATCCGATACGGTGGGAAAAGCAAAAAACCGGAAATGGGAGTTTCCGGTTTTTTACAAATACAATACAAATCAGATATCCCTTTGAAAGAGGGCTAACTTTGGATTTAGGCGGAATTCCGCGCCGCGTTGATAATTCCGAACATGGCCCGCATTACAAGCTTGTTCAATACTTCTTCCTCTACCTCGCGATTTTCAGGCGTATCGGACAGCATTTGCAGGGCGTATTGCTGAATGGTGATCAAAGGCAACACGATGCGTTCGCGGATTTTGATGGACTCGCGCGAGACGGCGTTATTTTCCAGTAGTTCGTGCTGTCCTGAGATTTTCAGCAACAGCTCGTCGGTCCGCTTGAATTCCTGATGCATCTTATCATAGAAGTCGCGGTAGTCCTCATCATCGCGCAGATACTCGGTAGCGGGGAAAAATGCCTTCGACAGCGATTGCATGGAGTTCTCGACCAGCGTACGGAAGAACAGGGATTTTCTGTACAACTTTTTGATGTCGTCCAGCTTACCTGCGTCGGCCAGTTGCTGAATAGCCGAACCGAAGCCGTAGAAGCCCGGCACGTTCTGCTTCATTTGCGCCCAGGAACCTACGAACGGAATAGCGCGCAAGTCTTCAAACTTTAAGCCTTCACCCGCGCCGCCACGCTTGGTAGGACGGCTGCCAATGTTGGTTTGGCCATAAAAACGTAAAGGAGTCTTCTTTTCCAGGTACTTGACAAAGGCCGGGTGGTTTTTTAAATCCAGATACGACTGGTAGGCGGCTTCGGCGAGTTCTTCCATCAGGGCCTTGTCGGCTTCGGTCAGTTGTTCGTCCTTGCGGTTGGCGCGGAACAGGCTGTTTTCCAATCCGGCGGTGAAGAGGCGTTCGAGATTGTACATGCCAGTCAGCACCGTACCATAATTGGAACTAATGGTTTGGCCCTGCACAGTAAGTTGTACTTCTTTGTCTTCAATATCCTTACCGAGCGAGGCATAGAAATTCTGGTTGTTGCCACCGCCCCGGCCGGGAGGGCCACCCCGCCCATCGAAGAACGTGACCTTAATGCCGAATTCCCGCGAGACTTTGGTTAACTCTTCCTTAGCACCATAAATAGACCAGTTGGCACGGAGATAGCCGCCATCCTTGGTGCCGTCCGAAAAGCCGACCATAATCGTCTGGTGATTTTCGCGACGACTGAGGTGGGCGCGGTAATAGTCATTTTCGTAAAGTACCCGCATTACGTCGGCGGCATTGGCTAGGTCGTCTACTGTCTCAAAGAGCGGCACTACATCCAGCGCCAGGTGGCCGTTTTGATCGGCAATCAGGTTTTTAGCCAAGGCCACCACGCCCATCACGTCGATAGCCGTGCGGGAGTTACTGATCACGTAGCGATGCGCCCCCGGTACACCGTTGCGCTGCTGAATGGTCGCGATCGTGCGGATTGAGCCCAGAATGTCCTTAGTCGTTACGTCTTCGTAGTCTTCCTGCCGCAGCGGTATGTTAAGCGAGAGGAGCATCTCGATTTTGCGGGCTTCGTCCCAATTCTGGTAGTCGTCGTATTTCAACAGCGGTATTTTCGATTCCAGCCGCTTCAATATATCTTCCCAGGCTTTGAGGTGTTTGCGGCTATCCTGCCGAACGTCCAAACTGGCGAAGAAAAAGCCAAACAGCTTAACTTTCAGAATCAAGTCATCCAGAATATCCAGGAAGAGCCCCTGGTGCTTTTCCACCAATACCTGCCGCGTTTGTTGCAATTCACCCAAAAGCTCCTCAGCGTCCTGGTAACCTTCTGTCTCAGGACCGAAAATGGTGCTGTTCATCTTACGCTCCATCGTGGCCACAGCGTCTTCCACGCCTTTGAAGGTCAGGCGGCGCTTCAGGTTGCGGATGTCGCGGTAGTAGCCGCGTAGCAGCGAGTCGCGTAACTTGGCCGCTACCTTGAGCGTAATATCGGCATTGACAAAGGGATTGCCGTCCCGGTCACCGCCGGGCCAGAAGCCCAACCGGAACACATTGGGGTAGGGCCAGTCATGGGCTGACATACCAAGATTGTCAATGAGTTTTTTAAGAATGGCCGGGATGGCATCGTAGAAGACATTTTCCAAAAACCACGTCAGGCTCACCGCTTCGTCGTAGGGAGTGGGCTTGGTATGATTGATGAAAGCCGTTTTGCCCAGTTGCAGAATCAATTGGTTAACCGCCGTGAAATCATTCTCCCGGATAGATTTTTCCAGGTCATTGATAATACCAAGTACCTTGCCGGGATAGAACTGCGTGGGGTGAGCCGTCAGGACGATGCGGACGCTGAAATCCTGTAATTTATCCAGCATCTTCCTGCGCAATGCGTCTGTATCAAGACGGTCGGCCAGGAACTTGGCCGAGCCTTTACCGTCCATTTCGTGAGTCAGGTCGAAGGCTGCGTCTTCCACGGAATCAAACAACACTACCTGCCGCTCGATGTACTGAATGAAAGCAAACAGCAAATCCATCCGCTGTTTAGTGGTGGCTTCTTCCAGATATTCACTAAAAAAATGCTCGATAATCTGGCGTGGCGACTTATTTTCATCAAATCCTTCCTCGCACTTCTGGGTGAGCAGTGGCAGTAGCGAGCCCGTTTGAAAGACACCGCGATACGGCAAACTCAAGAACAAGCTGTTGAAAATATTGTACTTCGTAACGACGGCTTCCTGAAAAACTTGGTTCATTTACAGAGTGGGGAGTTGAAAGTTAATAGTGCAGAGTGCGCAGTCAGCGGAATGAAACATCCATTTTGTTCTGCCTCTCTACAAAATAGAGTTTATGCTTTACAAGCAAATATACCTTGAAAATATTGGTTTTTATGGTCTGAAACAGAATTTTTGAGAAGACAAAAAACCTTAAAAACTTGACTCACAGAGAACCATGCCTTTTTTTTCACCCGCTTCTACTTTTCAACCCGCCACTAAACTAAGCTTTCGGGTGCGCCTGTTGATGGGATTTTTTAAGTTTTTCGATTGAGTTGTGAGTGTAAATCTGCGTGGCGGCGAGGTTGGCGTGGCCCAGCAATTCTTTAATGGCATTGAGGTCGGCACCGCGGTTGAGCAGATGCGTGGCGTAAGTATGCCGCAGCACGTGCGGACTTTTTTGGGACAAAGTCGTTACGGCGGAGAGGTACTTTTTCACAGTTCTCTGGATAAAAACCGGGTAAGCGGCTTTGCTGGCATCGGTCAGGATAAGACAAGCCGTGCTTTCAGAGGGAATTCTGGCTTCTATGTACTGGCTTAGAAGCCTGGCGAGGGAACTCGTAATCGGAATAAGTCGCTCCTTGGCTCGCTTTCCCGTTACCCGCACAATTCGGGTCAATGCGTCGATGTCATCAACTTTCAAAGACAATAGTTCCGAAAGCCGCATTCCTGTTCCGTACAGAAGTTCGAGAATCACGCGGTCGCGCAGGCCGGAGAAATCTTCAGCAAACGTTACTTCATCGAAAAGTAATTCCATTGCCTTTTCTTCCACAAAAGCCGGAAGTTTACGCTTGGTTTTGAGCGACTGCAGGTTGCGGGCCGGGTTATCAATGATGAGTTGGCGGCGGCGCAAAAATCCGTAAAAAGAGCGTAATGTGGCCATTTTACGGTTTACTGAAGTGGTATTTAGCCCTTCTTCTACCAGGCTCACTACCCAGGAACGCAGCATAGGAGCTGTGGCCGTTTCGGGCTGGTCGCAATCATATTGAAATAGTAAGTACTTGCTCAATTGATCCAAATCGCCCGCGTAGGCCGTGAGCGTGTGTCCGCTCAGGCGTTTCTCATACCGCAGATGGTCGAGAAAGAGAATGGTACAGCGCTCAGTGTTCAAGACTCGGTTCAGGTTTACGAAGATCCATTGGCCCAAAATACAAAATCGCCGCTTACAGGCAACAAAAAGAGGTCGTCTTGTGCAAGACGACCTCTTTAATATAAAGTGTGGAAAGGATATACCTCTCCTGCTCGATTCAATCAATGGTCAAGAAAGCCCAATAGACTAATCCTCTAAGTGACCGTAGGTTTTCTGCTTGTAAACCGCGTTAAGAATCTCGTGACGACGCTTTACAGAAGGCTTGGTGAAAGCCTGACGGGTACGCAGCTGGCGCATAGTGCCGGTTCTTTCGAATTTTTTCTTGTACCGCTTCAGGGCGCGATCAATCGATTCGTTGTCTTTTACATTGATAATCAGCATAAATCTATTAAGTATTTTTTGTTGGCTCTCAAAAATTGGGACTGCAAAGAAAACATAGTTTCAGTAGAAAATCAAGATGTTTTAAGTTTATGCGTTCAAAATCCTTGATTTCTGTCTTATAAACTATTGTAAAACAGCCATTTGATTATTTATTTTTTTACGTATAAAGCGAATACAAATGTCTGAATGTGTTTAAATCTGCTATTTTTGCCATCTTTCGTTGACTATTTCCCCATTTATCTGACCATATGAAAGATCGCCTCGGCATTATCGATTTGGGTACTAACACCTTCCACCTGCTGATTGTAGAGAAGAATGGAAGTGAGACGACTAAGATTTTTCACGAAAGCCGGGCGGCCCGAATCGGGCTGGGTGGAATCAATCAGCGGGTAATAACCCAGGAAGCCATTGAGCGTGCGTTAGGTGTTCTGCGATTTTATCAGGAAAAGCTGCTGGAATTTAAAATAGAGCCGGAAAATGTTTTTGCCTTTGGCACGAGTGCCGTCCGCAACGCCGGGAACAGTCAGGAATTTTGCCAAATTGTCCGGGAAGAAACCGGTATTACCATTCGGGTAATCGACGGTGCGCAGGAGGCAGAGTACATTTACCAGGGCGTGCGGGCAGCCGTGGCGCTGGGTGAAAAGCCCGTACTGATTGTGGATATTGGCGGTGGCAGCGTGGAGTTTATTATTGGTAACCAAAACCAGGTGTTCTGGAAACAGAGTTTTGAAATTGGCGGA
Organism: uncultured Persicitalea sp.; assembly: GCA_964500445.1. GTDB lineage: Bacteria > Bacteroidota > Bacteroidia > Cytophagales > Spirosomataceae > Persicitalea. The sequence goes on along the minus strand of CAZCOG010000021.1, from coordinate 51,467 downwards.
CAGCGACTTATGGAAAAGTTTATGCGCACTGACCCGCTCGCCGAGGCCGACCGCAAACGACTGTACCATTATTTTGACGAACAACTCATTCCACTCGCCAACGCCATGCATCAATACGCGCCCGCTACGGTAGTAGGTTCGTCGGGTTCGTTCGATACGCTGGTGGCAATGGATTTTCAGCACCGGACGGGCGCTTTACCGGATCGCGCCCAAACGAGTTTTGAACTACCTATCGAGGAGTTTTACCGTAGTTTTGAATTGTTGCTCAGCCGCAACCACGACGAACGACTTGCTATTCCCGGTATGGTGCCGCTGCGGGTGGACATGATCGTAGTTGCCACCTGCCTGATCGACTACATCCTGCGTACTCACAATATCCAGCAGATCAAGGTATCGACCTATGCTTTGAAGGAGGGTGTGTTGCAGGCATTGCTGAAATAAATTCTTCCAGTTTTCTGATAAAAAAAAGCCCGGTGGAAGCCGGGCTTTCGTTCTTTAAAAATTGGGACAATCTCTTTTATGATTGCATCAACTCTAAACTAAGCATACGTATTCAGCATTACCGGCATTACCAGCATCAGAATATCCTCGTTGTCTTCCTGCTCCACGGGAATGATGAGTCCGGCGCGGTTAGGAGCGGAGAGTTCGAAGGTGATGTTCTTGCAGACCAGATTGCTGAGGATTTCGATGAGAAACTTGGCGTTGAAACCGATTTCCATCGGATCGCCGTTGAACTCGCACATCAACTTTTCGTTGGCTTCATTGGAGTAATCGAGGTCTTCGGCGGAAATGGACAACTTACCCGGTTCCATTTTTAGGCGCACCTGGTGAGTCGTGCGATTGGAATATATTGAAATCCGTCGCAACGAATTCAGCATCTCCATCCGGTTGATAGTAAGCGTGTTGGGATTATTGGTCGGCAGAGCATTTTCGTAGTCCGGGAACCGCTCGTCAATCAGGCGGCAGATCATACGAATGTTATTGAAGCTGAAAAAGGCATTCGAGGCTGTGAACTCTGCCTTCAAAGGTACGTCTTCGGCGGGCAGACAAGATTTTAACAGGTTCAGTGCCTTACGCTGGATAATCATGGAAGTATCCGCGGCCGACTGAATGTCAGTGCGGCGATAGCGTACCAGACGGTGGCCGTCAGTAGCCACGAAAGTCGCATTTTCGGTGCCGATTTGCACGAACACACCCGTCATTGCGGGACGGAGGTCGTCAGTACTGGTGGCAAAAATGGTATTGGAAATGGCCGTGCCCAAAGCCATCGAAGAAAAGTCTACCGATTGGCCGCGGTTGACACTCGGTGTTTTGGGGAAATCTATGGGATTCTCGCCGGAGAGTTTATAACGTCCGTTGTCCGACACGATTTCGGTGCCAAAGGTTTCCTCGTCCACATTGAAAGTGATAGGCTGCTCAGGTAAACCACGAAGCGTGTCAAGTAGTAGTTTGGCAGGTACGGCAATGGCCCCCTTGTCGCCGCCTTCCACCTCGATTTCCGTAATCATTACTGTCTGTAGGTCCGAAGCCGTGACCGTCAGGGTATTGTTTTCAAGGTTGAAAAGGAAATTTTCCAGAATCGGCACGATAGGATTGGTAGAAACGACACCGTTAATGGCCGACAACTGTTTGAGCAACACCGAGGAAGAAACAACAAACTTCATAAGACACAGAGGCTTAAATGAGGTGAAATTATGGGGTAGGGTAGGGTTTTAAATCAAAAACGGATTTTCGTCCGTAGGGGACAAAAGTAAGAAAAATAACGGTGCCCTCAGCCTTGGCGCGCGAATTTGTGCCGCCGTAATCCGTAACGTACTGCCCCAAAAAGTCCGATCAGGCCGAGAGGCAGCAGCAGGTTCAGCAATTGCCATTGGGTACGCTCTTCCTGCACCCGAATTTTGTCCAACGGCCTGATGCTGATTTGCTTCGTGCGGGCCGTGATGAGTCCGTCGGGGTCAAGCATGTAGTCCAGAGCGTGCAGCACAAAATCTTTATTGCCGAAAACATTGTTCGATACACGGTCGAAGCCCAGCGGGAAAGGCGTATTGCGCCGGAAATCGAAGTCGTTGATCACTACGTCGCCATCGGCGCAGAGCAGTACCTTGCCCGCCGCGCCGGATTCTTTAAATGTCGCCTTGCGCGGATCCTCGGGCAGGATCCGATTTTGGAATAAAGAGACAAAGTTCCCTTCCAAAAGTACGGCAGCCAGTTTGACACCCCCCTGATATTCACTGGGCTCCGGCTGTTGCCGGGCTTCGTTATAGGCTACGAGCACGGGGGCGTTTAGAGTTTTAGTATAAGGCGAAGTCATCAGCAGCGGTGTCCGGTGAACGCCCGCCGCTCCGCCCACCGTGTCGAGCGAACTTAGGTATCGCGTGTAGATAGCATCGATGTTGCGGGTAATAGAGCTGTTGCCAAAATTGTTCAGCAATGGAAAAAAACGCCACGGTAGCGGTTGTAGCTGCGGCTGGTCGCCCATGGTGCCCACATTGAGCAGAATTGCCGCACTATTCATGTCCTTGATGAGGTTGGCGTTCAGGCGGACGCCCCACTTGAAAAATAAATCACCCAGATTCAAATCCAGCGGCTGGGCAAAGGTACCGTCCAGACTAATGCTGTCCACTTTCGCTCCATCTACAAAAAACAAAGCTTTGCCACCGTTTATAACGTACTGATCAAATTTGTACTTTTCCTCGTCGCTGAACCGCTGATCGGGTTTCAGCACCAGTAGTGCGTCCAGCCCATCATAAGAAGCGGGATTATTTACATCCAGAAATACATCGTATTTCTGCTGCATCGTAGCGATCAGGTCCGAAAAGCCAGCGGGAGAAGCTGAAGTATGGCTCACGACCAGCCCAACCCGCTTACGGTCGGTGGGTATCAATTGCCGGATGGCCGAGGCGATTTGAAATTCCACGCCTTCGTAGGATTGGTTCAGCCGTTCCTCCGACGAACTACGCGAATTACCTTTCAATAACTGCACGGGTACCGCCAGCGTATCTACCTCAACGATGGCTCCCGGAAAAATAAGTTTCTCGGTACGTTTCCCCCCTTCATTATCGAATAGATTGGTAGGAATTAACCCCGCCTCAACGAGTTGCTGGTACTGCTGCGCCCGTCTTTCCTCGGTAGAAGCCACGGAAGGATCAATGAATCTATAAGAAAGATGCCCGTCGGCGTAGGTCTTGAATTCCTCCAAAGTTTCGCGCGTGGCGGTTTCCAATCGCTCGAAGCCCGGCGGAAAGTCCCCTGCTAAGTAGACGGTTACGTTAACATCCCTGTCCAATCCTTCCAGCAGGCGCTTCGTGGCGTCCGACACGGTGTAACGCTTGTCTTCCGTCAAGTCCCAGCGCACCGAAACGAACGAAGCCAGCCAATTGATGGCAATCAGGGCAACGAGTAGCAGCAAAAGGCGGGGAAGAAAGTATTTCATAAAAGGTTATCGGCTATCAGCAGTCGGCCTAATTTATTTTTTAATTTTCTATATTTATTTCCATGGCTCACCCACTCATTTGAAAAGCTGACAGTCCAAAGCCTACTGCCTTATCCGAAGATTTTTCCATCCGTGATTCCCTCCCGGTGTTTATCCAAAAATTCCCGGAAAAGCTGAATCTGCTGCTCCTGGACAGAAAAATCCATGTTCAGGTCGTAGTTCTCCTGATACACTTCCCGGAAATCGGTAATGACATAACGCAAAGTCCGGACACCTTTGGGTTTCAGCGCCAATAAATAAAAATTCTGGTGGTTGTGGGTAAAGCGACCTGGCGTATAACTTCCCGTTGTTTTCAGGTCTACGGCCATAGTTTTGCCCACTACATCGACGTAGCCATACAGTAGCACATCGCCGAGTTGGTACTGGCAATAAACCTGCGTATCGGCCATGGGACGCGGCAACAGGGCACGGGCTTTACGAAGTACTTCGGGATCGAAGAAATCTTCGTCGGTTCCCTTGATGACGGCTTCCTCGAAGGATACGCCCCTGGCCTGCGCCTGCGTCTGGGGAATCGGCACCCGATTGATCCGATCGAGTAATTCCTGCTCGGTTAAGTAGCCTTTCTGAAATCGGGCAAAAGTATTGAGGAGAGTGGGATATATGCGGTAGTGGATATCCATTCTGATGTGGAATTGTGTAATCGTTGAACTGTTTAACTGATATTAAATTGTTTAACACCTTGGTAGGTAATAAATTCGATTCCACGATTCCACGATTCCACGATTCCACAGTTAACAACTAAACTACCTCTCTAGTTTTTCAAAATCAAATACACCCCTACGACTAAAAAACCTACCCCAACCATACGCATTGGACTGACGGGCGTGATCGAAAAACCCAGCCAGCCGTAGTGGTCGATGATAATAGCGGCGATGAGCTGTCCGGCCACGGCCAGAGCGAGCATATTGGCGGGACCGAGTTCGCGGACAATGAAAATGACCGACAGTACATAGAAAGAGCCGAACACGCCACCAAAGAATTTCCACCAACTTACCTGCCGCAATGATTCTAACGAAGGTATCGGGCCTGTATTGAAAAAAGTAAAAGCAAAAATAAGTACCGTCAATCCACCCGAAAACGAGATGATGGCCGCCAGGATAGGATTATTTATCGCCACCCGCATCTGTGAGTTGACCCCCGCCTGAATGGTGGTGGCCATGCCGATGATGAAAGCCAGGAAAATGAAAATCCAGTACACTTCTCGACGGGATGGTGAAAAGAAAATTTGACCGGACGGGTAGAGTATCCGTTCGATAAAACCGGGCCCGGCAAAATTAGTTTGCCAAATGACCGGGCAGACAAAAAAGTTGGCTTATATATACTCAGGGAATGGGCAGAATTTTGCTGTCCTTAAAAGTAGACATGATGACCATCGTCGTCGTGTTAGCTACCTCTTCTATCTCGTTAATCGTTTCAAGCATCAGCTTCTGGTAAGAACTGATGTCTTGCGAAATCACTTTAAGCAAAAAATCACCCGTACCGGTAATGTGGTGGCACTCAATAATCTCGGGGATGGTATTGACAGTCGCTACGAATGAGTCGGTCGTTACTTTTTTGTGGCCCGTCAACGAAATTTGGACAAAAGTCGTGACACCGAGACCTACTTTGGCGGGGTCGAGTTGGGCATGGTAACTTTTAATGATACCTCCCTGTTCAAGTTTCTTGACGCGTTCGAGCGTGGGAGCGGGCGAAAGGCCGATTTCTTTGGAGAGCTGCGCGTTGGTAATCTTGGCGTTCGATTGCAGTATTTCGAGTACCTTACGATCTATCTGATCGAGTTTCAGGTTGGAAGACATTAGCTTGGCACAGATTAAAATGATGCTTTAATTATTGCCGCAAAGCTAGTTAGTTTCCCGAATATTATTACTAATTAATGAAGGAATATTATTCAATAGTGAAATAATAGTAGGCGAAAACCTGGTTTTGCCTACTATTATTAGGTTCCAACTTTTTGTCAATCAACCTGTCTTAGACTGCGTAGGTTTCTATTTTCTGCAAAAAATCCTGATAAGTCGCCCGGATTCCTGCCTCAATGTCCGTCGTGTGCCGCCAGCCAAGACCATGAAGTTTGCCGACATCCATCAACTTGCGGGGCGTGCCGTCCGGCTTGTCAGTGTTCCAGTGAATCTCACCTTCGTAGCCCACCACTTCTTTAATTAATTCAGCAAGGGACTTGATGGTCAGGTCGTCACCTGTGCCTACGTTCACCAGTTCGGGTTCATCGTAGTGCTGCATCAGGAAATAGCAGGCATCGGCCAGATCGTCGGCGTGCAGAAACTCGCGGCGCGGCGAGCCGGTACCCCATAGTTGTACGGCAGGCTTTCCCTCTACCTTGGCCTCATGGAATTTCCGAATCATGGCGGGTAGTACATGCGAGTTTTCGAGGTCGTAGTTGTCATTCGGGCCGTACAGATTGGTCGGCATCACCGAAATAAAATGGCTACCGTACTGACTGCGATAGGCCTCGCAGAGTTTTATGCCCGCGATTTTGGCGATAGCGTAGGGCTCGTTGGTCGGCTCGAGCGTCCCCGTCAACAGGTAGTCCTCGCGCAGGGGTTGCGGAGCCATTTTGGGATAGATACATGACGACCCCAGAAACATTAATTTTTTGACGCCCGATTGGTGGGCGCTGTCGATGACGTTATTCTGGATTTGCAGATTTTCGAGCAAAAAATCGGCGCGGTAGATGTTATTGGCCATGATACCACCTACCTTGGCGGCGGCCAAAAACACGTAGTCGGGCCTTTCTTCGGCAAAAAACTCCCGAACGGCCACCTGCTCGCGCAAATCCAGTTCGGAGGAGGTACGGACGACAAAATTGGTATAGCCTTCCGCTTTCAGTTTGCGATAGATGGCCGAACCCACCATGCCCCGGTGTCCGGCAATGTAAATCTTAGCGTTCTTTTCCAAGGTAGTTTTAAAAGGTTTTGCTGTTTGTAACCCACTTGTCGCAGTCCAGGTTCAGCGCAAAGGTAATAATCCCCTGCCTTACATTCCACAGGCCGTCAGCACCAAACTTCGCCCCGTCGCCCGATCCCGGTGTTCGCAAAGGTAAATACCCTGCCACGTACCCAGGTTGAGACGCCCGTCGGAAATCGGGATACTCACCGAACTACCTAAAATCGCTGCTTTCAGGTGGGCGGGCATGTCGTCGCTGCCTTCGTAGTTGTGAATGTAGTAAGGTGCGTCTTCTGGAACCATCTTGTTGAAATGGCTCTCGAAATCCTTTCGCACCGTGGGGTCGGCGTCCTCGTTGATCGTCAGGCTAGCCGAGGTATGTTTGATAAAAACGTGCAGAATTCCGGCGCTCAGAGATCGTAGTTCCGGCATTTCGCGCTCCACCCGCTCGGTAATCAAATGAAAACCACGGGCAAAAGCAGGCAACCGAAACTCACGCTGAAAAATCTGCATTTTGGGAAAAGGATCGATGGTTAATGGGTAAAAAGGCAAACGGTGCGCGGACATCTGCTTTACATAGGTCAATCGTGAAATCAGAGAACGTCGATTAGCCCTTTGACCTTTTAACCCAAAAGTTAATTGTCCACTACTACCCTGGCCGATCCCCGGCTTGTACCCGTGCCACAGGCATTTTTAAGCGAACTGATCGTAAAATCCGTAGTAGTTTTGGGTGATACCGAAATAATGTAGGGATTCAAGAAAGTACCCTGCACCGTACTGCCGTCCGAAAGCGTGAACGACCAGGGCGGCAGGCCATTCTTGAATTTAAGACGAATACGCGCCGAATTGCCTGGCGTGATGGCCCCCCGTCCCGATACCTCTCCGACCGCCATATCGGGGGCCACAATCTGAATTTCCTGAGGCTCACTGGCCACACCCGGTGCCGTGGCCACGATGCGGATACGGTACGCCGCGACAGTATCACGCATGGAAGACGGCGTTATTTTCACCTTCAAAGGGCTTTCCTTGCCCGTGGTGGGCATGTCCACGTAGCGGCCCGTGCTGTCGAAAACCTGGACAATAAACTTGTTAGCCGCATAGAATCTGCCCGTCGTGGTAAAGGGTACGGAGATTTCGCCGCCTGAGCAAATCAGGGTCTGTGAGGGCTTTTCCATCACAATATTGGAAGGAGGAACGTCCACCGCCACGTAGGCGCTGCCGCTGAAAGTACCTACCCCGCACAGCCCACCCGCCGATGTGATTTTGTAGGTAGTGGTATTATAGGGAGCTACCTTGATGTTGTAAGGCGAAGTCAGAATATTGTTTTCGTAAGTACCGTCAGAAAGCAGCACGAACCACGGCCCGCCACCCTGAAACTGTAGCGTCAGATCGGCGTTGCCGCCTTCTTTCAGCTTGATCGAATCCCGGCGCAGTACCGTTTGCGTGGGGGCGGCGATGGTGATACGGGTGCTGTCGCTGACCAGGCGGGGCGAGGTGGAAATGATGCGCAAAGTGTAGTCGCCCGTGGCTGTACCGGCGGGAACGCGGGCCATGATCGGGGCGGTAGTATCGCCGGAAGTGATGTTTTTGAAGGCTCCCTTGTTGTCTGAAATCTGCACCAGGAAATTATTTCCGGCTTTGTAGGCACCCGTCGCGCTGAAATTCACCTGAAAAGGCGTGTTGGTACAGACGCGGTAGCCTTTGTCCGGGTCTTTCAAAGCCAGGCGCGGCTCAGGATTGGCATCCACGTTCACGATCACGCTGCCGTCTACCATGCCGCTGCCGCAGGCATTGGATACACCCAATAATTTGTATGTTTTGATTTTTTCGAGCTTCGTAGAAAAGTAGTAGGGATTGGTGACCGTCTCGGTGATCGTGGTGCTATCGGACAACTGAAAAGACCAGGGACCCGACCCCGTAAAACTAACCCGCAACTGCGCGTCCTGGCCGGGCATAATACGCGAGGAGGTTGAACCATCGGCAGATTCCAGCCGCGCGGTGGGGTTGGGCAAAAGCCGCAATGAAACCTCGCTGCCAACTACCGCCGGGCTGGTCGAAACGACCCGCAAACGGTACAAATGCCCACCGCGCTTGTCGGCCGGGATGGTCGCCATAATCGGTCCTTTCTTGACTCCTTCCGAAATGGCAACAAAATTTCCCCGGACATCCACGAGTTGGACGGAGAAAAGGTTATCGTCATTGAACGGCCCCTGCGGGATGAACGGCACCATAATCCGGCTGCCGGGGCATACCGAATAATACGATACATTTCCCGTGCGGATAGCGAAAGTCTGGATGCTGTCGGCGATGTTTTTGCCAAATTGATCAGGCTTTTTTTCGGGTTCGGCTATGTCGCGCTCAGGGCTATTCAGCGAAGTGTCGGCTTGCGGCACGCTGGGGATGACCTGCGCCACAGCGAAACTTGCTAAACCCAAAAGCAAACAGAGGGAAAAGACAAATGGAAAAACTTTAATCATTATTCAACGATTTGGCATCAGGTTTTCAAACGAAAAAAGAAGGCGATCAGTCAGTGGACACGTGTTTTTACTTTTTGAAGAAAAAATCAATGCATGGCCACCAGCCGACTGCCGCGCAGTACGGGTACGATATCGTAAAGGTCAGTTTGGAGCGAATACGAAATGTCTTTCTGGATACCCAGCCGCTGCAAACGCCGCACGTGTGAGGAGTTGGCGACAAAATTGAGCAGATTGCCGCGACCCTGCTGGTACAAACGCTGCGCCATCAGAGCGGCATCTTCCACCAAGATGAATTCATCTTTCAAAGCCTCAGCCAACGCCCCGGCAAAGAGCGTATCTTCCAAATTGGGCCGCCCCTTCCAGCCCGCGCACAGTACCAGTACATCGTACTGCTCAGAGCGGAGTTCGTTCACCAAAGCGCCCAAATTCAAAAACGCACCGATCATTACTTTTACCGCCGCCGACTTGGCCTTAGCGATGGAGAGCGTACCGTTAGTGGTCGTCATGGCAATGTGCGAACCGATCAGTCTTTCTGACATGTAACTGAACGGCGAGTTGTCGAGATCAAAGCCCTCCACTTTCATCGCGTTGCGCTCGGCGGCGGCAAAGTACCCCTTCTCCTGCAATGCTTTGCACTCTTCTACCGTGGCCACGGGAGTGATGCTGCTTACTCCGTAGGCCAGCCCCGTCACCATGCAGGAGGTAGCCCGGAAGATATCCGCAACCACGACTATCACATTATCTAATCGGTGCAAATGCAGCAAATCCGGCGTAAGGCAAACGTCAAGTTGTTTCAAGATTTGATTTTGAATGAATGTTTTGTCATAGTTTTAAACAGCTCCAAAGTGCCTAATTATCAACACTCTTAAACAGAGTTTTTAATGAAAAGTGCTTAGGTACTTTGGAACTTTTCCACTTTCAAAAAAAGGGCAACTTCACTACCGTCGCTTCCAGCAACTTGTCCCGCACTTTTACGCAGATTTTGGTGCCGGGCTTGGCGTAGGCAGTAGGTACATAACCCATACCGATTCCTTTTTGCAGGGTAGGGGAGATAGTGCCAGATGTGACTTCGCCGATTTTTTCGCCTTCGGGATTGCAGAGGTCATAATGGCCGCGCGGGATACCCCGTTCCGTGAGTTCAAAGCCGACCAGCTTACGGTGCAAGCCCTGTTCTTTCTGCGCTTTGAGGGCTTCCGAATTCACGAAACTTTTGTTGAATTTCGTGACCCAGCCCAGACCCGCTTCCAGCGGAGAGGTCGTGTCGTCAATGTCGTTACCATACAGGCAGTAGCCTTTTTCCAGGCGTAAAGTGTCGCGCGCGCCCAGGCCCACGGGCTTGATACCAAACTCGGCTCCGGCCGCGAAGATCGCGTCCCACATAGCTTCAGCATCTTTGTTCCAGACATAGATTTCAAAGCCGCCCGCTCCCGTGTAGCCGGTGGCCGAAATAATGACATCGTCGATGCCCGCCATCGTCCCGGTATTAAAGGTATAGTAGTCCATCGCTGCCAGATCCTCGTCCGTCAATTTCTGAAGCGTGGCTGTGGCCATTGGCCCCTGCACAGCAAGCAAACAGAGGCGATCGGAAACGTTTTCCATCTCCACGCCTTCGGTATTGTGGCTCATGATCCAGTCCCAATCCTTTTCGATATTGGAAGCATTCACTACCAGATAGTATTCATTCTCGTCGTAGCGGTATACCAGCAGGTCGTCAACCACACCGCCGGTGGCGTTGGGCAGGTAGCTGTATTGTACTTTTCCGTCAAAAAGTACAGCTGCGTCATTGGCTGATACTTTTTGAATTAAGTCGAGTGCTTTTGGCCCGCGCAACACGAACTCGCCCATATGCGACACGTCAAATACACCTACGCCATTGCGGACGGTATGGTGTTCGTCTAGATCGGACGAGTAGCGGACGGGCATCTCGAAACCGGCGAAAGGTACCATTTTGGCACCCAGCCCGACATGGACTTCGTGCAGAGGAATTTGCTTCATTTGGTTTGGGAATGAATTCGTATTGAGGCGCAAAAGTAGGGAAGAAAAGGCATAAAGGCACGGACGTAAAGAAGTACACAGCGAAAAAGAAGCGGGAAGCAAAAGAAAATTAGATGCGGAGCTGCGTGATTGCAAGTACACTATCGGCCAACGAGCTACTGCGTAAAATTAATCCCGTCGCCTCTGGATGGACGCAATATATTCCACTTGCAACGTTTGGCATAGGGCAAAACGGCTTCTGGGAAATTCGTCTATTTTTGTCCGTAAAAGTAAAACTCATGAAAAACAAAGTACTTCTCCTGTGTCTGGGGGCATTGATTGTGGCTTTGCCGAGCTGCGTTCGACAGCAATCTTCTTCCAATCCGGTCAACTATCCGGGCGCCCTGATTGCAGTGGGCAAGGGGGGCGGTTTTGCCGGGACGGTGCGGGAATATCGCCTGCTGGATTCGGGTGAACTCTTTCTGAAAGAGCCGGGTACTGGTGCTTTTCACTTTGTAAAGAAGAAAAACCGTAGGAAAACACAGACCTGGTTTCGTCAATTGGAAGAGCTCGGGTTCGGCCAACTCGATTACAATCATCCGGGTAATGTCTACCAGTATGTTATGCTAAAAAACGGCGATTCTGAAAGTAAAGTCGTGTGGAGTGGCGGCGACAAGAATCTACCCCCAGGAGTTGCGGATTTTTATATGAAATTTATGGACGAATGGACAAGCGACATAAAGAAGTGATATACTGGGCCACTTTGTTGCTGCTGTTAAGGGTGAGCAGAGCTTAGAGCCAGGCCGGTTTTATAAATTTTTAGTGGTTTTTGGGAATATATATTCCGGAAATTCGTACTTTTATGTCATAATTATATTTTACTTTTGGCATATAATACTACACATATAAAATATACATTCCCGAAATGAAAGAAACCGACAACTCCATTCAGGATCGGCTCAAGCAGGTATTCGACGCTCTTGGAATCACCATCTATCAGATTGCTAAGGACTTGGACGAAAACTCGTCGAAATTCTACAATATCCTTAGTGGTCGGGCCAAACCTTCTTACGACACGATCATCGGCATCCTGAACCATTATCCGCAGGTCCGTTCCGATTTTCTCTTGCGCGGTGAAGGTCCGGTACTGGCCGATGGCGGTTATTCCAACGCCTACGTGAGTATGGATGAAATGGACTATGTGGAGGTACCTTTCGTTCCTGTGAAGTTTCACGCCAGCTTTGTCGAAAGCTACGGCGAAGGCTACCGCTTCGAGGACCTGGATTCATGTACGGTAAGCAAAGATCTGGTGAAAAACCTGAAAGAGCCGGTGGTACTGGAAGTGTCGGGAAACAGTATGAGTCCGCAGCTTGTTCACGGTGCCCGCATTCTGGCGGTTCCCGTGGATACAGGTGACTGGATCTACCAGTCGGGCGGAGTATTTGCCGTAATTTATCGTGATTTCTTCGTAGTAAAGCGAATTCGCGAGAATGACCTTTTGACCAAACATTACCTCACCTTGCACTCCGACAATCCCATGGGGGGCAGTGTGACGGTGCCTTCCAACGAAATCCGAGGTATCTGGCGCGTGGCCAACATCGTGAGCGCTCCGGTGGAGTAGCCATGAGTGGCCTGACTTTTTTTTCTAACTTTGATGTTTGAAGAAGCTGTAGGCTATAAGCTATAGGCGGTAGGCTTTTCAGTAGCCAGGCCTATCGCTTATAGCCTATTGCTTGTAGCAACTGATGGCTGCGATCGTCGCCACCGAAGATTAGAAAATAACCTATGACTGATTACTTATCGAGCTTGAACGAGCCCCAGCGCCAGGCGGTGATGCATGGCGAGGGGCCGCTCATGATTATTGCCGGGGCGGGATCGGGCAAAACCCGCGTGTTGACTTTCAGGATCGCTCACCTCATCGAAAATGGGGTCGATCCGTTCCGTATTCTCTCCCTTACTTTTACCAATAAAGCCGCCGCCGAGATGCGCCACCGTATCGAGACGAGCGTCGGCTATGAGGCCCGCAACATCTGGATGGGTACTTTCCACTCGGTGTTTGCCAAAATTCTGCGTATTGAGGCCAAGTACCTGGGATATACCAGCAACTTTTCCATTTACGATACCGACGATTCCAAGTCGCTGCTGCGTAGCATTATCAAGGAATTTAATCTCGACGACAAAATTTATAAGGCCAACGCGGTTTTTAACCGTATTTCCGGGGCCAAAAACCGGCTGGTGTCAGCGGACGATTACCTGAACAATAGCATCATTCAGGCCGACGACAAGGCCGCGCGGATGCCCGAGATCGGACGACTTTATAAGGCCTATGCCGTCCGCTGTTTCCAGGCCAATGCTATGGATTTCGACGACCTGCTGTTCAATACCAACGTTCTTTTCCGCGACTTCCCCGAAGTACTTTATAAGTACCAGCATAAGTTCCGCTATGTGATGGTAGATGAGTTTCAGGATACCAACGTTTCGCAGTACCTGATTACCCGCAAGCTATCAGCGGTACATCAGAACATTTGTGTAGTGGGCGACGACGCGCAGAGCATTTACGCTTTCCGGGGCGCCAACATCGAGAATATCCTCAACTTTGAAAAGGACTTCCCCAATGTTCGCACTATTAAGCTGGAACAGAACTACCGTTCGACCCAGAACATTGTCAACACGGCCAACTCGGTCATTGCCCGCAACAAGGCACAGCTACGCAAGGAGGTTTTTACCGAAAATGAGGAAGGGAAACTCATCGATGTCATCAAGGCCAACTCTGATAACGAGGAAGGCCGCCTGGTTGTGACTTCCATTTTTGAGGAAAAAATGCAGGGTAGTTTGCGGAACAATGACTTCGCCATCCTGTATCGTACCAATGCCCAATCGCGCTCTTTTGAAGAAGCTCTGCGGCGGCTGGGCATTAAGTATCGCATCGTGGGTGGATTATCTTTTTACCAGCGGAAAGAAATCAAGGACTTGCTGGCGTACCTGCGCTTTATCGTCAATCAGCAGGATGAGGAAGCATTCAAGCGCATCATCAATTTGCCCAAGCGCGGCATCGGTGATACCACGGTGGCCAAAATCACCGTGTCAGCGGCGGAAAACAGTGTATCTGTCTGGGACGTGGTCAGTAACATCCATCAGTACGTAAGCGGCCGGGCTACGGTACCCATCGATAAGTTTGCCTATCTTATCAAGAGCTTTATGCTCATGATCGATCAGGGCAAGGATGCCTTCGAGGTGGCTACTCACGTGGCCAAAACCTCGGGTATTCTGCGCGAATTATACGAAGACAAGACGGTGGAAGGGCTTTCGCGATACGAAAACGTGCAGGAATTGCTCAACGCCATTAAGGAATTCGTGGATAATCCCGAGAATGAGGACAAGACGCTAGGTACTTTCCTGCAATCAGTGGCGCTGCTGACCAACGCCGACGAACCCGACGAGGACGGCGATAATGATCGCGTGACGCTGATGACGATTCACTCTGCCAAAGGACTGGAATTCAAGCATGTGTATGTTGTCGGAATGGAAGAAGATTTGTTTCCCAGCCAGATGATGCTCGAAAGTCGGCAGGATTTGGAAGAAGAGCGGCGGCTGTTTTACGTAGCCATTACCCGCGCCGAGCAGAAGCTTACGTTTTCTTACGCCGAAAGCCGATACCAGTGGGGCCGCCTGAAAATGTGCGAACCCAGTCGCTTCCTGTTGGAAGTCGATCAGCGCTTTTTGAACACCACCAAGGCTACGCGCGAAATGGCTACCCGCGACATTCAGCCCAGTCCGATGGGTTTCCTGAAAAATATCACCCAAAAAACTGCCCCCTCCCGGGCTCCCGTGGCTACGCACCAGCCCTCGGAAGGCTTTGCGCCCAGCGACACATCAGGTCTGGTAGAAGGACAGAAAGTTGAGCACCCAAAATTTGGTTTTGGCGTTGTGAGTAAAATGGATATTAACGGTACCGACCGGAAGGCTACGGTGAAGTTCGATACGGTTGGCGAAAAAACGCTGCTTTTGAGCTTTGCTAAACTTCGGATTGTGGAATAGTTTTTTAGGATGACCGTAAATTCCATAAACTTTGGTCTTTCCTAATAAAACTAAAAATAGTACCCTAGATCAACCCCTAACAACCTTCAAAATATGCTAATGTTGAGTGAAGAAGACCTGCAGCAGGTCAAAGAACGCGGCACCGATCCCGCGTTGGTAGAAGAGCAAATCCAGTTTTTTGTCGACGGCTTTCCGTACCTCAGTCTTTCAAAGGCTGCGACGGTGGGCGATGGCATCATCCGGCTGACGGAAGATAAAATGGAAGAAGAAGTAAGGCTCTTTGAATTGCAAATTGACGAAGACGATCTGTCGTTGCTCAAATTCGTTCCTGCTTCCGGCGCAGCCACCCGCATGTTCAAATCTCTTTTCGCTTTTCTGGAAGAGGGTAAATCAGATAAGTCAGTCGAAGAATTTTTTAGCAATCTTGAAAAGTTTGCTTTTTATCGCGACCTCAGGGACGTAATGGCCGCCGACGGCCACGATATTACTACCGCCGACCAGTCGGTCATTGCCGGGTACTTTCTCACCGAAAAGGGGCTGGGCTACGGGAATCTTCCCAAAGGACTGCTCAAATTTCATAACTACCCCGACGGAGCACGCACACCCCTGGAAGAACATCTGGTGGAAGGAGCATTATACGCCAACGCCAACAGGCGCGTACAGCTGCACTTCACGGTGTCGCCTGAGCATCGCGACAAATTTGAAAAACTGGTTGTGGAGGCGCGGTCGGATTATGAAAGTAAGTACGGGGTAAAGTACTTCGTGTCGTTTTCCGAACAGCAGGCCGCCACCGATACGGTGGCCGTGAATATGGATAATACGCCTTTCCGCGAGAAAGATGGCAGCATTCTTTTCCGTCCGGCGGGCCACGGAGCTTTGCTTGAAAATCTGGCGAACCTGGAAGCGGATGTGATTTTTATTAAAAACGTGGATAATGTCGTACCCGACCATTTGAAAGAAACTACTGTCACTTACAAAAAGGCGATCGCGGGGGTACTTTTGAATTATCGTGCCGCTATTTTTAGCTACCTCGATCGACTCGATCAGGGCTCTGATGCAGCCTTACTCTCGGAGTTGGACGAATTCTTTCAAAACGAATTGTGCGTTATGCCGCCCGAAGAATTCTCTTCATGGAACGATGAGAAAAAGGTCGATTATTTCCGTAGGAAACTGGAACGTCCCATACGCGTTTGTGGCATGGTAAAAAATGTCGGAGAGCCAGGCGGCGGGCCATTCTGGGCGAAGAATGCCGATGGCTCGTCTTCCCTGCAAATTGTGGAATCTGCGCAGGTCGACATGGACGACGACAATCAACAGGCCATTTTCAAGAACGCCACGCACTTCAATCCCGTGGATTTGGTTTGTGCGATGAAGGACCGTGCTGGCAACGTTTATCCGCTGCGTCAGTTCCGCGACCCGACGACGGGCTTTATTTCCAACAAATCAAAAGACGGGCAGGAACTCAAAGCCCAGGAACTACCCGGCCTTTGGAACGGCGCGATGGCCGACTGGAACACACTTTTCGTAGAAGTACCTTTAATTACGTTCAATCCTGTAAAGACAGTGAACGATTTGTTGCGGGAGCAGCACCAGTAAAGGTAGTTTGTCATTCAAAAAAGGAAGGACGATTGGATTTATTCCAATCGTCCTTCCTTTTTGAGTAATATCTATCCGAGTTGGTACCAAATCAGGCACCGCCATTTTCACGAATAATTCCTTTTTCTTCGTGCTTCGACCACTTGATGAAAAATAACGACAAAGGCCAGAAAAGTACAGCCACCAAAGCCTTACTCCAATTCGGTTTTATTGGGTTCTCTCTAACTGCTCTCGTGCCATACCAAATGAGTAGCAGGCACAAAATGATCCATACGTTTTTCATACATTTCACTGTTTAAATGGTTTTCGCTGCACTCGTATTTCTCTTTTCTAAAAGCTTCACGGCTTCTTTCGTTTCAGCGCCAGATCGTGCGCCGTATCGTAATAAGAGCGCAGGTTAGTCCAGTCGAAGACATCCGAGATGTTCTCCACGCGGTTGCGCTGCATGATCCGGTCGCGGCGGTTCATTTTTACAAACTTGAAAAGGATGTCGGCCATCTGATCGGCGGCCTGCGAGTAGTTCTGAGTCTTGCGATTGATGACATAGATGCCCCGGTTTTCGTAGTCGCGCATGATCTGCATGATGTAGTCGCCGAAGCCCGACAAGTCGCTGGTGACCGTCGGCACGCCCCGTACCACACATTCGAGCGGTGTATATCCCCAGGGTTCGTAGTAGCTGGGGAATACGCCGAGGTGGCAGCCGCGCACAAACTGGCCATAATCCAGCCCGAAGAGCGGATTGGTCGAAGATACGAAATCGGGGTGATAGACGATCTTGACGCGGTCGCGCTCATTGTTGACAAGGTTGGCCTTGCGGCAGAAATCCGTAA
Organism: uncultured Persicitalea sp.; assembly: GCA_964500445.1. Lineage (GTDB taxonomy): Bacteria > Bacteroidota > Bacteroidia > Cytophagales > Spirosomataceae > Persicitalea. Next base: position 34,161 of record CAZCOG010000021.1, on the reverse strand, counting down.
TACCATCTTCCTGCTTCAGATCGTGAGTAACGAAGGCGGGTAGTTCGTCCGTTTTCCATGATTGGATAGTACGCCGCAGCCGCAACCGCCAGTATTCGTCCACAAACTGATTGAGGTCAGGCATTTTGTGGTCGGTGCCAGCGGCCGTAGCCAAGAATAGTTTCTCACCCACCTGCTTCTCAATGGCCGTGGTAGTTTCATGTAGCTCGTCCAGCACTGCCCGCGAATGCAACACGTCGGGATTAATGGAAAAGTAGGGCTGCTTGGTAATGATGAACATCACGACGGTCATCTCCGAGCCGGTCTGAATCAGCCGCCAGTTAAGACGAGCGAGTGCTTCCAGCGTCAGGTCATAACCCTTGTTACTGAACTCGTATCGACCCGACGTAAAAAGATAAAGCGTGTTGTCGAGATCGAAAGAGTAACTAGGGAAAAAGTGGCCCAATACGAACTCATGAATTTTCTCCTTGTACTTGAGATGCAGGTTCTGGAACTCGTGCACGGCCTGGAAGCGCATAACATTCAGGCCATTAGGTGTTACCAGATCGGGAATTCTGCCCAGAAAGACTTCACATTCACGGGCAGTAACGTCGCTCACGGTAGTAAGTACATGAGCGTTCTGGGCGGCCTGCCGCTCAAACGCCGCCTGCGTCACGATGCCATAATGGCGGGCTTCGTGTTCCCAGTCGAAGAAAGGAAGCTTATTGTAAAAGCCCTCTACGTTTTGCGCCAGATAACGACCCAGCATGGTAGCATGGGTAGTGAACGTGATGGCAATTTTGACATTGGCCTGGCGCAGGCCCGGCAGTCCGCTGCTGGCCATCCATTCGTGGAACTGCACGGCAATGTCGGCTTTCTTGGCGTTTTCTGCAGCAAATTCCGTGAGGTAAATGCGCAACATTTCACCGAAAATAATGGTTTGGTTCACCAGGTCTTCGGTATCGATGGTGGAAATCCGCTGTTCTTCCCAAAGGCGAAATTTTATCTCATCCAGTCGCGCCATCGACCCCAGGACGTCAAAAAGTATCACGCGTGGCTTGCCCGTTACCAACCAGTAGCCGTAGTGGACGCCATAACCCATTTCGCGCATAGCGGCTACGGTTCGACCCGCCGCCGTATCGTCGAGCTCCTCGATGGGTTCAAACTCCGACAGGGCTTTATTGGGAAAGTAAGGGCCGAGCAGATAATATCCCTCGCCCCATTTTTCTACCATCGCGGGTACCTTTGTTCTTATGACCGTGTAAATACCGCCAACTTGGTTGCAAACTTCCCAGGCGGTCTCGAACAGGATAGTATTCTTTGGTTTTTTGACTATGTTTTCCAAATCAGGGTACAGTTAGCAGGTAGTAAGGTTAGGTATGAAAGGTACTATATTCCGTTAAAATCACAAAGATTCCTGCATTTACCATGAAAATGAGAAAAAAATCGGACTTGCCCACGAAAGTATGCAATAACTGCGGGCGTCCCTTTGCTTGGCGAAAAAAGTGGGCCAGTAACTGGGAGGACGTAAAATATTGCAGCGACCGCTGCCGCTCGCATCGTTCTAAGCCACTGGAAAATAGTGACTCCCAGTAGTGACGATAAACTTGGAGGCGATTGAATGAAGTCGTGAATCCACCAAAATTGGCCTAAAATCCGTTACTTTGACGATTCAAGAAAAGACTACGATTGATTGTTGGTGTGAAAAAAATTGGTTTCGGACTATTATCCCCCTTTCTCCTCTATTTTGGTCTTAGTGCCTGCCAAGCGCAGCCTGAAATTATTGAAGTAGAGCGACCACCCAAGCGGGAGTTCCGGGCAGTTTGGGTGGCTACGGTGGATAATATCGATTGGCCGAGCCAGAAAAATCTCACGCCTGACCGCCAACGCGCGGAATTCATCGATTTGCTGGAATTTTACAAAGGCATTGGTATGAATGCCCTATTCGTGCAGGTACGGGCGGCAGGCGATGCCTTTTACGCCAAAAGTACCGAGCCGTGGTCGGAGTGGCTCACGGGTGAACAGGGGCGCGCTCCGGTACCCTTCTACGACCCGCTCGACTACATGGTGCGGGAGTCGCATCGCCGGGGCCTGGAATTTCACGCCTGGCTTAATTTGAATCGTCTGGTACATCGCTCATCGCGCAGTGTGTCGTCGCAGAACCTTAGCCGCACTCATCCGGCCTGGGTACTGAGTTACGACGGGGCCAAACTCTTCAATTTTGGTTTGCCGGAAGTACGGCAGTTCATCACCGAAATGACCGTCAATGTGGCCCGCAACTACGATGTGGACGGTATTCATTTCGATGATTATTTTTATCCCTATGCCGTAGCGGGACAAACGTTGCAGGATGAGGCAACTTTCAAAAAATACGGCCAGGGTTTTGCCAGTAAAAACGATTGGAGGCGACACAATATCGACCTGCTCATCAAGCAAATTCACGATTCGCTGGCCGTAGTGAAGCCGCGTATCAAGTTTGGAATCAGTCCGTTTGGCGTCTGGCGCAACCGCCGCGACGATGCCAATGGCTCCAATACCACGGGCGGGCTGACGTCCTATGATCATCTTTTTGCCGATACGCGCAAGTGGTTGCAGGAAGGCTGGATCGACTACGTGGCTCCGCAGGTCTATTTTTCGGCGGGCTTTGCCAAAGTACCTTTCAAAAACCTGGTGGATTGGTGGGCAGAGAACAGCTTCGATCGCCATTTTTACGTGGGCCAGGCCGCCTACCGCGTGGGGTACGAAGACAGCGACAAACACTGGCGTAATACTTCCGAAATCCCCGATCAGGTAAGGTACCTTCGCAAAGATGGCGCCGACGGCAGCATCTTTTTCAGCTCGCGCTCGCTGCGCCGTAATTCGCTGGGCTTTGTGGATTCGCTCAGAAATGAATTTTACAAATACCCGGCTTTGGTTCCGGCTATGCCCTGGAAAGATAACGTCGTGCCACTCAGTCCGCAGAGGCTTGGGGCTACTTTGCAGACGGCGGGGCTCAATCTGTTTTGGGAAGCGCCCCCCCTCGCGGCCGACGGTGACTCAGCGACATACTATGTCATTTATCGGTTTGAAGAAGGCGAAAAACCTTCCGCCATCGACCCGCGCCGCATCGTGGGGCAATGCTTCGAGGGCACCCACTTCACTGACCGTACTGTAGTAGCGGAAAAAAAATACCTGTACTATGTCACCGCCGTGGACCGCCTGCATAATGAAGGGCGCCCCGTAGGACCATTACGAATTTTTATTCGGGATAATCGTTTGCAGCGATTTGAAAACGAAACGACCGAAAACTGACGGAGATCGACAGGGATTCGGTCGTTTCGTTTTTGCCATTTAGTGAAAACCTACCGGTAAACTACCTCCCCAAGCTGCAAATCTTTCTTTAATCCCCGAATGGTGGTGTCCTTGTTTATTATTACCAGCTCTACGCCCAGCATTTCCGCTAAGTCTTCGATGTGCTCGGTACGCAGGTTCTGGCTATACACCGTATGGTGCGCGCCTCCGGCCAGAATCCAGGCCTGTAGGCCGACTTCCATGCTGGGTTGAGGTTGCCAAAGTACCCGCGCTGTGGGTAATTTGGGAAAATCCTGCGTGATTTCGACGGCCTCCACCTCGTTGACCAGCAGCCGGAAGCGGTTGCCCAGATCGATCAGCGAGACGTTGAGGGCAGGACCCGCGGCACCGTCGAACACCAGCCGGACCGGGTCTTCCTTACCACCGATGCCCAGTGGATGCACCTCGCAGCGCACGGGTCTGGCGGCGATGCTCGGACAAATTTCCAACATATGCGAGCCAAGTATCATCGGATTTTGGGGATCGAAGTGGTAGGTGTAATCCTCCATGAACGAGTTGCCACCCGACAGCCCCGTCGCCATCGTTTTCAGAACGTGCACGAGGGCAGCAGTTTTCCAGTCACCTTCGCCGCCGTAGCCGTAGCCCGCCGCCATCATCCGCTGTGAACCGATGCCGGGCAACTGCCGCATACCGTGCAGATCCTCGAAAGTATTCGTGTAGGCCGAGTAGCCGCCCTCTGCCAGAAAGTACTTCAAGCCCAATTCGATGCGGGCGGCTTCCACGAGCGATGCACGCATCGCGCCGCCCTTCACCAATGAGTCCATTAACTGGTACGTATCGGCGTACTCCTGCATTAATTCTTCTATTTCGTCGTCGGAAACCTGACCGATGACTTTTACCAAATCGCCCACACCGTGGGTATTGACCGAAAAGCCAAACTTGATCTGGGCTTCTACCTTGTCACCCTCCGTGACGGCCACCTGCCGCATGTTGTCGCCGAAGCGAACTACCTTCATCGTCTGCATCCGGTAGCGGGCCACCGCTACCCGCGACCACCCGTCGACCTGCCCCAACACGGCCGCGCTCTGCCAGTGGCCGACAACTACCTTGCGGCTGACTTTCATGCGAGTGACCATAAACCCGAACTCGCGGTCACCGTGGGCCGACTGGTTGAGGTTCATGAAGTCCATGTCGATGTCGGCAAACGGAATGTCGCGGTTGTACTGCGTGTGCAGGTGCAGCAGCGGTAGTTGCAGGGCGTGCAGGCCGCCGATCCACATTTTGGCGGGGGAGAAGGTGTGCATCCAAGTGATGATCCCCACGCAGTTGGGCGTAGCGTTGGCCGCTTTGCAAACGGCCAGAATTTCTTCCGGCGTTTTGACCACAGGCTTGAAAACTACCCGCACCGGAATCTGCGAAGCGGCATCGAACGATTCGGCGATAATCCTGGAATGCTCGTCTACCTGCCGCAGGGTTTCCTCTCCGTACAGATGCTGGCTGCCTGTGACAAACCAAATTTCGTATATTTTTAAATCAACCATTGTTTTCAGTGAATTTCCCCAGAGATTGGTATCTGGCGTATAGTTTTTGATAAATACTGACTTTCGCCGGATTAGGTGCGTAGCTTTCGTCGAAGCCCGAACCCATGGCTTTCTGGGCCGAGGCCAGATCGCTGTGAACACCCGCCGCCACGGCCGCATTCATGGCTGCGCCCAAGGCGCAGGCCTGCTCCGAACGGGCCACGCGAATGGGCATATCCAGGACGTCCGAAAGCGTTTGCATCACGAACGGCGACTTTTTGGCGACACCGCCGATGGCAATTACTTGCCGGATGGGTACACCTTCCGCCCGGTACCGGTCCACGATGGCTTTGGAGCCAAAAGCCGTCGCTTCCACCAGCGATTTGAAAACCATCACCGCATCCGTTCCCAAATTCAGGCCCGTTAGGGTGGCTTTCAGCGTATGGTTAGCGTCGGGAGTCCGGCGCCCGTTGATCCAGTCAGTTGCCACCGGGTCGTGTTCCGTGACGGGTAGTCGGGCGGCTTTTTCCGAAAGGTAGGGAATCAGCTTTGTGCTCAGCTGGTCAGCAGCGGCATCGCCGAGGAGCTCGCGCACGGGTTCGGTGATGATACGCTGGAACCAGGCGTAGTAGTCGCCATAAGCAGATTGCCCCGCCTCGGTACCCAGCATGCCGGGGATGATGGAGCCATCTACCTGGCCGCAAATGCCCCGGATAAGCAGGTGGCCGATTTCTTCGGTGGGTGCCATGAGCATATCGCAGGTAGAAGTACCCATCACGCGTACGAAGGCATACGGCTCGATCTCGGCCCCGACGGCCCCCATGTGAGCATCGAAGGCCCCCACTCCAACGACAACATCGGAGGGTAGGCCGAGCTTTTCGGCCCATTCGGGCGAAATCGTTCCCATGGCCTGGTCGGAAGTGTGGGTATCATGGTAAAGCCGTTCGCGCAGGCCGGAGAGTAACGGATCGAGCCAGGTCAGGAATTCTTCGGACGGCAGGCCGTCGAACTCCTGATGCCACATCGCCTTATGGCCCGCCGCACAGCGGGAGCGTTTCATGGTCAGTGGGTCGGTGTGGCCCGTCAGCACAGCAGAAATCCAATCGCAGTGCTCGACCCAGGAAAAGGCTTTTTCGCGAATACTCTCATCGACGCGCAGGGTGCGCAGGATCTTGGCCCAGAACCACTCGGAGGAATAAATACCCCCGACGTATTTGGTGAAATCCGTGTCCCAGTGGTGGGCCAGTTGGTTGATTTCTTCCGCTTCGGCGTTGGCGGTGTGGTCCTTCCAGAGGATGAACATACCACTGGGATTTTCGGCGAATTCGGGGAGCAACGCCAGCGGGGTACCCTCCCGGTCCACCGCCACGGGCGTCGAACCCGTGGTGTCCACCGATATTCCTACCACATTTTGCCGGACTTCGGCGGGAGCATCGGCCAGGGCACCCTGCACAACGCTTTCCAGACCTTCGAGGTAGTCGAGCGGGTGCTGGCGAAACAGCGAGGCCTCGGGGTTACAGTAGAGGCCCTTTTTCCATCGCTCGTAGTAGTGTACGGCGGTGCCGACGTTCTCTCCGGTGCGGGTATCGACTACCAGCGCACGCACCGAGTCTGTGCCATAGTCTAGGCCAATCGTATACTTTTCTGTCAATTTATTGCTCATTTAGGGATGCTGTATTTTTTCAATACAAGAAAATTTTCAACTGCTTCATTGTACTTTCTTCGGAAAAACCTGATGGCTATCTGCCCATGCCTGCCACCGCTGGTTCATCTCCTGCACCAACTCCGGACGTTGGGCGGCGAGGTCGTGGCGCTCGGTATGGTCGTTTTTCAGATCGAACAGCTGCCAAGCACCGTCTCCCATTTTCCTGACCATCTTGAAGTCTCCCTTCCGCACGGCGCAGTACTCCTGATGTTCCCAAAAAAGCCATTCGCGGTCGATAGGGGCATTCTTTTCAATAACACCCATGAGACTCAGCCCCTGCATAGGTTGAATTTTCTGACCATCGTGGAAAGTAGTGGGGTAAGTCGCTCCGCTGGCTTCCACAATGGTCGGCATGAAGTCGATCAAATGGCCAACTTCATTGGTGAACTTACCGCGTCGGTTTTTGGGTAGTTTGGGCGAATGCACGATCATGGGCGTGGCGATGCCCCCCTCGTAGGGCTTTACCTTATACTCGAAAAAAGGTGTATTAGAAGCATTAGCCCACCCGATGCCGTACGAAACGGCACCACTGAAATTAGGGTCGTTGATGCGGCGAAAGGGGGCTGAGCCCAATTCGTCGTAGTTTTCGGCGCAGGCACCGTTGTCGGCCAGGAAGATGATCATCGTGTTGTCCATCAGCTTCTTACTTTCCAGATAGTCCAGCACCTTGCCCACATTATAGTCCACGGCATAGACTTGTGCGGCGTACACAGCCATGCGGTAGGCTACTGTGTCTTTTTCGGCCTGACTGAGTTGTGTCCAGGGCCGCACCCTACTGTCGCGCTCGGAAAAGCCCCATTTGGGATCAATCAGACCCATTTTTATCTGCCGATCCAGCCGCCGCTGCCGGATTTTGTCCCAGCCGATTTTGTAAGTATCCTTAAATTTGGCGATGTCCTTCTCCTTGGCGTGCAGCGGCCAGTGCGGGGCATTGTAGGCCAAGTACCAGAAGAACGGATCATCGGAATTCTGTTCCTGCAAAAACCTGATCCCCTCATCCGTGAAAGCATCCGTCGTGTAGTAGTCAGGATCGGTAGGCGGGTCGAGTTTCTTATTGTCGCGCCAGACACTCCGCCCGCCCTGCGGCTTGAGATAACTGGTGGCTCCGGCCGGAATACCATAGTAGCGATCGAAGCCACGCTGGCGGGGTAGTTTCTGCTCGCCGTGCATTCCCACGTGCCACTTGCCGGTCATATAGGTACGGTAGCCGTTGGTTTTCAGTACTTCGGCCAGCGTTACGCACTGGCGGTTGAGGAAACCCTGGTAGCCGGGCGTACCCCAGTGGAAGGCTTCGGGGCGTTCGGGGTCTTCGGCCATTTGGCCGATGCCTGCCTGATGTGGATACAGCCCCGTGAGCAGACTCGCCCGCGTGGGACAGCAGCGGCCCGTGTTGTAAAACTGCTTGAAGCGCAGCCCGCCTTGGGCCAGGCGATCGATATTAGGCGTCGGAATCTCGCCACCATAGCAGCCGATATCGCTGTAGCCCATGTCATCTACCATGATGAGGACGATGTTCGGTTTTGTCTCAGCGGGTTTCTGCGTAGCGGGCTTAGGCTGGGTCAGAGGCTCATTTTGGGTAACCGAGAAAACCAGTAGAGAAAAAGCGACGATACAAAGTCTGAACATGAATGATGGGTAGTTGTCGGGGCTGATTTTTTGTGAAAAGGCTCCTCCCTCACCGTTTTTACTGTGATTATTAGCCTATCCCGCCTAAGCCAGAAAAGAAAGGTTTCACAGACTAGAGCCGGGTGATATCGAGCATTTTTTCTTCCTTTGTATCTACTTCCAGCCTATTCCGCAAGGCCCGGCCCATCCCTTCCCATTGCACAACCATTTCGTCACCATCAGCCAGGCGGATGTTCTCTCCAAAACTAAAGGCATCGGCCCCCAGAAAATGAACGTGAAGATCGTTGGGTAAGCGGTGGTTGGCGTATTTGAAATGATGGTACTCTAGGTTTTTCAAACTATGAGCCATATTGTCTTCGCCCGTTTTGATGGCTTTTTCCCAAATCGTCTGTCCGTCGCGCCGGATGGCAACGTGGCCGCTGACATCGGCAATCGCATCGGTCAATACCAGTTCCGGGCCAAGGGCGCAGTTCCTGATCTTGGACGGAGCTAAATAGAGGTAGTTTTTCTTTTCCATGACATGGTCGGAGAATTCATTGGCCGTAGCAAAGCCGATCCGGTACGGATTCCCGTTTTGGTCATTGATGTATACCGCCGCCAATTCGGGCTCCTCACCGCCATCGTCGCCATAACTGGGAACAGTTAACACTGCGTTATGTTCTTTCAGAACGCTTCCGTTGCCTTTATAAAACCACTCAGGCTGCGTGCCCATCTTTCCCACTTCGGGCTTGCCGCCTTCTACGCCCCATTGGTACATTTTCATGCTGTCGGTCAGGTGGTTGGCGGCCAGAGCATTGTGCATTTTCTGGCGGTTTTCCGCGCTGGCTTTGTGCGTCAGACCGGTGCCCGACACCAGGCAGAATCGCGGATCGACCGGATGGTCCACGGCGGGCAAGAGTCGCCAATCGACTTTGCCTTCATACACCGCATCGTAAGGTATATGGTCCAGCGTCCTGCTTTCCTCAATCAACTCATGCAATGATCGTTCCTTTTCGAGGGCAGCCAAAGCCAACAAATACACACTGTCGTATTCGCTGATCAGTACCAAATCGGGTTCATCGACTACGGCAACACACCTATGATGGTAACGGGAATCAATTAGCTGAACAATTCGCATGGGTCTTTTTTTGTGCAAAATATTTTTCGCACGAATCTACGATTTCCAGACTAATGCGCTGCTAAAGTAAGCCTATTAGTTCGCGGTCGAACTAGCAACAATAACTATAAAGCTTAAAATGGATGAGCGAGGTCGCTGCTGACCAGGTAATAGCTTTGTTTTCATCCACATTTTTTCCAGATAAAAGTCCTAATTGTCAATTAGCCGAGCTCCCTTATCTTTACCGAAAAACGACTACCGCCATCGAATCACCCCACAATCTGGAACCACCCACACTGGAAAGTACCTCTATTTCCCCCGGGATGAAAACCTGGCAATTGTGGGTCATTCTATTGGCCAACGGCCTGTTCGCCTTGCTGGCCAATCTGCTATTTTATTTCAAAATCATCGATCCCCTTCGGTCTTCGGCCAATAAGTGGCCACTGATCGGGCTCGGCTTGATGGTATACAGCATCCAGGCGGTACTTATTTATTTCTTGGTAAAAAAGTACGCTGATCGGCGTTGGCTCCGCCAGCCTTTTAAGGTACAGGACTGGCTACGGGGACCGGCTATTGGTTTGCTGGTGTGGCTGGTGGCCAATGCTTTCTTGATTTTGCGGCTCCCGGGGGAGTTTCAGCGAATCGTTTCTACGAACGGCTTTGGCCGTTTTCTTCCTATTTTCCTGCTCAATTCTTTGCCGGGAGCACTCATCGAGGAGTACCTGTTTCGCTACCTGCCTGTCCGTCTGGCGGAGAGCCTACGCCTCTCGCGGCAGCGGACGTTACTGCTGTTTCTGGCGGTATTAGTCTTTTTTACGGCCACGCATATTCCGGCCTACCTGTGGCAGTACCACAATCCGCTGTGGTCGTTGTGGAGTCCATTTACAATGGGGGCCGCCTATTTTTTTGTGTATTATGCCACCCGGAATCTAGCTTTCGTCACGTTGTTTCACGCCTTCTACAACAATTCCTGGATGCTCGTCGGGCGGTCAGAGATAAGGGATTATTCACTTGTCATCGTAGCGAGCATTGTCTGGTTTTTCTGGCGCACCAGTCGTCGGAACAGACTTTTTTAAAACCGTAGCAACAGTTTCGCTTGCTCGTCGATGAGCTTATCGATGAAGGCGTCTTTGATCTTGCCATCCGCGAAGTTCTTCTTCATGAAGGGAATCCGCACTTTCTGCGCCAGCACATTCATGCCAAGGTAGTTTAGCACATCAGTGAGGTGGCTTAGCCCCAAAGCATTGCCCTGTACACCATCCGAAATTCCGACAAGGGCACATTTTCTATTTGTCAGCACGCTCGGGTAACTCATTCCGTCTATGAAGGCCTTAAGTACGCCGGGAAAAGAATTGTTGTACTCCGGCACGATGAAGACGAATTTATCCGAACCCGCCATGATATCGTGCAAGGCGTTGAAGCTATCGTTTTGGCCTACATTATTATAGAGAGCCGAGAACACAAAATCATCGGGCAGGTCGGCCAAGTCCAGTATTTGGCTGGTAGTTTGGTGGCTTTGCAGGAGGTTTTGGTAAAAAAGAGCAACCTCGATGGTCTTGGAAAGCGGGCGATTAGTGCCGGCGACGATGGTTATCATTTATTCAGTACACAATGAACAATGCTATGTTTATCCATTGGAGGTTGTTTTAAAAAGCAGATTTCAACATTCTAATTATAAGCAAAAGTTGAGGCAATTAGTTTAGTTGAGCGGGATTGTGTGGAATGGAACGGGTGGTTTTTGGGGTTTGTAAAAACCATTGGTACCTTGCTCAATTGAAAGAAATCACTCGCATTTGCGTTTTTTATTCATGAAAAAATCATTTCACGATCGCCGGGGCTTTTTGAAAAAAAGCGTGCTGGCTTCGCTGACCGCCGCGCTGGGAACGGAGGTAGCCTTTGCAGATAAAATGCCCAGATATTTCACGCCGCTCGCCCTGGAAGGTGGCGAATTGCCCGCCGGGAAGGACAAGAACCTTATTGTGCTTAGTGACCGCCCCTGGAATGTGGAAACGCCCGCTCACCTGCTGGACGATACCGTGACGCCCGCCGACAAAATGTTTATCCGCAACAACGGCAACCCGCCGGTTGACATCGACCTGAAAACGTGGACACTAACCATTGACGGTGAATCGGCAAAGGCGAAAAAAACCTTCACGATGCAGGATTTGAAAACAAAATTCAAGACCTACACCTACCAACTGACACTGGAATGCGGCGGTAACGGGCGTAATGGCTATAATCCCCCTGCTTCGGGAAATCAGTGGAGCGAGGGCGCGGTAAGCTGCGCCGAATGGACGGGCGTACGACTGCGCGATGTGTTGGAGAGTGTGGGCATTAAGCCGGATGCGGTTTATATCGGCTATTACGGCAACGATACTCACCTCAGCGGCGACCCCAAAAAAGACCCTATTTCGCGCGGAGTACCGATGCGCAAGGCCCTGGAAGATGAAACGCTGCTGGCCTGGGCCCTGAACGGACAGGATATTCCCATCATGCACGGTCCTCCGCTACGGCTGGTCATTGGTGGGTGGCCCGCTTCTACCTCGGGCAAGTGGCTCAACCGGATTTCGATCAGAAACATCGTGCACGACGGCGAGAAAATGGGCGGTGACAGCTACCGAGTGCCGGCTTATCCCGTGGAGCCGGGGGCCAAAGTACCAGACGAGGATATGAAAATCATCGAATCCATGCCCGTGAAATCGCTGATTACCTACCCGCGCTCGGGCGCGATTCTGGAAACGGGCCAAAGGCTGGAACTGCGGGGCCACGCCTGGGCGGGCGACCTGGCGGTGAAAGAAATGATGGTTTCGGTGGATTACGGAAGTACCTGGCAGAAATGCGATTTGAAAAAGCCCAAAAATCGTTTGGCGTGGCAGCACTGGACGGCGGAGGTGAAACTACCCGGTCCTGGCTACTACGAAGTCTGGGCCAAAGCCACCGACACCGAAGGCAAATCGCAGCCGATGGTCATTCCCGCCTGGAATCCGAAGGGCTATATCAATAATGCCTGTCACCGGATTGCGGTGAAGGTAGTTTAGAAGAGGAGGAAAGGAAAAACGGTGTGCGTTTGAAATGACTTAATATGGGATGGCCGTATTCGGCACGTTTTTTGGTAGAATCTCGTTGTGAAGGCATTGCACTCTGAAATTCATCAACCGCCACGCCCCTTATCATTCATCATTTATAACTCATCATTCAAAAAATGATACGTCTTTTCGTCGGTGCCGTCCTGGCCATCACCCTCATATTCCTTTTCACCGCGCTACGTTCTGAAACCTACGTACCGCGCGAGAAACCCGCCAAAATCGAGTGGCTGACGGTGGAGCAGGCCTTCGCGCTCAATCAGCAGGAGCCGCGTAAAATTCTGATCGACGTGTATACTGACTGGTGTGGCTGGTGTAAGGTGATGGATCGCGAAACCTATACTGACCCGAAGGTGGTGGAGTATATTAACAAGCACTATTATCCGGTAAAATTCAACGCCGAGCAACGCGAAGAAGTCACATTGGGCGGTCAGAAATTTAAGTTTGTCCAGCAGGGCAACAGTGGCGTTCACGAGTTTGCGGCCAGCCTTTTGCAGAACAAGCTGAGTTACCCGAGCACGGTGTTTCTGGACGAGCAACTACACATGATTCAACCGTTGCCTGGCTACCTGAAAGCCAAAGAATTCCACGAAATAATTACTTTCTTCGGCGGAGACTATTACAAGAATATTGCCTTCGAGAAGTACAAAGCCGACACCTACCCGCAGACGTTTGGGGGAAAGTAATTTAAAGTAGTTTGAAGCTCATGAGTAGGAGAAAGGCAATGCTAGTTTTCTCTTAAACTCTTAAACTCTTAAACTCTTAAACTCTTAAACTCTTAAACTCTTAAACTCTACACCGTTTCCCCCTCCTGCATTCTTTCAGCGTTTTCGGCGATGCGCAGTTGCTCAATGAATTCTCCGATTTCGCCTTCCATAACAGTCGGCAGGTTATACACCGTGTAGCCAATACGGTGATCCGTTACCCGGCTTTGGGGGTAGTTGTAAGTACGTATCTTGTCGGAGCGGTCGCCACTACCAACCATGGAAAGCCTTTGCGAGCTGATGGCGTCATTATGCTTTTTCAGCTCAATTTCATACAGGCGCGTGCGTAGCACTTCCAGGGCTTTTGCCTTATTTTTGAGCTGTGAGCGCTCATCCTGGCAACTTACCACCAAACCGGACGGTATATGCGTGAGTCGCACGGCGGAGTAAGTCGTATTTACCGACTGTCCGCCCGCGCCGGAAGAGTTGAAGGTGTCCACGCGCACGTCGTTCATATTGATTTCCACATCGACCTCCTCGGCCTCCGGTAGTACGGCCACCGTCGCGGCGGAAGTATGTACCCGTCCCTGCGACTCGGTAGCCGGGACGCGCTGCACGCGGTGAACACCCGACTCGTATTTGAGCTTACCGTATACGTCTTCTCCCTCCACTTTGCTCACAATCTCCTTGTAGCCACCGTTAGTACCTTCGGTAAAGTCGAGGATAGAGAGTCGCCAACCCATTTTTTCACAAAAACGCTGGTACATCCTGAACAGGTCTCCCGCAAAAATGGCCGCTTCATCACCGCCCGTTCCCGCCCTGACTTCCAGGATGCTGTTACGACTGTCGTTGGGATCTTTGGGAATCAGCATTTCCTTTAATGCTGATTCCATGGCCTCTTGTTGAGGCTGAAGTTCGTTGAGCTCTTCTTTGGCCATTTCGCGCATCTCCGGGTCTTTCTCGGTGTTGACGAGCTCCCTGGCTCCGGCAATATCTTTCAGGATTTTCTGGTAAGCATCATATTGTTTCACGACCTTTTCCAGATCACTATATTCCTTACTTAGCTTGGTATATCGTTGCATATCGTTAACCACTTCGGGCTGGATGATTTGCTGGCCTACCTCGTGAAATCGTTCTTTAATGGCTTCTAATTTATCTTGCATTGGGAAATTTGATATTAGATTCTGGATTCTAGACTTTGGATTGTCGGCGTATTCTGTACATAGCCGTTAGCCGAACAGATATTTGATGAAAAGGTTATTTAAAGAACATCTGTACTATCATAAGTATTTCCGTAGTCGTTTGGGGGCGCAAAGATACGTAATTTCGTGGCTGGAATATTTTGTGAATCAGCGGTTCGGCGTCAGATTAATTCATCGTCCTGCAAATATTATTATGAAAGTGAAAAACCTGAATCCATTTTTATCGTCTATCCTGATATTGCTGGTATTGGCAGTTGGAGGATGCAATACCGACAACCGCATCAACCAATCCAAGGCTTTGAAAGAGGAAATGGCGGGCTCAAAAATAAAGCGCGTTACCGACGCCCAACTCGTGGCGGCAGTGGACGAATGGGGCAAGGAAATGGCCGTCATTATCCAAAAAGGACTGGGAAAAGAACTGGCACAGCATCCCGACGAGGCGCTGAAGTACTGCGCTAATCTGGGGCATGTACCAATCATCGCTGCCATCGAGAATCAGTACGGAGTTAAAATCCAGCTTCTGGGCGTGCTGGGTCCCGAAAATCCCACACTGGCCCCCAAAGAGCGCGAATTGCTGAGCGCTTATGTCTATAACGCGGAAAAGGATCTCCCGCAATTCGACAACGTCCAGAAACTCAACGACACCTTGCTGGTGTACAACGCTCCCGTTCCCAAGAGTAGTCCTATTTGTAAGGAATGCTTCCCCGATCAAAAACTACCCTTCGCCGTCTGGCGGGTACTTTTTGATAAGAAAGAGGTAATCAAGAAGCTGCAATAAGTGGCAAAGTGACAAAGCCACAGAGCGACAAAGTGGCCGACATTTAAACAACTCAACAACCTACACTACTACCCGCTCGTGCATTTCCGGGATGTGGATATGGTCGAAACCTTCCCGCTGGAGCTTTAATTTGAAAGCCGCCTGGGTGTCGTACTCGCCGTGAACGAGGAAAAGTTGACTTACCCGTGACGCATCCTGACAGGAAAGAAAGTCGATCATTTCGTTGTAGTCGCCATGGGCGGAGAAAGATTCTAGGGACTGGATATTCGCTTTCACTTCAAAATCCTGCCCAAAAATCCTGACGTTTTTCTCGCCATTTTTCAGTTGACCCGCCAGCGTATGGGGCGCGGCATAGCCCACGAACAGAATAGTGGTCGTGGGTTTCTCGATATTGTTTTTGATGTGGTGCTTCACCCGCCCGGCTTCAGCCATGCCCGAGGCCGAAATGATGATACAAGGTTCGTCGCGATCGTTGATGGCTTTCGAATCGGCCACGTCCGATACGTAGTGCAGGTATGGAAAGGCGAAGGCGTCGCCGTCGCGCTCGATGTATTCCAGAATTTCGGGATTGAAATAGGCTTCGTTGCTCTTCATGATCCTGGTCGCTTTGATCGCCAGCGGGCTGTCGATATACACCGGAATGCGCGGTAGTTGCCCCGCGCTCGACAGGCGGTCGAGGGCATAGATCAGCTCCTGCGTCCGGTCGATGGCGAAAGCAGGAATAATTAGCTTGCCCCGGTCTTCGACGCAACATTTGTGCACGATGCGCTGTAAGTGCGCCTGTAGGTCGGGCTGCTTATCGTGCAGGCGGTCGCCGTAAGTAGATTCGCAGATGATAAAATCGGCCTGCGGAAAATCGTCCCAATGCCGCAGGATTTTGTCCTCGGGCCGCCCGATGTCTCCTGTGAAAGTTAGTTTCTTGAAAGTACCACTGTCTTTGATATTCATATTTACCGCCGCGCTACCGATAATGTGGGCGGCATCGGTAAAGAATACATCGACCTCGTCCTTGCCGAGTTGAAAGTTCTGCCCGTAGCGAACGGGTTTCAATAAATCCAATGCGCGTTCGGCGTCCTTCGAATCGTACAACATCTCCAATTGCTCGCGGCCCTGCTGGCGGCGGCGCTTATTGATGCGGTCCACATCTTTTTCCTGAATGTAGGCACTGTCCATGAGCATAATCTGGCACAAATCCGCCGTGGCTCCCGTACAATAAATAGGCCCTTTGAAGCCCTGTTTCACCAGGCGCGGAATCAGCCCGCTGTGGTCGATGTGGGCGTGAGAGAGGACGAGGTAGTCGATTTCGGCGGGATTAAAGCCGAAGTTCTGGTTCAGTTCGTCGGTCTGGATTCCTTGAAAAAGGCCGCAATCCAGCAAAATATTGGTACCCAGGTCGGTAGTAATAAGGTGCTTGCTGCCGGTAACGATTCGGGCCGCGCCGTGGAATTGTATTTGCATTTTGGGTTGGGATAGTAGGTTGTATGAATAAGGTGTGTTTTTCTAATAATTACTTGGTGTGCACAGAAACCAACAATATTACATCGGCGAATGAGAGCGATAAAGTGCGCTGACTGTGTAGCTAGCTTATCGAGTAGTATTTTCCAGTACAATGACCGAAGGCCCGGTAGATAGCCACTTTTTACCAAGTCCGGTGGTATCGCCTTGCGGTATCAAATACACGAAAGAACCCAATACCAGATCGGTATCTCCGTCCCCATCCATATCCCCGGCATCCATTACTGCCCATCGTCCTTTCGAGGCTTCGGGAAATGAGTAATCGTCAAATTTCAAATTCCCTTTATTTTTTAAATAGATAAAGCTTTCCTCCGGATAGCGGAGGTAGTCCGGGAAAAAAGAAATGGCGGCAATATCCAGCTTCCCGTCCAGATCAAAATCTCGTACCATAGCTTTATAAGCCCCGTTCAATTGGTAGAAGTAAGACTGCTCAAAATTGGATTTTCCGTCATTGAGGAAAATGTAAATACCGTGGTAGTTTTTCAAAATTGGCGATTTGTCGGCATTGTCGCCGCAGACATAAACGATATCATCGAAACCATCTTTATTGAAATCGGCCAACTCGATATATTGAGAGCCGTTAAGTGGCATGAAAGAGAGTAATTTCTTTTCCCGGAAAGTACCCCCTCCCTGATTTTCGTACAGAAAAATACCTTCATCGCCCTGCGCCATGAGTACATAGATATCCGGTAACCCGTCGTTGTTGGTATCTTTGATAATGGCCTTGATTGCACCGGGTTTTTCGCGCAAAATTCTTTTGTCGTAGCCGCCTCTCCCGTTGTTTTTATACCAGGCCAGCTGTCCGGTTTCATTGCCAAATTCACAAGCTACTACATCGTCGTACCCATCTTTGTTCAAGTCGCCGTAAGCCATAGAAACGGGTCGCCGCAGATTCGGAATAGCAACGTCCCCCATTTTAAAGCTCGATCCGTTTTTTACCAATCGCTGCATAGTACCA
This sequence comes from uncultured Persicitalea sp., assembly GCA_964500445.1. GTDB lineage: Bacteria > Bacteroidota > Bacteroidia > Cytophagales > Spirosomataceae > Persicitalea. The sequence continues at coordinate 16,704 of CAZCOG010000021.1, read as the reverse complement.
TTGGATACATCGGTTGGGAAAACACCGTTCCCGATTGTCGTCAGGTATTGTTCATTTGCTTTTTCATAGAACTGGATGGGCGTTGAATTCAAGGGAATACTGTAGTTCTCCCGAAGCGCTGGGGTCAGAAAGGTCAAAATATTGCGCCCGCCCTTGCCATCACTATAAACGATCCCTCGCTTGTCGGGCAGAATTTTGACCATGGTGGTCAGGGCAGGCCGATGGGAAAAAGAAGTTTCCCGGTACTTGAAGTGTTTTATTCCTATTCGAATGGGCTTCTCGCGCCGTGGAAGCGCGATGCTGTCAGGTGCATTATCGAGGTAGTACTTCTCTATTTTTTGCCAATCTTCTTTCGCTAGAGTCGGCTTTTCAGGATAAATTCCGGCCGCACGCACCACCGCGCCGCCTTTGGCGGCATCGAACAAACTATCGGGCCTGAATCCGCCGCTGTAAATCCCCATCCGGTGACTCATGGCCGGGAGCACGTCCCGCCAACTACTTTTGGGCAGTAGTTCGGGACCTACATAGGCATGACATCGGCCACAGTGCGCCATCGACAGCTCCCGACCGGAGAGCCCAGAAGCCGGTACGTCCTTAAATTCTACTTTGTCATTTTGCTTTTTTGCCGTACATGAAATAAACAGAGATAGTAAAATACAAAATGGAATCAGTTGTTTCATGCAGGCCTTTCTCAGTTTTGATTTGTTTGTTTTGAAATAAAAAAAATCAGCGATTCAGCTTCTTTACCCCTAAGTACAACGGGTAACTTATGGCCAAAAACAACAGCGCAAACTGAGAACTAGGCAAATCCTGCACTACGGCCCCCACCAGAAAAGCGACGGACAAAATCAGCATCACGATCGGCAGCACCGGATAGGCAGGTACTTTCCAGGGACGGGGCAGGTTTGGCTCTTTGCGCCGCAGGGCCAGCAGCGAGGCGAAGCCCGACGTGTAGCCCAGTACGAAGAAAAATGTGGCGATGTCTGAGAGTTTTTCACAGGCTTCTTTTCCGATCAGAATCAAGGTAATCGCCAGACCAGCCGTGATCAGCATGGCGAAGGAAGGCGTACCGCCCGAGTTGACACGCGTTCCGGCCCGCACGAAAAGCCCGTCGCGGCTCATAGAGTAAAGTACCCTCGGATTAAACATAAGTTGCGCGTTGACAATGCCCAAAATTGAAATCATCAGGAATAGCGTCACGAATTTACCCGAGCGCTCGCCGAAGATGAGCCGTACGGCATCGGCGGCAGCCAGCTTGGAACCAGCTAATTCATCCATTGGCAGAATGTACAGGATGGCCAGATTGCAGAGGAGATAGATGACGATGATCAGGCTTACGCCGCCGATCATGGAACGCGGCAGGTTGCGGGTCGGGTCGCGGTCTTCTTCGGCGAAGTAGGCAGCGGTGTGCCAGCCGTCGTAGGTGTAGAAAATGGCTTGCAACGAAAATATCATCGGCCCGAGCCAACTACCCGTTTCGGCGATACGACTGGTGGTGGCCATCGTCTGTTCCGCCGTGACTTCCTGTCCGTATATGTAGCAAAAAGCCACGAAAGCAAACAGACCGACGGCTTTGACAAAGCTCATTACGTTCTGAAATTGACTCGCCAGCGCCAGCCCAATCCAGTGCAGGGCGGCCAAAGTACCCAGCATGCCCACAGCCAAGTACGGCTCATACCCCACCAGCGATGGGAGTAGCAACGCCAGGTACTCACTCATGGTATAGACCCCGAATCCCAGCGCCGCGCAAGTACCGAACCAGCTATTCAGCCCCACCACGAAACCCGCGTAGTCGCCGAAGGCGCGCTGCGCGTACACGTACCAGGCTCCCGCGCGAGGCACCGAAGTACCCAACTCGATGGTACACAAAGTACCCAGCAAAGCGTACAAACTCACTGCCGCCCACAAGCCCATGATAAGCCACGGATCGCCGAGTTGCTCGGCAATGGGGCCGGGCTTGCGCAGGATACCAGTGCCAATGGTGCCGCCAATAGTAACGGCAATGCCGAAGCCGACGCCCAGGATTTTGAGTAGTTCGTGGCGGGGAGCGGTTTTTTGCATAGAGGGAGAGGAGAGGCTTTTTTTCGAAAGTAAGGATAACTTTGGGAAATGGGGGAGTTGGCCGAATTATTTGTTAAGTTTTCTTAATTGAAACTTCTTCACAGATCGCGTTTGTAATGCAAATATCCTCAAATGCCAGACCATAAATCATCAATATAAAAAGCAACTCTGACCGAAATGAATAACCTCATCCTTACTACTACTCCGGAAGTAAAATCCGTTTTCACAAACTACCCGGATTTCATGCGGGTGAGGATGGAAAACCTACGGAGGCTGGTGTTGGAAACGGCAAAGGAAATCAAAGAAATAACCGATCTGGAAGAAACCTTGAAATGGGGAGAACCCAGCTGCCTGACCAAAAAAGGCAGCACGCTTCGGATGGACTGGAAGCCAAAAAAGCCCGGTCAGTACGCAATATATTTCAAGTGTACCAGCCGATTGGTGCCTACTTTCAAAACGGTTTTTGGTGACCTTTTTACGTTCGAAAGAGACCGTGCCATCGTTTTTCAGTTGGAAGATGAAGTACCGCAGGCAGAGGTAAAAAGGTGTATTGGGGCCACGCTGAGATACCATAAAATAAAGCATCTGGCACTACTGGGGATGTGAAGCAAATGCTCTCCTTAGGTGGATGTCTCTCTTCTCTGAATATCTTTGGTGTAGGATCAGCATTCAAGCACTTTATGCGGCAAGCTGGCTGCTCCAACTCAATCCATAGGCAAAACTTTAAGCGTAAGTATGGGTTATATGAACTACCACTTATACCCACCAAATGCCAACAACAATGATCACGCATATTGAGAAAATTAAGCAAGAAATCGAACCACTACGGCAGGAAATCATCAATCATAAGGTTTACTCGGCTGTTAAGGACGTTGATGATTTGAAGGTATTCATGCAATATCATGTCTATGCCGTTTGGGATTTCATGTCGTTGCTGAAAGCTCTACAAAACAGCCTTACCTGTACTTCCGTCCCTTGGTTTCCAGTGGGTTCGGCCGATACCCGCTACCTTATCAATGAGATTGTGGTAGGTGAGGAATCAGACGTCGATTTGGATGGAAACCGAACAAGCCACTTTGAGTTGTACCTGGATGCCATGAAACAGTGCGGGGCAGATACGAGCCAGATCGAAGGCTTTATAAATGAACTCCAGGGAGGTAAGGATCTCAAAAATGCCCTTGCTACGTCGGGTACTCCGCTGGCCGCCCGGGAGTTTGTGGAATTTACGTTTCAGACGATTGAGAGTAAAAAAGATTACTTGCAGGCAGCGGTTTTTACCTTCGGACGGGAAGATCTGATTCCGGGAATGTTTGTTTCGATTGTCAACGAGATACACGAAAAATTCCCCAACGACATCTCTATTTTCAAGTACTACATCGAACGTCACATAGAAGTGGATGGCGACCACCACAGTAATCTGGCCTTAAAAATGACAGACAGCCTATGCGCTGAAAATGAGGCGTTTTGGGCCCAAGCCACCGAAGCCACAATAGCGGCTCTGAAGAGCCGTATTAAGCTGTGGGATGGCGTCTATCAACAGCTTACGGAAAAAGCAACTTTTGAAGTAACAAGGGCTACGAATGCCGCGTTGGCGTAACCGTTCGATAACAAGGTAAAAAAATTATATAAGTCGGCTGTGGTCCAGTCAGGTGAAGGGTGATAGTCGTCGTCAAATTTGGCAAAATCATGCTAATTTGCCGTCATGAACAACTTTCTCCTAATTTTCCTCGGCGGCGGCTTGGGTAGTTTGGCCCGTTACGGAGTCGGACGCGGACTGGCGGCGTATTCGGTAAATTTGCCCTATGGCACTTTGGCCGCTAATGTGCTGGCCTGCGTGATTTTGGGATTCTTCACGGGTTGGATGGCGCTGCGTGAGTCCGAACTGGCGCTGCATTACCGCGCTTTTATGGCGGTCGGCTTCTGTGGCGGATTCAGTACTTTCTCCACATTTAGCAACGAAACCCTGGCAATGCTACTGAACGATCGCTGGGGCGATGCCGTTTTCAATATTGTACTAAGCCTGGTTCTCTGTCTGTTAGCCTCTTTTCTGGGATTATGGTTGGGGAAAACCCTGGTCTGATAATTTGGAAAAAGCATTTAGAAATTTTGTGATTCAATATCATATGAAAAAGCTAAACTCCTTACTTATCATTTTTGCTGCCAGCACGATCTGGGCGAGCTGCCAACTAGCGGGCGGTGCCGACAACTTCACCGCTCCGCAGAACTTCCGTGACTACTGGTACAATGGGCAGGCCGAAATCAGCCGGTACAAATTGGATCAGGTACAGTACGGCGCGATTAACCCCGGCGAGGCCGTGCTGATTTTCGTGACGGAAGACTTCCGCACCGATAAACAGGTGAAGCTGGAATCGGACGCTAAAGACAAGGCGACTTCGGTACTTAAGCTCAATTCCATCCGCCGTTTTGTTACGGGGATTTACGATTATTCGCTGTACAGTTCAGTGTTTACGCCGATCAACACTAAAAAATATGAACGTAGCCAGAAGGTCACGATGTCATCGCAGGACTGGTGCGGACAGGTGTACACGCAGCTCAATCTCAACGGCGGCAAATACGACGTGATGAAGCGCTCGTACTTTGAGAAGGAGGCCACGGAAGATTTCAATATCGACGCAGCCTGGCTGGAAGACGAAATCTGGACGCGGCTGCGGATGGACCCACAGGCTTTGCCGAAAGGAGAAATAAGCGTCATCCCGTCGGCCTACGCTGCCCGCATTGCCGGACAAAAGCTGGAACCGCAGAAAGCCGTGGGTACTTTGACCGATTATGCGGGCGATGCCTTTACCGGAAAAGCTTTGCAGCAATATTCGCTGAATTATCCTGACACTCAGCGCGAGCTCCGGATCGTTTTTGATAAAGCCTTCCCCCATGCCATCGCGGGTTGGGAAGAAACCTATCCTTCGCGTGGGAAGGTACTTACGACCCGCGCCGTGAAGACGGAGCAAATCCGCTCGGATTACTGGTCACACAATGCGCCCGGCGACACGACATTGAGGAATGAGTTGGGAGTAAAGGGAATTTGATTCAGGTCACAGTGAAAGCATTACTTTCTCTTATGCCATACTCGTGCTGTGTCTGCCAACTTCATCGAAAGTAATGTTTGAAAGCCGCCCGAGATAACCCGTTTTGTCGGGACGAATCGTGATGTTATTAACGATCATCTGAATCTCTTCTGCTGTAACGCGCCGATGGATGGGCTTCATCGTGCCGCCTACCTCACCCGCTTTGGCCGCGGGTTCCCACTGGTACTGCGCATCGACCAGCGTGCCGCGCGGCGCCATAATAGGCGGCGGACTGCCACTTCCCCGGTAGTCGAGGCGAGTCGGATGATCCAGCCCCATGCCGTGACCAAACTCGTGCGCCGCCGTGGTACTTTGGCCTAGTTGGTCGCTCACGATCCAGTGGCCCACGTTGTCGCCTAGGCCGAAGCCCATGAACGAACGTGTGACGATGTTTTCCTTTTCCAGCCGGATGAAGTTATTTTGAAAACTGTCGTTTTGGGCGATGAGTTGCATAGCTTCTTCGGCGGTCAGCAGTGCGTACTCGATGACAAAGTACACGCGATAAATTTCCCCCGCTACCTTAACTTTCGCATTGGGTTCGTTGTACATCCGGTTGATTTCTTCCACGATGGCCCGCCCCGCTTCGGGCGTAGCTTCCGAGCCGTAGAAAATCAGCCGTGCTTGAATTTGAATCGTTTTTTGGTTGGCGTCAAAGAGCGCGATAGCGGCCATTGGATAATGTCAAGGGTTCTTTTTTAGAGCAAAACTAATTACGCCAATCCATCCGTTTAATCAAAAAGGGTTAAATTAAAGAAATTGCGTTCTTTGAGTAAATAAACTACAATTTTGCATGCAAATGAAAAATCGTTTCTTGTTATTCCTGTTCTGCGTATCCCTTTCCTTTGGCAAGATACTCCACGCGCAAAGCCTCGAACCCATCGCGTTAACCGGCGCCTGGAAGGCCCAAATTGAAAAACTGGCCCCGGCCAAAACTACCTTTCCCACCAAGAAAAAGCACAAAGTCCTGCTCTTCTCCCTCTTCACGGGCTTCAATCACTGGGTAGTACCTCATACCGCTGCCGTAGTCGAGATTTTGGGCGAGAAAAGTGGCGCCTTCGAAGTAGTATCCAGTAACGATATTACCATGTTTGAGAAAAACAATCTCAAACAGTTCGACGCAGTGGTGCTTAACAACAACTGCTCCATCAACCCACGCCGGGATTTATTCTACGACAAATTGAGTGAAAACAAATCGCTGTCGGAAGTCGAAGCTACCGCCAAAGCGAAAGAATTAGAGGAGAACCTTTTAAGTTTTGTAAAAAAAGGCGGCGGTCTGATGGCCCTGCACGGCGGCATCGTGATGCAGAATAAGTCGATAGAATTCAGCGAAATGATGGGAGGTAGTTTCGATTATCATCCAAAACAACAGCCGCTCAAAGTACAACTGGCCGATCCCGGCAACCCGCTGCTGGAAGCTTTCGACGGACAGGGCTTTACCCACGTGGACGAAGCTTATATGTTCAATGTCGCGTACAGCAAACAGGATTTCCATCCCTTATTATACCTTAATACCAGCGAAATCCAAGGTTTGAAGGGCGAAAATCCCGAAGCCAAAAAGTACATTTCCTGGATTAAGCGCTACGGCAAGGGCCGGGTATTCTACGCTTCGCCTTCGCACAACGCCCAGAGTTACACCGAACATCCCGCGCTGCTGAAATATCTGCTCGACGGCATGCAGTATGTCGTCGGCGACGTAAAAGTAGACGATTCACCCATCGGCACCAGCGGACAATGATTCATACCATGCGTTGGTTCGGGCCAAATGATCCGGTGTCGCTAATGGACCTCCGGCAGGCCGGGTGTAGTGGCGTCGTAAGTGCTTTGCACCAAATTCCGGTAGGTGAGGTGTGGTCGGTGGAGGCGATTGAAGAAAGAATAAGGATTATCGAAGCCGACAACAACCGCTACAATCCGCTGAAATGGCTGGTGGTGGAGAGTCTGCCCGTTCACGAGCACATTAAGAAAGGATTACCCGACCGCGACCAGCTTATTAAAAAGTACAAGCAGTCGCTGATGAATCTGGCGATCTGCGGCATCAAGACGGTCTGCTACAACTTCATGCCTGTATTGGACTGGTCGCGCACGGCCTTGGATTATACGTTGCCGGAAGGCCAGAAAACGCTGCGGTTTGTGTGGGAAGATTTCGCGCTTTTTGATTTGTATATTTTGAAAAGACCGAATGCCGCCGCCGACTACGAACCCGAAATTCAGACCTCTGCCCTGAAAAAATTCCAGGGAATGAAGCCGGAAGAGGTTGCCAAACTGACCGATACCGTTTTGCTCGGTTTACCCGGTTCGGAGGAAGCTTTTGATTTGGCTGTTTTTCAAAGTTTGCTGGACGAATACGCACACATCGGCGACCAGCAGTTACGCGAAAACCTGTATTATTTCATCAAAGAAATTGCCCCGACCGCTTCCCAACTCGGGATAAACCTGTGCATCCATCCCGACGACCCCCCGCGTCCGTTGATGGGCTTGCCCAGGGTAGTTAGTACCGAAGATGATTTGGCGCAACTCATGGCTGCCGCCGATATCCGCGCCAATGGCATCACCTTTTGTACTGGTTCGCTGGGAGTGCGGGAAGACAACGATTTGCCTGGTATAATCGAGCGCTTCGGTGACCGCATTCACTTTGTGCATCTGCGCACCACCCGCCGCGAGCTAGGAACGAGAAATTTCCACGAAGCCCCGCATCTAAACGGTGATGTCGATATGTACAAAGTAGTTAAGGCTATTTTGCAAGAAGAAAAGAGAAGAGAGAGTGACAACGAAAGCAACGCCCAACTACCCATGCGCCCCGATCACGGTTTTCAGATGCTGGACGACCTGAACAAAAAAACCTATCCCGGCTATTCGGGTATTGGCCGTTTGAAGGCGCTGGCTGAGTTACGGGGACTGGAAATGGCCATGAGGCGATCCCTGCAAGTCGTGCTGCTGGTACTTGGTACCTGCTTCGGATTTTCTGCTTCCGCCGACGATGGCTATCGTTTGTGGTTGAAGTATGATTTAATCAAAAACGAAGACCAGCGAAAGCAATATGCTACGGCTTTGCAGGCTATTGTGTCGGGTTCGAGCACGCCTATGATTGGCTCGGCCACTCGAGAATTGCAGCTGGGCTTGCAGGGATTACTGGGAAAATCAGTACCAGTACAAATTACGGCTTCGGGTAAATCGGGAAATATTATTTTGAAAATCGACCCGACGGAAAAACTTGACAACGACGAGGGTTACCATATTTATAAAGCAAACTCTGACTTCATAATAGCCGCCAAAACTGACAAAGGGCTGCTTTATGGTAGTTTTGCTTTTCTTCGTCAAATTCAGACCGGACAGCCCCTGGCGCAGCTAAATGCGTCATCCAGCCCCAAAATTCAGCTCCGGATGCTCAACCATTGGGACAATACCAATGGCAGTATTGAACGCGGCTACGCGGGCGCTTCGCTGTGGAAATGGTACGAGTTGCCGGAAAATCTGGACCCGCGCTATATCGACTACGCCCGGGCCAATGCCTCCATCGGCATCAATGGTACGGTGGTAAACAACGTCAACGCCAGCGCGCGATTCCTGACACCCGAGTACCTGCCTAAGGTACAGGCGTTGGCGGGTGTGTTTCGGCCCTACGGAATCAAAATTTTCCTTTCCATCAACTCCGCCGCGCCCAAAATTCTCGGCGGGCTGACTACCTCCGATCCGCTGGACCCGAAAGTAAGGCAGTGGTGGGTAGACAAAACCAAAGAAATTTACAAGGCTATTCCCGATTTTGGCGGCTTTCTGGTTAAAGCCAATTCCGAAGGCGAACCCGGCCCCCAGGACTACGGGCGCAGCCACGCCGACGGTGCCAATATGCTGGCCGAGGCACTGGCTCCCTTCGGCGGAGTCGTGATCTGGCGGGCTTTTGTGTACAAAGCCGACCCGAATGGCGACCGCTTCAAAGCGGCCTACGAAGAGTTCAAACCGCTGGATGGAACATTTAAGGAAAATGCGCTCATTCAGGTCAAGAATGGCCCTATCGATTTCCAGCCCCGCGAACCTTTCTCGCCGCTTTTCGGGGCCATGCCCAAAACGCCGCTCGCGCTCGAATTCCAGATTACGCAGGAGTACCTGGGCTTCTCCACTAACTTTGTCTATCTGGCTCCACTCTTCAAAGAATGTCTGGAATCGGATACCTACGTGAAGGGAAAAGGCTCGACGGTGGCAAAAGTCGTGGACGGAACGCTGCACGGCTACGAGAAAACCGCCATGGCGGGCGTGGCCAATACGGGTTCCGACCGCAACTGGACAGGTCATACGATGGGTCAGGCTAACTGGTATGCCTTCGGGCGGCTGGCCTGGGACCACACGCTTACTTCTGAAGCCATCGCGCAAGAATGGACCCGAATGACGTTAACCCAGGACGAAAAAGCCGTTGCGACCATCACGGATCTGCTGCTAAACTCCCGCGAAAACTACGTAAACTTTACCACGCCGCTGGGTCTTCATCACATTATGGGTGAGGGCCTGCACTTTGGCCCCCAACCCTGGCTGGCCCGGAGCGCTCGCCCCGACTGGACTGCCGTGTACTACCATCGGGCCGATGCCAATGGTATTGGTTTTGACAGAACCAAAACGGGTAGTAACGCACTGGCGCAGTACGCTCCCGAAGTACAGGCCCAATGGGGCGATCCCGACACTTGCCCGCTGCCCTACCTGCTGTGGTTCCATCATGTGGCCTGGGATAAGAAGTTGTCCGCAGGCCGGACGCTCTGGGATGAGCTTTGTCATCGGTACTACGAAGGCGCTGAGTCTGTGGTGCAGATGCAAAAAGACTGGGCAAAAGTAGAACCAGTCGTCGATCCTGAACTATTTGCGGATGTAGCCGGGCGGCTGGCCACACAGCGCCGCGAGGCGCTGTGGTGGCGGGATGCCTGCGTGCTGTATTTTCAGGAATTTTCTAAAATGCCCATTCCCGCGCCTTACCAAAAGCCTGACCGAACGCTGGAAGAAATAAAAAAAATAACTGCTACCTACCAGCTGCGTTAGCTGGTTTTAACACTAAACCTTCCCCACAATGCCCGATAATAATCCATCCGATCCAACGCCGCAGCTCTCGGTATTTTCTCTAAAAAATAAACTAGCCCTCGTCACGGGCGGCGGTAGCGGTATCGGTTTCCACATTGCAGAGTGCCTGGTTCAAGCCGGAGCCAGAGTAGTTCTGACCGGGCGGCGCGAGAGTGCCTTACAGGAAGCCGTCGCCAAACTGGGCGATCAGGCCGTTTATTTTGTTCATGATATTACCGAGCTGGCTACCATTCCCGCGCTGGTTGCCGAAATAGAAGAAATGCATGGTCTCATCGACATCTTGGTCAATAATGCGGGCATCAATATGAAAAAACATGCGGTGGACACGACTGATGCAGATTTTGACCGAATCATGCAGACCAATCTTCACGCCGTCTTCGCGATCACCCGCGAAATCGGCAAGCGGATGATTGAGCGGAAAGCAGGTTCTATCATTATGATTACGTCAATGGCCGCGCTCTACGGCATCGATCGCGTGGTGGCGTATTCGTCGTCCAAATCGGCGGTGGCGGGTATGGTCAAGGCGCTGGCTACCGAATTTTCTCCGCACAATGTGAGGATAAATGGCATCGCACCGGGTTTTATAGAAACACCCATGATGCTCACCGCCATGAACAACGATCCGGCCCGCCGCGACAAGGCGATGGACCGTACGCCGATGGGTACTTGGGGCAAGTCCGAAGACATCGGCTGGGCTGCCGTGTTCCTGGCCTCGGAAGCCGCCAAATTCATCACCGGAATCTCCCTGCCCGTGGACGGAGGGAATTCAATTGGATTTTAATTTGGCTATCGGCTATCGGCCTTTTTTCGAGAAACACTGTATTTCGAACTACCTGAACTCTAACCAAAAAAGACATGAAAGAGACTAACCAAAACCGCCGTTCCTTTTTGAAAACAAGCGCTACCGGCACCGCCGGCATCATCGCTGCCTCCGTATTCCCGACCATCGTTCCCGCCAGCGTATTTGGCAAGAATGCACCCAGTAACAAGATCAACATCGGGCAAATCGGCTTCGGGCGCATCTCCAGCGGACACGATTTGCCCGAAACGATGAAAAACGAAGTGGCGCGCGTTATTGCCGTAGCCGATGTGGATAAGAATCGTCTGGCGATGGGCAAAAAATGGATCGAAAAGAAATACGCCGATAAGACGGGCCAGGACAACTACGTGGATGTGAAGACCTATGACAACTATAAGGAGTTACTGGCCCGTAAAGACATCGATGCCGTCATTATCAGCACACCCGATCACTGGCATGCCCAGCCCGCTATGGAAGCCGCTGTGGCCGGGAAGCATGTGTACATGCAGAAGCCCACTTCGCTGACTATTCAGGAAGGACGCATGCTGAGCGACATGGTGCAGAAAAAAGGAATCAAATTTCAACTCGGCAGCCAGCAGCGCTCCTCTGATCCCTGGCCCCAGTTCAAACGTACCTGTGAGCTGGTACGTAATGGCCGTATTGGTGAGCTAAAAAAAGTGTATATCGGCCTACCCGGTGATCCGGCGGGTGGAAATCCCGAAAGAATGCCCGTGCCCGCCAATCTCAACTATGATATGTGGCTGGGTTCTACACCGGAGGTATACTATACGCTGGACAGGGTACATCCGCAGGATAGTCTGGGAGGGCGCGGAGGGTGGCTGCGCCTGGAACAATTTGGCGCGGGCATGATCACCGGCTGGGGGTCGCATCACCTCGATATTGCTCATTGGGGAATGGATACCGAACTCACCGGCCCTGTCGAAATCACAGGATTAGGATCGTTTCCCTTGCCCGGCTCGGGACTCTGGAATGTCCATGGTAGTTTCCTGGTCATTGCCAAGTACGCGAACGGCGTCACGATGGAAATTGGCGGGGACAATCCTAATGGCGTGAAGTTTGAAGGCACCGATGGATGGATTTTTGTTTCTCGCGGGAACGTAGGCGTGACGGCCTCAGACCCTGGCGCGGCAGAGGCCGCCAAAGAGAACGACGCGTTCAAGGCTAGCGATAAAAAAATCCTGGGCTCGGTCATCGAAACTGGCGGCATTCACCTCTACGAGAGCTCCGAACAGCACCGCAACTGGCTCGAATGCATTCAGGATGGTAAACAAACCATCAGCCACGTCGAGATCGCCCACCGCTCCTGCTCAGCCTGCCTGCTGGCCCACACGGCTATGAAGCTGGGCCGCAAGCTCCAGTGGGATCCCGAAAAGGAGCAGTTCCTCAACGACGCCGAAGCCAACTCGATGCTATCGCGGCCGCAACGAGCGCCCTATGGGACGACTTATGTGAAGGGGTAGGTGTCTTGGATGAGCTCAAAAATTCTGGGTTTGTGATCCGAATTCAACTTAGATCATATTTGTTTTCATATTGTTAAAGAGCCGGGGGACAAATCCTTCGGCTCTTTTTTGTTAGAATCGACCTTTGTCCAAAAAAAAGTATATTTGAAAAAATCATCTGCCGTATGGAAACGATAATCGAACAAATTCCCGAAAGCCTGCTGTATGAAGAATTTGGCGGGCGAAAATATTACCGCCGAGGCTATCGCCAAGTACTACTGGGGCTAAAAAACGAAAGTGAAATTATGGGAAGTAGTTTTTTGCAAGGGGTTATCGTACAGGCAATTGTAGGGTATTTAAAACTTATGTTGCCTAAGAAAGACTACTGGACACCGACCAACGAAGTAGGGCTACACGTCAGGCACAAAGACAACTTTTCGGGGGACATTCTGATTTGTGAAAAAGCGAAGTCAGGAAACCCCTGGGTGAAAAACTATACTGCCGTTCCACCTAAATTCATTATTGAGGTAGATATAAAGATCGACCCCAAAGACTATTCCGAAGATCCCCCTGCGGGTTCAGAAATGGCCTACATGGTTCAAAAATCCGAAAAACTCATTGAATTCGGCGTGGAGGGCGTCGCCTGGATTTTGACCGAGAGCCGCAAAATCCTATTGATGCGCCCCAACTTCCGTTTAGAGGTGTTCGAGTGGACCGATGATGTACCGCTATTTGGTGAATATAGTTTTTGTCTGCAAACTATATTGGAAGAAGAAGATATTCTGCCCCCTTCCTCAAAAGCCTGACTGCGTTTCTGATTTTTCCTTGACAAATTACTTCCTCCGTTCCGTGTCAAAGTACTGCTGAATAACTGCCGGAGGGCCCTTGCATAGACAACCCCGCCTGGGGTTAAAGGTGGCGGACAGGAAGTTTGTAACAATTTTATAAGCACGACACGTAAAGTACTATAATATCCTTTCAAAGTTCAAATAAGTACAAAAGGTACTATAACTTTCGCATATTTGAGAGTTGGTGGCTATTTTATGAAATACCCACTTAGGACATACTTAAAGACTTAGAACCTCTAATGGACGACAATAAATTAAGATATTCAGGACCTGCAACAGTAAGACGTTCTTACATGAATGAATTTCTTGTGCATTGCCCAAAATGTGGACACTTAGCTACTGTTACAACTTCTCAATCTTATGACACAAGTAATGACAAGCTAATTTGCCATCATTGCAATCATATAGAAAAAAGGGACGACCTTGTTCGATATAAGGCTATTGTAAAACGTAATTGTGACAACTGCGGACAATCCATAGACATAACTATTCCAAACAATAAAGAGAAAGTTGAAGAGTTGACACTTAGTTGTTCACATTGTGGACAAGTTCGAACTTACAAACCACGGAATAATTCTTATGGACTAATTTATAACAGTATTGGTGCTTGTGACCCAATTTTTCATTTACCTCTTTGGTTTCAAATAGACATTAAAGGGGAGACTTTTTGGGCTTACAACAGACTACATTTAGCCGAAATAAGAAGTTATGTTACAGCAAATTTGAGAGAACGACAGACTACTACCCACACGACAATGGTTGAACGACTTCCGAACTTCATCAAAGCAGCAAAAAATAGGACGACAATAATAAAGGCAATTGACAAGTTATTGAAAAAATAAAAACAGCCACCAACATCGTATTGGCAATAGTGGGGCTGACAGTTGTAAACTAAACATTTGTAATTCTATTGGGCATTTGTCCAAATGTTAGGCTGACGTTTTCCAAATACCCCCACCATCGCCAATACGTAAACCGTTGGCAGTCATGCTATAGCCTAGTGGATACCAGTAGGTATATGATCCAGCCGCATGATCTCATCCTTATACTCAGGGGGTAAAATGAGATTCTTCAAAACCCAATCGAGCTTGATGTACCTGCTCAGCTTGTAAAAACCAAGCAAGGGTGTCAAAAGTGAAGTTCTTCGCAAACTGAGTAACGCGCCCACCTTTGGTGGAACGACCAATATTTGTGCTTCCAGTAATAAGCGGTACCTTACCATACCCAGGTGGCGGCGGTACTGATTGAATAGGTCATCGGTGTAGTGGCTGCGCCGCAGGTTTTGGTGCAGATGTTCCTGCCGCATCTTTTCCCAGTCTTCAAAGGTATCGGGCAATCCCGTTACTCCCATTCTGCTGCCGACCCGGTAAAATACGTCGAAAGCCTCCTGCTTTTCGGGCCGGGTCAGCTTTCTTTCCAATAATTCAAAAGACCGGATGGAGTAGTCGATAAGCAAGAAAAGTACATCTCGATAAGCCCAGTCAGGAATGGTTGCGCCGCGTTTTGCTTCAACAGCTCCGTGGATCGTCGCTATGGAATCGATGGCGCGCAGGACGGATTTTTTTTCTGAGAAGACGATGGTTCTCGCGTAGGAAACCGTTGAGAAAAGTCGGCCCAGAGGATCAGATGGCAGGCGGCCCGTAAAATACAGCCAGTCCACCGCTTTGTTGAGCGCGAATTCTGCGGCGGCACCCGCAAATATGAAAAGAATGGTATCACTCTTTCCCCAAATCTGCCGCACTACCGAGTTCCTGGCAACGAAATATTCCTCGCTGCCGGATTGTCCATCAAGTTGAACTTCCGAATTATCAGTTAGCTCAAATCTCACAACTTTCTATTTTAAATTACTTTGAGATTCAAAGTAAATGGATGAATTTTGAAAATCCAAGATTTCTTTTCTTTCGGAAAAACGGAAATCGGTTTTTTTAAGTACACGTGCAGTCAACGAATTAAACGTATGGACAAAGTACTTCGCCCAATGCAACGCTTGACGATTTAGGGGAAGAATTAATTTTTGAGGTATTATATGTATTTTGCAGGCGGTATAGCCTGTCCATAACGATTTGGCAAAACTTTATTAAACTTCTCCTCACAAAAACCTAGATTAACCAAAAATCAATCAGCCATGAACCGAAGGGATTTTATGCAATTGACCGGAATGAGCGCGGGGGCTTTGATGCTTCCGACAATTCCGGCACTGTGCCGGGCCGTCACGCCCGAAGCGCTGCTCGAAAACGCGCTGGATGTCGCCGTGAAGAAGCGCCTGGCCGACGCTGCCCTCAATGCCGCCACCGCCAAAGGGGCCACCTATGCCGATATTCGAATCGGACGGTACTTGAATCAGTTTGTCGTGACACGCGAGGATAAGGTGCAGAATTTGGTCAATACGGAGTCGTACGGCGTGGGCGTACGCGTGATCGCCGACGGCTGTTGGGGCTTTGCCGCCGTGGTGGATGCCAAGAGCGAAGCCCAAACCGCCAAGGCCGCCGAAGAGGCCGTGGCTATCGCAAAAGCCAACGCCAAGCTGATGAAAGAACCCGTGCAGCTCGCCCCGCAGAAAGGCTTCGGCGAAGTGAGCTGGAAAGCACCGATCAAGAAAAACGCCTTCGAAGTACCTATCAAGGAAAAAGTGGACTTGCTATTGACAGTCAATGACGCGGCCCTAAAAAACGGGGCCAACTACGTCAATTCCGTGCTTTTCCAGGTCAATGAACAGAAGTACTTTGCTTCTACCGATGGCTCGTATATCGACCAGGACATCCATCGGATATGGCCGATTTTTACGGTTACGGCCATCGATCCCAAGAGTGGTAAATTCGAGACACGAGAAGCACTAAGCGCGCCAATGGGCATGGGCTACGACTACCTGCAAACCAACCCGACGGACAGCGTCAAGGGTATCACTACGCGCTATAATAAAGGTTATGACATGCTGGAAGACGTAGTTTCGGCGGCCAAACAAGCTAAGGAAAAGCTCACCGCCAAATCGGTGGAGGCCGGGAAGTACGACCTCGTCCTTGACCCTTCGCACCTGTGGCTTACGATTCATGAATCCGTGGGTCACCCGCTGGAACTGGATCGGGTGCTGGGCTACGAGGCCAACTACGCCGGAACGAGCTTCGCTACACTGGATAAGTGGAAGGCAGGCGATTTCAAGTATGGCAGTCCGGAAGTAACGCTTTTCGCCGACAAAACCCAGGTTGGTTCACTGGGAGCCGTCGGCTGGGACGACGAGGGTGTCGATACCCAAAAGTGGGATTTGGTGAAAGATGGTGTGCTGGTCAACTACCAGGCCATCCGCGATCAGGCGCACATCATTGGCGAAGAACGTTCGCAGGGGTGCTGCTATGCCGATAGCTGGAGCTCGGTGCAGTTCCAGCGCATGGCCAATGTGT
>CAZCOG010000020.1:15289-98538 GCA_964500445.1 uncultured Persicitalea sp. | reverse complement strand
GAGCGTACCGGGCTGGCGTTCCACCGGGCTGGCGTTCCACCGGGCTGGCGTTCCAGCCGAAGAGTTACTCCTTGCTCACCTTCACGACGCCCTGTCGGTTACGCGCGTCGGTGGCTCGGATCAGGTAGAGGCCCGCGGGCAAACTACCCAGCCGCAGCCCGACTTCGTTCAACCCTTCCACCAGAACCTCATTGCGGCTCTGCCGGGTGCGGCCCGTCAGGTCGACCACCTCGAAGGTGGCCTCGCCCGCGCTGGGGGTAAGTACTTCCAGGGTCACGGCATCCTGCATGGGATTGGGGTAGGCTTTCAGCGCGAGTTGCAGCGGGGCGCTGGTCTCTTCCGCGCCGATGCGCGCATTACCCGTGCCACAACCGCCGAGCGTGGCACCGAGTTTGAGGTAGCGTTGGGCGATCTTTTCGCTGACGCACTGCGTGACGCCGTAGTAGCAGATGGTCACGTTCTGGTTTTTGTTGCCGCAGCGTGCATCCTGCACGGTGACACTGCCGCTCGCAGTACCCACACAGCCATTGGCGTCGGTGACGGACACCAGCGTGTAGGTAGTGGGCTGCGCCGGGTATACGGGAATATTGTCGCCGCTCTGGTAGTTGCTGACCGTGTAGTTGGTACTGCCGTCGGAGTAGACGATTGTGTAGGGAGCGGTGCCGTCGCTGATGCTTACCCTTAGGCCGTCGCTTTCACTGGGGGTGAGTAACGGATTGCCGCTTAGGGTAGCTACGATGACCGGCAGGGCGCTCTGAAACTCATAAGCCCCCATATCGATGGTGCGCACCGTGCGCGGATTGTTGGCCAGGTCGGTGGCCGGGCCGTCGTAGGCGGCGTTACTGCCTGCGTCGATGGCAGGCGAACAGGGACGCAGCACGGTACTGGTGGAGGATACGAAGGGGTTGATAGTAGTAGTCAGGTTGTTAGAGCCTGTGTAGCCGTTCACTTCGGCATCGAATAGGCAGTAATCGGCTAGGGTTGTGCCCCTGCGATCATTATATACAGCATTATAAATAGTATTTGAACCCTCATTCGGATCGCCGTTTCCATACAACACACAATTGACCAAGTTGACAAAATTTCTAAGGTAAATCGCTTCTCCGTCCTCAGTAGCCCTATTTTTAGTAAAAGAACAGTTGGTGAGGTAGGAACTGCTCTTTGAATCCATAAACAATGCCCCTCCATAATTAGTAGATGTGTTACTAAGAAATGAGCAATTGATAAAGTTGGGAGTACTGGACTCACAAGATACTGCGCCTCCCCGCAAGGCCTTATTGGCCTCGAAAAGGCAATTGACAATCACAGCGCTACTATTCCCTTGCAGAGCTATTGCTCCGCCATATCCAGTACCGGTCGATGCGGCATCGCCCCGAAAGACACAGCGTATTATTGCAGGACTGGACTGAGAGCAAAAAATACCACCACCGTAGTTATCTACGTTGGATCCATTGGCATTGCCTCCGGTGATGGTGAAACCGTCCAGGACGGCTTCGGCTGTCAAAAAATTATAATTGTTGACAATCAAGTGGTAGCTGTTGCCTGCCAGCGTATTATCGCTATCAATATCCCCGCTCAGGACGGTGCTGTTGGTGAGTGGGTTGGTATCGCGGTCAGTGAGGTTCATTTGCCCACTGGTAAAGCCGCCGTAGATTTTTACATTTTCTTTCATCACGAAGTAATCCCCGCGGTCGGTAGTGCTGGTGGTGGGCTTGTAGATACCCTGTGCCACCCAGATCTGGTCGCCGGACTGGGCGGCGGCCAGGGCCGTCTGCAGGTACTTGTGGGCCGTGGTCCAGCTCAGGCCGTCGCCGCTGTTGTCGGGTCGGGCGGCATCTACGTAGCGGGTGATGGCCAGGGCCGGTGTCATGAGAAACGACAGCACAAGCAGCAGTACTGCGGCGCGCAACGGCATAAGATTGTTTGACCTGAAATAGGGTAAATGATTTTTCATGATAGGAATGCGTTTTAGAATGGGTGAAAAATGCTTGGAAAAAAACTCCGGTTTCTAGCGCCACAGGTCATCGGTGATGTCGCCCTAGGCAATAGCAAACCGGTCGGCGGTGAGGTCCAGGTGATCCAACTGGCTGGAATCGAAAAGGCCAATGACGCTGACGAAGGCCGAGAGTGAGAGCAGTAAAAGTTTCATGAGGTGAAGTGTTTGGTTTAAAAGTACGATCGGGCAAGGCCGCCGCCCTTTCGGTGGAAAAGGATTACGCGCAAAATTACCCCATTGCTCTCTCTTTGGCTATCACTCTTGTTGCAATCACTAACACTAGTGTTGCAAAAGCAGAAAATTTGATGTGTACTATTGTTGCAGCGGACCCCTCTGAGAGGCTGGAAACGGGGTTTGGGCGGTAAAGGGGGGATTCGAAAACGGTTAAGGGTGAAATGGCGGGTTATTGCTCCGCCTTGCCCCTTAACTCTTTTTTTGGCTGGCGGCCCAGTCGGTGGGGGAAACCCCCATCTGGTCGCTGAAAGATTTGGAAAAATAGGAAGGGCTGTCAAACCCAACCTGATAGGCCACTTCCGACACGCTGGCATCCGGCTGTTTCAGTAGTTCAGCGGCGCGCCGGATGCGGATGCTGCGGATGAATTCCGTGGTACTTTGGCCGGTGAGGGCTTTTAGTTTACGGTGCAGATTGGAGCGGCTGGTGCTTAGGGCGTCGCAGAGATCGTCGATGCTGAATTGGCTGTCGCTACCCCGTTCTTCCACGGTGCGGATGGCCTTCCGGAGGAATTTTTCATCGATCGATTCCGCTACGGGAGAATCCTGTTTGCTGGCCGTGGGGTCGGTCAACTGAAGGCTGTATTTGCGGCGCATCAGGTCACGCTGGCGAAGCATATTCTGCACCCGCAGTTCCAGCTCGGCGCGGACAAAGGGCTTCGTCAGGTAATCATCCGCCCCAAGTTCCAGCCCCGTGAGGCGGTCGTCGAGCGTGGCTTTGGCCGTGAGCATCACCACCGGGATGTGGCTGGTGCGGGGGTCGGATTTGAGTTGTTTACAAAAACCAAATCCATCGAGCCGGGGCATCATTACATCGCAGATGATCAGATCCGGGATTTCTTCGAAGGCGCGTTCCAGGCCGTCCAGCCCGTCGTGACCTTCAATGATCCGGTAGTTTTTTCCAAAAATGCCGAGCATGTAGTTCCGCAGGTCGGGATTGTCTTCCACGATGAGTATCAGTGGCGTATCGTCCGGCCGGGAACCCTGTTCGGGAAGAGTGTCGCCGTGATTCGGGACATCAGCTTCCGGAGTAACCAGAGCCAAGTTAGAGGCATTTTTCCCGACGGTGTATTCGGGCCAAGTGGTGGCGTCGGTTGGGAGCCGCAATGTAAAGGTGCTGCCCCGGCCCGGCTCACTTTCGACCCGGATTTGTCCTTTAAGGGCTTTCACCAGTTCGTGAACCAGCGACAGGCCGATCCCCGCGCCCTCGGTGTTGTTTTGTCCCGTACTTTCTACCCGATAAAAGCGGTCGAAGATATGCGGCAGCCGCGCCGCCTCGATCCCGATCCCGTAGTCCCGCACCAGCAGCGTCAGATCGGAGTCGGTGAAGGTCACGTCTACCGTTACCCGCCCGCCTTCGGGAGTGAACTTGAAGGCATTGGACAGCAGATTGGTGACGATTTTTTCCAGCTTATCGGGGTCGAAGCGGGCCGTATGGTTGCCAAAATTCTGCTGGTAATTGAAAATAATGTTCCGACTCTGCGCCAGTGACTCGAAAGACGCGAACAACTGCCGCAGAAAGACGGCCAGATCGGCCTCAACAATATCGGCTTTCAGATGTCCGGCTTCGAGCCGCGAGAGGTCGAGGAGCTGATCGATGAGCGACCTGAGCCTCCGTACACTGCGCTGCATGGCCGGAATGAGCGGGTTGGCAGGTTGATCCTGCCGGAAGTCTTCCAGCGGCCCCACCAGCATGGTGAGCGGCGTGCGGAATTCGTGGGAAATATTGGCGAAGAAATTGGTTTTGAGGGCATCCAGTTCTTTGAGTTGGGCGGCCTGCGCTTCCTGTAAGATCGCTTTCTGCTGGGCCGTTTCGCGTTCCCGGCGGTAGTCGAGAATGATTTTTCCCAGAAATAAACCGAAAACAAAAATCTCGCTGAAAAACAGCAGGTAAGCCACCGCAAATACCCAGTCTGCGTCGATCCCGCCCACCGAACTCAGCACAAGAAAAAAGTAGCTACCTATCCCTAATAGAAAGGGAGCGGAGTAGTACCAGTTGATCTTCAATCTTTTGACCAGGGCATAGATGTATATCCCGAAGATGAAAACCTGAGCCAGCAAAACGAGGTATTGGCTTGCCAGCAACCATTTCCAGTTGTAATCGATAGCAACGATGCCCCACAACACAAGCACTGCTACCAGAATCGCGTTCAGGCCGTAGCGTATCAGGCCCGGCAGCTTTTTGTACGGGAATAAGGCCTTTACCATCAGTACATACCCAACGGGTGCCAGATGATAGGACAGGAAATTCAAGAGGGTAGCAAGGTCAGGATTGTCCGTAAAGAGTTCACCCAGGTCGCTGCGAATGCCCCAAAAACCCAGTGAGCGAATCACCAGCAGGAAGCTGTAAGCGCGGAAGGCCCTATCTTTGACCGCGAAAATCGCCAGCAACAATACAAAGAAAAGACGCAGCAGTACCATGCCATTGGCAAATCCTGACGAGCTTGCGTCATCCAGTTCGGTCCTGCGGAGCGACTGGGCATCATGGATCACGATATCCGAACGATGTCCTCGCTGGCTCTGCACCCGCAAGTACACGGTTGTTGGCTGACCGGTCGCCAGCCCAAGTGCAAAGTACGGAAGCGGGCCATCGTAGGCTCGGTCGCTTTCGGGTACGAGTGTCCCCCCCCGCAATACCTGATACGTACCGTCGGGACGAGGCAGATAACATTCGACCCGTTCCACAATGGAATTTCCCCATTCCAGGTACCATGTATGGCGTTCCGGCGCATCATTCCGCAGGGTGAAGCGGTACCAGTGGGCATTCTCCGAAAACGGGAAGTGAAAAACACTCTTTCCAATGGGTTGGAAATCTTTATTCTGCACCTCGGCCAGCGACATAGCCGCCGTCGTGTCTACATACTGCTGAACTTGGTCAGAAATTACAAAGGGAGTACTTGTCTGAGAGTCGAGCGTGATGACTTGCCCGCTGAGGTTGAGAGCAAACAGCAGCGAGACAAACAGCAAACCAATTTTTTTCATGAAATGGGCGTGGTAAATTGGTAATCAGGTTCTTATCATTCGTAGGGCGTTTTAGGGTAGTAATACAGAAGAGGGGAATGGTTACGGTCTGGACTGGCCATGTCGGTTAAAATCGATCTACAAAATTGCAAATAAATGTAACAGAAGGAAATGGTAAGGTAAAACCTTACCATAAATCGCGCCAGTTTTGGGGTGGCAACAAAAAAACCGCCGACTGAATTTCAGTCGGCGGTTATGCATTATTTCGGGGATTTGCGGGAACAAATCCCCCGCCCATTCATAAGTCTGAGTAAATCAAAAAATGCTTTGATAAATAATCATGAGGTTGAAATTTCTAAAAAATGGTACTTTGACAAATCCTGCCGTTTGTCGAAAAGGCAGCTTTGAGGGTAAGCGTACTTTCAGCTCGATCAACCGTCAGAAACTGCCAAAGTACCGCCACTAACATGTGTGTGTATAGTGGTTCAAAGGTATTGATGTGGTCAGGTCGAAAAACCTGCATAACCCACCGTGCAATATTAAGCAGGGTAGTTGGCTGCCACTAACACTATTGTTGCAATCACTAACACTATTGTTGCAAAATGCCAAAAAATCGGCATGTACTATTGTTGCAAACTTGTACTAATGTTGCATCGATCCCCGCTCATAAGGTGGAAAAGCCGTTTTGCCATCTGGCTGATAACAGATGGCAAAACGGCCTGGAATTTTCTCTCATTGTTTGAAAATCCGCACCGCCGTCTGCATATTACCTTTGTCCCGGGCGCGGATGATATAGACACCTGCTGGTAAAGTACCCAGCCGGAATTCGATTTCATTCTTTCCTTCCAGCAGATTTTCGCGGCGCGTCTGCCGCGCCTGGCCGCGTATGTCCAGTACCTCGAAGGTAGCCGCTCCCGCTACCGGGGCAAGTACCTCCAGCGTCAACTCATCCTGCACGGGGTTGGGGAAAGCGTTCAGTGAGAGTTCGAGTTGCTCCTGCTCGTAACCGATACGCGCGGCACTGCTGCCACATCCGCCCATAGTCGCGCCGAGCTTGAGATAGCGGTCGGCGATTTTCTTCGAAACACACTGCGTGACGCCGTAGTAGCAGATCAAGACGTTTTGGCCTTTGGAACCGCAGCTGAAATCCTGTCCCTGCACGGTGACTGTGGCCGTGCCATTGGTCGCTGCCGGGCAATTGTTGGCGCCCGTGACCGATACCAATGAGTAGGTGGTAGTCTGTGTTGGGCTGACGGGGATATTAGCACCGCTCTGGTAGTTGTTGACGGTTATGTTTGTGATTCCATTTGAATAAACGACCGTGTAGGGCGCAATTCCTTCCGGAATAGTGACGATCAGGTTTGCCGTTTCACCCGATTGGATAGTGGTGGAGCCACCCAGTGTGGCCTGGTAGGAGGGGCAGACGATGTTGTCCGTATCGGTGACGCTGTTGTTGCCCGGCGTGGGGTCTGTCACACCCTCCGGGGTGGTCACCGTGGCCGTGTTGGAGAGTGTACCCGTGGCAGCGGGCGAGACGGTGGCCGAGACGGTGTAGGTCACTGAGCCGCCCGAGGGCAGGTTGATCAGGTCGTTGATGCTGCCCGAACCCGAGGCTGTACAGGTGCCGCCGCCCGCACCCGCGCAGGTCCAGGTGGCGTTCGTGAGACTGGCAGGCAGTACATCAGCTACGGTAGCGCCCGTGACCGGACTCGGCCCGGCGTTGCTGGCTGTGATGGTGTAGGTAACTGAGCCGCCGGGTGCCACCGTCGATATGCCATCAGTTTTGGTGATGCTCAGGTCGGCCTGCGTTACCATCTCAAACGGCTGATTGAGCCGCACGCTCACCGAGCCACTGCTGTTAGCGTTAGCCGTGACAAAGTCCAGATCGCCGTCACCATCAATGTCGGCTGTGGCTATGGCAAAGGGATTGTCCCCTACTCCGATGGTAGCATTAGTGGAAGCAGGCGTGAAGGTACCAGTCCCATTGTTAAGCCAAAGTCGTACCCGACCTGAATTGGCAATAGCTACCAGTAAGTCCAAATCACCATCAGCATCTACATCACTCAGGGAAGCGCCGATAGTACCGCTGCCGGCAGAAAAATCTCCTCCTGTCGGAGTCGAAAACAACCCGGCACCATCGTTGAGGCGCAGGCTTACGGAGCCGCCGTTGGTATTGGCCGTAACAAAGTCCAGATCACCATCACCATCTACATCGCCCAGAGCGATTTGCTGGGGGTACAGTTCTACTTCGATGCTCGCCCCACTCGCTGGCTCTGTAAAAGTACCAGTACCATCATTGATTCGCAGTACCACTGAACCCTCTCCCGTAAAGTAAGGCTGTATTGCCAATAGCAGATCCAGGTCTCCGTCTCCATCTATATCTCCCAGTTTCAGGGCTTTGATATCTTCAATGGTCGATAGTAGGGTACCTGCTCCAAAGACTCCGGAACCATTGTTGAAATGTACTGTCAGGACACCGGCGGTTGAGTTATTATCCACGCTGACCACCATGTCAAGATCACCGTCCCCATCCAGATCCCCCAGCGCGACCCTGCGAGGGCGGGGTTCGACCTGCACTTCAGCCCCGGTAGTGGGTGCCGTAAAGTTGCCCGCACCGTCATTGACACGAATGCTGACGGTATTGCCCGGATTCGGAAAATTATCGCCGTAGTTGGCTATCACCAGATCCAAATCACCATCACCGTCCACGTCGCCCAGTGTCAGTCCTTGCGAAGGATGCGTAGTAGGGATCGTGCTCACATCGGTGAAACTGCCTGCGCCATCATTTCGGCCAAGACTAAGGGTGTTACTAGTTGCATTGGCGGTGAGAAAATCCAGATCGCCGTCGCCATCCACGTCACCCAGTACAATATCGATGGGCCTACTGCCAGTGGCAACTTCTGCATTGACAGCAGGGAGTTGAAAGTTGCCCCGGCCCGTACCGCCTGCCTCTGCCGTGAACTGGTGTACATGGCCTTTGCCCAATACGCCGCCCCCGGTTCCCTGCGCGGCGGTGGTTGTGGTAACGTATACCGTTTCACCGGGCTTGAAGTCCGTCGTCGGGTCGAAGCTCAGGGTACTTCCGCTGACGGTGGTAGTACCCTGGGAGCCGTTTTGCATCAGGCCCCCGCGCTGGTGGCTGAACACCTTCACGGCACCCAGCGTGGCGGCGTCGGTCGCCATCGGTTCGCTAAAAGTAATGGCCACGTTCGTTGCTGCCGGAGCACTCTTTTCATTCCGGACCGGGTCGAGGCTGGTAATGAGCAAGTTGGTTGGTGCGGCTTCGGCCAGGTACATATAGGCCGAGCCTTGGGAAGCGTTATCCCCAAAGGCACCGATGATAGCCTGGGTTCCGTCAATGGCCACGTCGTAGCCGTAAAGATCCCCCGCAGCCCCATCGCTGGCGGTGGTTTTCTGGGCCTGGGTCCAGGTACCCGCGCCGTCTTTGGTGAAGCGGAAGGCAGCCCCCGCATCGGCGGCTCTTTCATCGTCTCTGTAGGCTCCAATGAGTGACTGGTCGCCGCTGACTGAAACGCTCAGGCCAAAAAAGCCAGTGGTACCACTGGCAACCAGTTTCTGACTTTGTTCCCAGATGCCCGATCCATTTGATTGGAAAACATAGACCGCTCCCGCAGAATTATTATTTCCATAGGAGCCGACAAAAGCCTGGTTGCCGCTGATTGCCACATCAAAACCAAAGTAGTCAAAGTCACTCGGATCATTGGGACTGATTTTCTGGACTTCGACCCAGATACCGGAACCGTTCTTTTGAAAGATATACGCCGATCCGCTGGAAAAACCCTGATTTGCGCCGATTATGGCGAAATCACCATCAAAAGCGACGCTGTTGCCAAAGAACCCAAAACTGGTGCTTCCGTCGCTGGGCGTCAACCGTTGCGCCTGGTTCCATTGGCCGTTTCCGTCTTTTTGAAACACGTAAGCGGCTCCGCCAGGCCCTTCGGCAATGGCTCCAACAAATACCTGATTGCCACGAATTGCGTTGCTCGATCCAAATGATACACTTTCAGGGTTGCTGGGCGTCAGCCTCTGTACCTGTTCCCACACCCCCGAGCCATTTTTTTGGAAAATATAGGAAGCACCCGTCCCGCCATCGTTTCGTGCCCCGACGATGGCCTGGTCACCGTCGATCGAAACACCCCACCCAAACTGGTCACCCGACTCCCCGCCAGCAATGGTAAGTTTCTGTATCTGCACCCACACATCCGAGCTGTTTTTTTGGAAGATGTAGGCAGCGCCGATAAAGTTGTCATCCTGGTAAGCGCCCACGATGGCCTGATCGCCGCTGATTGCGACGCTTTCGGCAAAATAGTCATTGGCCGCGCCATCGTCGGCCGCGACTTTGTTGACCAGCGTGAGGTTCTGCGCACTGGCCCAGGAACCCAACAGGCCGAGTAGCAGGACAAGCCAGCTGTGAAGCCGGATGTTTTTGATAGGTAGTAGAATTTTCATAAGAAAAGGATTGATTGAAAAAAAAATGAAGGGTAAGGAGTTTAAAGGTTGGCGTAGAGAATGATTAATAAAATGAAAGTCAGACCGATTCTGTAGTGAGTAAAGTAGTTAACACAGAATAAATGACTCAGATAAATAGCCCGTCAGCCAACGTAATCACTTGGGCTGACGGGCTATTTATCTACTGCTTATTGAGGCGCACGACCCCGTGCCGATTGGCGCTGTCGGTGGCGCGGATCAGGTAGATCCCTGTGTTTAAAGTACCCAACCGGAAAACTACCTCGTTGCGGCCTTTCAAAAGAACCTCCTTTCGCGTCTGCCGGGTGCGGCCCGTCAGGTCGAGTACCTCGAAGGTAGCTGGCCCGGCAGTCGGAGCAAGTACCTCCAGCGTCACGGCATCCTGCACGGGGTTGGGGAAAGCTCTCAGTGAGAGCGTGAGCGGTGCGTTAGTCTCTTCCACGCCGATGCGGGTGTTGCTACCGTTGCCGCAGCCGCCCAGGGTCGCGCCGAGTTTGAGGTAGCGTTCGGCGATCTTCTCCGAAACGCACTGGGTCACGCCGTAATAGCAGATGGTCACGTTCTGGTTTTTGTTGCCGCAGCGCACGTCCTGCACGTTGACGGTGACCTGCTGGGTGGCGGTGCAGGCGTTGTCGTTGGTGGCGGTCACAGTGTAGGTAGTGGTAGTTTCGGGACAAAGCTGCACAGTGGCCCCCGTCAGGCTTGAGCCGGGTGTCCAGGCAAAAGTGTAGGGGGCGGTTCCTCCCGCAGCGGAGGCCGACAGGTTGGTGCAGTTGCTCCCGTATCCCAGGACTATCGAGGTATTGCCGGAAATCTGGACGCTAATGGTGGGGCATTCACCGATGCTCAGTTCGATTTGCTGCGAAGCGGGACTGGTGCAGCCATTGAGCGTACAAGTGGCCGAGAGCGTATAGCTGCCCGGAGCCGAGAACGTGTAGGTACTGTTGCCAGTGTCGGTGCCGCCCGTAGTATTCCAGTCAACTGTGCCGCCCTCGCAGCCGTTGGCCGTGACGGTGATGGGCTGGTTGTTCGTGGAAGCGCTTGGGCTGGCCGACAGCGTCGGCGCGTCGGGGATGGGGTTGACCGTGACGGTGGCCGAACTACCCGCTGTGGCGGTGCAGCCGTTGGCGTCGGTGGCCGAGACGATCGTGTAGGTCGTCGTGGCGGCCGGGCTGACGTTAAAAGTACTGCCACTCTGGTAGTTGTTGAGCGTCTGGTTGGAACTACCATCAGAGTAGACGATCGTGTAGGGCGCCGTGCCGCCGCTCAGCGAGACGGACAGGTTGGTGCTGCCGCCAGCGCAGAGGGTAGTTGTGCCCTCGAAGCTGGCGGTGATGGTGGAGCATTCGCCGATGCTCAGGTTGAGCGCTTGCGAGGCCGGGCTGGTGCAGCCGTCGAGCGAACAAGTAGCCGAGACCGTGTAGCTGCCGGGCTGGCTGAACGTGTAAGTACCATCGCCGTTGTCGGTGCCGCCGGTGGCTGTCCAGCCGACGGTGCCACTGCACCCGCTGGCCGTGACGGTGATGGGCTGGTTGGTGGTCGTAATATTTGGGTCGGCCGACAGCGTTGGGTTGGCTATAGCATCAGGTTGAGTGACCGTGATTGATCCGCTGGTGGCCGTGCAGTTGTTGGCGTCGGAGACGCTAACCGTATAAGTACCCGCGCTCAGGCCGTTGAAGCTGCCCGTGGCGTTCTGCCCGTTGCCGGGGCTGAGCGTGTAGGTCAGGCTGCCGCTGCCACCCGTCGAACCGATGGTGATGGTACCGTCGCCGCTTTCAAAGCAGGTCAGGTTGCTCACCATGGGCTGGCCCAGGGCTAGCGTGCAGTTGTTGATCGTTAGGTCGAGCTCTTCCAAAGCTTGGCTGATGCAACCCTCCACCGCACATGTCGCTGAGATCGTGTAGCTGCCGGGCTGGCTGAAAGTATACTGATTGCCGTTTTCCATACCCGCACCGCCGGTGGGCGTCCAGGTGATGGTACCGTTCTCGCAGCCGCTGGCCGTGACGGTAATAGACTGGTTGGTCGTCGTGTTGCCCGGATCGGCCGACAGGGTAGGGGCTTCAGGCAAAGGGTTGACGGTGACCGTGGCGCTATTACTCTCGATGTTAAAGGTGGCCGCACAGCCGTTCGCGTCGGTGGCCGAGACGAGGGTGTAGGTCGTGGTGGTGGCCGGGCTTACGTTGAAGATCGTTCCGCTCACATAGCTGCTGAGGGTCTGGTTACTGCTACCGTCAGTATAAACCACCGTGTAGGGGGCAGTGCCTTCTGTCAGACTAACGCTCAAACCAGTATTAGTTCCGTTGCATATGGCGGTCGTGCCGTTGAAAGCAGCCGAAATGGTCGGGCAGGGATTGATGACTGGATTAAGCGTATTTGAAAAATTACTGATGCATCCATTGATCGTGCATTTGGCCCCTATCGTGTAGCTGCCGGGCTGACTGATCGTATACTGATTGCCATCCGCTACGCCAGTCCCGCCTGATGTCATCCAACTGATGGCTCCACCTTCGCACCCAATGGCTGTGATGATAATGGGCTGGTTGGTAGTCGTATTGCCGGGGCTGGGCGAGATCGTCGGGGCGTCGGGGCGCGGCTTTATGGTCACGCTGGCGCTACCGCTTGCCGTGCCGGTGCAACTGGTATTGCTGACGGCAGTGACGGTGTAGGTACCCGCCCCTGGGCTGTTGATGTAGTAAAAATCGTTGTCGATGTTTTCCACGGTGGTACTATTTGTACCGTCAAAGTAAGTAAGCGAGTAAGGCGCGCCGCCGGTCAGGGTGATGATAACACTGGGCGCGGTAGCTCCTTCGCAGGCCGTACCGCCGCCGCTGACAGTGGCTGTCGGACCGGGCGTTACGGTAACGTTGACGCTGCCGGATAGGGTGGAGGCTGTGCAGCCGTTGGCATCAGTTACCGATACCAGGGAATAGGTGGTGGTCTGGATAGGACTGACCTGAATGGCACTATTGCTCACATAGTCTGTCAGGGTAGTTTGTGCACCGCCATTGGTGGCGTACACCAGCGTATAAGGGCCTGTGCCGCCCGTGATATTCACCGAGAGACTGGCACTGCCGCTGCCACAAATGCTACCACCGCCCCCAAGTGTAGCTGTAATAACTGGCAAGGTACCCTGATATTCGTAGGCTCCTATATCGATCGTCCTGATCTTACGAGAGTTGCCCGCCAGATCAGTAGTTGTATTGTTCGCAGCGTCGTTGCCCGCATCGATAGCCGGAGAGCAGGGACTCAGTTCGGTGCTTTCGTTAGAAACGAAGGGGTTTACCGTGATAGTCAGATTATTGGAACCCGTATAATCGGTTTCTGTGGCCTCAAAAGCTGTATAAGTTGCGGTGGTGTTAGAATTAGGTTCATTAACTATGGTATTCTGTCCGCCGTTGCCAAACAGTACGCAGTTAGTCAAGGTGGGTCTGCTAGTAATATGGTTGTATAACGCTCCCGCTTCTACAGTAGCAGTATTCCCTTGAAACGAGCAGTTGGTGAGTACGGGGGAACTGCCATAGTTGGACATGCCCCCCCCATATATAGTAGCAGTATTACCCTGAAACGAGCAGTTGGTGAGTACGGGGTCAGTGAGATCATTGTGCATGCCCCCGCCATCAGCAGCCATATTACCCTGAAAGGTGCAGTTGGTTAGCGTGGGGTTATTAACTTCATTGTACATCCCTCCTCCGTTACTACTAGCGCTATTGTTCTCAAAGAAACAATTGGTGAGTGTGGGGGCGCTGATATAATTGCACATTCCCCCGCCATAAGTAGCCATATTACCCTGGAAGGTGCAGTTGATTAGCGTGGGGTTATTACCTTCATTGTACATCCCTCCTCCGTCAATATTAGCGCTATTGTTCTGAAAGGAACAATTGATGAGCGTGGGGGCGCTCCCATAATTGTACATGCCCCCCCCGTTACTGTCGGGTCTACCAAATTTATCAGCATTCCCGCCCGTGATAGTAAAACCGTCCAGCACTGCCGCGGCGGTCAGTCCGTTGTTATCATTGAAAATAATGTGGTAGCTATTTCCTGACAGCGCATTGTCATTGTTGATGTCTCCACTTAGCACCGTGCCATTTGTGGCCGGATCGGTGTTGCGGTCGGAGAGGTTAGTCTGCCCGCTGGTGAAGCCGCCGTAAATTTTTACATTTTCCTTCATCACGAAGGAAGCGTTTCGGTCAGAAGTGCTGGTGGTGGGCTTGTAGATGCCCTGGGCCACCCAGATCTGGTCGCCAGACTGGGCAGCGGCCAGTGCGGTCTGCAGGTATTTGTGGGCCGTGGCCCAGCTTAGGCCGTCGCCGCTGTCGTCGGGCTGGTCGATGTTCACGTAGCGGGTCTGCGGGCCGGTCTGAATCGAAATAGTGGCGCTGCCACCGGGCGGGGTACCTGCGAGTGTAGCCGCACACCCGTTGGCATCGGTGACTGAGACCAGCCGGTAGGTTGTCGTAGCGTTAGGGCTGACGGGAATGTTGGCTCCGCTGGTATATCCGGTTACGGGTGTGTTACTACCACTATTAGGTACATACGTCACCGTGTAGGGAGCCGCTCCGCCACCGAGTGTAACGGCCAGATTAGCCGTGCCGCCCGCCGGAATGGTGGCCATACCGCTGAGGGTAGCGGAGTAGGGCAGGGCTGCCCCAAACTCGTAAGCTCCCAGGTCGATGGTGTTGAGTTTACGGACATTGCCCGCCAGATCGGTGCAGGTGGCGTTGGCCGCGCTATTGCCCGCGTCGATGGCGGGGGAGCCAGGGCGTAGTTCGGTACTGGTGGTGGAAACAAAGGGGTTGGCAGAGGTAGTCTGATTATTCCCCCCATCGCTGTAGTTCGTTACCGAGGGCTCGAATAGACTGTAAGTAGCAGAATGGGTGCCACCACCGAGGTTTCTGATCGTGCCACTTCCTCCATTATCAAAAAACACGCAGTTTGTCAGGGGTACACTTCTTGCCCCCGTCATGCTGTAATTGGTTATAGCCCCTCCGTTGGTAGTGGAAGATATGTTGGCTTGAAATGAACAATTGGTGAAGGTAGGAATGCTCAGCCCCAATTGTCCGCCAAAGCTGTAAACAGCGGCTCCGAACCTTGCAGAAGCATTGCCCTGGAAAGAACAATTGGTAAAAACCGGATCACTAGTCCCATTGGCTGCGTTGACATAGTTATAGACAGCACCACCATCCGAATTAGTACCGCTGGTGGTATTTCCAGCAAACCGGCAATTGGTCAGGACCGGGCTGCTGTTGCCCCCCATATTTGAACTTGCATCGTTATACATACCACCGCCGTTGGAGGCTACAGTATTCGTGATGAAAGTACAGTTAGTCAGCGTGGGGCTACTGGTACCAGTTCTGGCATTGTTGTACATCCCCCCGCCGAAGCTGGCTGAGTTGTTCTGAAAAGTACAATTGATCAGTGTCGGACTACAAACATTCCCGGTGGTAGACGTATTGTACATCCCCCCGCCACTTTGCGCTGAATTGCCGGTAAAAAGGCAGTTGGCAATCGTCGGGCTTGAGTTGGAGTTATACATGCCCCCACCAGAAGCCGCATTGCTGTTGCCATGAGTAATGGTAAAACCATCCAATACGGCGGCAGAAGCAAGCCCTTCATTATTTTTGACAACAGTAAAACTATTTCCCGTTGGTAGACCGTCGTTGTTTATATCTCCGCTCAATATAGTATTGTTCGTAGCGGGGTCAGGATTGCGGTCGTTTCGGTTGGCTTGTCCGCTGGTGAAGCCTCCGTAGATAGCCACGCCTTCCTTCATCGAAAACGAAGCCGTGGTTTGGGCAGGATTAGTGGTGGGCTTGTAGGTGCCCTGGGCTACCCAGATTTCATCGCCCGCCTGAGCAACGGAAATGGCCAGCTTCAGGTCTTTAAGGGCCGTGGCCCAGCTGAGGCCATCGCCGTTGTTGTCGGGCCTCGCATCATCGACATAACGTATAGTAGCGAAGGAAGGCGAAGCCAATAACAGCAGGCCGATGGCAAGCAGCACTACTCTCAGGCAGGTGTAGGTTTTCGGGATTGGAAAAAGTAGATCGTTTTTCATGCATTATTGGGTTTTCGGTGAGTCGAGATAAACAAAGAGGCGAAAGCGCCAACGTTTTCTTGACTGTGTACACAAACATACTCAGATGACCCCGGCGGGTGTTAACACCTATGTTCCATCTTTTGCTGTCATGTTCCACCTCACCGAAAATCTTTTGCTCTTATGTTCCAGACCCCCTGCCAGTATGTTCCAAAATCTTAGTAAGTATGTGGAAATGAGAGAGCCACTTAACATAAGGCTAAGTGGCTCTCTCAAAAAAAAGAAATTGTGAAGGGAAAATCGGTCAATCGCTGCCCGCCCACTCGGAGGGAGGAACACCCATCAATTCCTGGAAAGATTTCGAGAAATAGGACAGACTTTCGAAACCCGACTGATAAGCTACCTCCGATACCGTAAGCTCACCAGCACTAAGCAGCGCGGCGGCATGGCGGAGCCGAAAATTGCGAACGAACTCCGTACTGTTCTGGCCGGTGAGCGCTTTCAATTTGCGGTGCAGCTGGGTGCGGCTTACCTGCATGGCCTGGCAAAATTCCTCAATACTGAAGCTGCTGTCGGCAAGGTGTTCATTCACCACCTCAATAGCTTTTTCGAGAAATTCGTCCCGGACTGGATAGTCCCGGACTGGATATTCCCGGACTGGCTCCGTGTCTTTCACGGAAGAGTTTATATTTGGTTCAGTCATTTGCTGACTGTACTTCTGTCGCAGAAGTTCACGTTGTTTCAGCAGATTCTGAACCCGTACGCTGAGTTCCTGGCGGTCAAAGGGCTTGGTCAGGTAGTCGTCTGCCCCTAGCTTAAGGCCTTCGAGGCGATCGTCCAGGGTAGCTTTGGCCGTGAGCATAATGACCGGAATATGGCTGGTACGGAAATCGGCTTTGAGCGCCTTGCAAAAGCCGAAGCCGTCGAGCCGGGGCATCATTACGTCGCACACCACCAGGTCGGGAATATGTTCGCGGGCGTTTGACAGGCCTCTTTTTCCGTCAGTTGCTTCAATGACCCGGTATTTTTTCTCGAAGATTGAGCGAATATAAATCCGTAGGTCAGGATTGTCTTCAACTACCAGTAATAGGGGCATCCCGTCATGATCGACTTCCTGGTCGGGCTCTGCTTCCTGTAAAAGAAGATCGTTTCCAGTAGGTACCTCGTTTCCCAAACTTTCTGGCAAATTGGGTAGCAGGGATACCTCAAGCTCGCGAATGGGATGTCCGGTCCAGGTTTGGGAGTCTATGGGCAGCCGTACTTTAAAGGTACTTCCTTGTTCCAGCTCGCTCTCTACCTCGATGTTTCCCCGCAGCACCCCGACTAGCTCCTTGACCAGCGAGAGACCGATACCCGTTCCTTCCTGAACATAGTCGTCCTGTGCCTCGACCTGGTAGAATCGATCGAAAATATGAGGCAACCGGGCTGCCGGTATTCCAATGCCATAATCACGCACGGTAAGGAGCAACTCCTGCTTGGAATAGTCGGCAAATACCTCAATCCGGCCATTGTCGGGCGTAAATTTGAAGGCATTGGACAGTAGATTGGTCACAATTTTTTCCAACTTATCGGGGTCGAAAATGGCTTCCTTTTCCTGGCTGTTCTGCTGGTAATGAAACAATATGTTACGGCTTTGGGCCAGGGATTCGAACGAGGCAAGTACAGGTCGAAGAAATTTTACTAGGTCGGCCCTGACCAACACAGGCTTGAGTTGTCCCGCTTCTATTTTCGAAAGGTCGAGAAGTTGATTGATGAGGTCATGCAGGCGGCGCACGTTGCGTTGCATAGCCGGAACCAGGCTTTCGGCAGGGTACTTTTTTTTGAAATCGGCCAGCGGCCCCACCAGCAGGGTCAGCGGGGTACGAAATTCGTGCGAGATGTTGGCAAAGAAATTGGTTTTCAGCGTATCCAGTTCTCGCAGCTTTTCGGTTTGGGCCTGGGTGAACTCCAGCTTCTGTTGCGCCACTGTTTTGACCCGCTCGTAGTTACGAATGATTTTACCCAGAAACAGCCCGAAAACAAATATTTCACCAATGAAAAGGAGGCTGGAAGTTTTGAACACCCAGGGAGCATTCAGGATGCCCAGCAGGCTCATCTGCCAGAAGAAGTAGCTGATTAGCCCCATCAGGAAGGGAACCGAATAATACCAGTCGATCGGGTACCTGCGGAACATCGAAATGGCATAAAGCAGCAACACTACCCCCTGAGAAAAAAGTACCAGCCAGGTACTGGCCAGAAGCCAGTACCAGCGATAGTCCACGACAATGGCTACGCTCAACCCAATTACAAGCAGTGTGATACCATTTAATAAGTAGCGGACATAGGGGGGGAAACGACCGATGGGCAGCAGAGCCTTGGTAGCTATGACATACGCGATGGGGATAATGTGATAAGCGTTGAAATTGATGAGTGCCGCCAGAAAAGGAGCATTGGTAAGAAAGCTTCCCAGGTCGCCCGTCAGGCCCCAGAAGCCCATTGAGCGGATAACCAGCATAATGGAATAAGCCCGGAAAACCCGCTCCCGCACCGCAAAAAATGCCAGCAAAATCATGTAAAAAAGCCGAAGAGCAATCAAACCACTGATAAAACCCGACCGACCTTCGCCCTTGGCCTGTTGCTGAAAAAAAGTGGAGCCCCGATACAAAATCACTCGTACGCGTTGACCCCTTTGGGTTCTGGCACGTAAATAAATTGTCTTTTGCTGACTATCCGCCAGCTGGAAGGCGAAGTAAGGGATGGTTCCAAGGTACTTCCGCTGCTCTTGGGCCACGAATGCACCCCCTGCCATTTTGTGGTAGGTTCGGTCGGTGCCACTCTCAGAGATAAAGAAGTCAACCCGTTCCATTGTATTGTTATCCCAGCTGAGAAACCATTTTTCCTCGTCCGCTCCCTCATTCTTCAAAGTGAGCCGGTACCAGTAGGTATGGTTTGAAAAAGGTATGCGGAAATTATCGGTCTTGACAGGACTAAAAGACTGCTTCTGTACTTCGGAAAGGGAAAGTGCGGTCGTCGTATCGACGAAAAAAGACATGTGCCGCGAGACTTGCCTGGAGTCGGCAAAAGATGAATCCAGCTTTACTACCTGGCTCCGGGCCGGGAGACAACAGAAAAAGAAAAGAATGGTAATAAGGTAGTATCTGGACATATAGTGACCTCCTTAGCTAATACAAGGTGTTAACCATCAATCTGTTTCGAGAATGGAGAGGACGTATTGTGTTCTGGCAAATTTATGGTGGATACCCTTTCGCCGCAAAAAAAGTACCACTATTAGCCAATACACTCGAAGCAGAGTCACTAAAATGAAAGTTTAGCTTATCCCTGGCTTTGCATAGCCGTCAGTTTTCGGTAAAACCCGTCGGGATTTTCCAGTAAAGCGCTATGCGTGCCGCGCTCGATAATCCGGCCCTGGTGCAAAACCAGTATTTCGTCGGCATGCTGAATGGTACTGAGACGGTGCGCAATGACCAGCACGGTGCGGTTTTTCATTAGGTGGGTAAGCGCTTCCTGCACCAGTTTTTCCGACTCAGTGTCGAGAGCTGAGGTAGCTTCGTCCAGAATAAGGATGGGAGGGTTTTTCAGAATGGCACGGGCAATGCTCAGGCGTTGCCGCTGACCGCCGGATAGTTTGGTGCCCCGGTCGCCGATCACGGTTTGATATCCCTCTGATTGTTCGGTGATGAAACCATGGGCATTGGCGATTTTTGCGGCAGCTATTACTTCTTCTTCCGTGGTGTCGGTACCGAAAGCGATGTTATTGAAGATCGTATCGTTGAACAATATCGACTCCTGTGTCACGATGCCCATCTGTTCTCGCAAAGAAGCTGGCGTGATTCGGGTGATGTCCTGGCCATCGAACAGGATTCGTCCCGCGAC
Organism: uncultured Persicitalea sp.; assembly: GCA_964500445.1. Classification (GTDB taxonomy): domain Bacteria; phylum Bacteroidota; class Bacteroidia; order Cytophagales; family Spirosomataceae; genus Persicitalea. Next base: position 78,958 of record CAZCOG010000020.1, on the reverse strand, counting down.
GGGTTCGTAGAAACGAGGGATCAGGTCGGCCAGCGTAGATTTGCCCCCGCCCGATGAACCTACCAGCGCTACCGTCTTTCCCTTGTGGATAGTAAAGTTTATGTTACTCAACACGGGTAGGCCGGTTTCGTAGGCAAACGACACGTCTTCTACTTCAATCTTTTCCCTGAATTCACGTACCGTAATATCTCCGGGTTTCTCGGGAATGGCATTTTTGGCATCTACCAGTTCGAGGACTCGCTCACCCGAGGCCAGCCCGCGCTGGGTGTTGCTGAATGCGTTGGAAATTTCCTTGGCCGGGCGAAGTACCTGCGAGAACGTAATAATGTAGAAAATGAACTCCGCCGCCGATAATTCCGACTCGTTGGAAAGTACCAGCGAACCGCCGTAAAGCAGAATGAAGGCCACGATAGTTACACCCATAAACTCTGAGAAGGGCCCCGCCATCTCGCGCTTGTAAGCCATTGACTTGATGGCCCGTCGATAGGCATCGTTTTCCTGCCAAAACCGTTTTTTTATGAAGTTTTCAGCATTGAAACCCTTCACGACGCGCATTCCGCCAAAGGTCTCATCCATCAGGCTAATGAGTCCGCCAAGTCGCTGCTGCCCCGTGCGGGCATCTTTACGCATCTGTTTGACAATATAAGCGATAAATGCTCCCGAAATTGGGAAGACTAGGAATGCAAACAATGTCAGGCTCACCGACACACTGAACAGGACAACCAGGTATACCAGCAAAGTAAATACCTCTTTAAAGGCCGCCGAAAAGGTATTGGCAATGGAGTTCTCGACTTCCTGAACATCGGTCATTACGCGGGATATCAGGTCGCCTTTACGTTCGTTGGAGAAAAAGCCAAGATGGAGACCTACGGCATTATCAAATACCGCCTGCCTGAGCTGTGCCACCATATTGACCTTAAAACGTTCCAGCACCCGCGCCGACAGATATCTGAATATATCGGCCAGCAGGACCGAGGCCACAATGACACCGCACACGAACTGCAAGGCTCCGAGCCGTCCGTGTTCCTGCATAAATGTACCGAAGTAGTAGTTGAATAACCCGCTGAGGTAGTCAATGCTGAGCGCGGGATCGGGTAACCGCGTCATCTGAGCCGCCTCCTCGCTGCTCACTTGGTTAAAAAGCAAATTTAGTAGTGGGATCAGCAGGGCAAAATTCAAAATCCCAAACAGACTCGCCAGTAGCGAAGCAAAGAAAAAGGGGATGATGTACTGCCCGAGCGGCCGGGCATAGGAGAGAAGACGCCAATATATTTTCATGGCGCGAAGATAGAGGATAATGGCTAACGGTTAATGGTCAAGCGGCGTTCTGCGATTCCTCATTACCGAAATCCGCGAATCGTTGACCTTTGTCTATGAACCGTTGACCCTATTGTCAGTTATCAGATGGAATAATCCAAATATTCCGATATAAGACATCGTGGCCTTCGGCCTGAAGCTTGATGCCACCGGGAGTATCAGTAATTCCCTTGCCACCATCGTTACCGCCATCTATGCCCGAGTTGGGGCCGCCCCACACCTGGCTGATGGGCTGGTTGTCGTGGACTTTTTTGCCATTGAAGTACATCGTTACCATTGCGGGTTTTACTTTTTTACCGTCTCTAAAGCGTGCTGCCTTGAATTCAATGTCGTAAGCATTCCACTTCCCAACGCCATTGTAGGCATAATAGGGGGAAGACGTTTCATTAATGACTGCCGCCATGCCATGGCTGGTGGTGTCGCCATCGAGTACCTGAATCTCGTAGCGATTCTGCAGATACACACCACTGTTGCCTCCAGGCTTTGTAATATAAAACTCTACGTGTAACCGAAAGTCGCGAAATTTTTCCTTAGTTACGATATCAGCTGCGCCGTACAGGCCACCTGCGGCTGCCGGGTCGTTGGTGTTTAGCACCGTGCCTTTATCGACTGGGTCTTTCACAATAGCCCACTTGATGGGAGGTTCGGCTTTAAAGCGTGGTCCCTGCCAGTATTCCCACTTTTCAAGCAACATTTTCTTTGAGCCATCGAAAAGTACTTCAGCGTCTTTCGGGGGCTTGGCGCCTACACCTATTTGCCCAAAGACAACAGATTTGCCAGCCAGCATCGACAGCGTAGTAATCAGGCAAAAGAACAAACTCGTTTTTTTAATGTGCATTGTCTTTTTGTAGCTAAAATTTCTGTTATACGAAACCTATAAACTTCAAAGTTACCACGAAGTACTTGCCTAATGAAAGCAAAAAGCAGAACTACTGTCTCGTTTATAGTTAGATCAGGGACAAACCTAACAATTTTCCCTCAGCATCCTGACAAACTCGTACTCGTATTCCTTTATTGCCGCCAGTAATTCCACAAGTTCTTTTTTTTGTGGAGAATTTTCCTCGGCCCCGTACAAATCATCAGCTCGTTGGGAAGCCTTCGCGTAGTCATCTTCGTTTTTGATTTTTTTCATTTCCATTTTTGTTTTCTTCTTTTCAAAAATTTGTGAAAACTGTAAGCCACTCAAAATATAACGTTTAGCGGAGTTCCCTGATAGCTCTTAGAAAACATTTGTATAACTTTTTTGACGCATGCTCCCGAAGCCTGATTGAAGGGATATTATTGGGAACAATATTTTTGCCTTTGCTGTCCAATACATTACTTCATTGGTACAGGGGGGCCAAAAAGATAGAAAGCACAAAAAGGAAAGTCAGCAAATGCACATAATCCGAATTAAGAAACTGCACGTAGATTTGGCTGATTTATACCTTTCTGCTTCGTAATTCAACTTTCCAATAGCGCACACTTTAGATAGATATAACTAAATTACAAAACTATCATGTTTAAACCATATCGATTAGGATTTAAACATAATTTTATATAGTATTGGCACACTAATACAAGTTTTTTAGTAAAATTGCTTTTCGGTCGTAAAATATTCAGTTGCAAAGGAACAGGATAAAGGTCATCCTAATTCCGCTTCATCACATACACACTATACACTATCGGTAAAAGTAATGAACGACCCCTCACAACCTAGTAATCGGTCTTCCCCAAGGCTAGTCTATCTATGCGGGCTGTCCAATGTCTTGAAACGGGATTTTTATCGCTTTTTCCGTGAGTCGATTGACGACTGTGAACTTCAAGTATTCGATCTGATGGAGGGTGTGCAGGCTGCCATGCACAAAAATCCGGTTTTTTTATTTATGCACATTGAGAGTCTGAATCAGTTGGCAAGCATTTCTTCCCATATTGCTTTTTTGCGCCACGAAATGCCCCATATCAGGCGAATTTTAATTTGCGACTACATTTCAGGAAGTGAACAGACGTTGGACGAAATAAACATAGATGGCATTTTAATGGTCGATGCCAGGCGTTCAGATCTTATTGCCTGCATCAATAAAGTTGGCCGGGGGCAGCGGTATATAGCACCCGCTTTTCGTCGTGCACATTCCAAGCTACAGCCTTTGCCCGATAGTATTACAAGTAAGGAAGAAGAAATTCTTCGGTATGTTTCGGCGGGGATGCAAAACAAGCAAATCGCTGAGCGTGTGCACAGTAGCAGGCATACTGTAAAAAATCACAAGTCAAAATTGATTGAAAAACTCGGGCTTTCGGGCACGGCCGAATTGTTTAAGTTTGCCATTCAGCATTATGAGAATGCCGTCCTTGAAGTATGACCGTTCGATAAGTAAGTACGCCTTAATAAATAAATAGTCGCCTTTCCTATTGGCAAATGTCAATAAATGGGTAATATTTGCGCATTCAACTGTTTATGAATCAACTTTTCTAACAACAAACAATTTATCTATTTTCTTACCAAACAAATGAAAACGAGTATGATTAACACAAAAAAGAAGTACGCGAAGCCGATGCTAAGCATCAAAGGAAAAGTACAGAACTTGACACTAGCCGGAGGATCAAACTCTGCGGATGTACCTGGTGGCACTTCCAACGGGCCACGGCCAATTGGTGGTTAATTGGAAGACAAGTCTTTTAACTAACTAGCATTTGGTCGAAAAAGAAGCTCTCGTATTGGTATCTTCAGGCCAAATGCTAAATTTTTTTATCAAAAAACCAACTTCTAGTATGAAAAAAATTATTTTATCAGTTGGAATGATGTTAGCTCTAGCGTCTGCGGGCTATGCTCAATCCAACACGACCACGATTAACCAATCGTCAGGTGAAAGCAACACTCTGAACATTGAGCAAACGGGACAAAATCTGAATGCGAACATCGACCAAACTGGTGCCACCACCATCGGCAACAGTGCCGAGATCATTCAGACAGGTACCGGGAGCAGTGCTGTAATTGTTGAGAAGGGCAAGAGAAACGATGTCATCATTGAACAAACAAACGGTGCTACGGCTAGCCATGTTGCCAATGTGAGTATTGCTGGTAACGGCAGTGATGATAATATTGTAACGGTAACACAGGCAGGTAAATCTATGGAGGCCGATATTGATGTACTGGGTGATCGTAACAATCTTACGCTTAGCCAGAGCAATGATAAAAACCGGGCTTCTATCCAATTAACTACCACAGCGCTGAATGATGACAATACTGTCTCTATTACGCAAGTAGGGCAGCGGGGACAGGTTTACGCTAATGTCGATGGCGACAGAAACGAAGTGACAGTCGATCAGGATGGTTTAGACAACCGCATCGGTGATTTTGGTGCGCCAGGTACTACGGCTACTACTACTTTCGCGGCTGGGACTCCAGGTGCAGGGAGTATTATCTCCGTAGGCAATGTAGCGGTTGCCGCAAACACAGGTATCAACATTATTGGTGATGATAATACTGTTTCGGTTACGCAGGCAGCAGGTACTAAAGACAACCAGGTTGCTATTCAGTTTAGGGGGGCTGGTAGCGATGATAACTCGGCTACGGTCAACCAATCGGGAACTGCAAACGGGAACACGGCGATCATCAGTGTAGCTGCAGGTTCTCAATATAACACGGCCACTATTAATCAGTCTGGAATTGCCAGAAACAATAGCGCTGCCATCGAACAGTCGGGCGATTTCGACGCGGCTACCATCAACCAAACAGGCCGTAGTAACAACGCTGTAATTAGGCAGTTGGATGCGACGACGGTTGGAATGAATACAGCTACTATTAATCAGCCTGGTACCTTTAACAACGCTTACATCGAGCAGTCAGGCGTAAATGGTAGCAGTGCTACCATTACGCAGAACAAGAATCAGGGTACTGTTGCGGTATTCCAGCGCGGTGACGGTGGTCACACGGCGAATATCACTCAAAACTCTAATTTCTCTGGTGCTCGTCTTGTTTTGGTACAGAATGGTTTTAATAACAGTACGACGCTGGTTCAGACTGATCAGAACTATAGCCAGGCACCTGATTTTGAGTTGATTCAAAACGGATCAAATAACGTGACGACAGGTATCAACCAGTCTGGTGCGATTCGTCGGATTACTCAGACGGGCAACAACAACACGTTCAATTATTAAGCCTGATCTTTTGATTTTGGTGAATCTCTTTTAAAATTTCATTCCTACCAGAAATATTATGAAAAAAATACTTTTAATTGTAGGTCTCGCGTTTGGCTGCTCAGCATTGTATGCTCAGGGTGTCCAGACCGGAGATAACAATACGGCTGACGTAAATTCAACCGCCAGCACAAACCCAAACAGCAGTGTTACCATAACGCAATTGAACGGGTGGCAAACTGTGTTTGTGACCCAAGGACCGGATGGTAACTACCTAGGTGGAGAGTTAACAACCACTACTCGTCAGCGTAACATCGGTGCCTTCTCGCAGTCAATGGACAACTACATCTGGATCAACCAAACAGGTGCAGGTAATTCAATCGATGCAGATCAGGTAGGCCATACCAATACGGCTATTTTCAGGCAGTTAGTAGGTGCCAACAACTCGACGATCACAACCAATCAATTGGGAACCAGAAACTCCCTGATTGTCAATCAACGGTTCGGTACCAATAACAGCGCTACCGTAAATCAGGGGCCTGCGATTGCTGGAACTGCATTCGATGTCCCTTCAACCAATTTCCCTTCGATTGGCCAGTCTACCCGGAACATGGCTACGCTCAATCAGAATGGAGACAATGCAACTGCCGTTATCAATCAGACGGGTAGTTCAGCCTTTGTTGACGCCGAACAAAAAGGGGGGACAGAAGGTGCTAACCAGCTGAACATCGATATGTCCAATTTTGGTGGGGCAAAGGTAGTGCAGAGTGGTAACCTCAACACCATCGATATTGATCAGCAAAGTTTCCAAACTGCGATTGTCGAACAGGGAGACCTATCCTCTAATGGTACCGTAACTATCGATCAGGGGAACAGTGCAACTGACAATACGCGGAATACGGCCATCGTCTACCAATATAGAGGTGATGGCAACGTCGCAACTGTAAATCAAAATGCTGCTACTTCGGAGAGAAACCAAGCTACTATCGAGCAGTCTGGTACGAAAGAAGGTGTAGGAACCGAAAGTGAGGTTACGGTAACTCAGACCGGAAAATCCAGCCGGGTATTTGTACAACAGCTTGAAGATGGCTCCAATAATGATGTCACCATAACTCAAACTGGTTCTCAAATTGGATTTGGTAGTGAAGCATGGGTACAGCAGGATGGTACAGGCAATGAATTCGACGCAACGCAAACTGGGAATAACAACAGCATCGGCCAAACTGTCGATGCTAGCGGTTTCACCACGGGCTATGCTTTGCAAGAGGGACAAAATAACGAGGTAGATATTGATCAGGAAGGTAGTAAGAACCAAGCTGCTATTTCGCAGGATGGTTCGGACAACACGATTGATATCGAGCAGGACAGCGAGGATTTCAACGCAGTTGGTAACAAAGCCACGGCTATGCAAGGCCAAGGCAGCACCGACAGCAGCATCGATATCGACCAGGGGGACGGAACCAACGAAGGCGACGGTAACGTAGCTATGGTGATGCAAACCCGTGGTGATAACAACATTGCTATTGTCGATCAGCTGAACGAGAACACCGCTACAGTAACGCAGAGTGGTACCGAAGATGAAGATACAAGTACTCCTTCTACAATTGATATTGATCAATCTTCTAGCACCGGTGGTACAGTTACAGCTACTCAGCTAGCTGGTACTTTTGGTGGAACGATCGATATTACTCAGGCGAAAGAAGGCAACACCGCCAGCGTTACGCAAACTTCCGGTCGCCTGAATGAAACTACTATCGATCAGCAGGATAATGGCAACACGGCTACGGTAGAGCAGGGTGGTAACCCCGATTCCCCTGGTGGAACGGTGAATACGATCGACATCACGCAAATCTATAAGGATAACACGGCTACCGTTACTCAGGCCAACGATGTAACGGGAAGTGATGTTACCATCGAACAGGCTGACGACGATGAAGCTACTGTAACGCAATCAGATGGCGAAGCACTTTCGGTTGATATCGTTCAGGACGGCGTGCCAGGAGCTGGAAACGAAGCTATGGTGGCTCAGTCGGGTGAGGACAACGAGATCAATATAGATCAGGATTCCAACTCCGGTTTGGCCGGTAATATGGCTGATGTCACGCAGGGAGGCCAGGACAACCTTACTGATGTTACTCAGGAAGGTCCCGGTAATATGGCTACCGTGACTCAGAACGGTGATGATAACGAAATCGATATCGATCAGGACAGCGAATCCGCCAGCGGTACTCCTAACGTTGCTAACGCAACCCAGAGTTCTTCAACTTCTGATGGGCTTATCACGATTGATCAGAGTATCGGTAACGAAGGCGGCAACACGGCTACGGTCAATCAGACCCGCGGCGATGGTAACGAAGCGACGATCTTGCAGTTGAAAGACAACACCGCTACCATTACACAGAGCGGCGACGATGCAGACGTATTGGGAATCGACAGCGAAGCTACTATCGATCAGTCAGGAAGTACCAACGGTACAGCTTCGATCACGCAGGCTAACGGAACTCTTGGCAGCCAAGCGTTGATTACGCAGGTTGATATTGATAACGAGGCCACGATCAATCAATTGGCTGGTATTAACAACCAAGCTGGCGTAATTCAGATCGGTGAGGCTAACGATGCTGAGGTGAGTCAGAGCGGTTCATACAATGTACTTAGCGGTACTGCAAGTACTGTTGGCATTGCTCAGACCGGTAACGGTAACTCGGCTACGGCTACGCAGGCTGCGGGTACGTTCGGCGGTACTATTCTGATCGGTCAGATTCCATTGACTGGCAGCCCCACTGTAAATAATAACGTGGCTACGGTGACGCAAACCGCAGGTACGCTCAACGTGGCCGCCGTAACGCAAAACGATGACGACAATACGGCTACCGTGACCCAATCAGGTACTACTGACGCCGGTTCTGGTACCAACAGCAATGTAGTTGTGCTGCAAGCTGGTAAAGGTGGTGATGTGACCGTAACGCAGGCTGCTAATGGTAGTCTTGTTGCTGCTACGCAGTTTGGTGGGGGTAACGACAACTCGGCTACCATCGATCAGGCTGCCGGAGGACGCGCTAACAACGTGCTGACTCTTCAGGCAGGTGATGATAACACGTTGACTCTCGACCAGGCAGGTCAGGAAAACGATGCATCGATTATCCAAAGTAACCTATTGGATCCTGCAAACCCAGCCAATGGTGCTTCGGCCCACACCGCTACGCTTGATCAGTCGGGTACGATCAACCAGGCTCTCATTGCTCAAGGCGGTTTCCGCAACACGGCTGATCTGACGCAGGCTGGCCAGGAAAACTTCGCTACTACGCTTCAGTACGGTAGCGATAACACAGCGACGACGACCCAGACAACCCCGATGCGTAATAACTCGGTCAACATAACTCAGGGTAGAATTACCAACGCTGGTGGAACGTCTGCTACGGACCTTGCCGCTGCCCGCGCAGCTCGTGATGCCGGTGCTGTTATTGCTGTGCTCGGTGGTTTGAACGATGTCAACACCGTGCAGTCGGAAGACAACGTGGCCACGGTAAGTCAGACTGCTGGTGAAAACCAAGTAGTGAACTTGTTTCAATCGGGTGATAACGAGACGGCTACGATCAGCCAAACTGCTGGCTCGGACAACAACACCCGCGCTGTACAGGCTGGTGAAATGGACGAGTTGACCACGACGCAATCGGGCTCACAAGGGGTGATAACGGTTAGCCAATACGGTGAAGAAACCGAAATGGGTAACACTGCTACGCTCAACCAGTCAGGTAGCAACAACACTATCGACGCCGGTCAAATCAAGTTTGGCAACACGTTGACCTACACACAGTCTGGTAGCAATAATAACGCTACGGGAGGTGCTACAGGAGGTATCGTGCGCCAGGTTGGTGAAGATAACGATGCGACGGTCACCCAATCGGGTATGCGTGGTAATGTTACTTTGATTCAGGGAGATGCTACTGGCCCACTTGCTTTTGGTGGACAAACTCTTGGCTCTACTGGTTATGATCCAGTCACTAACGATGCTTTCGATAACACCGCTACAGTATCTCAGATGGGCCTTGATAACATTGCCGTTTCTAACCAAGCAGGTGATCAGGGTACTTCAACGATTACGCAGGCGGGTGCAAATAACACTGCCGGAATTGCACAGTTGAACGTCGGGGCGGTGCGCTCGATTGGTAACACGGCTTCTGCTACACAGGCAACGGGCACTGATAACAATATTATCGATATCACTCAGTCAGGCCAGCAGAATATGGGTACCGCTTCGCAGACGAATAACGTAGCGCGCAGCACCATCAACCTGACCCAGCGTAAGGACAACAACATGGCCACTCTGAGTCAGTCGCAGGGTGATGACAACGTGATCAATGTTCGTCAGATTCCTGACAACTTTGATACTCAGGCCAACCGTGTAACGATCAGCCAGGCAGGCAGCGATAACGCCGCTCGTTTGGAGCAGACCGGTTTCAATAACACGTTCTCGTTGGCACAAACTGGTAATCAGCATACAGTGCAGCAAAATGGCGCTAATCCTTTTGCGCTGCAAAGTGGCAACGGTAACATGGCCATGCTGACGCAAAGCGGTAATACGGATGGCGTAGGTGGTGGTCATACCATCAACTTCAACCAGTCTGGTACGCAGAATATGGCAACGATCGACCAAGCTGGTGATGGTAACAACGTGACCACGCTGGTACAGCAGGACGACCGTAACACAGCTACTCTGTCTCAGGAAGAAGGTTCGAACAATGTTATCGTATTGGTTCAGAATCCTGACGCTGCGGGTACGAAAGGCGGTACGGCCACAATCACCCAGACGGGCGGTAGTGATAACGAGGTACGCCTAAGCCAAACTGGTAAGGAGAACATCTTCTCGTTGACGCAGGACGGTGATGGCAACATCGTTCAACTGAACGGTACTACGCCATTAGCCGTGCAATCTGGTTTCACGAACACGGCTACGTTGAGCCAGACCGGAGAAGATCACACGATCAACTTCAACCAGGGTGGACTGCGTAATACGGCAACTATCATGCAAATGAACGGCAGCTTCTAAGGAGTCGCTAACCATTCTGCGGAATAGTTAAGTACGGCATGAAGACCGGCGCCGAAAGGGTCGGTCTTCATGCTTTTTTATAGTCTGCAATTTTTTTACAGTCTGCAATATTTTCCTGCAAAGGGAGTTTTACTAATAACTTCTGAATGGCGGGGGAGTAGACAAACAAGAGCATTTTCTATTATCAACAATCTATTTATAAAGCACATGAAAAATACACTCCTTATTCTGGGACTAATTGGCTCAGCTACGGCAGCATTTGGTCAGACTACTCCTAAAAACAATCAAATCGTTCAGAAGGGGAATAATAACGTATTCAAAATGGAAGTGAAAAGCAATGAAGGTGACACCCTGTCTCCCCGCACGAGAGTCATTACCCAAAACGGCAGCAATCAGATCCTGATAGATACTACCGCCATGTCCGGCTCACTCGAGGAGACTATGGAAAATGTGGCCGTGAGTCAGCGGGGCAAAAGCAACGTCGTATCTATTGAAACCAAAGGTGGCAAAGGAAATTCAGTACAGGTAACCCAATCGGGATCAGGGAATACTGTCTCAATAAAACAGAATTAAATCGACTACTTTCCAACCTGCTGCCGCTTGCTAAATAGTTGGGTTGGATGCATAAAATTTTTAAAAAATCTGATACCTTTGCAACTCTTTTGCTTAGGGACGCGTATCTTCAAAAAATCACCCTGAAAAATATTTTTTTGGACATCCAAATGAAAGAAATTGCCGCATTTGTCCTTACCATTATCCTGAGCTCAACCCTTACCCGGGCCCAACAACTTGGAGGCGCTCCAGAGTTGACCGTTCTTACCAGATCAGACTTAATGGTACAAAGCGTTCTTACCAATGCATCTTCGGTGCAGATAGGTCAAACCGGAGAAACAGTCTCTTACCAGCAAGGAAGTTTCAACCGCCAGAATATAAACCCCAACGCCGGTGAGAACAGCCTTCGGCTCGTTCAGCAGGGAAATTTCAACAACATGGATCTCAACATTCTGGGCGAAGGAAGTAACTATCAGTTCTCGCAGTTGGGAAACAACAACGATCTGCAGCTACGAAGTCTCGAAGCCAGCAATAACACACTTCAAATTGTTCAGCGTGGCAACGACAACCAGCTCATCGACAATGGATCTGGTTTGTTGAACCGTCCGATCAGAATTGAGCAAAGCGGAGGTATGAAAGTATTGATTAATGGACAGTAAGAGAAAAATATTCCCGGCCTCACTTATGAGTTTGCTGGGGGTATTGATTGCCGGAGTAAGTTGGGGACAGGATGGGGGAAGTTTGGTGGAAGAATACTTCGACGAATCTTTGGTTGTACCTATGGAGCAGAATATTTCGCTTGAAGGTGCAACAGGAATATTTTTACTGGACGAAACCCGTACAAAGAATGGTCGGGACTTTTATGAATATGTATACCAGCAATGGCTTACTATCCAATCGGATACCAATCTTATTTCGCCTTCTGCATTTTCCGATATTGGTGAAGAACTAACTGTAACGATCGACGAACAACCTGTTCCTGGTGGTATTGGTACTTCTACGATTGTTTCTCTTACAGTGAATGACGTCATGATTTATCAGCAATTTCTTCAGCCTCGTTTGGGGGTAGTGGAAGAAATGGCGGGAAATGCCGCCGATATGCTGACTCAATATATCCAAAATTTTCAAGAGTTTCAAAAGCAATTAGGTAGCGACGATCAGCAGGGAAACGGAATCTATTGACGGGTCGTGGCAAAAAGAAATGTTACTATGAAAAAAATTACTTTACTTCTTCTTTCTATCGTAGCGGTCGCAACGGCCGGCAAAGCTCAGCAACTTACTTATCGACCCCAGAACCCCGCTTTTGGTGGCTATTACTTTAATGCGCAATGGCTGCAAAGTTCAGCCCTAGCTCAGGACAAGCTAAAAGATCCCAATGCGGTGGATTTCAATACCAGAAGTACACCTACTACGACTCGTAACTCTCTGGATGACTTCTCGCAGACTCTGAGTCGCCAAATCTTAAATCGAATAAGTTCGCAGTTGCTGGCCAATCAATTTGGCGAAGATGCACTACAGGAAGGTACCTTCCAGTTCGGGGATTTACGCGTGGATGTTACCAACGGGTCTAATGGCGTGAATATCCGTATCGTGGATGGCCAGGGCGGCGAAACCACAGTAACCGTACCTTACTTCTGAGAAAAAGCTTCCTGCTTCCCTCCTCATATTTCTTATTGTTTTTTAGAAAATGCATCTGAAAAAGTATCTATTCAAGCCCGGCTTGATTGCTCTGATCGCCGTGCTGAACGGTTGCAGAGCGTATTTCCACCAGCCTACTACCATTCATTCTGCCCGTCTGGGAGAGGAAACCTCCGTCACCGAAGTGCTGCGAACACTGCCCCCACCCAAAGAAGTGCTGGCTACGGCGGTATACAAATTTCGCGATCAGACAGGCCAGTACAAGCCTGCCGAAACATCCAACTTTTCTACTGCCGTTACGCAGGGCGCTACCAACATCCTGTTGAAAGCGATGGAGGACAGCAAGTGGTTCCTGAACATTGAGCGGGAGAATGTCAGTAATTTACTCAACGAGAGGAAGATCATCCGCTCGAGTATGACACAGTATAGTAATACGAATGAACTACTACCTCCTCTGCTGTTTGCCGGTATGATCATCGAAGGAGGTATTGTTTCCTACGACGCAAACATCATTACAGGCGGCGCAGGCCTAAGGTACTTCGGTGCGGGAGGATCGACGGAATATCGCCAGGATCGGGTAACGGTTTATTTACGTGCTATCGCTACCCGTTCCGGCAAAATCCTTAAGACAGTCTATTCCTCCAAAACCATTCTTTCGCAGTCGGTGAGTGCCAGTTTGTTCCGGTATGTGCGTTTTAAAAGGATTTTGGAGGCAGAAACGGGCTTTACAACGAATGAACCGTCGCAAATGGCTGTCACCGAAGCCATCGAAAAAGCCGTGCAAGCGCTGATCCTGGAAGGTGTAAAAGATAACCTGTGGTCAGTGGATGAAAAATTTACTGCCCAGGCACAAGAACAAATAGCTGCCTATGAAGCAGAAAAAGCTGAAATGCAAAGTACAGACATTTATGGCGTCACCAATTCTATCGAGCGTCCGCGGCTTAGCATTACCCCATACGCTTCTATGCTGCGACTGAACGGAGACTATGCCATTCGTCGTTGGAAACCAGGTTACGGTTTGAACGTTAACTATAATATTACGCCTAAATGGGGGGTTCAAGCCAATGGATTCGTTGGTTCGTTTACTACCTTTACTGCTGATCGCTCCTTTACCTTAGATCGCAATTGGCGTACAGCCGATTTATCGGCCGTGTACACGGGTCTGCCCTTCCAGCGTTATACGCCTTTCGGCAGCCTGGGGGTAGGTGTATCACAAACGGCTACGGGTAATGGTTTCGCCAGCAATCTTAAAACATTTTCTTATGCCAAAGCAGGCGGTGGGCTGGAAGCCTTGGTAAGCGACAAAATCGGCTTTCGGGTGATGGCTGACTATTATATTATGACCAATGATCTGGTAGACGATGTCGCCAATGGCCAATTGAACGATTCATTTTTGCGACTCTCGGGCGGCATATCCTTTTATATTGGTCGGGGCTCCAAAAAGCGAGCCATATCGGCCCCTGTTCTGAATACGTCCCCTGCTACAAACTAGGAAGAAAACGTCTTCTTGATTCGATCAAGTCTTACTGATAAAAACATCATTATTATGTTATTCATGAACTTTAAAATTAACCGCATTGCAGTGTTCCTGGTGGTCGCGCTGACTGCCCTCTGGTCGGCGTCGTGTACTGAAGATGTGTTTGTGACGCCCAAAGTGTTTGGGAGGATTACGGGCAAAGTGATCGATAATGTAACAAAAAAGCCTTTATCGGATGTTTTGATAAAGCTCAATCCCTCGGGACGAAGCCTGTTAACCGACACAACGGGTAATTTTTTCTTTGATAGTCTTGCAGTTGGTAGTTATACGATCAGCGCCGAAAAGCCATCACTTTACAACGAGTACGTTACCGTTGATGTTGCGGACAGCCAAAATCCGGTGGTGACAATTTATATGTCTGAAGATATCAAGTCCAACCGTGCTCCAACGAAGCCGACCAATCCTATTCCCGCTACGGGAACCACTCTGACGGGAGTCAATGGCCAGTTATTTGCCTGGACGGCCTCCGACCCGGATCGTGATACGCTTACCTTCGATGTATATCTATTCAAAGAAGGCAGTTCGCCTACTACACCCTATCGGACTGATTATAATAATGATACCCTGTTTGTCGATAATTTGGAATATGATAAAACCTACTACTGGCAGGTAGTGGCAAAAGACAAGCGTGAACAGGTATTTAGTGAAATCTGGACATTTAAAACGCCCACTTTCCCTTCACTCAATTACGTTTTTGCTCGGGAAACGGGTGGTGTTTATCAAATCTATGCTGCTAATGATGATAAGAGTGTTGTTCAATTAACTACCCAAGGTAGTAACTGGCGGCCCATCGTGAGCCCCGATCGGGAAAAAATCGCTTTCATTTCCAACCGGGCGACCAGCTTACAGATTTTTGTAATTAATCGCGACGGAACGGGTCTTCGGCAAATCACTAAAGTACCAATAAGTGGGTTGTTGCCGCTAGATCTTTCTTTCTCTTGGGCTAACAATGGATCAAAAATCATTTATCCCAGCAACAATAGATTATATTCGATCAGTATCGATGGGACAGGGCTGACTGAGGTCGCTCGCGCTACGCCTGGTCAACAGTTTGCTGGCTGTGATTGGAACGAAGCCACAAAAACAATCGTGGCCCGTACCACCAGTGAGACTGTTTACGACAACGAGTTAATGATTATAAACAGTAGTGGTTCCAAAGAGACGATCCTGAAAAGTTCACGCCGTGTGAGTAATCCTGTTCTCTCAATCGACGGAGGTGAGGTATTGTTCTCAATGGATATTAATGATTTCAGGGATGAAACAGGTCGGCAAGCTGATGCACGGCTGTTCGAGTTGTATCTCAATGATCGGACTCTGAGAGATCTTTCTGCTTCGACAGGAAGCAACAATAACAATGCAGTCAAACCAGCCGGCACTAATGATTTGGACCCCAGATATTCACCTAGTGGACAGAATATTATTTTCACAAATGTCCTAAATGATGGTGTATCTGAACCCAGTCTCTACTCTACTAATTTGAATGGCAACAGAACGCGGGTGAAACTACTGTCCAATGCCGAAATGGGATACTGGCGGCAACAACAATAAGAAGTAAACTTCGATGAGCGGAATCGTAGGAATAATCCGGTGGGACGGTGAACAACCTTCCGCCGGATTGGTCCGGCAGATGGCGGATCGAATTGCGCATCGGGGAACTGATGGAATACACTACCTTGATCAATCTAAGATTTCAGTAGGTTACCTGCACCTGAATGTGACGTATGAGTCTTTTCAGGAAGTTCAGCCGTTAGTCAATGATCAGGGGAATATCTTGGTAGCCGATGCCCGCATCGACAATCGTGCTGAGTTAAGACAGTTACTGAATTTACCCACAGAAGTTGACGGTCTGCCTACTCCTGATAGCCAGTTGATTCTGGCTGCGTATGAGAAATGGGAAACCAAATGTCTGGATTATCTAATTGGAGATTTTGCGTTCGTCATCTGGGAACCAGCTACTCAAACTATTTTTTGTGGGCGCGATCACTCGGGAGTCCGTCCATTTTACTTTCATCACATACCAGGCAAATATTTTGTATTCGCTTCGGAAATCAAAGCCCTGTGGGCTTTTTATCCTCTACAAAAAAAAATAGACAGAAGTCGATTAGCAAATTATCTCTGTCATTGGGGGCAGTTTAATATATACCAGCATAATACCTTTTTCGAAGCGGTAAGTAGTTTACCGCCTGCGCACTGTCTAATTATCAATATTAATCAGTACACTGAAAAAATGTACTGGTCTATTGATCCTCAAAAGTATCAATTTAAGAGCGATGCAGAATATTTAGATGCCTTCAAGAGTATCTTTTTGGAAGCTGTTGCCTGTCGTATCAGAACTCCATTTGGCGTAAGTGCATTTTTAAGTGGCGGGTTAGATTCATCTTCTGTATCTGCAATTGCCAGTACACTACTATCTAAAGAAAAACGATTTTTAGTTACTTATTACATTGATACAGAAATGGAAGAAACATCAGAGAAGAAGTATGTTATTCCTTTTCTAAAAAAGCACTCTGTAATCCATCATGAAGTAGTTGCAAATAATAACTATTACGAGTCTTTACTTGAAATCGCCAAGATTTCGGATATGCCGGAAATGTTTTCACTTACTTATAATCATTTTATACCTATCCTAGACCACGCTAACCAAAATAAAAGTCGTGTGTTACTTACGGGAAGCGATGGAGATACTGTTGTTGGATATGGAAGTGAATTTATATACGAAGCTATTGCACGTAATGATTGGAAAGAGGCCGTTAAGAGACTTAATCAAACTCATCCTAGAGAAGAATATAATAGTGAGTTTGGTAAGGAGGGGATGAAAATTTATTCCTTTAATATGATGAGCTTCTTTTACAGAAAGTTGCATGAGATGTTCGGCTATTTTACAGCTAAATGGTATTTCTTAAAAGGAATGCTATATCATTTAAAAATACCCCCATATTATTTGATACAGATGTATTGGAAAAGACTTTTCCGCAAAGCAGTGAAAGTCGATGATTATTCTGTCGATTCAGAACTAGCCAAAGAGAAGATTCCTTTTATGGAAATGAATGCCAAAAATCATCCGACTACAAACTTACTTATCGATCGGGGGATGCTCTACCAAATGATGAGTGAGGTTAGTGAATACTACGACATCATGGGAGCGCATCATCAGGTTCAGATCTGCCATCCTTTTTTTGATAAGCGGCTCATCGAATTATGCATGTTTATACCTTCTAACCTGAAATTTTATGAAGGCTACGGTAGAGGACCTTTAAGGTCCGCTATGCGAGATTTTTTACCTATCGAAATTCTTGAGCGTAAGGGTAAAATTGATTTTACTCCATACATCCACCAACAAATATCCAGTCTAGAACCTGGTCCTTTTGAAGTAATTGAAGAGAATCGAAGGCTTTTGGAAGGGTATATTGTCGCTAACAAGCCAAAAGAGGAGCTGCTGTCGGAGCATAAGAAGACGAATTGGGGCCGACTGCACCACCGCATCCTGTACTTCCTGCATTGGCGTAAGGCGCAGGGGATTTGACAAGTACTTGCCTTGTTCCTGTATTTTTGGCAAATTTATAGCTGAAAAATGATAGAATTTATTCAGTCCATGCCCAAATGGAGCAATACGCCAAAATCCTGACTATCGCTATGCCGATCTTCCTGCTGACAGTGCTGGGGGAGAAGCTGTACGGTTGGCTCCGATTCCGCCATCATTTCAAGAATATGGATATGATCTCGAGTCTTAGCTCGGGCTTTACCAATAGCTTGAAGGACGCGCTGGGGTTGGGTATTTCTATTATTACCTATGCCTGGATGGTGGAACACTGGGCCATTTTTGAAATTAAATCTACGGTTTGGGTCTGGCTCATTGCTTTTGTAGCCTTGGATTTGGCAGGTTATTTGGGGCACTTACTCAACCATAAAATCAATATTCTCTGGAACCGTCACCTCATTCATCACAGCAGTGAGGAGTTTAATTTAGCCTGTGCTCTGCGGCAGAGCATATCCGGCATTGTCAATATTTTTACCATTTTCTTGATTCCCGCCGCGATTGTCGGCGTACCTGCCGTGGTCATTGCGGTACTGGCCCCCATCCATCTGTTTGCGCAGTTTTGGTATCACACGGTGTATATTGGTAAACTGGGTTTTTGGGAGAAATTCCTGGTCACGCCCTCGCACCACCGCGTTCACCATGCCATCAATCCGATTTACATCGACAAAAACCACGGCCAGATTCTCATTATTTGGGATAAACTATTTGGTACTTTTCAGGAGGAACTACCTGAGGTGCCGCCCGTGTATGGCATTACCCGCCCGGTAAGTACCTGGAACCCGATCAAAATAAATTGGGGGCATTTATGGTTGCTTATTCAGGACGCGTGGCGCACCCGCAGCTGGTACGATAAGGTCCGGATCTGGTTTATGCCCACGGGCTGGCGGCCCGCTGATCTGCCGGATCGCTATCCGGTAAAGAAAATTGATGATGTTTACAACTTCGAGAAGTACGCTCCTGCTGCTTCGCCGTCCCTGATTGCCTGGACGTGGACACAGTTTGCCTTTACGTTTCTTCTTATTTTCATGCTTTTCAGTAACCTTGTAGAGATCGGTATGCCGAATGCTATTTTTTGCGGGGGATTTATAGTACTGGGAATTTATGCCTACACCGAACTTATGGACCGCAACCCGCATGCCTGGTTGTGGGAAACGGTAAAGAATTCAATTGGTTTAGGAATTTTGGTTTATCTGGGAGACTGGTTTGGCATCGAAACACCTGGCAACTGGCTCAGTTATATCATCGGATGCTACTTCGTATTGGCTACAGGCGTAACCATTGCGTTTACAATTTTCGATATAAAAAAGAAGCACTCTGCTCCTACAGCAGGACAGACATTAGAGTTCGCCTAGTTTCTTAGGTATTATAGCGAATGACTACCTAATTCGTAGTTAAAGGCGCAACAGGAAAAACATCAAGTAGAATTTCCGCTAACTCCTGAACTACCGTATTGTCGAAGCGTACCGCACTTCATAACGGTTGATCCAGTCGAGCAGACTATTGACATCGGGAACATGAAAAAGCTCACTACCTGGGTTCATAGTAGCGGCAGTTCCGCAGGCTACGCCCATTCTGACGGCCTCACGCACGGTTTTTCCCTGCGATAAGGTCCAAACCATCCCCGCCACCATACTGTCGCCCGCCCCAACGGTACTTTGTTTGGTTACAGGCGGAGCCGGAATGTGTTCCACGTAGTCGGATGTAACGAGCATTGCTCCCATAGGCCCCATAGAAATCACTACGATCTCGCAGTTGCCCCGGATAATCAGAGCGCGGGCCGCTTCGTCAAGCTCATCCATTTCCAGTTTATCAGTACCGACTAATTCTTTTAGCTCAGTCACGTTGGGTTTTAGAAGATATACTCCTGCATCCGAAGCCAGCCGCAACGACTCGCCCGAAGTGTCGGCAATAAATTTGGCGCCCTGACGCTTGGCCAGTTCTGCAATTTGCTGGTAGAAATCCGTTGGGACACCCGGTGGCAAACTACCACTGGCTATGATGAATGACGGGTAAGGATCGATTTCTTCCAGGGTATCGATAATTGCTTCAATTTCAGTGGGCATCAACTGGGTGCCGGGCATTCCAAAACGGTATTGGAGGCCAGTAGTTGTTTCAACGATATTCAGATTCTCCCGGGTCCATTCCTTGGTTTCTACGATTCGGATGGAAACATTTTCAGCTTTCACCAGCTTTTGCAGGCGCTGGCCGGTAGGTCCGCCCGAGGTAAAGACTGCAATGGGGTCGCCTCCCAAACGGTGGATGGCCTTAGCGACATTTATGCCGCCACCGCCTGCCTCAAAAAGGGGCGTGTTACAGCGCAGTTTGCTGTCGGGTACCAGACGTTCTACAGTAGTACTTTTATCCACCGCCGGGTTAACGGTGAGCGTGACGATGGGTTTCTTGGGAGGCATTTTTTCTGATTTTGAATGATTGAGTTATGAATGAGTGAATAAAGCCTGTACTTTAGCTGGCTAAGAAAACAGACGCTCAAAATTCCCTTACTTCGCATATGTCCAAATTTATACCATTCAGGGAAGAAAGAAGAGATTTTTTAAAAAAACTCGGAACCTTTACCGCAGGAATTTCTTCTTTTGCTTTTTCACCCGGGCATTTTTCCACTTTTGAATCAATTACTATTGACCGCATGAAAATTGCCTTTGTTCTTTTCAATGGGATTACTATGCTGGATTTTATTGGATTTTACGATCCGATTTCCCGTCTCAAATCGCAGGGGTATATCCCGAATATGAGTTGGGATTTTTGCTCGTTCACCGATACAGTAGAGGATAGCTTCGGCCTGTCAGTAGAGACGACGCGGGTGCGGCAGTCGCTGGATGCTTACGACTTAATCTTCGTACCCGGAGGATTTGGTACCCGCACGTTGAGGAACGATCGTGATTTTGTGAACTGGCTAAAAACGGCCCAAAACGTACCTTATAAGGTGTCGGTATGTACGGGCAGCCTGTTGCTGGGCGCTGCCGGATTCCTGCAAGACCGAATGGCGACGACTAACTTCAAGGAATACGAGACTTTAAAGCAGTACTGCCCTAATGTTCAGAAAGCCCGTATCGTTGAAGACCGGAATGTTATTACAGCCGGTGCGGTGGCATCTTCGCTGGATCTTGGTCTGTATCTGTGTGAGAAATTTGCGGGTATAGAAGCCCGCGAAGCCATTCGCGCCAATATGGATTACCCAAAAGTAGAGATTACGGTAAAAAAAGCTCAGTAAGGATACTCGGTGCTATTTGATTGCTGTACTCTTAAAATCCAACTTCTTCAAGCCTTCGCTTACCTCAGGGCAGCTCATGAAAAGGTTCCACAGAAGTCCTGTGCGGTGGTTTTCGATCATAACGATAATTGGCCCCTGGTCGATAGCAAGGTGGGAGTTGGCGTACCAATTTTCGGATTCGTTAAAGGCATCCACGAAGCCATATTCACTCCAAATTTTATCACCAAGGTCGTCGTAAAAATGCCGCAAGGCCTTCATGGACTGGTCGGGCGTATAAGGGAAGGAAGAAAGCGCAGCGGTAGGCGTGATGGTGCCAAAATCATTTGTTGGTGAGTGAGCATTGTAGCCGTTATAAGTATCACTGGCGGTCAGACCCCAACAATCTTCGCCATAGCCCTTGAATTTTTTGGGATTATCCACGCAGTACCGGTAGTTGATAAGCGAGTGATGTACGTTCTGCTCCCAATAATCGGCGTAGCGGTCTTTTAATCCTTTGGGATTCAAACCCAGAAAAGAGTAATGCGTAAAGAACAGCGGCCCGCCGTAGTCGAAACCCAGGGGTAGTTTCAAGCCATAAAATTCCTTACCATTCTTGAAAAAATTACTCATGGCCCAGCCTTTGTGGTAGGGCTCCGGGGAAATAGAGTACCGGGGCGAGGAAGCAGCAAGAACATACGTAATCAGTGCCTCATTGTAGCCACGCAGTTCGAAGTCCATCGCCCAGCCATTGTTGGGACTCCAGTGCCAATATAAAACCTTGCGCCCATCACGGGTGAAAAAATCCCACTCCGCTTCCCGCCAAAGGTTATTAATGCGGTTGCGCAGAGCATTTTCGGTAGGGTTATCGTTTTTAAAGTACTGCCGGGCGCACAGCAATCCCTGAAAAAGAAAGGATGATTCGACGAGATCGGCACCGTCGTCCTTGCGGCTGAATGGAATAGTTTTGCCAGTACTTCCGTTGAGCCAATGCGGAAAAATACCGTGATAGGCGTCCGCTTTCTGCAGGAACATTACCATTTTGAGCAGGCGGTTTGCCACCGAATCGCGCGGTTGCCAGCCCCGCTCGGCCGCTACGATCATGGCCATGATGCCAAAACCCGTACCACCCGTGGTAACTACCTCGCTGCCATAATTGAAGGATTCATTGCTTCGCTCCCGCGCCAGGCCACTCACCGGGTGGCCAAAATCCCAGAAGTACCGGAAAGTCTGCTTCTGAACCAGTTCCAGCAAATCATTATCCGAGAGGTTTTTGGGACGGTTGGAGGGATTAAACGCAGCCGTTGCTACCGGACTACTTTTCTTTTTTTGGGCGAAAGAAGAAAATGAAAGCAGCAGGACAAGGCTAAGTATCAGCGAATATTGAAAGGTGTAGATTTTCATAAATGTTTGAGAAAAAACGCAAAAAATGGATGAGAGCGCAATCGGAAACTATTGACTCCCCGTGCAGTCAGCGCACAGGCCCTGAATTAATAAATTGGTTTCCTGAGCGCGGTAACCATTGGGTAGTTGCACGCTTGGAACGTGTAGATTCTCCAGACAATTGGTCTGGCCGCACTCATTACATTTAAAATGTACGTGATCGTGGTGGTGGACATCCTCAGTGCAACTTTCGCGGCATAAAGCGTAGCGCGCTCCTTCGTCATCGAGTACTTTGTGTATGATCCCTTTTTCCAGGAAGGTTTTTAAGGTGCGGTAAATTGTCACCCGATCGAACCGTTCTTTCAAATTACCTTCCAGGTCACCGTGCGAGAGCGCTGTGGCGCGAGTCATAAATGCTTCTAAAACTTCCTCGCGACAGACTGTACTGCGGAGATTATGTTCTCTAAGTGTGTCGATGATTGTATGTTCCATGATCTTTTCTTTCTCTTAATGTAAGCAGGCTGTATTTCTGGTCGCCCGGCCAGCGCAAAATAAAAAGCTGAGTTTTCTCCCTGGAATCTTGAACAAATTAAAATGCAATAGCGTTGCAAATAACGAGATATCAACCTACTTTTGCTTTGAAATGAAAAAGGACTCTTCCAACCATCTCGATCATTCGCACGGAAAAGCCGATTATATGGGCATTGCGGGTTCGGTACTATGCCTGATTCACTGTCTTGTGACGCCCGCTTTGGCTATTGGCGGTTCGCTTTCATTGCATGACCATCCTGCGGGCGGGCTCCTGAATTACTTCTTTATATTATTCAACGGAATAGCCGTCTACTTCGCTACCCGCGATCACAATATTCCGGTTCTCCGCTATTTTCTGTGGACCGCTTTTGTTTTATTTTCCTGCTCACTTCTACTGGAAAAATATAATTTTACTTTCCAATTACTAGGTTATTTGGGGTCTGCCTTACTCATCCTTGGTCACGGATATAACCTGCTTTATTGTAAACCTTGGGGAAGAAAAGGCAGCAGTCAACGTGCCACCACCAAAGAGCGTTCTGGAACTACCTGTGAGTCAGCCGATTTTGTCAATCAGTGATGGTCGCGAATCGTTGACGTTTACTTATCGTACTCCACTTCATATCGACTCAAATCCGGTCGCCGGCGTCGTTTGCGGTTCATCTCGTATTCAAAAATGGCTTCGCCTAAGTGCGCCATAAACGGAAAGCCCACGCTGTCGTAGGCATAAGTGTCGTCGTTGTAAATCAGGTTTTCGTTGCAGTCAATCACGGCGGTAAGCATAAACTCGATGCCCCGCTCGAAATCCACGATATAGGCATTGTCCAGCAGGAATCCGTAGGCGTCGCCTACCTTATTGAACACCCGAATGTGTCGCGGCATCCGTTTCTTGCTGTTTCCAAATATAAAAAATTTCACGTAACTGTCGTTGTAGTCCTCCGAGTAATTTTCGGGAAAACTCGTTTCCATCGGTAGTTGCGACATGTACCGATACAGAAACTTATAATCATCAGGATTCAGGTCAAAGCGTTCGGAGGGTTCCAGAGTTTCGGGAAAGAAAATGGCTTTCAGTAGTTTGTGCTGATCTTCCAGAGCAAAGTAGTTTTTGTCTGTAAAATCAAATGGGTCGTTCACTAGTTGCCCATTTTCCATATATCCATTCCCCAAAAAAATTGATGAGGCAGGTTTCTCAACATTTTGGGCGTAGACTAGCGGCTGTTGGTAAATCACTTTCCCATCTTTCTCGAAGCGAACGGGATTAGTGTAGCGGTTGTTTTCGGTGCTCATAGGCAGTTGCAGGCGGTGCCTGATGCGCGTGTTCAGGTAGCCCTTCTCGCGCATTTTTTTGTTGAACTCCTCCTGCCCGATAAATTCGTACAGCCGATTAAAAGCGTCGTTGTCGCTCGCTAGCAACACTTTTCTGGCGTAGTGGGCCACCGATGGCAGCCCATTTTCGGCGGTAGTATCGGCAGTAACGGCAGTCTGCTCGGGCCGGGCGGCTTCGGTGAACATAGGCGTGTACTTGTCCAGCCCCGGTTTGTTCAGCTGATTGAGTTTTTCAAAAGCCAGCAGCACAGCGGGTAGTTTGACGGTGCTGGCCGGATAGAAGTACTTGTTCTTATCGACATTGTACCGATACGTTGTGAAACGGGGTTCGTTCCGGCGGTTTCGGTCTATTTTTGTATACATAATCTGCACACCGCGCGCACCTGGATATTTCAGGACTTCATTGAACCACTCAGGGTTTTTCAGCAGAATTTTTTCGAGAAAAGCATCCGTGGCGGGCTGGGCAGATAAGGTGGATGTGAGCATGCAAACCAGAGCAGCCAGCAGAAGACTACTTTTTTTGTGGAGAAGTAAAATCAAACGACACATAGGTAAGAAAGCGATAAAAACGATACGCAAGATACGTTTATTAAACTGGATTCAGGAGGCAGCTATTGGACTGATCCTTCATTTTTTACCCAAAAAAAGCCTTTCCGTTAAAACTCCCGCCTATTCCGGGCATTATAAATTCCCTAAAAGTACCTTTGCCTAGCATTCAAGTACTCATTGAATTTCAAAACCCAATATGGATAACAAGAAAGAGCTACGCAGCCGGGGCTGGTTTGGTAAGGAAGGGAAGGACGGGTTCATTTATCGCGCCTGGATGAAAAATCAGGGCTATCCCGCCGATGAATTCGAAGGACGACCCGTTATCGGTATTTGCAACACGTTCTCGGAACTCACGCCTTGCAATGGCCACTTCCGGGAACTGGCTGAGTCGGTTAAGCGCGGCGTGTGGGAGGCGGGGGGCTTCCCGCTGGAATTTCCGGTAATGTCGCTGGGTGAAACCCTCATCAAGCCTACTGCCATGCTCTACCGCAACCTGGCCAGCATGGATGTCGAGGAATCCATTCGCGCCAACCCAGTCGACGGGGTAGTACTGCTCTGCGGCTGCGATAAAACTACGCCTTCGCTCGTCATGGGGGCTAGCAGCGTGGACATTCCGACCATAGTTGTATCGGGTGGCCCCATGCTTACGGGCCGCTACCGGGGCAAAAGCATTGGCACGAGCGATGTATGGCGTTTTAGCGAGGCCTATCGTCAGGGGTTGATGACCCAGGATGAGTTTACAACCGCCGAGGCCTGCATGTGTCGTAGCGCGGGTCACTGTGCCGTGATGGGAACCGCCTCAACCATGGCCTGCATGGTGGAGTCGCTGGGCCTGACCTTACCCGAAAATGCGGCCATTCCGGCTGCCGACTCTCGTCGGAAAGTTGCTGCGCACCTCTCGGGACGCCGCATCGTGGACATGGTGAAGGAAGACCTCCGCCTGTCGCAGATCTTGACGCGCAAAGCCTTCGAGAATGCCATCAAAATAAATGCCGCCATTGGTGGTTCTACCAATTTTGTGATTCACTTGCTGGCTATCGCGGGCCGCATCGGCGTGGATCTGAAGCTGGACGATTTCGACCATTTATCTGCCGATATTCCGCTGCTGGCTAACCTGCAACCATCGGGTGGGTACTTTATGGAAGATTTTTATTACGCCGGCGGGCTGCCCGTAGTCATCAAAGAGTTGCAATCGCGGTTGCACGGTGACGTAATTACCGCCAACGGCAAAACTATGGCCGAGAACTGCGCCAACGCCGAGTGCTTTGATCCCGAAGTAATAGGTACTTTGGAAAAACCCGTGAAGGATCTGACCGGCTTGGTAGTTGTGAAAGGTAATCTGGCCGTGAATGGCGCGGTGTTGAAACCTTCAGCTTCGCTGAAGCCCGAGCTCATGCAGCATCGTGGCCCCGCTCTGGTGTTCGAAGACATCGATCATTACAAAGCCCGCCTCGACGACCCCAATCTCGACATCGACGAAAATACGGTCATGGTGTTGAAAAACGTTGGACCGAAAGGTTATCCCGGCATGCCCGAGGTAGGTAATATGTCCATTCCCAAGCGGCTTTTGGAAAAAGGCGTGATGGATATGGTGCGGATTTCGGACGGTCGCATGAGCGGCACGGGCTTCGGTACCGTGGTACTGCACGTGTCACCCGAGGCGGCGGTGGGTGGTACTTTGGCTCTGGTACAAGACGGCGATATGATCGAGCTCGACGTAGAGAACCGCCGCCTGCATCTGGACGTATCGGATGAGGAACTGGAAAAACGCCGCGCCAACTGGAAACCGCTAGAATTAGGCTACAATCGGGGCTTCGTCAACCTGCACATCGAGCGGGTAATGCAGGCCCACGAAGGAGCTGATATGGATTTCCTACGCGGTGGTTCGGGGGATAAAGTAACAAGGGATTCGCACTAAGAGGGGGTATGGGTTGAAAGTTCATGAGTTAACGCTTTAACGAATCTGACTCTGCAATCCTACAACTCCTAAGCTCATAAACTTTCAACTCCAATGAGTAAGCTTTTTACCGACCAGGTTGCCATCGTGACCGGGGCGGGACAGGGGATAGGGTTCGAAATAGCTCGTCAATTGGCCGGGCAAGGCGCAGCGGTGATACTCAACGACGCAGACTCTGAGTTGGCAATCGAGGCCGCAGCGACTATTGTTGAGGCAGGAGGCCTGTGCCTGGCGGTGGCCGGAGATGCTTCGGATGAGGATATTATCGGCCAAATGATTCAGACGGCCGTCGAGAACTACGGAAAACTGACTATCGCCGTGGCCAATGCGGGTATTACACTGTTCGGGGATTTCTTCGATTATCCGGCGGCGGATCTTCGACGGGTACTCGACGTAAACCTGGCGGGATCGTTTTTGCTCACGCAAGCGGCGGCGCGGCAGATACGTTCGCAGGGGACCGGCGGGCGTATCCTGCTGATGTCGTCCGTGGTAGGGCACCAGGCTCACCAGAATTTGGCGGCCTATGCCATGACGAAGGCCGGGCTGGAAATGCTGGCCAAAAATCTCGTTCTCGAACTGTCTCCCCACAATATCACGATTAACACGGTGGCCCCCGGTGCTACGCTCACCGAACGTACTTTGCAGGATGACCCTACTTATGAGGATGTGTGGTCGGCCATCACGCCCACGGGGCGCCCAGCCAGACGGGAAGACATTGCTCACGCGGCTTTATTCCTGCTTTCGCCGTTTTCCGGCCATATCACGGGCCAGAGCTTGGTCGTGGATGGTGGCTGGACATCGGTGAGTCCGTTGCCGGATTTAAGCGGGATGAAGGGAGAGGGGTAAAGGTCAATGGTAAAAGGTGAAGGGCTTTGGCATTCACCAAAAACTACCGGTTACGACAGCCCCATCTTTGCCTTACTATATTTCAACGATTCCACATTATTATTTTCCTCGGCGGCCAGGCGTTCGTCGGGGGAGAGGTGAGAGACGCGGGGTAGTTCGGTTTTGAATTTGTTTTGCCGCACCATGCGGAGGGTATCTGCGACGTCTTCGGCGGGGACTACCTGCATGGCGGGCCAGTAGGCTTCGGTCAGGACGGGGATTTCGAGCGGGTCGCGGGTAATCATTTCCAGACTGAAATTTACGTTGGGGTTGTACTTCTGGCAAATCTTTACGATTTCGGGCAAGTCTAAAATACCTTCGCCGAGAGGTACTTCCGAGAGCAGGAAACCATCCTCATATTCTCGTACGCCCATATCCTTAACGTGGGTACTTAGCACAAAAGGGGCGAGGGTATTGACAACCTCCATCGGGTTTTCGAGGAGAGCAATGCTGTTGCCAAAGTCTAGCGTCACACCTACATGGTCGCTGCCGATTTGTTTGATTAGGCCCGCCAGTTCGTCGGCCCGCCAGTCTTTGTGATTTTCCACGGCCAGTTTGACACCTAGTTTCCGGGCAATGGGTTCGGCCATTTGCAGGGCAGCGACGGAGTCTTTCTTGAATTCCATAATCGCTTCCGGGCTGTGGAAGTTCTCGTAACGGCGACCATTCATACAAACCGTGCGGTAGATGCTCACACCCGCTTCTTTGGCCGTTTTTATTTCCTGCTCGAATCGCTTCGCTTCGTCGGCGCTGTGCGGCAGGCTGATCGAGCCTTCCAGGTACATACCCGTTTGGTCGGTCAGGCTGCGGAGTTTTCGGGCGATTTCGGGTGTCCAGTCACGAACGGTAGTTTGCACTCCACCCGCGCCGATTTGATGGCAGTGTTCCATTAACTCAACGGCGTCCTTGAAACCAGGGTACTTTGCACTCGGTGTCTTGGAGTTCCAGCGGCTGGCGTAGGAGTGCACCACGATTCCCATCGAATGATTTTTGAAAACCTCCGGCATTTTTCCAAACGAAAAAGCCGCCGCCCCTAAGGCCGAACGCTGCAAAAAATCCCGACGGGTCAAAGAGGCATCAATGCTCATAGGTAGTTTTTGGATTAAAGATTCATTCACTAAATTTCATCACTCATAATTCATCACTCATCATTCCTTTCCCTTCCCGGCTTCTATGTGTGCATCCAGCTCCTTCGCCGTCCACGGAACCACACGTCCCTGTGAGGTAAGGCGGGTAGTGCCAACGGTTCGTCGGCCAACGGCCCCGGCATCGTTGCCCCATTCGTTGCGGATGTAGGTCAGAATGGCCGTGAGTGCACCATCGTCCATTGTCGAATGTGCGGGCATCACGGGCAGTATTTCCGGAGTATCATAAATTTTGCCCATAACATCCACCGGACCTTCCATGCCGTGCAGGAGAATAAGCGATAGTCTTTTCTCGTCGCCCAATACCCACTGCGAGCCGATGAGTGGTGGGGCGAAGCGGTTCATGCCCGCGCCATCAGTGCCGTGACAACCTGCGCAGGTAGTTAGGTAATGCTGGCGACCGAGCGCGAATATTTTTCGATCTTCTTCACTTAGTGGATTTTTCTTTTGGGTAGTGGCAACGGTTGCTTTGTGGCCTGGCCACTCGAACAATGCACTAAGCGAAGCCAGACGACTGCCATCTACTCCTTCCATTTTCATGGTGAGAATTTCGGGAGCCTTCGCGAGTTTAATCGGTGTCAACTTTGGATTATTGGCCTGAATGGATAGGGAGGTCAGAATGGCTTTTTCCTGCCAGCCAAAGTTGGTCAAGCCGCGTTCGGTTTTCTTTTTATTTAACTCTGATAAAAGCGTAGCCATCTCGGTGGGATTTCCCTTTCTGACTACCGAAGTCGTGAGCATTTCCAGAAAAATCTCCTTGTCCTGATTGTGAACTTGCCATTCTGATGCTTTCATCAGGGTTTGCAGGAAAGCAAATTCCCGGTTTTTCAAACTACTCAGTACCGCGTCGCGAACCAGCGGCGAGTTACCTTCTTGATCGGCGATTCTGGATAGAATAGGTAATGCGGCTTGCGGACTGAGTACTTCAGCGGAAAGTGCGAGTTGCAGCGTAAATGCCTTGCTTTCTTCGGCAGGAGAAAAATTGGCCAATGCCGTTTCAAGCTGTGTCTTTATTTTAGCGTCTTTTTTAGCCAGCGGTTCCAGTAAGCGCAAAGCGGTAGATTTTACAAGTGTGTTTTCATCCTGCAAAGCGCTGAAAAGTAATTTTCCATCCAATTGCTTCATGCCTTCGAGCGTCCAGAGAGCGTGGAAGCGACCCAAGGGTACTTTGCCATGAGTGACCAATTCTTGCAAAGCGGGAGCGGCTAATTTATCGTTTCGTTCCACGAGCAGCCGCTGTGCCTGGTCGCGCTGCCAGCCGCTGGCACTGGAAAGCGTGACGACTAATTCGGCGGACGATGCCAGGGAAAGTTTCCTGGGTTTGATGGGTTGCCAGTTATCGGGTACCACGCGCCAGATACGGCCGTAGTGCACGGGCAGCACCAGGTGGCGCTGTATGGTTTGTTCTTTTAGATAAGGCGTCATGTAGGCCCCGTGCTGCACTAGTCCCCGGTACATATCGGCTATATATAGCCCGCCGTCGGGAGCGGAAGCCATGTGGACGGGGCGAAAGCGCTCGTCGGTCGAGGCCAGAAATTCTGTACCGGGATGCGGGTCAAAGGCCGTGAGCATCAAGCCGTTTTTACGGACGACATTCCGCTTGACGAGATTACCCGAAGGTTCGCAGACAAAAGCATTGCCCAAGTACTCGGCCGGAAAAGCATTTTCCCGATATACCAGGGGCGAACAGGCAGCCGTAAATTCGAGGAGTTGGCCCTCGTCGCCTAGCGTGCCGGGAATATAGCCCCGGTTGACGGCGGGATTGGGCCGGATGGGGTACACGCGGCGGTCGATGGTGAGGCCGTGGTCGATGCCCGTGGTAGGCGTGTGGTGCGGATTGCGCGAGAGGTAGTTGGGCGGTACCAGATCGGCGTGGAGTTGCGACCAGTTGTAGTTGTAGTAAAGATTACCCTCGTCGTCGTGGCTCAGACCCCATTGACCCCGAAACTCGGTACTGTCACGTAGCCATTTGCCGTTCGTCAGGCGATAGCGAAAACGGGACTTGACATTGTAGTAGTAGTTGTCCACGCTCCGCCAAAGGCCATTATCGGCGTGTTCGGGCAAGCCGTTTTTGGCGTAGTCGCCGTCGATGAGGGTTTTTGTGTCGGCTTTCAGATCGTCGTTGGTATCCTGCGTTAGCCAGAGGGATTTGTTTTCCGAAACCAGCGCGCCGCCCGGCACCAGAGCCAGCGCGCGGGGCATTACCAAACTATCCAGATAAATCGTACTCTTATCCATCTGCCCATCGCCATTGGTATCTTCCAACACCGAAACGCGGCCCGTAGGCTGATCTTCGGTAGAACCTTCGATGTCGTTCATGAAGCCGCGCATCTCGACTACCCACAGCCGCCCGTCGGAATCAAACTGAATCACGACCGGATCCTGCACCATCGGCTCGGAAGCCACGAGCTGTATTTTGAAGCCCGGCTCAACCTGAAACGTCGCCAATTCCTCGGTGGGCGTTTTGGGGGGAGAAGGCGTTTCGCTTTTAGAAGATGGCTGATGGTTGTCGGTAGGCGCAGGAAATAGCATTCCTGCGCCGTAAAGACAAATCAGAAAGATAGTTCTAATCATATTGTTTTAAGGTTTATTCAGAACATAACAACCTCAACGCAATATGGTTAGACCTTATTTGGCAGGGGATGAATGTACCCGCTGCGGTAAGGCCGCGCCAGCAATCCGTTCAATTCACGATCACCACCAACGATGCTGCGGGTTTTGGGATCATACACGATCGGCTTGCCGGTGGCCATCGACATATTAGCCATGATACAACTGGCCGTAGAAATATGTCCCTGCTCGATGTCGGCTACCGGACGGCCTCCGTTCTCGATAGCGGCCAGGAAATCCAGCATGTGTCGACGGGTGGCGGGAGCGGCATTTAGTTCGTTTCGTACCTCGACGAGGTCTTCGGGATACTGCTCCTTTTCGTAGAGCACGTCGCCATGAATACGTTTGCCATCTTTACCTTCGGGAATAAAGTCATACTGCATTGTGCTGCCCCACAAAGTACCCTTCTCGCCATAAATGGTAAACGACCAGGGGTAGTCGGGGTTGTTGGGGGTACCCCAGGTGCGGTGCTGCCACACGCAATTCAGACCAGGGTACTCGAACACCGCCGATTGGGTGTCGGAAATATTGGATTTCCCCTCTTTCTGGACATAGATTCCTCCTTCGGAACTAACCCGGTCCGGCCAGCCCAGACCAAGCATCCAGCGTACGGTGTCGAACATATGCACGCACATATCGCCCGTGATACCGTTGCCGTACTCCATAAACGTCCGCCACCAGCGGATGTGTGGTAGTCCGTCGTAGGGGCGCATGGGCGCGGGACCCGTCCATTTTTCGTAATCCAGAAAAGCCGGAACGGGTTCGACGGGCGGGTTGCCATTGGCCCGCATGTGGTAGTAGCAGCACATTTCGACGTGGGCCACCTTGCCCAGCAGCCCCGCGTCCACGATGTCGCGCTTGGCGTCGATAAGGTGCGGGGTACTTTTACGCTGCGTACCTACTTGCACGACCTTGTTGTATTTGCGGGCGGCGGCAACCATCGCTTCGCCTTCCAGTACGTCCACGCTGATGGGCTTTTGTACATATACATTCGCCCCGGCCTTGACCGCGTCGATCATTTGCAGCGCGTGCCAGTGGTCGGGCGTGCCGATCAGCACGATGTCCATTTCGTTCTCTTTGAGCATCTTCTCGTAATCGCCGTACAGCTTGGGTACTTTGCCGGACTTCTGCCGCTGGCTTACAAGTTTCCCCGCTTCTTCCCGGTGGCTTTTATCCACATCACAAATCGCCAGTACTTCCACGGGCGCTACCTGAATCAGCTTGAAAAGGTCGCTCGTGCCGTACCAGCCCGCCCCAATCAGCCCCACGCGGTAGGGTTTGGCGGGGTTAATGATGTCCATGCCCTGCGCGCCGAGGGCAGTTAAGGCAAGCGTGGCCGAAGCTCCCTGCAAGAAGCGACGGCGGTTAATGTTAAAGTTATTCATTGTAAGTTATAGATTTTGAATGCACTGAGTGACGAACCCTTTCCTTGTGAGCTTACTTTCTATTCTTGTAAAGTTCGGGCTGCTGGATAAATACTTTCGGTAGAAGAATTTTCTGACATAATCCCAAGCAGTCATTTTTGGACCAATGCCTTGCCACAGAAAAAAGCAACGAAAGAGTGACAATCGGAAACATAAATCATTCGTTGAAGCAGGTAGGAACCAAAAGTTACGCTCCATGAAAAATTCCCTCTTACCCGCGCTGGTACTCGGCGTGTTTTTCTTTGTCCAGCCCGCAGATGCTCAGGTACGATTTGGCGTGAAGGCTGGCGTGAATGCTTCAAACGCCAAGTTTCAACGCGATGCCGATTTTGACCCATTTCCGGGGTACCAGGCTGGTTTGCAGGCAGAGATCAGCTTGTCTCCGAACTTCTCCGTTCAACCCGCTCTGCTTTATGTCACAAAAGGGTTCAGTTCTATGTTGGAGTTCCGTAATCAGCAGGGTACATTAACGGGAAACTATCGGGTCTCTTTCCGACCCAACTATCTTGAATTGCCGGTGCTGGTATTGTACAAGTCGCAAGTCAGTAATACCTGCAAAATTTTCGGAGGCTTGGGACCGTACGCCGCGGCGGGCCTTGGGGGTGAATCCAGTTTTGGTACTCAGTCAGTAGGATTTAACCAAAAGATTGTATTTGGACCTAAAAACAGTAATTCTCAAGATACCTATAACCGGATGGATTACGGATTAGCTGGAGTCGTTGGGTTAGAAATAAGAAGGATTTCTCTGGCGGTCAATTATAGTCACGGCATGACCGGAATCGGTCCGGGACCTCTTGTAGTTGGTGCCGGGTCATTTTACAATCGTAGTTTGGGCCTGACAGCGGGCTATTGGTTTGGGAAGGCGCGGATATGAGTGGTTCAAACCTTTCATTTAGTAAAAAGCCCAGAACTCCACAGCTCCGGGCTTTACTTTTTCAACTAAGAACTAAGAATTCTCGCTCCCCGCCTCACTTACCGACTTCGTATTGTCATCCGGGTGGCGGTCGATGAGCTTGTTGATCGGGTCGACGCCCGCTTTCGTCGGCTTTTCATTCACCAGTACTTTCACGGTGTTCTCCTGCTTCGTCACTTTGTGTTTTTGTAAGTACAGGAGTTTGTCTTCACCGTCTTTGTTTTTTCCATACACCCCTACGTCGAACCACTGCGTGTTGAGCGGGAGCGGGCGTTCGTTGCCCGCGCTATCGGCGCGGAACATCTCAGACGTAAATTTCAGCGTCACTTCATATTGTTTATCGTTCTTCCTGACGTAAGTCGCTTCGGTGGCCTTGTTTTCGTAGAGCGTGATGGTTTCGAACCAGTCGTTGATCAGGTACTTCAACGAATCGGGTGTTTCGGCGCGGAAATAGCCGATCAGGTCGCGGCTCGTGGGGTAGCGCTTATTCTTCGAATCGGGTCCGGGGTACTTCCACTCTGCCAGAAACTTCCGCAGCGCGGCGTTCACCTTATCTTCGCCGATGTAGTCCTGCAAAGCGTACATGATTACCGACGCTTTGCGGTAATGAATATACTGCTGCCCTTCGGTGAGGGCCATTGGTTGTTCTTTTTTGGTTTCGCCGGAGCGCCCGCCCAGGTAACTATCCATTTCGTATTTCAAAAACTTCTGCATGATTTCGGGCGGGAAACTGTGCTTCATCACCATCAGCGCCGAGTACTGCGACTGCGACTCCGAAAGCATGGCGTTGCCTTTCACGTTAGCCTCCGGCACCTGATGGCCCCACCACTGGTGTGCTACCTCGTGGGCGGTCACGTAGTAAGGCATGTCGAGGTCTTCGTCGGGATCGCTGATTTTCTGGATAAAGCCGATGCCTTCCGAGAAAGGTACCGTGTTGGCGAATGACTGCGCGAAACTGGCGTAGCGCGGAAACTCCATAATGCGCATCTGCCGGAACTGGTAGGGCGCAAAGTTTTTGGAATAGTAGGTGAGCGCCTTCTTCATCGACGTCATCATCTTGTCGAGGTTGTACTCGTGGCCTTTGTTGTAATAGATTTCCAGCTTCACGGGCTGACCGTTGGAGTTTTTCCAAACATCGCGCTTTACCTCGTAGCGAGCCGAGACGATAGAATAAAAATTGACCATCGGCACATCCATTTCGTAGTCGAAGTACCTTCGTCCGTTTTCCGTCCATTCTTTTTTCAGGTAGCCGGGTGCAATGGCGGTTTGGTCTGTGGCAGTACCAATTACCATCTTGAAACGGATGTAGTCAGCGTCGTCGCCGAAGAGGTTCTGGCTCAGCCCGCGCGGGTCGTCCTGCTCCATCATGCGCTCTTTTTCGGGTAGTTTGTACTTGCGGCGCAAATCGTCACTGCTCAGTTCGCCGCCTTCTTCGTAGCCCAGCGACGGGAAATAGCCATTATTGAAAAAGGTGCCATTATTGACAATGTCGGTATTGCCGCCACCGGAGGTAAATCCTTTGGTGGTGAAACTGACCTTGAAATCCATCTTCACCGAGTCGCCGGGAGCGAGTGGCCTGGCCAGGCGGTAAATCGTGTAGCCAAACTTTTTCCACTCTTTGTTTACCTTGGCGCCACCGTTGCCAAAGCGCAGGTAATCCGTTTCGACGTCATTCTGAATTGCCTCCTGAATGTGAACATCGGCTTGGGACTGGTCCGTTTTGTTTTTGAGCCAATAAAAACCTTCGGCGGTAAAGTCGCGGGTCGAGGGATAAATCTCGACTTTCAAATTAGACTCCACGATTTTGGGCTGCGGGACGCGCTCGTAATGCTTCAACGTCTTCTCGTAGTCTACCTGCCGCTGTTCCTGTTCCTCCGAAGTATAGTAGTTGTTGAGTTTGTTGGTATTGTAATACACAAAAAAGCCCGTCCCGATCGTCAAAATCAGCGCCGCGAAAGCCGTGACAAGAATGGGCCGGGTAAGCCGGTTGCGGCCCAAACGCAGCCGGGTTTTCAAAATACTGTCGGTACCACGCACCGCGAAAACGACCGCCAACACAAATAAGACTGCCACGAAACCGAACCAGTAAAGTTTCAACCAGGAAAAACGGGCGAAGAAGTGACCAAATTGGTTCATATCGGAATAGTCGCCCAGGCTACCGCTGTTAAACATGATGAGTGGATGTTGAAAGCCCATGGCTCCCATCGTAATCATAACGATGAAGAACAGGAACATCAGCGCATAGCCGACAAATTTGCTGTTGGCCATCACCTGCACGAAAAAGGCCAGCAGGGTATAGGCTACCAAAAACGACATCGTGGAGGTAAAGAGGCTTTTGAAGTACAATCCAATCTCATAGTTGTAGTACCCCATCGCGGTTTGGACGGCCATGCCCATCAGAATAAGTACCAACAGAATGCCCATGTAAAGCAGCAACATGGCGATAAACTTAGCCGCGAGATTGACCCAGTCGGGAATAGGCAGGGCGTCCATGATGAGATTCATGTTGACTGCCCGCTCCCGCCAGATGAGTTCGCCGGAGTAAAAAACAATAATAACAAAGAAGAAAATATCGAACTCGCCGAGTAAACCCAGCACGTTGGCCGTGACCGGATACGAACTCGTGCCGTACATCTTGCCAAAATAAAAAGCACTGACAATCAGGTTAATCAACCCTACGCCCACGATACCGATAAAAGGCACGTCTTTCATGGTAGTTTTGGCGTAGAAAATCGCCTGCTTCCACATCATTTTCAGGTAACTGCCCGAAGTGAGAATTTGCTGTACTACCGGAATGCGGATGCTCTCGGGGTTGAAACGTACTTTCTCGGCTACGGCGGCCTTCGCCTTGCGCCAGCTTTTGCGCACTACGCTGAAACTGAATCCAAAGTAGGTTCCTGCCAGAATCAGCACGGCCACGCCCATCCACAGCAGTCGGTTCCAGAGCAAAACACCCTGCAAAGGTACCAGTTGCGTATTTTTCTGGGCGGGCGTCCAGTATTCCGTGTAATTGTCGAACGCCTGGAAGCCAAAGGGATCGAGCATGGCCGCCAGGGGCTTGTTCTCTATGTCGCCCAGTATGGTGCCGGCGATTTGGTAAAGTACCAGCAGCACAATGCCCTGTAAATAAATGACGATCGTCTGGCGGCTGAGGGTTCCGGCGGCGAAGTAAATGGCCGCCTGAATGAAAAGGTTAGTAAGCGCCAGGATCAGGAATGGTTGTATATAGTGCCAGAAATTGAACGGCAACAATTCCTTAGCGTACCACGAAGGCTCCCAGGGTAAGTGCTTGCCCACGGCAAAGCCCAGCATCAGCGCCAGCCAAACCGCGCAGAAAATAAGTACCGTCACGATAAAAGAACCAATGAATCGCCCGAACAGGTAATCAAACTTGGAAACCGGCGTGCTGAACATGAGCGACTCGGTCTTGTGCTCAAAGTCGCGCAGGATCGGAACGCCCATCATGGCCGAAGTGATGAATGTCATCGCGTACGTCATGATGGCCATGACCTGAGCGATGTTATAGGGCGAGTTTTCTTTCAATTGCCCGCCCGCTCCGCCACCGATGACGACGTACTTGGAGGTGGCGTAAAAGAAACAAAGCAGGAAAATGATGGCGAAGTAAATGTACGTCGCCGGGCGTTTCTTGCGGTAGTTTAGCTCGAAGCGGATGATTTCTAGTAGCATGGGAGGACAGGTAATTTCAAAGTTCCAAAGAGACAGAGTTCCAGTGTGTTGTTAACAGTAGATACACATTGAGGTGCAGTACCAATCCACTCAGGTACTTTGAAGCTCTGCTCCTTTGCTACTAAAAATGTAAGAGAAGTACACATCTTCCAGATCACCCTCGATGGGTTCAAAACCTTCGCCGGGGTTAGTATCGGCCAGAACATGGACGACGGGCATGCCGCCCACTAGTTTTTCGGAAATGACCGTATGGGTTGTGCGCAGTGTTTCCAGATCAGCCTTGGGCACACGCTTTTCCCATATTTTACCCACAATGGCCCCGAGGGCTTTTTGCGGACTTCCGTGGTAAAGTACCTGTCCCTGATTGAAAATCGCCATGTCGGAGCAGAGTTCTTTCACGTCGTCCACGATGTGGGTCGACAGGATTACGATGGTATTTTCGCCCAGTTCGCTCAGCAGGTTCAGGAAGCGGTTGCGCTCGGCGGGGTCGAGGCCCGCCGTGGGTTCGTCCACGATGATGAGTTGGGGATTGGCCAGCAGCGCCTGCGCGATACCGAACCGCTGCTTCATACCGCCTGAGTAGCCGCCCAGGTTTTTCTTGCGGGCATCGTAGAGGTTGGTTTTTTGCAGGAGGGCTTTCACCGTTTCCTTCCGCTCACTGCGTTTGGTGATGCCTTTCAGTACCGCCAGATGGTCGAGCAGCGTTTCGGCATCGACTTTGGGATACACGCCGAATTCCTGCGGTAAATAACCAAGCGTTTTGCGGACTTCGTCCTTCTGAATCAGTACATCAATGTCACCCAACTTGATCGAACCGCTGTCGGGTTCCTGCAAAGTAGCGATGGTGCGCATGAGCGAGGACTTGCCCGCGCCGTTGGGACCAAGCAACCCGAACATGCCCTGATTGATGGTGAGGTTGACGTCGTTGAGGGCGTGAACTCCGTTGGGGTACACCTTGTCGAGGTTTTCGATAACGAGTTGCATGAAGAGACGGTTGAGGGTTTGGAAGAATGATACAATTCTCACCAAACATACACAACTACCAAACAAACCCCAACTGAATCACGCAATACAGGAATAATCGGGGGGCAAAACTCTCGTCTTTTCGGAAGAAATGATATGACTTCAATTAGCCACTTTATTGAAACGCATATTCTTGCCCAGCAGCTCGATGCCCCAATAGCCGCGCACAACGATGGATTTGGAAGACGCCATTCTGACCACGGTGCGGTACGTCCGGCCCGAGTTGGGATCGTAGACCGTGCCGCTGTTCCACTCGTCGGTACCGTTGAATTTTAGATCATTCAGTACGTTCATACCCAGCCAGGGGCGGCTGCGAAGCTTGGGATTGGGATTCTCGGTATCAAAATGTTGGGCCATGGGGGGCGTGCCGGGCTTGCTGCAATCGAACCACACTACCTTGCCGGCGTAATGATCCTTAACTTTATAGACTTCTACGGCTAAGTCTTTTTGTTCCGACATCCAGCGGCCCACGATCTGGTCGGAAATAGTATTGGTGTCGGCAGGACGGAAAAAGAATAAGACCGACAGCAGGGCAAGCATTCTCATAGTTGGTAAGGGAATTCGTGTTGCAGCTCAGAAAACGGGAAAGCCTGTCCGAAATTGCGGTAAATGTAGGCTAATTTTTAATCGGCAGATATAAAAAACAAGCCGAAATTTTTTGTGAAGATTACAGAGGTCGCAGGGTATGCATCAGAGTAAAACGGACGTTGTCGCGGTGATACAACCGCTGAGCGCTCCGGCCCAGTTGCCGGACATTCATGTAGCCAATTTCAACAGCCAGAACAGGATTGAAGCGTTTTTCCACCGATACGAATATTCGGTTCTGATCAAACAGATTCTGGTGAAAATCATTCATAAAAGCTTCGTCCGACAGCCGGAAAGCCAGGTTCTTTTCTTTCAATAAATAAGCTAGCTGCGCCCGGTAGCGATGCCGGAAAATAAAGCGATTATCGCTATCGAACCAGCCCGGGTGGTTGGAGAGGAAACGCTCTTCGGTGCGCAGGCGCCCACTCAGTGCCAACTGCGCCGACAGAGGAAAAGTGTAAGCTGCCTCCTGCCAGATTCGGAACTCCGGCGTGGAGGTACGGGGTCTGGTATCGGGCATTTGCGGGCGTTGCGATGAATAAGTCAGGCCGCCCCCCAGGAGCCAGGCGTTCGTAGGCTTATAGACAAAATGCAGGTGGGAAATAAATTGGTTCTGGACACTATTGGCAAAAAAGTGGCGAGTGTCCAGTTCGGTATGTAAACTCCATTTCTGATTGAAATTCAGAATGTTATAGTAGCGAAGCCAAAAAAGGTTCTGGTGGATTATTTCGGGCTGCGCCAGCAGGGGAGAAGTACCCAGGACAAGAAGTAAAAACAGCAGTTTTTTCATCCAAAATACGATGTAGCGTCAGTGAAAGACTAGCGGGCTGACCGTTCGAGCCAGCGGGTGCGGTAGCGCAGCAATACCCAAAGGACAAAGTAAAGCGTTCCGAGTAATAACCCAAACTCCACACTCAACAGCAGGGCGGTGCGGTCATACACGCTACTCCATATATCGTCGAAAAATGATTGAGTATCGTGCAAAATATCCCAGCTGTTCAACCGCACGATGCGACCCAAAAACACGCCAAAACCACCCAATGGGAAGCTGATTAGCAGTAGGGCCAGCCCGATGTTTTTGGAATAGGTGCGCCGCCAGGAACCGTGCATCCAGTAGAGCGACACCAGTCCGTTGATCAGACTGATCTGGGCGTAGTAAAAAAGCATGATGGCATCGTGCCAGGTGAGGTCACGGTTATAGTCGACTGATAAATGTACCAGGTCGGTGACCATGTAAGGCGCGTTGGGAAAAAAGATGAGCCAAAACACGCTTAGCAGAGCAATCACGATGGGAAGTTGTCCGAAGCGTTTCGAAACGGTGCGGGCCAGGAAGGCGATCAGCAGAGGAATCCAGCTCAGGAAGAGGTTCCAGTCGAGTGAAAAATCGACGGCTTCGCTGAAGCGAATACGAATCAGGTGAAAGCCCAGGGCTAACAGGCTCAATCCCGCCAACAGCAGAAGCGGGAGGAAGGTCGCAAGCGAAAGAAAAGGCTTACTCGGTGGTTGGGTTCTGATCGGCACGCGGCGATTTCCTTTTGTTACGGGGCTTGCGGCGCCGTTTTCTTTCACTTCCGGGTTCAGAGGTACTATTGGTCGGCGTATCCACGCCCGGCGTGGCGACAGTTGCACTGCTGCTGGAAGTACCTGGCGAAACCGAAGCTGAGCCTTCGCGCCGTCGTGAGTCGGTGCCACGCTTTGAGCTACCGCCCCGTTTCCGCTGATTGGAACTACCTCGTCCCCGCGAGCGGTCATTGCCACTGCCACGGTCTCCGAAAACGGGCGCTGGACCCAGTCCCAGTTCATCGGTCATGATGATGATGTTGACGCTGCGTTCAAGCAGTCGCTCGATGCCCTGCACACCACGCTTGTCATCCGCACCCAGGAAAGTGATCGCCGTGCCTTCCGACTCGGCGCGGGCCGTACGACCAATCCGGTGTACGTAGTCCTCCGGGTCGCGGGGTAAGTCGTAGTTGACTACGTGGCTGAGGTTGTCGATGTCGATGCCGCGCGAGAGTACGTCGGTGGCTACCAGAATCGGGAAAGCGCGGTTCTTGAAATCGCGCAGTACTACCTCGCGCTGCGCCTGCTCCGAGTCCGACGAAATACCCTCCGCTTTGAAGCCTTTGCGCCGCAGGGCGCGCACGATGGAGTCCACGGAGGAGCGCCGTGACGTGAACAGCACCATGCTGGGATTGTCGGCACTTTTGAGCAGATGAATCAGCAGAGGTAGTTTCTGACTGTCGCTGGCCATGTAAAACTGCTGGTCGATGCCGGCGGCGGGTTTTGAAACCGATAGTTGCACTTCGGCGGGATCGTGCATGATCTTTTTGGCCAACTGCGCGATTTTGGGCGGCATCGTTGCCGAAAACATCAGCGTCTGCCGTGCTTCGGGTACCGACTTCATAATGGCCATGATGTCGCCCAGGAAACCCATGTCGAGCATCCGGTCGGCCTCGTCGAGAATCAGGAACTTAATCGCGCTGAAATCCACGTAACCGAGTTGCATGTGGGCGATCAGTCGTCCCGGCGTGGCGATGATGATATCGGCGCCTTCTTCCAGGGCGCGGCGTTGCTGGTCCCACTCCGGTCCCTTGGTGCCGCCATAGACGGCGATGCTCGTGGCGTTACAAAAGTACCCCAGCCCCTGCACCTGTCCGTCGATCTGCGTCGCCAGCTCGCGCGTAGGCACGATGATGAGCGCCGTGACCTTCTCCTGCGGATTCTGCGTGATGTAGTCGAGGGTAGGGATGAGGTAGGCCGCCGTTTTGCCGGTGCCGGTCTGGGCGCAGCCGATGAGGTCTTTGCCTTCGAGGATGGGGGGGATGGCCAGCTCCTGAATGGGCGTGGGCTGGCTGAAATTCATGGCGTCCACGGCTTCGAGAATAGCCCCGTGGAGGGCGAGGTCTTTAAATAACAAGTTGTCAGTACGTTAGAATAAAAAATACTGACCTCGTTTCCCCGGCCAGTAAACCGCTTTGATTGGGGACAAAGATAGGGAATTATTTGGGGAAATAAGCTGATAGAGGCACGATTACAAGCCTTCTCTCGGTACCAGCAGTTACGCGCGTTTTTCCAGTAGTTTTTTCTTCCAACTGCTCGATCTTATCTTCCAGTCGCTTATGCTGATTCTGCTGGTTCTCCTGTAGAATTTCAAACATGCGTAGGGCGTTTACCTGCATCACGGTTTCTCCGGTTTCTCCCTCTTTTGGAGCAGGCTGGTGTAAGGTCACCATCCAGTCAGGATCCACCAATTCGGCGGCGCTGATTCCGAATACCTCTATGAGCCGGGCAAAGTTTTTGGCAGTAGGGTAGTTTTTGTCATTTTCCCAATCGAAGTAGGTACTTTGGGCTACTTGGAGTGATTCGGCTGCCTGAGTTTGGGTAATCTTTTTGTCGGAACGAAGTTTCCGAAGTTTTTCTCCTAAGGTCATGGTGAGGGCAATTTTTGAGTTGAGTTCTTTTAGGCTGTGACATTCTAGCAATAAGGTTTACATAAAAACCAAACCAATTCCAGAAGAAGTAATAGAATAAAATCGGTTTTCCCTATAAAAATTATCGGAAAATCGGAGCTTATATTCCGGGTCTTTCAGACAAATTTGCAGCCTATGCCCCAAAATGCCCTTCTCC
The DNA here is from genome assembly GCA_964500445.1 of uncultured Persicitalea sp. Lineage (GTDB taxonomy): Bacteria > Bacteroidota > Bacteroidia > Cytophagales > Spirosomataceae > Persicitalea. The sequence goes on along the minus strand of CAZCOG010000020.1, from coordinate 36,366 downwards.
AATAATCAATGACAAATTAGAGGAACAAAATTTACTCATAATCGGCAATCAATGAAGGAGCTAATAGCATTTGTTCTACTGATTGGGATGTTCTCCTGCCAGAAGATAGAAGATGAAGTTTTGAAAAATGCAGATGGGGTAGTTACTCGGCTACCCCATTTGTGGAAGTCTTCTACGTCGTCCAACGGCCAACTGGTGTCAGGCATGAAGGCTCAGCACATATACGATGGTCGTTATGTTCTGGCTGCTCAACGTCTTCCGCAATCTGGTCAGGGTTTGGACTATCTTGCTAATAGTTTGTGTTTTAAAAGATTAGATAATGGAGAGAACATATGGGTATGGAATGATCGATTTTCCCTAAAAGAAGTGGATTATACTCCAAACTCTGATATTCACGCCTTCCAGAACCTTTTACTTTATAGGAATTCTTACCGTTTTTATTGCATTGATCAAGAAACAGGGCGAACGGTGTGGAGGAAGCAGTGGGATCGTAATTTTGGAAATGCAATCGGCATGTCAGGGCTAGGATCTCACTTCTATTTTACCGGGACTTCACCTGAGATTTATGCCAAGAACCGTTGGGAGGAAAGTATCTACCAGGGCGATATGGCCACCGGCCAGGTGAGGGAGCTAGCCAAGCTGAAAACATTTCCCGACAGCGTCTGGCATGACCCCAGCGGTTTCGACTGGATAGCCCGAGGCCGCAGCATCAAGCCCTTTGTGCGGGGTTCCGACACGCTGCTGCTGGTAGCTTACGACCTGCCCGATATCCGGCCTTACTACCAGAACACTCCTACGTCAGGCTATATTAGTCTTTATAATCTTACGCAGAGAAAATGGGTGTACGAGCGAATGCCCATGCTCAGTGAGGTGAAGACGGGCGAGAAGTCAGAGGCGGGTGGGGGCAACTGGCCTACTATCATCGGCGAGCGGGTGTACTACGCTGTAAATATGTGGGTGGGCTGCTATTACCTGATGACGGGGCAGCGGCTGTGGTTCCAACGCATCACGCCGGCCAGCCTTTTCAGTGATATGATCGTGGCCGAGGGCAAGCTGCTGGCCAACGGACAAAACGCCAAACTCTACGCCATCGAGCCGGGCTCAGGCAGCATTATCTGGACGCAGCGTTCAAGCGGTATCAGCAGTGCGCTACACTACCAGGATGGCGTGGTGTACTACATCGAGACCAATATCCTGATCGCCACGCGTGTTTCAGATGGCAAGGTACTTTGGGCGCTGGACTGCCCCGATGCTTACACGGAGAACCGCACCGACTCGTGGCTGACTGGTTTTGTAACGGGGGTTCCCGGCAAAGATGGCAAGAAGGGGAGGATATTTGTGAGTAGTCATTTGAACGTGTACTGTTTCGAGGCGGCGCAATGAGAAAACTGATTTTACTGGTTCTGCTGAGCAGCCTATTCTCCTGCCAAAGGCCGGAGGACGATATATTGAAAGATGAGAATGGGGTAGTCACTCGACTACCCCATTTGTGGAAGTCATCTACCTCCCTTGATGGTGGATTAGTGACAGGCATGCAGGCTCAGCACATATATGACGGCCGGTATGTTCTTACTGCTCAACGCTCCCCACAGTCTGAGCAAAACCGATCAGCCAATAGTCTTTGTTTTAAGCGACTGGAAGATGGGAAAAACGTATGGATATGGAATAACCGTTTCGATCTTAATGAAACTGACTACATTGCAAATTATTATATCTACTCTTTTCAGGACTTATTACTTTATAGAGATGCTCACCGTTTTTACTGCATCGACCAGGAGACGGGGCGAACAGTGTGGCGGAAGCAGTGGGATCGCAACTTTGGGAATGCAATCGGTATGTCTGGTCTGGGGCAACACTTCTACTTCACCGGCACGCCGCCCGAGACTTACGCCAAGAAGCGCTGGGAAGAAAGTCTCTATCAGGGCGACATGGCCACGGGCGAGGTGCGGGAGGTCGCCAAGCTGAAAACCTTCCCCGACAGCGTCTGGCATGATCCAAGTGGGTTTGATTTTATCGCACGAGGCCGTAGTACAAAACCCTTCGTACGTGGAGTCGACACGCTGCTACTGGTCAGCTACGATCTTCCTGTCGCTAGGCCTTACTACCAGAATACACCAACCACAGGGTACCTAAGTCTCTATAATCTTAGCCAAAAAAAGTGGGTCTACGAGCGTGTGCCTCTGCTGAGTGAATTGAGGACAGGGGAAAAGTCGGAGGTAGGTGTAGGCAATTGGCCCACCATCATCGGTGAGCGGGTGTACTATGCCGTTGGAATGTGGGTAGGTTGCTATTACCTGATGACGGGGCAGCGGCTGTGGTTCCAGCGCATCACGCCGGCCAGCCTGTTCAGTGATATGATCGTGGCCGAGGGTAAGCTGCTGGCTAACGGACAAAACGCCAAACTCTACGCCATCGAGCCGGGCTCAGGCAGCATTATCTGGACGCAGCGTTCAAGCGGTATCAGCAGTGCGCTACACTACCAGGATGGCGTGGTGTACTACATCGAGACCAATATCCTGATCGCCACGCGTGTTTCAGATGGCAAGGTACTTTGGGCGCTGGACTGCCCCGATGCTTACACGGAGAACCGCACCGACTCGTGGCTGACTGGTTTTGTAACGGGGGTTCCCGGCAAAGATGGCAAGAAGGGGAGGATATTTGTGAGTAGTCATTTGAACGTGTACTGTTTCGAGGCGGCGCAATGAGAAAACTGATTTTACTGGTTCTGCTGAGTAGCCTATTCTCCTGCCAAAGGCCGGAGGACGATATATTGAAGGATGAGAATGGGGTAGTCACACGACTACCCCATATCTGGAGGTCTTCTACTTCACTGGATGGTGGCCGTGTGTCGGGTATGCAAGCTCAGCATACATACAACGGGCAATATGTCCTTGCCGCCCAGAGGCCTCCACAACCCGATCAGGGCAGACTTGCCAACAGTTTGGTCCTAAAAAGTTTGGAAGATGGTAAAGATTCTTGGGTTTGGAATGACCGCTTCAATTTGACAGAGGTAGATTATACTGCCAACTATTATCTATACTCTCACCAAAACCTGCTCTTCTATAAGAATGGCCGCCGTTTCTACTGCATCGACCAGGAGACAGGGCAGACAGCATGGAAGAAGCAATGGGAACGCAACTTCGACAGCGAGATCACCACCACCGGGCTAGGGCCGCACTTCTATTTCACTGGCACGCCGCCCGAGATTTACGCCAAGAACCGTTGGGAGGAGAGCCTCTACCAGGGCGACATGGTCACGGGGGAGGTGCGCGAGGTCGCCAAGCTGAAAACCTTCCCCGACAGCGTCTGGCACGACCCTAGCGGCTTCGACTGGATCGCCCGAGGCCGCAGCATCAAGCCCTTTGTGCGGGGTTCCGACACGCTGCTGCTGGTAGCTTACGACCTGCCCGATATCCGGCCTTACTACCAGAACACTCCTACGTCAGGCTATATTAGTCTTTATAATCTTACGCAGAGAAAATGGGTGTACGAGCGAATGCCCATGCTCAGTGAGGTGAAGACGGGCGAGAAGTCAGAGGCGGGTGGGGGCAACTGGCCTACTATCATCGGCGAGCGGGTGTACTACGCCGTCAATATGTGGGTGGGCTGCTACTACCTGATGACGGGGCAGCGGCTGTGGTTCCAGCGCATCACGCCGGCCAGCCTGTTCAGTGATATGATCGTGGCCGAGGGTAAGCTGCTGGCTAACGGACAAAACGCCAAACTCTACGCCATCGAGCCGGGCTCAGGCAGCATTATCTGGACGCAGCGTTCAAGCGGTATCAGCAGTGCGCTACACTACCAGGATGGCGTGGTGTACTACATCGAGACCAATATCCTGATCGCCACGCGTGTTTCAGATGGCAAGGTACTTTGGGCGCTGGACTGCCCCGATGCTTACACGGAGAACCGCACCGACTCGTGGCTGACTGGTTTTGTAACGGGGGTTCCCGGCAAAGATGGCAAGAAGGGGAGGATATTTGTGAGTAGTCACTTAAACGTGTACTGTTTCGAGGCCGCGCAATGAGAAAGCAGGGTGAATAACTTCTTTCTGAGCAGAATTTGATTGAAAAAAGGCCGCTTCCAGTATTGGAGGGGCCTTTTTTCTTATGACTCAAAGAAATAATCCGCGTCATGCGTTTTCACTTTCCCGACTGCTTTCCTAAATTCCAACGGTAGCAAGGTTTTGGCATCCAAAGACAAATCTGCCTTGTTGTCCAGTGCGTCAGACCCTGGTTTTACTTCGAAGTAATTCGATACCAGACAGCCAAACCGTCAAATTTTCTCAAGAATGAAATTCCCGTCGATTCCCAACTTCTCATGAAGTCCCTTAGCAACTTCTACGCTGATCCTTCGTTTGCCATTCATCATTTCCGAAACACGGGAGGCTTCCACGCCCAGAATTACAGCCAGATCTTTACGCTTAAGCTTCATCTCATACATCTTCAACTCGATCATACCAAGTAAAGTAGTTGGAGCTGGAAATGAAATATTATCTTTCTCATATTCCTGAATCTCCTCGGCTAGTGATCTGGCCTCTTTTTGTTTTTCAAGATCATCCCCCATTTCAGAAAGCAGAACGTCTATCTTCTCAAATGCCTGACGGTATTCTTTTTTGTTTTTTATCATGGCTTAAAGTCAATCGTTGAAACGTCAATTTTATCATACTCGGCGTGCGTACCTATAAATTTCACGTAAATCGTCCTGATATTAAAATGAATCATGGCTACCAGTCGGTATTTATTACCCTTGATGTTGAACACATAGCGACCGTTGCCGACATAATCTACTGAATTGAAAGTATTCTTCATCGCCGCCAATGAGTTCCACTGTGCTTGCAATGAGACGTCATACCAATTCAGCAGAGCGACAAGCGCATCGGGATGTTTCTCAGCGAAGCCTGTCAGTGCAGCCTTAGCAATAATGACCATGAAAGGAATTTTGTTTCAAAACTAGTATTTTTATTCCAGAAAGTGGAACATCAAGAGCCTCAAAAAGAGTGAAAGCGACAATAAGCAGGTACTTATTTTCCTACAAAAAACTTTATTTTTCCCCTCACATCCCCACCAAAATAAATGGCTTCGGACTCGCACACAGGATAAAAACTACCACCGCCAGCCATCCCAGCAGAATGCGCTTGGTGCCCAGTGGACCGTCGTCGGCGGTTTCAGGATGATAAACGCCCAGGAATCGGCCCAGGAGAAAGACAAAAAACAGAAAGCCCGAGTACCCTTCCCAGTCAGGCCGCAGGTAGGAGACTGCGAATTGCGCGACCACGATACCGAGGCTCAGGATCAGCCCCGTACTTGGGCTATCGGTAATGCGCTTGAGGCAAATGTAGAGGAAGTAAACGTACAGCGTCAGGTAGCCCAGCAGCGTATAGTACTGATCGTCGCTGGACAGCGTGGCGAACTCCTCAGCCTTAAAAAGGCCCAGCCCGGCGTAGAAAGCGAAAAGGATAAACAGCGTTGGGGCCACTATGTTGAAGCGCTTCTTGCCGAGGAGCCCGTACATAATGTGGCCGCCATCCAGCTGCCCGATCGGAATCAGGTTGAGGGCCGTGAAGAAAAGCGAAATGAAACCAGCCAGCAGGTAGGGGTAGTGGATCATCTCGTAAGGGTGAGGGATTCTTGCCGGGTCGGCCACATGTTCTTTGAACCACCAGAACAGAATATTATCCCCCAGGACCAGCATGCCTTCCTGGTCCTGATACACAAACTTCCCATAATCCAGCCCGTAGCGGGCGTACTCAGGGTGGATGGTGAAAATGTACTCCGGCGGTGGCAGGTGCGTGAAGCCGTACCAAAGTACCCCCAACGCGGCCACGAAGCCCGCCAGCGGTCCGGCGATGCCTATGTCGAAGAACTTGACCCGCGACCGGATGACCGACTTGATACGGATGAAAGCGCCCATCGTGCCGATACTCTGCGTGAAGCCAAACCACAGCGGAATGTAGTAGGGCAGCGTCACCTCCACCTGATGAATTTTGGCGACAAAGTAGTGCCCGAACTCGTGAACGGTGAGGATCAGCAGAAAGGGCAGCGAGAAGTTGAGGCCTTGCCAAAACTCGGGCCAGCCCATGATCATGTCCTCCGGGATGCCGTCGAAAAACAAAAACGTTTTCCCGTAAATCCACTCTGCGCCGGAGAGCGTGGTAGTTATGAGGGTAACGACAAAAAGTAAAACCTGAATCAGGATGGTGCGGGCGCTAGGCGACATAGTCTTGCAGGAGTTCCAGCATAGTTAACGGCGGCTGCACGTGGAAGGTTTGGATACCCAGGGCGCGGGCGGCGATGATATTGTTTTCGTTATCGTCCAGAAAAAGCGTTTCGCCCGCTTGGAGGTCCGCTTCCCGCAGTACTTGCTCGTAAATCGCGGAATCGGGCTTCATCAGACCCATTTCGTAAGAGAGGAAAAGTTTTTCAAAAAGATCATCCAGGCGCGGTACGCCCGTAGCTTTTTCCAGAATTCGGTTAACCGCCTCGATGTGGATGCTGCTGGTGTTGCTGAGCAGGAAAAGACGGTAGTTTTCACCTAATTTCTGGATCATCTCGATGCGCTCGGGCGGGATATCCAGCAGCAGCGAATTCCAGGCCGTATCCACCACAGCATCTTCCCAGTCGGGATTTTGCAGTAGTTCGCGAACGTAGTTTCGGAAACCGGCGGCGTCCAGTTGGCCCGTCTCGAACTGGCCAAAAAGCCCGGCGGTTCCAAACATCTCCACCACATCTTCGGGATTACGCCCGCTCAGCCTGGCAAAAGAGTGCGCGGCGCGCGGCACATCGATGTCGATAATGACAGCGCCGAGGTCGAAAACGATGTTTTTAATCTGATTGTTTTTCACAAAAAATCATTCAACCACGACTCCCATGTCGCAGAATTTTTCGATGCGCTGACTGATACGCTCCTCGGGAGAAAGTTGTGATAATTGGCCCAAATGATCGAGAATGACGCCCTTCAGAATAGTGGCCATACCAACGTGGTCGAGGTGCGCCCCACCGAGTGGTTCTGGCACGATCTCGTCGATGAGGCCATTGGCTTTCATGTCGCGGGCGGTGACCTTCATGGCGTCGGCAGCCTGTTCTTTGTAATCCCAGCTGCGCCACAGGATAGTCGAGCAGTTTTCGGGCGATATAACGGAGTACCAGGTGTTTTCGAGCATCATCACGCGGTCGCCGATGGCAATGCCCAGCGCCCCGCCCGAGGCACCTTCGCCGATCACGATGCAGATTACCGGTACTTTGAGCATAAACATCTCCTTCAAATTGCGGGCGATGGCTTCGCCCTGCCCGCGCTCCTCGGCTTCCAGGCCGGGAAATGCACCCGGCGTGTCGATGAGCGTAATGATGGGTTTGTTGAATTTCTCGGCCAATTTCATCAGGCGCAGGGCTTTGCGGTAGCCTTCGGGATTGGGCATCCCGAAATTGCGGTGCTGCCGCTGCTTGGTGTTGCGGCCCTTTTGCTGCCCGATGATCATCACGCCCTGGCCATCGAGATTGGCAAAGCCGCCGATCATCGCCGGATCGTCGCGCACCTGCCGATCGCCGTGCAGTTCTATAAACTCGTCGCACATAAGCTGAATGTACTCGTAGGTATAGGGGCGGTCGGGGTGGCGCGACAACTGCACGCGCTGCCAGCGGGTGAGGTTGTCGAAAATTTCCTGCCGTAGCTTGGCAATTCCGCTTTCCAGCGCCGCCGTCGCGGCCGATACATCGATGGTACTTTCTTCGGCCAACCGCCGCATATCCGCCAGTTTGTTGTCCAGCTCGGCGATAGGTTTTTCAAAATCTAGGTAAGTCCGCATTTATTGTGGAATTGTTAAATCGTGTAATTGTTTAATTGATGCGGAGAGTAGGGGCTTAATTGTTTAGAGTTTAGGTGCTTAGCTGGGCAAATTGATTGAATATTACCCACACGTAAAAGAGGAAAGTTTGTTTGTATGGCTTGGCGATTTCAATAAACACAAAGCCAGATCAAAACACTCTCACTCGATTTGATTTCCAATGCGCCTTTCTAAACTACTAAACACCTAAACTCTAAACAAAATATTACAAAATGTACGCCTGTCCTCGTTCAGGAATTGTTACTTTCTCGTAGCCTTTAACGGCCAGCGTGTCGCGAAAATCCCGCATACTCTGGGCTTCGCCGTGGATGAGGAAAATATTTTTCAGTTGGTCGGCGTCCTGGTTTTTTACAAAATCCAGGAGATCATTGCGATCGCCATGGCCGCTAAATACGTCAATTTTTTCAATATTCGCCAAGACCTTCTTCTGCTTACCCTGGATCGTGATGCTGTCCTGTCCGTTCAGCAAGCGCCAGCCCAGCGTACCTTCCGAAGCATAACCGATCATTAAAATTGTGGCGTAGGGATTCTCGATATTGGCCGCGATATGGTGTTCGATGCGCCCGCCCTGCACCATGCCCGACGACGAAATAATAATGCACGGCTCGGCGTAGTTGGAAACGGCCTTGCTGGCGTCGTTGCCTTCTATATACACCAGATTCTCGAAATCGAACAGCATCTCGTTGTCTTCCTTAAATTCCCGTGCTTCCTGATTCAGAAAGCGCGAGTACTTCTGGTGAATCCGGGTACTGCCAAAGCTGAGTGGGCTGTCGGTGAAGACTTTAAGCGGTGGAAGCTGGTGTTCGAGATAAAGCTTGTTGAGCGTGTAAAGCAGCGCTTGTGTCCGCCCTACGCTGAACGTGGGAATAATAAGCCTTCCCGGAATATCCACACAGGTACGCTGGATGATATCCATCAGCGCCTCACCCGGCGGACGCATATCCTCGTGGATGCGGTTGCCGTAGGTAGTTTCGCAGATGAGATAGTCCACCTGCGGGACGGGCTGCGGGTCCACGAGCAGCGGGTAGTTCTTGCGGCCCACGTCGCCCGAGAAGCAAAGCGTTTTCTTTTCGCCGTTTTCGCGTACTTCCACCAAAATATGCGCCGCTCCCAGCAAATGCCCCGCCGGAATGTAAGTCACGTTTACACAGTCAGAAATGCGATACCGCTGGTTGAAAGCTACCGGAAAAAAGTTTTCCATCGCCTGCTTGACATGCTTTTGCAAGTACAGGTCACGGGGGAAATCTTTGACGAGTGAGCCTTTTTTCTTTTTGTTCGATGCCTTGCCGTTGGCCGTGTTCAGCCTTTTCTGATGCAGCATGGCCGAGTTTTCCAGCAAAATACCCGTCAGCGAATAGGTCGCTTCGGTACAAACTACCTGGCCTTCAAATCCTTCTTTGTACAGATTGGGAATGTTGCCGGAGTGGTCGATGTGGGCGTGCGTGAGCAACACCGTATTTATGAGGGTGGGGTCAAAAGGGAAAACGCTTTTCTGTTGGTCGTAAAGGACTTTTTTTTGCTTTTCGTTCAGGTCAAAATTCAGGCCACACTCAATCAGGATTCGGTAGTCGTCCACTTCGAGCAAGTACATACTGCCCGTCACCTGTTGGGTGGCTCCCCAAAATGTTAATTTCATAGAAATAGCTTATAGGCTATAAGCACCATGCTATATGCCTTTGTATACTGTTAATCAAACAGATACTTGTTTAAAATCTTGTTATATTTTACAAATTTCGAGAATAATGGCAACTATCCCGTTACTGTACCCGGAATTATTTTGTAATACCTTTGTTATGAGTTGATTAGAGGCTCGTACCTCGCTGCCTTCGCGGATCGGTCCAGCACGTTGATCTCCCATTTTCGGGTACTAAAACAAAGTACTGATTGCCGGAGCAATGCGCCCGGGTCGTGCTCAGGAAAACCACCGCAGCACCAGCGTCCAGTCCAGTGAAATGCCCTTATCTCTGAATTCGAGAAGATAAATCACCCCCGCCAAAAACAGATAACTGATAACCAGCCACTTTTTCTTTTGTTCGAAAAGTACCCGGTTGTGATAAGACTCGTACACCATCGAGGCCGAAAAACCGGCCACCATTAGCAGAATACAGAATAGGCCCGCATCCTGGCGGTAATGGTGGTAGAGGTGTAAAGCCGGGGCACCGAGTGCAAGGTAAAGTAACCAGCAGCCGAAACCTGTCCGGTAAAGAAATACGCTGAGGCGTCGGTCGTTTTTAATGTCCAGGATTTCTTCGAGCATGGTAGTTAAGCTTATTTGACTGCGTCTTGCCTGAACGGGCAAGTTGTGATATGAGTCACTTGACCGTACCACAAAAACAGGTGAAGTTAGCAATCTTCGCAAACATCTCCAATAATCCCACAACGCTGGCGGATTTCCTTTATTTTTGCGAGGCCGTGCCATGAAAAAGAAATAACCTTTCCCCGCCTGTGTCCAAAAATCCCACCAAGTTCTTGATTCTGCGTTTCTCGTCCATCGGTGACATCGTTCTGACGACCCCCGTCGTGCGGTGTCTGAAGCAACAGTACCCTGATGCGGAGGTTCATTATTTTACCAAAATTCAGTATCGGTCGCTGCTGGAAGAGAATCCTTATATCGATCAGGCGTGGTACCTGGATGGTAACCTGAACGAATTACTACCCCAACTGCGCCGCGAAAAGTTCAGTTATATTATCGACCTGCATACCAACCTCCGAACGTTACGGATCAAACTTTCGCTGGGCGCGCGTTCGTACAGCTTTCCAAAGCTGAACATGCAGAAATGGCTGCTGACGAATCTGAAATTCAATGTAATGCCACTCGTCCATATCGTGGACCGCTATATGGCGACGGTCACCCCGCTGGGCGTTATCAACGACGACCGGGGGCTGGACTACTTCATTCCCTACCGCGACGAAGTAGAACGCGACTGGCTGCCAGCCACGCACCGTGCTGGGTTTGTAGCATACGCTATCGGCGGCCAGCACGCTACCAAGCGGCTGCCCCTGGCACGCATGAAGGAACTCTGCCGGAAGATCAATTATCCAACCATACTGCTGGGCGGAAAAGAAGACTTCGAGACGGGCGAAGCAATCAGGCAGGCGCTGGGCGACACGCTGATTTTCAATGCTTGTGGAAAATGCAACCTTAACCAGTCGGCCTCACTGGTGCGGCAGTCAGAATTCATTTTTACGCATGATACGGGCCTGATGCACGTTGCGGCGGCTTTCAAGAAAAAAGTCTACTCGATTTGGGGGAACACTACGCCGCTTTTTGGGATGTCCCCTTACCAGACGCCGCACGTGATTTTGGAAAACAATGACCTGTCCTGCCGTCCCTGTTCTAAAATTGGCTATGCAAAGTGCCCCAAAGGGCACTTCAAATGCATGAATGAGCTTTCGTTTGATTTTGAAATTAAGAAATTAGGTTATTAGGTTTTAGGTTGTTAGGTTTTTTTCTGCTACATAGGATGGCAAGATAAGATATCAAAAGTTCTATACAACATAGCAACTAATAGACCAGTAGATAACAGACTATCAGCCCAAAATCATGCGTGTTTTTCAAGAATTGAAGATTTGGCAAAGGAGTCACGAGTTCACGCTGAGAATCTACGAATCCACCAAAACGTTTCCAAAAGAAGAGCTTTACGGCCTGACCTCCCAAATGCGCCGTTCGGCCAGTTCAATTCCCACGAATATTGCCGAAGGGTGCGGTAAAAACTCTAACCCGGATTTTGCCCGCTTCATCAACATAGCGATGGGTTCTGCTGCAGAACTGGAATATCAGTTAATTCTCTCAAAAGACCTGCAATACATCTCAGAAAGAGATTTCGACTCGCTTTACAACGAACTGGTAGAGATTCGCCGAATGATCAACACTTTCATCAGAAAGTTGGTATAGAAAACATCAACTTGCAAAAGCAGTGCTTCTGATACTATTGGCAACAGGGCTAACAACCTAATGCCTAATGACCTAAAGAGCTTTTTCTACCAAATTCGTCAGGGCCACAAAATCCGCCACGCTCAGTTGCTCGGCGCGTTGGTCGAGGTAGGGCGAGTCCAGTTCCACGCCCAGCGGTTTCAGGGCGTTGCGCAGAGTTTTGCGCCGCTGATTGAAGCCCGTCTTGATCACCCGGAAAAAAAGCTTCTCATCGCAGGGCAGCTGCATTGTCTCGTTACGCAGCAGCCGAATCACGCCCGACTGTACTTTGGGTGGAGGATCGAAAGCTCCCGGCGGCACACTGAACAGGTACTCGATGTGGTAAAAAGCCTGCAGATACACGCTCAGGATACCATATTCTTTATTGCCGGGCGGAGATGCGAGCCGGCGGGCCACTTCCTTTTGCAGCATACACACAATCTCGGGTACCTGATCGCGCTGTTCGATAATGCGAAAGAAAATCTGCGAAGAAATATTGTAGGGGAGATTTCCAATGATGGCGACTTTTCCCTCTGTAAGACCGGAAAGATTCCAGCGCAGGAAGTCGCCCTCGATCACGCGCGGCGCGAGAGTGGGGTAGTGCTGTTTGAGATACGGTACCGAATCACGGTCTATCTCGATAACATGGGTTTCGTAGGCGTCGTTCTGTAATAAGTACTGCGTCAAAACGCCCATACCAGGGCCGATTTCCAGTACTGTCTGGTAGCCCTGATGAGGTACCAGACTATCTACAATGCGGCGGGCAATGCCCTGATCACGAAGAAAATGCTGGCCGAGGGATTTCTTGGGACGAACTCGGGTCAATATTGAAAGGGTGACAGGAACGCCTGCCCGGTGAGTGAACAATTGACTATTTCTATGAAGGAAGAATGTAAAATTACGATTAAATTAGTGGGTAAAACTGATTCGTAGATTTTTATCACTTCCCACCATCAACTGGCAACTACATAAATGGAAACCCTAACTTCTCCCGTCGACTGGAAATCGGTCAATACCACGCTCGAACACCTGCGGCTGATTGGCATTACGCTGGACCTTGATCTGGTAATTCAGTCCGTGAGTCCCTATTTGTTGCGGAAAACAAATTGGGAAGAGGCTGATCTTTTGGGCAAAAATCTACTGGATACTCTGATTCCAGAAGCCAGCCGCGACGAGGTGAAAGACCTGCTGGAAGACGGTGTTTATCGCGACGTCAGGATCGACCGCCGTGAAATTCCGTTGCACACCAAGACGGGCGCAGTCCGTATCGTGACCATCAACTCTTTCCTCGTCAGGAAAGAAGAGGGATTTCCCGTGTCGTTCACAATTGTTGGCGATGACATCACGCGGCGGCTGCGTATGGAATCGGCCCTGTCGCGCTCCAATGGCCAATTGCAGGATCTGGTGGACAACACCAGCGATGTCATTCAGCTTATCACGCTCGACGGCAAGTTTATCTTTGTCAACCGCGCCTGGCGCGAGGTAGTGGGCTACACCCAGGACGAAATTTCGGCCATCACCTTGTCCGATATTCTGCATCCTGAGTACAAACAAAGTACCCTCGACCAACTGGCCCGTATCCAGCGCGGCGAGCCGGTACCGGACTTCGAGACGGTGTTTCTCAGCAAAGGCGGGCGCAAGCTCTTTCTGACGGGCAGCGTTACCTGCCGCTATGACAATGGCAAGCCTACGGCTTACCGCTGCATCCTACACGATTTTACCGAAAAGATAAGAGCCGAGCGGGCGCAGAAACTCTACTACAGCATCGCCAACTGGACCATCAGTACCGACAATCTTGATGAACTTTACGGAAATATCCACGAGGAATTGGGCAAGATCATTGACGTCCGCAATTTTTTCATTGCCCTCTACGACCAGTCCAAGAGCTTTCTGTACTTTCCATATTATGTAGATGAGTACTTTCAGGGGTTGCGCTTTACCAAACGGCGACTGGGTAATGGTCTCACGGAGTACGCCATCGCTTCTAATCGTCCGCTGTTTTTGTACCACGAGGACATCGAGCAGCTGGCCCGAACCAATAGCCTCTATCTATATGGAACCACGCCGGAGGTATTGCTCACTGTTCCGCTTCGCATCGGCGACCGCGTTACGGGAATCATTGGCGTGAAGTCGTACGACAACCCCAACAATTACGACGCCCGCGACCTCGAACTACTGGAATTTATTTCGGGGCAAGTGGCCCTGGCCATTGCCCGGAAGCAGAGCGAGGAAGAACTGGCCAAGTACGCCGCCCGGCTCAACGCCATTTTCGACAGTAGTTCGCATCTGATTTGGTCGGTAAACAAAAGTTTGCAACTGACCTCCTTCAATAAAAACTACTCCAATCTCATCGAGAGTCAGCTCAATACAGCGCCCGCACTGCACGTCAGTACCGAAAAACTGGGCTGGCGGATGATGAGCCCCGAAAACCGAAGGGAGCTAGAGCGGCGCTACCGCGACGCCTTCCGTGGCAAGCTGCAGTACTTTGAAATGAAGATTCACACCCGCGAGGACACAGAACTTTGGCTTGAATTTTATCTGAACCCGATTTTGTTCGAGGGAGGGGTGATCGAAGAAGTGTCCGGCATTGCCCGCGACGTGACAAGGCGCAAGAATGCCGAGTTGTCACTTCGGCAAAGCGAGGAAGTCTTCCGGGGGATATTCGTCAATCTGCAGGATATTTATTGTCGCATGGATCGCCAGGGCATCATTACGATGATCAGCCCGTCGGTGCTGAAACGCACGGGCTACACGGCGGAAGAAGTACTGGGCCGCCCGATCACTGATTTCTTCGACGATCGGCAACTAATCCACCGCGCCCTGATGAAACTGCGTCGGGATGGTAGTTTGCGCAACATCGAGGGAAATCTTCGCGTGAAAGGCGGGAATATCCGGCAGTTTATGTTCAATATGTTGATGTTCAACGATGAAAACGGGCGGCCTTCCGAAATTGCCGTGCTGGCCCGCGACATTACGGCCCTCAAACGTAACGAGCTGGAACTTCTCAAAGCCAAAGAGCAGGCTGAGCATTCGCTTAAAGTAAAAGAAGGATTCCTGGCCAACATGAGTCACGAAATCCGTACGCCCATGAATGGTGTGATCGGGATGGTCGATCTGCTGAGCAATACCAAACTCGACGATGAGCAGCGCGACTACGTCCAGACCGTCCGCCGCTCGTCCGAGACGCTGCTGCACATCCTGAATGATATTCTCGACCTGTCCAAGATCGAAGCGGGTAAAATGGCCCTGCACGAACTACCACTGTCGCTGGAAGAACTGATGGAGAAGCTGGTATCGCTCTTCGCCCAAACCGCCCGCAACAAAGGCAACACACTGACCTATAAGCTTGGCCCAAAACTACCTAAGTATGTGATCGCCGACCAGACGCGACTGCTGCAAATCCTGTCGAACCTGACTTCTAATGCCCTGAAATTCACCGAAAACGGCGAGGTCCGGGTTAATGTGAAACTGGAAAAGAAAAGCGGTACGACCAATCTGATCAAAGTGGAGGTATACGATTCCGGCATCGGTATTTCGGAAGAAGACCAGAAAATGCTTTTCAATTCTTTCACGCAACTGGATAATTCTTCGCAGAAATCATACGGCGGCACCGGTCTGGGACTAGCCATTTCCAAACAGCTTTGCCAACTGATGAACGGTGATATCGGCGTAGTATCCGAAACAGATGAAGGTAGTATGTTCTGGTTCACTTTCGAGGCCAAAGAAACAACTATCGCACCTTCGTCGGTAGTCGAGCAGGAAGAAGAAGCTTTCATCGACGATGTCTTTGAGAGTTATCATCCTACCATTTTGCTGGTAGATGATAACATGGTCAACCGGAAGGTAGCCAGTGAAATCCTGAAAAAAGCGGGCTGCGTGGTCGATACCGCCGAGAGCGGCTTCGAGGCTATCGAGAAGATGGAGCGCGTGATGGCCTCGCCCGACGAATATTACGACATCGTGTTCATGGACATACAAATGCCCGACATGGATGGCGTTGAAACTACCCAGAAACTACGCGAAAAGTACGGCAAGGGCACGCCCGATAACCCCTTCCCGCCCGTGGTAGCCATGACGGCCTACTCCATGAAGGAAGACCGCGAGCGCTTCCTGAGCCAGGGTATGGACGACTACGTGGCCAAGCCTATTCGTGCCCAAAAACTCATCGCCAAAGTGCAGGAAATCGTCGGGAAAGTACCTGACCGCCAGATGACCGACAAGCAACGTGCTCTGGCCAAAGAGATTGCGTTGCCCGTGCTGGACCGGGAGATCGTGAACCAACTGAAACAGATCGGTGGTAAGGAACTCGTGCTATCGGTGTACGAAGATTTTGTCAATGAATCCAACGAACTGGTTGGTGAAGCCCTCACCGCCTACGAACAAAATGATATTCCTACCATAAAAAGTCATCTTCATACTTTGAAAGGCAGCGCGGGTACCGTGGGTGTAATGCAGGTTGCCGAAATAGCCCGCGACGCCGAAGGTCGCTTGAAGACCAATGATACCAGTACCCTCGCCAAAGCTTTACCAGATTTGCAGGTCGCTTACGGTAAGTTTTTAGAAAACTATAAAGTTTGGCTCGACGAGTGGCTGTAAGATTTGCCACCTAAATATGGCACGCTAGTTGCTAACGGGCCAAATGGTACTTTGCAAGTACCAAGAATGAAAGACGAGTCGCTTCCGGGCGGCTCGTCTTCTTTTTTTTCTGATTAGTCCTAACCACTTCAAGAGGGCTTTTAAATTTTGGCATAGTACTTGCTCCCTACTGTTCCAACAGGGCTCCTCTACCCACGCAGGGGCCTGCACACACTAATAATTGACAGAAACCGACTCAATCCTCACTACTACCTTTTACCTGTTTTATTAGTTTCTATTCCAATTATTAACTTATGAAAGTCAACTTTACACGCCAAACGGGTTACGAATCCCGGTGGATCAACCATTCATTGAAGTACTTTTTGCTTTTGTGTTTGGTGGCACTATCTATCATTGACAGCCATGCCCAATTAAGAGGTAAGGTATTCCGAGATTTTAATGGAAATGGTACTCGCGATAGCTCAGCTACTTTTTTAGAAACGGGAGTTCAGGGAGTACTGGTAACAGTTACGGATGGAACTTCCACCGTTACTACAAATACCGGAACTTTCGGAGACTATTCTTTTCCTAATTCTGGCGTGACGGCTTCCGGCAAGCAGGTGAGGGTAATATTCTCAAATTTCCCTGCTGGCGTATCTCCCGGTGCTCAGGGCACATCGAGCGGCACCTGGGTGCAGTTTGTAACGGCAGGAAGTACAACAGTAGCCGGCACCGGGGCGGGAAAACCCAGTGAGTACTGTCAGGTCAATCCTTTGCTTGCCATTGCCTGTTATGAAAATGGCAATGCTACCTATGCTTCGGGTGGCAACACAAATAAAGGGTTCGTTACCTTCCCTTTTAACAGTTCGGGGAGTACACTGGCAGGTATTAACGGGAATGTACAGATTCAGCAGGTCGGAACGGTATGGGGAGCAGGATGGCAGCGCTCGAGAAAGAGGCTTTTTGCGGCTACGGTCTTGAAGCGTAATTCAGGCCTGGGCCCCCGAGGTATGGGTGGTGTCTACATTATCGACTATTCTTCTTCGGCGGGCGGTAGTGTGGCAAGCAGTTTTACTCTCAATGGAATCACCCCTGGAAACGGCGGCGCCGCCATCGACCTCGGTAGTGTGGATCGGACAGGAGCCAATGCACTACCTGATAACAATACGGGCGATAGCCGTGATATTGATGCTTTTGGAAAAGCTGCTACCGTTGGTTTTGGGGATGTAGATATGTCGGACAATGACAGTACCCTCTGGTTGGTGAATCTCAATCAAAGAGCTCTGATTCGCATGGATGTGAGCGGTGCGACGGTGACGCCTTCAACGGCCACGGTCAACCAATACTTACTCAGCAGCTTTACAGGACTTCCTACCTGTACAAATGGCATTTTACGCCCCTGGGCATTAAAATTTTATGAAGGCAGAGGTTACCTAGGTGTAGTGTGTTCGGGTGAGAACAGCGGCACTGCCGCAAACCTGACTGCTTACGTTTTGTCATTCGACCCCAAAAACCCCACAGCTTTCACTACGGAGATTACCCTTCCCTTAAACTACGTGCGGGAAAATTTATTTGAGTTCAGCTCTACTATTGCGGGTGCTTGGCGACCTTGGGCCAACACCTGGGCTGCGACGGGGCTCGCTGGTGGCACCAATGCGAATGCTTTCAATGAAAGAGGGTATCCTCAGCCTATCCTCGCCGACATTGAGTTCTCGAACACGGGTCTTGAGCTAGGTTTCATGGACCGCTTCGGTTTTCAGGGTAGTTTCAAAAATCTTACTCCCCAGGCTTCCCCTACTACTCTTTATTTTTCGGCCGACGTGGCGGGTGACATCATACATTACTGTAGGGTCGGATCGAGTTATGTGCGTGAAGGAAGCGCGGGATGTCCTGTATTTGACAACGCCACACGAAGTAGTCTTGCCAATGATGGTCCCGGCGGAACGGGAGAGTTTTATTATGCAGAGGCGTACGACGACGTAACTTCTGCGCCTACCTTTAACCACAATGAAATAAGCTTGGGTGGGCTTGCCTATTTTACAGGATCACGCGAAATTGTCAATCCCGTATTTGATCCGATAAGTGGCGATATTACTACAGCCTTTACACAGGGAATACATTGGTACAATACGTCAGATGGAAGCCGAAACAGGGCTTTTCTGGTGGTACCTACTTCAAATGGAACTGTAGATGGCGGTGTAGGCAAAGGCGGTGGTTTAGGCGATCCTGAAGTACTTTGTAACCCGGCGCCAATCGAAATTGGTAACAGGGTGTGGCTCGACCTGGACAATGATGGCGTACAAGACCCTAATGAAGCGGGCATCAGCGGCATTACCGTAACTCTCTGCCTGACCTCTGCACCAACGGTGGCAGTGGCCACGGCAATAACTGATGGCAATGGAAATTATTATTTTTCAACAGCTACGGGCACTAATACCAATTCAGCCAAATACGGCCTGAACCTGTCCTACAGCACAAACTACATCCTGAAATTCCCAACCACTAACGGCGGCAAACCCCTCAGCCCGGCGAATACCGGCGGGAACGACTTGATTGATTCAGATGCAGGTGCAAATGGGCAAATTGCTTTCACAACGGGTGCTGCGGGACAAAACAACCACAGCTTCGATGTGGGCTACTCCAACTGCCTGAAGCCCGTCGCCAATGCCACGCCCAAAAACCAGACAATCTGCGCGGGTAGTCCGGCTGCGGCCTATACGACTACTCCTTCCACGGGAGTGCAGTATCGGTGGTTTGGTCCCTTGACCGATACTACCGCTACGCTTGGTACGGCCATTAGTGGCGCAACAACTGCTACCTTCACCCCATCCGGAGCCCAGATACCTGCCTCGGGTGTACGCTACTTTGCTGTTGTAGTCAATACCACGGGCGACCTCACCTGTAGCGACACGGCTTTCGTGTCCTTGACAATAAATGTCAAGCCCGTCGTAGGCAATGCGACGATCTGCGCGCCGGCGACGACGGCGACCCTGACGCTTACGCCGGCGGGCGGCGTGTTCACGGCCCTGGCGGGCAACCCCGCGGCTGGCGCTTCGGTGAGCTCGGCGGGCGCGGTGACGGGCCTGACGGCCAACGGCACCTACCAGTTTGTCTACACGCTCAACGGCTGCTCGGACACGGCCACGGTGGTGCGCAACGCCAAGCCCAACGCGGGGGCCGACGTGAGCCTGGCCTGCGCCGACCCGGTGGCTGGCACGCTGCAGACCACCACGACGCTGACGGGCTTCTCGCCGGCGGGCGGCGTCTTCACGGCCGCGGCAAACAACCCCGCGGCGGCCCTGGTGACCAGCGGCGGCTCGGTGACGGGCATGGCCGTGGCGGGCACCTACAACTTCATCTACACCGTCAACGGCTGTGCCGACACGGTGGCCGTGACGGTGCAGCCCTGCGCGGTGTGCACCAAACCGAATGCGGGGTCGGACGTGAGCATCTGCGCGCCGGCCACCACGGTGAGCCTGACGGGCTTTACGCCGGCGGGGGGCGTGTGGACGGCGCGTGCGGGCAACCCCGCGACGGCCATAGTCACCAGTGCTGGCGCAGTAAGCGGTCTGACGGCCAACGGTACCTACGGCTTCGTCTACTCGGTGACGCTGGGCGGCCAGACGTGCTCGGACACGGTGCTGGTGATCCGCAATGTCAAGCCGGTGGTGGGCGACGCGGCGATCTGCGCCCCGGCGACGACGGCGACCCTGACGCTTACGCCGGCGGGCGGCGTGTTCACGGCCCTGGCGGGCAACCCCGCGGCTGGCGCTTCGGTGAGCTCGGCGGGCGCGGTGACGGGCCTGACGGCCAACGGCACCTACCAGTTTGTCTACACGCTCAACGGCTGCTCGGACACGGCCACGGTGGTGCGCAACGCCAAGCCCAATGCCGGAGCTGATACTACACTGGCCTGTGAGGGTATCTCAGTGCCAACTTCTTATACATTAGCAGCTACACCCGCCGGAGGCGTTTACACCCAGTTTGGGCCAAACTTGGCTACACTTAATGGGAATATAGCCTCTGGCCTGACGCCTGGTAATACTTATAATTTTATTTATACGGTCAATGACTGTGCTGACACGGTTGTTGTTACGACTGGTGTTTGCGTACTCGGAACAATCGGTGATTTTGTCTGGAAAGACCTGAACGATAATGGCCAACAAGATGCCAACGAACCAGGCGTCGATAATGTAAAAGTCACACTTCACCAGGCTACGGCTGGATTACCCGGCCCGGCCATCGATAGTATACTGACTGCATGGGGTGGAAAATATCTTTTTGATAGCTTGGTGAAAGGTGAATACATTGTCAAGTTAGATTTGGCAACTTTGCCTGATAGTTGCCTCGTTTCGACAAAACTGAATGCGGCGGTCGACAGCTTGGATAATGATTTTGATACGGCAGGTTTTAGTCCGGTAATAATTCTTGATCCTGTTTTGGGTGGCATCAATAAAGACAACCCAACGATCGACGCGGCTTTGTATACCCCGAAGGGTAGTTTGGGTGACTTTGTCTGGAAAGATCTGAACGACAACGGCCGGCAGGACGCCGACGAGCCGGGTGTCAATAACGTCAAGGTGATCCTGTGGAGCGCGGTGGGCGGCCTGCCCAGCGCCAAGCTCGACTCGACACTGACGGCGGGCAACGGGGCGTACAGCTTCGCGGGTCTGCTGGCGGGCGACTATGTGGTGCAGATCGACGTGACGACGCTGCCGGATTCATGCGTGATCAGCAGCAAGCAGA
>CAZCOG010000020.1:0-15189 GCA_964500445.1 uncultured Persicitalea sp. | reverse complement strand
TGGCGGGTGACTACCTCGTGCAGATCGACGTGACGACGCTGCCGGATTCATGCGTCATTTCTCCAAAACAGAATCAGGCGGGCGTAGCCGACAGCCTGGACAGCGACTTTGATCCGGCCAGCGGTTTGAGCGGTGTGGTCTCAATCGATCCGACAATCGACAGCTTGAAGAATAACTCAACCATCGACGCGGCGTTGTTTACACCGCTGGGCTCAATCGGCGACTTCGTGTGGAAGGACCTGAACGACAACGGCCGGCAGGACGCCGGCGAGCCGGGCGTCAACAACGTCAAGGTGATCCTGTGGAGCGCGGTGGGCGGCCTGCCCAGCGCCAAGCTGGACTCGACACTGACGGCGGGCAACGGGGCGTACAGCTTCGCGGGTCTGCTGGCGGGCGACTATGTGGTGCAGATCGACGTGACGACGCTGCCGGATTCATGTGTGATCAGCAGCAAGCAGAATGCAGCGGGTGTACCGGATTCGCTGGACAGCGACTTCTCAGCGGCGGGTCTGAGCGGCGTGGTCTCAATCGACCCGACGATCGACAATTTGAAGAACAACTCAACGATCGATGCGGCGTTATTTTCACCCAAGGGTAGTATCGGTAGCATTGTCTTCAAGGACCTGAACGACAACGGCCGGCAGGATGCTGGCGAGCCGGGCGTCGACGGGGTGAAGGTGGTTTTGTATAGCGCGGTAGGCGGAACTCCAAGTACCAAACTCGACAGCGTCAGTACTTCCGGCGGCGGTTTCTATAGCTTCGCGGGCTTATCAAAAGGCAGCTACATTGTCGGTATTGATCTGAGTACCTTGCCCGACAGCTGCGTCCTTTCGCCGAAGCAGAATCAGGCGGGTGTTCCTGATAGTCTGGACAGCGACTTTTCTACCATTGGATTCAGCGACCCTATCGACCTTGATCCTGAGCAGGGCGGCCTGGCGCAGAACAATCCGACAATCAATGCCGGATTGATTTCACCCAAGGGTTCAATTGGTGACTATGTGTGGAAGGATGCCAACAAGAACGGCAAACAAGATCCGGGAGAAACAGGAGTCAATGGGGTAGATGTGATTCTGTGGGCGTCGGATATCAACGGTACCCCATTGACCCCGCTGGACACGATGACTACGTCGGGTGTGGGGCCACAGATGGGCAAATACCTATTCACCAACCTGCCGGCAGGCGACTATGTGGTGCAGTTCGTGAAGAGTACCTTGCCCGCTAACTGTGATAGTTTCACTTCAAGAGATACGACAGGTGTTGCCGGCATCAATGACGTCAATGACTCCGATGCCGATACGGCGACTGGAATTACGGCCAGGATAACGCTGGCTCCGGTACTGCTTGGCCCCGGCTCTACGCCCCAGGATAGCTTGAATACCAATAACCTGACGGTGGATGCCGGTCTATTACCCAAGATCATTCCTAACCCCTTGTTTGACTTGACCCTCAGCAAGGCCATAGATAAAAAGCTGGCCATGCTGGGCGATACGATCACCTATACGATCACGGTCTTCAACGAAGGCGAGGGTACGGTACATGGCATTGAAGTGACTGACTCTCTCAACGCAGGGGTACAGTTTGTGAGCGGCGTAGCCACGATCGGTAACTACTCTAGTGCTACCAAACTCTGGACCCTTGATAGTCTGGAAGTCAACAACACGGCTACTCTAACGATCAAGGTTAAAGTGACCGCGCAAGGGGTGTGGTTCAACCAGGCTGAGATCACCAAAATGACCGAACCTGACAAAGATAGTGAGCCGGGCAACGGTACCGAAGGTGAAGACGACATTGACCGCGAGTGCTTCACCGTACCTATTCTGGTTTGTCGTGGGCAGGGCCAGGGCGTGCAGTTGAGCGTTCCGGCGCAATACACGGGCGTGGTGTGGTTCCGTCAGGTACAGGGTGGTCAGCCGGAGCAGGTCGCTACGGGCAATACCTATGTTGCTACCGAAACGGAGCTGGGAAGCTACGAGTATACGTTCACTTCAAGCTCGGGTACTTGCCCGGCGGATGGCTGCTGCCCGATTCTCGTTGTGGTCGAAGACTGCTGTCCCGCCGAGGTCTGCGTGCCCTTCACGGTGACGAAGCGGAAGAAGTAGGTTCAGTATTTTATAACAAAAAGGGGCTTTCGTCAGAAAGCCCCTTTTTGTATATCTTGATTGTCAGGAAAACTTAAATCCTGAAATCCTTTCTATTTAAGTTTATCAAACTACCTAACAGGATTGAGCAATTTTAGGATGTTTATTCATTGTGCATTTTCAATGTGAAAACGCCTTCTCCTCCAAATGCTCGTCCAGTTCCAGCTTTGGTACTCCCTCACTCCACCACAGCGGCGCGGGCTTCCCTTTCAGGTAATGGTCGAAAAATTCCATCATCCGCACCGAATAGTCCTTGCGGTTGGGTAGTTTGGCCAGGCCGTGGTTTTCACCCTTGTACTGGATAAGCGCCACGGGCTTTTTCAATCGGCGCAGGGCGTTGAAGTACTCGATACCCTGGGTGAAATCCACTGCGCCATCTTTGTCATTATGCAGCATCAGTAGCGGCGTCTGGACGTTTTTGGCGTGATAGATCGGCGAGTTGCGCTGGTAAGCTTCCCAGTTATTCCAGGGGGCTTCGAGACGACCCTGCGAAGCTTCGAAAATCGAGCCGTTGGCCCCGCCGCTATTCCAATAAATCAGGTTGTACATTGAAATCATATCTGTGAGCGGTGCCCCGGCGGCAGCGGCTTTAAACATATTGGTTTGCGTGACAAGGAAAGCTGTCTGGTAGCCGCCCCACGAGTGACCGTGGATGCCCATTTTACTGCTATCCACAATGCCTGTGGCAATGGCCGCTTTCACACCCGGCAATACGCACCACACCGCCGACATACCGGGATCATTGTAGCGGTATACGATGTCGGGAATGAATACCGCGTAGCCGTTGGCCGTGTACATACCGGGGTTCCAGCCCGTGCGGCCGTAGCTGGGGTTGGAGAAATTGTGGAGCGTCTGAGAGAGCTTTTCGTAGTAGTACACCACCGTCGGGTACTTCTGGCCCGGAACATAGCCCGCAGGCAGAAACAAGGCTCCCTGTAGTGTATCGCCCTTATCACTCACGTAATCGACCAGTCGGGTTCCCGCCGACCAGGTGTACTTTTTGAAGTCCGGTGCGTTTTCCGAAATCTGATGGGCATTCGTCAGGTCCTTGGAAAGGGTACCGAAGTACTGCGTGGGCTTAGCAAAAGTTTCACTGCTGTACACGTAATAATCGGTGTTTTTAGCCTTCATAAGGTTGCGCACGGCGGCATCATCCCAAAGCAGGATTTTGGCTTCACCTGATTTCGGGTCGATGCGCGTTACGCCACTTTTTTTGGTCCACTCGCCGTAAGTTCTGACATACAGCGGCTGACTGAGGTCGATGCCTTTTTCGTCGGGGGCGAGCTGGTAGCGATCCTGGTAACGGATTTTATCGCGCTTGCCGTTTTGGGTCAGATTGCGGTAGGCGAGGGCAGGGGTACTTTTCTTTCGCGACTTGACCTTGGGCGTTTCTTCGGCGGCTACCTGCCAAATATCCCACCCATCGCTCAGTAGCACGTACTTGCTATCGCTGCTCCACCCCACGACATCGTAAGGTGGCTTTTGTACATTGTGATCATCCTCGGTATCAATGAAAGATGTTGGCACATTTTCGGTAATATTCCGGGTAGTTTTATGCTCCATGTCAAATACCATAAACTGTCCGTCCTGCCAGTACAAAAACTTGGTTCCGTCGGGCGAGGGACGGGGGCGGGCCGAGCCGTTGGGCAAATAGAAATTCTCCATAACACGCGTCCGTTCCCCGGTTTTCAGATCGGTAAGGTAGATGTCGGCGTAGTCTTGTCCATCAAGATTGGTACTTAGCTCGTAAGGCTGAATGTCCGTTCCCAGAGCGTAGCGCTGCTTCGGCGCGGGTGACACCAGTCGCAGGGTACTGTCGGCCAGCTGGGTGAATTTCTGCGTAGCGGGGTCGTACATGGCCAGGAAATTGAACTTCTTATCGCCCGACTCCTGTACCTGTTGCTTGGATTGCAGACGCTTATCCTGCCAGTTCCAGATCGTCATGTCTGGTTTTTCGGGTTTATCATTGTCTTTGCCGTCGCCTTTTATTTTGGCAATGGCCTTAGTCATTTGCTCTACGGTTTTCAGCGTGGTATCGGCTTTGATGCGGGCCAGCTGCTCGGTTTCGGAAATGCCGCTGGGATTTTCGTCCTGACTATTCTTCTTTTTTGTGGTGTCGGCCAGGGTAGTTTTACGAATGCCAAAAAGCAGCCGCGTCAGGTCATCGGTCCAGGTTGGATCACGATCAGGGCTGATCGTCATGTTTTCAGGAAAATGCAGGCTGTCTTTTTTCGGGTCATAAATCGTCAGAGCGGGCGTTCCTGCAAAATTTTTGACACCCAGCACCGCGTACAGTTTTTCTTGGTACTTCTTATCTTTTTTGCCTTTTACCAACGCCAGCCCATCGCCTTCTTCCGTCCATTTCAGCGCTTCGTAACTGGCTTCGTCGGTATCCAGCGGCAGTATCACGCCCGTAGTTACGTTTTGCATCAGGAGTCCGTTGCCGGCCTGATTGCGTGCGTCCAGCGCGAGGGCTAACCAGTCGCCCGATTTGTTGAACGTATATTCGGCCACGTTACCGATGTTCTGAATACGTTGACTCGTTAAATCATAGAGCAGCAGGTTGGTGCCTTTTGGATCGGTCGGTTTAGTACCTTCCTCCGGGGCAAGTAGTACGGCGAGGTGGGAGGATTTCTTGCCATTGAAGGCGTAGGACTTAACCTGCGTGAACTCTTTGTTCTTGGTAGAGTCCGCCAGACTGACCAACATGAGCTTCTCATCTTTTTTCTTGGCCTTTTTTTCTTTTTCGGTGGGCGAAACTTTGTAGGCAAAAAAGCGTTCGTCGTCCGAAAAAGCCATATCAGAGCTGGTCGTAGCACCTACTTTAAAAGTTTTTTTTGTCGGCTCGGCAGTACTCTGCAAAATCAGCGTGGCATCGCCCTCGTCAGCGCGCGCCAGCAGATAAGCAAACCATTTCCCATCGGGTGATATTTTGGTGCTCGATGAAGACGGTATTGCTTTCCAGGAAGCAATACCCGGCCACGTAAGGGTAGTTGGGGACAGGCTATCCGCTACGGGGGCCTGCGCCAGGAGAGTGAGAGGAAGAAGGGCAAAAGCCAGGATCACGTAGGTACGTTTAAGTTGTTTCATAGGTCGATGGAACAGAAGGAAGAAGGTTAAACTGAGTTCCAATTTAGCCAATACTCAGCGATAGTGTCACTTAATCTGCTCTTGAATTGCTGATTAGATTAAATCTTCCAGCTTTCTGCCGCCACTTTTGGTATAAGCGACGTACTGCTTTTCTACCTGCAATGCCCCGATGACAGGCATATTATTCAAATTTGGTACGGTTGTTGACAGAGCAATTTTATATTTAATTTTTCTGACGAAGGGCTAAAATGGCTCCGATAAATCGGTTACCATTTTTCTACTGAAGCGATATTTAATAATTTTTTTTAATATGGCCACATTCTTGCATATTTATCAGAAGTAAGAATAACGAGCTTTGATTTTACATAAAATATCATGGCTAAGTATTCGAGACATTAAAGAAGGAAATGGTTCTTGATTAGATGCATAAAACTCTTATTGTGAAGGCATTGAGATTTTTGGTTTCATCCTCTTTCTAAACCGTATACCATAAAAGGTAACATAAAATAGATCTATGTAAATGTAAAAGCACGGAGGAGTAACATAGAATTGGACAGGGCAAAATGGCATCCTATTTGATATTGGGCTGGGCAGAAATTGAACTCTGGTTTCAGAGGCGGTACAATCCAGAATTTTATCAAAACCTATTTCAGTAATTCTGTCCATTCACTATGAGGAAACCCTACACGCACTCTCTTTTTCAGAAAGCTGTTCCGATCAGTCTCGGGATCCTGCTCTGTCTGTTTAGCTTAGGCTACGGATTCTATCCGGTCCATGTACCCCAATTTTTCACCGTTTTACAACCAAAAGAACAACCGCGATCTGTCCGTTCTCCGGATGAACGTAATTCCCTCCCCGGAAGCGAGGCTCCCTTAGTGGTTTGTGGCATCACCCTGAAACCGACTGTATCAGGATGTTATCTGGTTGGTGGTCAAAGCAAGGCTACGGTCAATGTAGAAGTAGCCTGGACCGATGCTCCGGCGGGTGACTCGATCAAAGTCACGCTGGGTGGGCAGAATCGCTACATAAGACCGGGAGTAAAAACGGTAGTTTATCCTCAAGTACCTGGCAATCCTTCCATAACCAGTACGCAGACTATTGTCTCGCCACAGGTAGTTGCATTTGAAATTAATGCGGACGGAGGCACTGGCAAAACCATTACTGCCAATTTTGTCGGCCAAAATTCGTGCTCTGCTTCCACCACTTTCAATGCGCCTGCGTCGTGTGCCGCCACACAGTGCCAGAGCCCCAATCTGGGTGGTATTGTGTTCAAAGATTTCAACGACAACGGTAAACGCGAAGCAGGAGAAACGGCTGGTGTGTCCGGGGTTTCGGTGAAAGCAGTGGCTTGTGATGGCACAGTATACACTGCCACAACTGACGGCTACGGCTTTTATTCGCTGCCCGTTCCGGCGACCGGCTATCCGGTTCGTGTCGAATTTAGCAACATCCCTTCGATTTACTATCAGGGAATGCAGGGAGCTGATTCCCGTACGACCGTACAATTTGTAGAGGCACCTGATTGTAGCGTCGACCTTGGATTGATTAATCCCATTGATTTCTGTTCAGATAATGGGCTCAGGGTTTTTGTACCGTGTTTTACGTATGGCGACCCGCTGGTGAGCGGTAGTTCTGCGAATGCTGACGCACTGGTTAGTATCCCTTACGGGGTTTCGTCCAATACTTTTCAAGGCGAACAACCCATGTCGAAAGCCAGCCAGATTGGAACTGTTTGGGGACTAGCCTACAATAAGTATACTAAAGTACTTTTCCAAAGCGCGGTACTGAAACGGCACGCTGGTCTTGGACCCCTGGGACTGGGTGGCCTGTACGTAACAGACTATACCAATCCGGGTGCACCCGTTACGAGCCAGTTTGTAAATGTAAGTACGGATCTCGGTATCAGCGTCGGCTCGATTGCAACCAACTCTGACCGTGGACTGGTAGCCGATAAAACGCAGCCGAGCCGCGACGCCCAGGCTTTTCCGCTCATTGGCAAGAGCGGTATCGGCGACATAGATATCTCAGAGGACGGTAATACGCTTTGGCTGGTTAACCTGAACGACAAAAAGCTGTACTCGATTGACATTACGGCCTATAACCAGAATGGTACAAAGCCCACCAGCGCCAACGTTAACTCTGTTGTGATTCCGGCGTCATGCGTAGGCGGCGAATATCGCCCCTGGGCTGTAAAGGTCAATGAGGGTAAAGTATATGTGGGAGGCGTGTGCGACGGTCAATCATCGGCAAATAAGTCAAACCTCCGCGCCTCGGTATATGAAGTAAACGGAGCCTCCGTTACCCAAATATTCGATTTCCCTCTTACCTATCCCAAAGGATACCCGGCAGCACAAACCCCCACTATTACGGGCTGGTTCCCCTGGACCGATACATTTGATGATTTGCGGCAAACCTCTACTTCTACCATACTCCGGCATCCCGTTCCGGTTTTTACGGACATTGAGTTCGATATCGATGGCTCTATGGTATTGGGCTTTGGCGACCGCACGGGCTTGCAGGGTGGTGACAGAAACTACCGTCCTGACGGTACTTCTACCACCCTTTTCGAAGTAAATTCGCAGGCTGGGGATATACTCCGGGCCTTCGCATCGAACAATACGTTCGTGCTCGAAAACAATGCGAAGGCCGGGCCAAATACCGGCTATGGTCCCGGTAATTCACAGGGACCAGGTTTCGGTGAATTCTACAACGATAACTGGGTTCAGGATGGGGCAGGAACCGTCCTGTACCATGCAGAGCAGATCATGGGAGGGCTGGCGCTCAAGCCCGGCTCGGGCGAAGTCGTAGTGACTACCATCGATCCGGTGGACAAGCATCCATATGCGGGGGGCGTACGTTACATGAATAATACATCGGGCCTGGTGACGGGTGCATACGCCATCTACATTACCCGTGGACCCGACGGAAGCCCAAATCCAGGTACCTTCGCCAAGGCCACCGGACTGGGCGACGCCGAGCTAAACTGTGCCACGATCAATGTAATGGAAGTTGGCAACCGGGTCTGGATAGATGCGAACAAAGACGGGGTTCAGGATGCGTGTGAAAAAGCATTAAAAGGGGTGAATGTAGCCCTCTATAAGGGGAACGCCCTTATTGCTACTACAACTACCAATGCCAACGGCGAGTACTATTTTAGCAGCAAATCAAAGCTGGCCTTGGGTACCTGGTCAGGTACGGGAGCCGATACTGCACTGCTGCCAAAAACAAAATACAGCATTGCCTTCGGTACAGGTGGACAGTATTCTGACGACACCCTGGTAGTTAGTGGAGTTGGGAAATTTCTTTTGACTTCGCAGAACACTACAACGGGAACTGGGAACGACCTGAATGATTCGGATGCATTCCTGTTCGGAATTGGTGGAGGAACGTATCCTGTCGATACGGTCACAACGGGCGTTGTGGGGCAAAAAAACCATTCGTTGGATGCGGGCTTCTTCTGCATTGAGCCAGCGATTGGCAGTGTGCTGGAAATTACGCCGGGTACTTGTACGGGTTTTGCTTCCAACAACGATGGTAAGCTGGAACTGACCGGAGCACCGGATAACTTCGATAAGTTCAGAGTTACGTACGGAACTACCTTCCCGGCAGACTCTTCCTATGCGACTGCTACGGCGGTAGGTTCTACCTTTCCTTTGACCATTCTGGCCGATATCCCGAACCGCGACACCCTGGTCACCGTACGGTTTTATAATGGGGAGTGTTGCTATAAGGATACCGTCCTGACGCTTGAAAAAGCGATATGTGCAGGCGGAAGTCTGGGCGATTTCGTCTGGAAGGACGCTAACCGAAATGGCAAACAGGACGAGGGTGAAATCGGCGTCGATGGTGTAAAGGTGATTTTATGGAGTGCAGTGGACAGCTTGCCCACCACTAAACTCGATAGCACAATTACTGCCAATGGAGGACTTTATTTATTCGACTCTCTGGCCAAAGGTGATTACCTAGTGCAGTTTGTGAAATCCAGTCTGCCCGCCGAGTGCAGTACTTTTACTGCCCGTGACACTACGAATGTACCTGGAATCGATGACGCGAACGACAGCGATGCCGATACCACTTCCGGTTTCTCTGGTGTGGTAAGTCTTGATCCGGTAGTATTGGGACAGGCCTCAACGGCTCTGGATTCCATGAATACCAATAATCTTACGATTGATGCAGGGCTGCTTGCACCCATAGGTAGTTTGGGTGACTTTGTGTGGAAGGATTTGAATGACAACGGCCGGCAGGACGCCGGCGAGCCGGGCGTCAACGACGTCAAGGTGATCCTGTGGAGCGCGGTGGGCGGAAGCCCGTCGGCCAAATTGGACTCGACACTGACGGCTGGCAACGGGGCATACAGCTTTACGGGCCTACTGAAAGGGGACTACATCGTACAACTCGACCTGACGACCCTGCCCGACAGCTGCACGATCTCGTCCAAGCCGAATGCGGCGGGCGTACCCGACAGCCTGGACAGCGATTTTGACCCGGCCAGCGGTTTGAGCCAAGTGGTGAGCCTGGACCCAACCGTTGACAGCTTGAAGAACAATCCGACGATTGATGCTGCCTTGTTTACGCCGAAGGGTAGTTTGGGCGACTTTGTGTGGAAGGATTTGAACGACAACGGCCGGCAGGATACGGGCGAGCCGGGCGTGGATGGCGTGAAGGTAATTTTGTGGAGCGCGGTGGGCGGCCTGCCCAGCGCCAAGCTGGACAGCACACTGACGGCGGGCGGAGGAGCGTACAGTTTCGCGGGCCTTCTGACGGGCGACTATCTAGTGCAGATCGACCTGACGACGCTGCCGGATTCATGCGTGATCAGCAGCAAGCAGGACGCAGCGGGCGTCCCCGACAGTCTGGACAGCGACTTCGGTGCTGACGGTCTGAGCCAAGTCGTGAGCATCGACCCGACGCTGGGCGGCATCAG
The DNA here is from genome assembly GCA_964500445.1 of uncultured Persicitalea sp. Taxonomy (GTDB): domain Bacteria; phylum Bacteroidota; class Bacteroidia; order Cytophagales; family Spirosomataceae; genus Persicitalea. The sequence goes on along the minus strand of CAZCOG010000020.1, from coordinate 5,037 downwards.
CAAAGACAACCCAACGATTGACGCTGCCTTGTTTACGCCATGTGTTAAGCCGCTGATCGGCTCGATCACTACGATAACGGCCACCTGCGGGCAGACTACTGACAACAATGACGCCTCTTTCACGATTCGGGGACTAAGCGGCGGTGACCGCTACACCTTTGCTACCTCGATAGGGGGGCTCTCACCTTACACCAGCGCTACGGCCTTGCTGGCTGACAGCATTCATGTAGAGAATCTGCCCAATCCGGCCAGTCCAAGCGGACAAACATACTTCGTACGCGTTTACAACGGAAAGGAGGATTGCTTCAGCGATACAACCTTGACGCTCTCGTTTATTGACTGTAGCGATGGCCCATGCTTTGGCACTGTACTGGTAGGGGATAATCAGGACACGCTTTGCTCAGAGTACTTCGGCGAGCCGATGATAGTGAAGGTAGGCAACAATAAACCCGTGAAGTTCGTCAGATTTGACACTCCTCAGACGGCAAGCTCGGTAAATACCGGAGGAGTCGTGTTGGAAACCGTTGACCCGGCGCTGGGGTCTGATTCATTGGCCCGCTGGCCATCTGGTATCCCGGGTAGCCAGTTCCCGGCCAACACCGGTACTACACCTTTCACTTACTACATCTACGCGGTGGCGGTTGATCAGGAAGGCCAAAGTCCTAATTGCCTGCCGCCATCGAAAGAGTACACTATATTGCCGCTTCCGGCCATCACTCAGTCGACCGAGCCTGTATGTGCCGATTCGACAACCTACACAGCAACGCTTAATTTGCCGGCAGGAACTTATACCGTGACACTGGCGCGCCAGGTTATATCGATTGGCAATGGTCCGGTGCCGCAGGATATTATCGAGACACGGAGCGGTCTGACGGGCAGCGGAGTTTTCTCCCTCGCGGTTGCTGATAGCAGCGCAGTGTTCGTTGTTCAGAATGAAGTTACGGGATGCGCTTCGGCTAGTCCGGTGATTGATCCGGCTTTTGTGGAATGCGTGCAACTTTACGATCTGGCGCTTGACAAATCGATCGATAAGAAGCTGGCTATGCTAGGTGAAACAGTCAACTACACAATCCGTGTCTGGAACGAAGGTCAGGGCAACGCAACGGGTGTCGAAGTAACAGACTCGTTGAACGCAGGCGTTCAGTACGTCAGCCACGTCGCGGCGGCAGGCAATTATGATCCTGTCACCAAAATCTGGACGATTGACAGCCTGAACGTCGGAGATACATTGACGCTCACCGTGGCTGTGAAGGTAGTAGCTCAGGGCGTGTGGTTTAACACTGCCGAGATTACTAAAATGAACGAGGAGGACGTGGACAGTACGCCCGGCAACGGTGAAAATGGTGAGGACGATATTGACCGTGAATGCTTCACGGTGCCCGTTCAGGTATGTCGTGGTCAGGGGACGGCCGTCGAGCTGGCGGTACCAGACGAGTACACGGGCGTAGTATGGTTCCGCAAGACACAAAATGGTCAGCCCGTACAGGTAGCTCAGGGCAACATCTTCATCGTCACTGAAACAGAGCTGGGTAGTTACGAATACACCTTCACATCATCGTCGGGAAGTTGCCCGGCGGAAGGCTGCTGCCCAACGATCATCGTGGTCGAGGACTGCTGCCCGGTCGATGTATGCGTACCGTTCGTAATTACGAAAAGAAAGAAGTAGTACTTCTTGCCGTGCCCAGTAAGCTGGAGATCGGATAAAATAAACGGGTGATCAGAATTTTCTGATTGCCCGTTTTACGTTTGGGGAAAGCTCTCGCCAGCAAATTTTAGAGCCACATCAACATTTGAATCAATACTCTTTTCCAAAATTCATCTCCCCTGCCTCGACTTTCGCTTCCAGGTGATTTTCCCTTGGCGGGATCGGGCAATTGTAGCCTTCCGAATAAGCGCAGTACGGGTTATAAGCTTTGTTGAAATCCAGCACGCAGTTATCTCCTTCAATATCCTTCATCCTGAAATCCAAATAACGCCCACCGCCATAGGTTTCCTGAGCGTTCGTAAGGTCTTTGAAAGGAACAAACAGGTAGTCGCGGTACTGCGGCATTTTGCGCAGATCCAGACTTTGGTACACATTCAGCGTTTGCTTCTTTTCAGCCAATTCAAAGTGCAGTTCTCCGTACTTGACATAGGGCTTGCGCATGCCGCTGTACGTTAGCATCTCAAACGGTTCGCTGCCCGGTGTCGCAACGAATTTTGCCTGTAAACGGTAGTTAGAATCCGGTTCAAAAAAACGTAGATAAGCTAAATCAGCCTCTTTTAATGGTGAATTTTGAGTTTTTAGAAACTCCTCTTTGTATTCTTGCCGGTGCAGTGCAATCCTTTTTTCAAAATCCTGCGCCTCCGCTGAAACAAGAATAAAAGTTAGGCCGAAAAGAAGTATGTATTTCATCGTTTAATAATTTATGTAGTTAAAATACTGAAAAACAAAAGTATACGAAGTGATGAATGAACCCGCGATCATCAACCAGAGACCATTGTCTGTCAATTCAACATTCATCACTCATCACTCATGATTCCAATTTTTTGCTTTCTTGCCATAATTATCCCTAAATTCACCAAGCCAAACTTAACAAAACACCAACAACTCCCCCCATGTCGTACACCAAACGTGTCCTGATCGCCGAAGATAGCTCGGTCATTCAAAACCTTGCCCGTAAAATTCTGGAATTCCAAAACTACGAAATCACCGCTGTTAAAAATGGCGAGCAAGTATTGCAATTGCTCGAAAAAGAGAAATTCGACATCATCCTGCTCGACATCAATATGCCCATTATGGATGGTATGGAGTGCGCCCGCAGCATCCGCAGCCTCAAAGACACCGAGAAATCCCAGACTCCCATTGTGGCTATTACGGGCAATGCCAAAAACTACACCGACGAAGATTTTAAGGAAGCGGGCTTCAACGACGCCCTGATGAAGCCCCTCAACTTCGATCGCCTGGTAGAAGTGGTGGCGAATCTGACGGATTAATTCACATGAAGGTTACGTTTCTCGGTACCGGCACGTCGCAGGGTGTCCCCGTGATCAACTGCGACTGCGCCGTTTGCCGTTCTCTCGACTACCGCGACAAGCGGCTGCGTGTGTCGGTGTGGATCGAGGTAGAAGGTAAATCTTTCGTGATCGATACCGGGCCCGATTTCCGGCAGCAGATGCTCCGGGCGCGCGTTCATCAGCTCGATGCGGTGCTGTTTACCCACGAACACAAGGATCATACTGCCGGACTGGACGATGTTCGGGGCTTTAATTTTTCCCAAAAAAAGGACATGCCGCTCTACGGGCGGCAACAGGTACTTGATCAGATCAAGTCGGAATTCTCCTATGCCTTCGCCGAAAACCGTTATCCCGGCACGCCGCGCCTGCAACTGCACCCTATCGAAAATAAACCTTTCGAAGTGGAAGGGGTGACGGTTACGCCCATTCAGGTCATGCATCATCTGCTGCCCGTTTTCGGCTTCCGCATCGGCGACTTTACTTACATCACCGACGCCAACTACATCGCCGAAGCAGAACTCGAAAAATTAAAAGGTACTAAAATTCTTGTCCTCGACGCCCTCCAGCGTGAGGATCACCTCTCTCATTTTACCCTCGCCCAGGCCCTCGCCCTCGTCGAACGTCTCGACATTCCCAAAACCTACCTCACTCACCTAAGCCACCGCATGGGAAGACACGCAGAAGTGGAAAAAGAATTACCAGAGAATGTGCGACTGGCGCATGATGAACTACAAATTTGTGTTTAAGTGCTTAAAGTTGAAGTGTTTAATTTCTTACAAAGCCAAATCCAATTAAACATCTAAACTTTTTGACACTTTAACTACCTTCTCATGCACCAAAGCTATTACTTTCTCCGTCAACTGGCACCGGCGCTTGATCGAGAAATTGGGGGAAAGCGATTTTTGGAGGCATTCAGTCAGGAACGGGACGAAATTATCCTGGTGTTTGCCGAAGGGCGGGGAAAGCACAATTTTTACAAACCTTTCTTTATCAAAGCCTCCCTGCGACCCGACTTTGCCAGCCTGAGTTTTCCCGAGCAGTTCGACCGCGCCCGCCGCAACAGCGTGGATTTGTTCACTGATTTGTACGAGCAGACTGTCAGTCACGTACGGGTGTTCGACAACGAACGGGCTTTGGGGATTTATCTGGAAAATGGCGAGGTACTTGTCTTCAAATTATTCGGTAATCGGTCCAACATCATTCACTTTAACGAGAAGGGTGAGGTTGCTGATGTCTTCAACAATAAACTCACGGGCGACCATGCCCTGAAACTACCCGAATTGGATCGCGATTTGGACCAATCTTTTGAAGCGTTCGTGGCACAGGATGGAAAGCTCGGCATGTTGTTCCCGACTTTTGGAAAAGTGGTGAAAACCTACCTCCAACCAAAGCTGGAATCCGCCGGAACCCTCGCTGGGAAGTGGGAAATCATTCAGGGTACTTTGCAGGAATTGCTTCACCCGACTTTTTACTTTACCCAGCTAGATCACCTGCCGACGCTCTCGCTGCTGCCCGTGGGCGAGATTACGGAGACATTTGAAGATCCGCTGAAAGCACTCAATCGGTTTTATTACGCCTACGCCCGGATTGGCAATCTGGAAAAAGAAAAGGCTGAGTGGCTGCGGCTGTTGCAGAAGCGAATCAAACAGACGGAAAACTACCTCACCAATTCATTCCAGAAACTCGTCGAACTGGAAGAAGGCGGTAAGAATGAAGAACTGGGGCACATCCTGATGGCTAATCTGCATCTGGTACCCGAGCGCGCCGAGCGGGTGGAACTGCACGATTTCTACCGCGACCAGCCCGTTTCTATAAAACTAAAGAAAGACCTTTCGCCCCAGAAGAATGCGGAAGTCTACTACCGCAAGGCCAAAAACGAAAAAATCGAGACGGACAAAATTCAGGAAAATCTGGATTCGCGCGAACGTGAATTGACGCAATTGCGCGAGCATTACGCTGCTATCGAAAAAATCGACCTCCTGCGTGACCTGCGGAACTACGTCAAGAAAAATGGCCTTGCTCCCGGAAAAGCCACGGAAG